>CAYWUI010000025.1:0-47035 GCA_964461435.1 uncultured Bacteroidales bacterium | reverse complement strand
GAAAAAGATTATTTGTACTTTTAAAAAGCTATCCGCCTGTGCGGATTTAGTTCAACATATAATATAAAACATAGCTGGGACAAAGGATTCCGAGGTTTAGTTCATTTACTCTAAGTATTTTGTATCTTAACACGAAAATGTTCCAAAAGTCGCTACGTTTCATATTGCGGGAAGGTTGGCGCCGATAATATTGAAAAACCATGCAATCAATACCTAGATCAATAATTAGCTAATTTTATGAAACTGGAGTTCATAGATCATAATAACAGATTTCTTGATGATGTAATAGCATTAGGGACAAAACATTCTAATACTTTGGGATTTATGCCTATCGGAGGCTTTAGAGAACATGCTAGAAAAAAATGGATTATTATTGCTCATAAGGATAATGAATTATTAGGGTATTTGCTTTTTCGATTAGGGAAAAGAAATTCAAAAATTAGTATTGCACATTTGTGTATAAAGCCCGAACATAGAGGAAAACAAATATCATCAAAGCTAATAGATCAATTAAAAAATAAATTTCAACATTCTTTTGCAGGTATCGTATTAAGTTGTCGCAAAGATTATAAAGAGGCAAATAAATTATGGGAACGTTATGGATTTGTTAGTAAAAAGGAAGTTCATAGCCGTAGCATTGATGAAAAATATTTAATAAAGTGGTGGTACGACTTTAACCATACTGATTTATTTAGTTTCTCTGAGCAAAATACAAAAAAAATTAGAGTTCTATTAGATGCAAATATAATTATTAAGATGAGAGATAATCAAGCTTCAGTACACGATGAAGTGAAAGCATTATTAGCTGATTGGCTTTCTGATGAAGTGGAATACTATTTTGCTCCTGAATTTTACAACGAAATACGAAGGGATAATAAAAGAGATAGAGCCGAAAATACTCGAAAGTTTATCGAGAAAAACTTCAAAGAAGCGCGTTTAAATAAGGATGAATGTATACTAATTAGAAATATTCTTTTAGATATTCTACCTGGCCAAACTTCTAATGATATTTCTGACAGAAAACAATTGGCCGAATGTATAGCATCAGGAATAGAATATTTCATAACTGGAGATGGTCCAATATTATCAAAGCGAAATGAGATTCAAGAAAAATTTGATATTACAATTCTAAATCCACTAGAATTTATATTAAAAATTGATAGAATAACCAATGATATAAATTACCGTCCTGTACGTCTTGCAGGAGCTATTCAGACAATACAAAAAATTGACAATAAAAAAATTGAATTTTTTATAAACAAATTTTTGAATAAGCGATTTTCAGAATCAAAAAAGAAATTTAAAAATTTAATAAACATAGTTCTTCAAAATTTAAAAAACGGCAGCATTAAAACGGTCAATTGTCCAATATATGGTGATATTGCTTTTTGGGGATATATTTTAAAACAAAACTCTGTGGAAGTGCTATTTTTACGTTTAGTAGAAAATAGTATATCTCAGACGTTATTTGCTCAGCTAATTTCGGAGATAATAAGCGTTGCTATTGATAATGAAAAACCTTTTATTGAAATACATGATAATTATTTTTCCGAACATTATAAGCAAATATTATGCGATTCAGGTTTTATCAATGTTAATAATATTTGGAGTAAAATTGCATTAAAGGGATTAATGGAAAGTACAATATTAATTCACAAATATCCCTATGTAGCTGATTATTTTGGACAAGGAATATTTAATACAGTTACTCAAATTGAAAATAATGAATTAAAAGCAAAATTACTTATCGAAATTGAAAGGAAACTATATCCATTAAAATTTTCAGATTTGGAAATTCCATGTTATATTATCCCAATAAAACCTTATTGGGCAGGACAATTATTCGATAAATATATTTCAGCTAGCAATATTTTTGGAGCCAATCCAAAGAAAATATGGAACAGAGAAAATGTCTATTATCGAAATGTAAAACCAGTTACTGAAAAAGTACCTGCACGTATATTATGGTACGCCAGTTCAGAGAAAAATTTTATACGGCAAAGAGCAATTGTGGGAGTATCATATCTTGATGATATGTCGGTTGATTTGGTGAAAAAGCAATTCAATAAATTTAAAAAATACGGTATTTATGAATGGAAAGATCTTTATCAGTTAGCTAAAGAGAATATAAATAATCCCATAAAAGTAATAAGGTTTAGCGATACTGAAGTTTTTCAAAAAATAGTTCCGCTATCTATAATTAATAACATCTTATTAGCTAATAATCGTAAAAAAAATACATTTACATCACCTTTGGAAGTGAATTATAAAATATTTAATGATATTTATAGGTTAGTTGTAAAGTGATAATTATGTTAAAATGTCTCTTTATATCAATTAAACCTGAATATGCTTATAAAATTATCAGTAAGCAAAAGACTATTGAATTAAGAAAAAATCGTCCAAATGTAAAAAGAGGTGATTACATTTTAATCTATGCAACAGTTCCAGTTAAAGCGGTAATTGGTTTTGGCAAAATCAAAAATATAATTGATACTTCCCCTGAAAAAATGTGGAAAGAGAACTCAGATAAATTGGGTATAAATAAAGAAGTATTTAACAAATATTATATGAATTCTTATAGAGCGATTGGAATTGAAATTTCATCTATTTATAAATTTGAAATTGAATTTTTATTGACAAATATTAAGAAACTATATCCTGATTTTTCTCCGCCTCAAACTTATAAATATATTTCTTATCTTCAAGCATTAAGAACTTACAAAATAATGGTATAGAAAAAAATGTGCTTAGTTTCCATTTTAATTTATGTATTACCTACTTTTATTATCCAATATTTAATCTATATTGATATATAATCCATTATACGCTATAAATCGATTCCAGGTGGTGGTATCCTTTTAATTTATTATGACAAATTATTTTTAACACGTGTATTCAATTATGTTTTATAATCGTAAATTCGGGGCATTTCTAATAATATAATTCATGCATGACTGAGGGAAGTTATTAAAAATATGAGGTTATTAAGATCAATAGTCACCATCCTGCTTATTTTTATTGTTGCGGCCGGCATATATTGCCAGGACTTCAGTATTTCAGGAACAGTGATTGACAGTATTTCAAAAGAACCGCTTGCCTTTGTCAACATAGTATATACCGGTAAAGGTACGGGCATCGTATCGTCTATTGACGGGAGGTTCGAAATACTGACCTCTCAAAAACCTGAATTTTTGAGATGCAGTTATGTGGGTTATTATTCAAAGATCTTAAACATCGGATCATTTAGCACTTTAAATAAGCTGGTAATTGAATTAAGGCCAAAAGCATACGATATTGATGAAGTGCAGGTCTTCCCGGGTATAAATCCGGCTAACCGGATAATCGGACTGGCGTCGGAAAACAGGATGCCGAACAACCCCGAAAAAATAAATTCATTTTCATATATAGCCTATGACAAGATGGTTTTTACACTGCAGGATGACAGCCTGGCGGGACTTAATAAGCCGGGAAAGAGGACTGCAAGGAAAAGCGGGACAGGGGGTCTGTATGAAGAAGATTTCTCTGAAGAAAATCTGCCTGAAGAAGATCTGTCTGTCAGAAAAGCTGAAGATTTTCCGGACAGCCATTACCTGCTGATCATGGAATATATAAGCAGCCGCAAGCATAAATATCCTGACAAGGAAAAAACTGAAATTATTGCTTCAAGGGTCTCGGGCTTCAAAAAGCCTTCCCTGGTGATAATGGCCAGGCAGTTCCAGTCATTCTCATTCTATGATAATCTTATCACTGTATCGGATAAGAAGTATATCAATCCGATTAGCCCCGGCAGTGAGGGCAGGTACTTTTTCCTTCTTGAAGACACATTATTTACCGAAAGAAATGATACCGTATTTATAATATCGTTCAGGCCCAGGGAGGGGAAAAATTTTAGCGGATTGAAGGGGGTGCTGTATATAAATTCGTACAAATATGCAATTCAGAATGTAATAGCTGAGGCTTCCGATTACGGAGAAGAAATGGTTTCCGTGAAGATACAGCAAAAGTACGAGCTGGTGGACGGACAAACATGGTTTCCTGTACAGTTAAACACAAACCTTACATTTAACAACATAAAAACCGAAACAGGGCAGGGAGCAAAAAAGGTGGCAGGCATCGGCAAATCATACCTGCTGAACATAAAGCTGAATCCTGATCTGGATAATGAGGATTTTAGCAGTACTTATATTGGTGTGAGGGCTGATGCCAGTGAGAAGGACGAGGAATTCTGGAATGATTACCGTACGGAATCGCTGACTGAAAAGGATAAAGAGACATACAGGCTTGTTGACAGTATAGGTGAGGTAAAACGATTTGACCAGACGTCCGGAATGATAGAAACATTATTTACAGGATATATTCGTGGCAGGTATTTCGATATTGATGCGGGCTCAATAGTTGATTATAATAGTTATGAAGGGCTGCGCCTGGGCATTGGCGGGGTAACAAATGACAGGTTATCGCGGCTGCTCGGCGTGGGCGGACATGTGGCTTATGGGTTCAGGGACAGGGAGTTAAAGTATGGCTTAAATGTAAAGTTTAATTTTTCAAGGGACAGGGAGATTTATGTTTCATTTCTTTACAGGGATGATCTTGCCGAGGCAGGGGGATACAGCTTCCTGGAAAGCAATAACATTCTATCCTCTGAATACCTGAGGAAATTTATGGTTGAGAATATGGATAAGGTTGAGGAAAGGGAAGTGTCGTTCGGCTTCAGGTCATTTAAGTACTTAAAAACGGCATTAATCCTGAACAATGCGATAATTGCTTCCACAAACGGGTATATGTTCGGTATTTCCGGTGATAATCCGGCCATATTATTGAACCGGTTTACATATACGGAGATTGGAGCCAGGTTCAGGTATTCATTTAAGGAAGGCTTTATGAAAACACCATATGGAAATAAATTCTCCCTTGGCACCGGTTATCCTGTTTTAAATTTAAATATAACCGAAGGAGTGACATTGCTGGATGGCGATTTCAGCTATACAAAAATCGAGGGTAAGGTTTCAAAGTCTTTTACAACCCGGATGTTCGGGGTATCAAAGATTCAGCTTACGGCAGGCAGGGTCTTTGGTGAAATACCTTATTCAAAATTATATAACGGTCATGGCAGCTATAAAGGATTTACACTCGAGACAGAAAATTCATTCGCTACAATGAGGCTCAATGAATTTCTGTCAGACCGGTTTGTTTCGCTTTATTTAAACCAGGATTTTGGCAGTCTCCTGCTCAAAACAAGGTGGTTTAGTCCGGATATATCACTGGTGACAAATATAGGATTCGGAGGGTTAAGCAAGCCAGGGAAGCACAATAATATAGAGTTTGACACCCTGGAAAAAGGATATTATGAGAGCGGTGTACTTATAAATAATATTTTAAAACCGGGCTTTATTGGATACGGATTTGGTATTTTTTTCAGGTACGGGCCGTATGCATTTAGCAAAACAAGTGATAATTTTGCATATAAGTTAACACTGAGGTTTAATCTTTAAAACCGGCATATATTAAACAGATTTAAATGCTTATGTCATATAAATCGGGATTTGTAAATATTCTTGGCAGTCCGAATGTCGGAAAATCAACCCTTATGAATGAACTTGTAGGGGAGAAGCTGGCAATTATTACCTCGAAGGCCCAGACTACCAGACACCGGATAATGGGAATAGTCAGCGGTGATAATTTTCAGATAGTATTTTCAGATACTCCCGGCATCCTGGAGCCAAAATATAAGTTGCATGAGTTAATGATGAAATCAGTGTCATCGGCTACTGTTGATGCTGATCTTGTTATTTATGTTACGGATGTTGCGGAGAAAGCAGGTGAAAATAAGGACTTACTGAGCAGGTTCAGGAATAAGAATATACCTGTTCTTCTCATTATAAATAAAATCGATCTGCTTACCCAGGAGGCAGTGAACCAGCTGGCAGCGGAATGGCAAAAAATATTGCCCGAAGCTGAAATTATACCCGCATCAGCATTATTAAAATTCAACATTAATAAAATTTTTGACACAATACTGGAATTGCTGCCCGAAGGTCCTCCCTATTATCCTGAGGATACATTGACCGACAGGCCCGAGAGATTTTTTGTATCTGAAATAATAAGGGAAAAACTAATACTTAATTATCACCAGGAAATTCCCTATTCTGTCCAGGTTGAAATAGAATCTTTTAAAGAGAGCGATAAGCTGGTGAAAATAAGGGCAATAATATATGTATTGCGTGACAGTCAGAAAGGAATAGTTATCGGACACAGGGGGGAGGCATTAAAAAAGGTGGGTAAGGAGGCACGCCTGGATATTGAAAAATTCATGTCTAAAAAAGTATATCTGGAATTATTTGTAAAAGTAAGCAAGGACTGGAGAAATAAGGAAGGGCAGTTAAGGGGTTTCGGGTACAGGTAGAGATGTACGATTTATGATGTAATTATAGATAATATGGCAATATAAGTATATTCTTCAATGGCAAATATCGTGGCAATAGTGGGAAGGCCCAATGTTGGGAAATCGACTCTGTTTAACAGGCTGACGGAGAGCAGGGATGCTATTGTTGATGTGACGAGTGGCGTAACACGTGACAGGAACTACGGCAAGTCGGTCTGGAACGGGATAGAGTTTTCGGTAATAGATACCGGCGGATATGTCAGCAGCAGCACCGATATATTTGAGGAAGAGATAAGGAAACAGGTTCACCTGGCAATAGATGAAGCAGACGTAATCCTGTTTATTGTCGATGTTACGGGAGATATTACTGATTTGGATGAGGCTATTGCTGCTATGTTAAGAAAAGTCAATAAGAAAGTTTTTCTGGTTGTGAACAAGGTAGATAACCAGGAAAGGCAATATGAGGCAAATGCATTTTATTCACTGGGACTGGGAGAATTATACATGGTTTCTTCGGTCAGCGGCAGCGGCACAGGTGATTTGCTTGACGATGTGGTTGCTTCATTTTCCGGTAAGCGCAGTGAAGAAGAACTGGAGCTGCCCCGGTTTGCTATAATCGGCAGGCCAAATGTCGGGAAATCATCTCTTATTAATACCCTCATAGGGGAAGAGCGGAATATTGTCACTCCGATTTCAGGCACAACAAGAGATTCGATATATACAAGGTATAAAAAATATAAGCACGATTTTTATCTTGTTGATACAGCCGGATTACGTAAAAAAGGGAAAGTTGCCGAAGATGTTGAGTTCTATTCCGTGATGCGTTCAATAAGGACGGTTGAAAGCTCCGATGTATGTTTGTTAATGCTCGATGCGACACGCGGCATAGAATCCCAGGATGTGAATATTTTTAACCTCGTTAAGAGAAACAATAAGGGAGTGGTAATCCTTGTAAATAAATGGGATCTTGCAGAAAAAAATACTGACACTGCAAGGAACTTTACGGAAAGGATAAAAGAAAAGTTCGCCCCGTTTAAGGATGTGCCTGTAATTTTCACTTCGGCAATAACCAAACAGAGGGTACATAAAGTACTTGAAACGGCAGCCGAAGTATATGAGAACAGGAAACAGCGGATACCGACATCAAAGTTAAACAAGTTGCTTCCTGAAATAGTGAAAAATTATCCGCCGCCATCGGTAAAAGGGAAGTTTGTAAAAATTAAATATGTAACACAGCTGCCGACAAAGACTCCCTCATTTGCTTTTTTTTGCAATCTGCCCCAGTATGTTAAAGAGCCATATAAGAGGTATCTGGAGAATAAGTTGAGGGAATATTTTAATTTTACCGGTGTACCTGTCCGGATTTTCTTCAGAAAGAAGTAACTTAGCTTTTATAAAATGATATAACGGGATTAATTATGTTAAGGAATGCTGTACTTGTTACGATCAGCTGTTTTATAGCTGTTGCCTGTGAAAAAATTGAACCTGCTGATCCTGTACCGTCAATAGGATTTAAGGATTTTACGGTAGCCGACAGCTATGATACTATTGGCGGTGAGCCAATAGAAGTAAAAGCCTGTGAATTGTTATTCACATTTATTGATGGTGACGGTGATATTGGCCTTTATGATGATCCCTATGATTCAATTGATCCCAAAAATGTTTTTATAATTCCCTATGAGAAGTTTGAAGGTGATTATAAAAGAAACGATGAACTGGATACTCTGGCTTTCTGGATTAAGCATGACGATAAAATGGATCGTGTTGGCCAGAATAAGACCCTGAAAGGAGAGATAAAAGTAAAATTCAGTTATTATAAAGAACTTATTTCGGATTATGACACGTTAAAATTTGATTTCTACATTATTGACAGGGCAGAGAATCAAAGCAATATTGAATCAACTTTTGATATCTCCTTTAAATAAGATATTACTTTCTGCCCTTTCCTTCGGGCCTGGGTAGCAATACTTTTCTTGACAGCCTGAAGTAACCGTTTTTCTGATCTATATCAATAAGTTTCACTTCGACTTCCTGTCCGGCTTTCAAAACTTCATCCACAGTATTTATTCTTCTCCATTCAATTTCAGAGATGTGTAGCAGTCCTTCTTTCCCGGGCATAAATTCGACAAAAGCTCCGAAACCCGTAATTGATTTTACCAGTCCTTTATAAATTTTTCCTACTTCAGGGAGTTCGACAATTTCTTTTATTCTTTTGACTGCAGCGTCAATTGATTTCTTGTCCACGGCATAGACATCAACGATGCCGACACGGTCAACTTCTTCTATTAATATTGTAGAATCCGTATCCTCCTGTATTTTTTGAATAATTTTACCTCCTGTGCCAATCAGGGCACCGATCATATCTTTGGGAATAGTCAACTGCACAATTCTTGGCACATGGGGTTTATAATCTTCCCTGGGTTCAGGTATAATTTCAACCAGTTTCTCCAGGATTTTCAGCCGTCCGGTTTTGGCTTGTTCAAGTGCCTCACTCAATATATCGTATGAAAGGCCCTCTACTTTTATATCCATCTGTGTTGCTGTAATACCGTCTTTTGTGCCTGTCACCTTAAAATCCATGTCCCCCAGGTGATCTTCATCGCCCAGGATATCCGATAAAATTACATATTTGCCTGATTTATTTTCGGTAATGAGTCCCATAGCTATTCCTGATACGGGCTTCTTTATTTTGACCCCGGCATCCATGAGGGCAAGTGTGCCTGCACATACTGTGGCCATTGAGGAGGAGCCGTTTGATTCAAGTATATCTGAGACAACACGTATAGCATAAGGATTATCTTCTGGGATCATCCTTTTCAGGGCGCGATGTGCGAGGTTACCGTGCCCTATTTCCCTTCTGCTCAAACCCCGGGATGGTCTCGCTTCGCCGGTTGAGAAAGGGGGAAAATTATAGTGCAGCACAAATTTATCAGAACCCTGAATTAATACTTCATCAATAACTTTTTCATCCAGCTTTGTTCCAAGTGTAACCGTAGCAATTGACTGGGTCTCACCTCTTGTAAATATCGATGACCCATGTGCAGCAGGCAGGTAATCCACTTCACCCCAGATAGGTCTTATTTCATCCATATTCCTGCCGTCAACCCTGACATTATCTTTTAATATCAACGTTCTTACTGCTTCTTTTTCAACCTCCTCGAAACATGTTTTAATAATAAATTCCCTCGCTTCATCTTCGTCGCCGTATGTATCAATTAATTCCTTGATAAGATTATCATATGCATTATGACGATCGCGTTTGACAGGTGTATTTTTTGCTATTTTGTATACCTTATCATATGCCTGTTCCCATACCCTTTTCCAAAGCTCTTCGTCATTCTTATCATGGGGATATTCTCTTTTTTTTGTACTTTTTACTTCTTTAGCAAACTCCATCTGTGCTTTGCAGTGCTTTTTAATCTCTTCATGAGCGAATTTAATAGCTTCCAGCATTTCAGCTTCCGAAACCTCGTTCATCTCTCCCTCAACCATAATAATATTATCCAGTGTAGCACCAACGATAATATCAATATCTGCTGTTTTTGTCTCGGTAAAAGTCGGATTGATCTTAAGTTTTCCATCAATCCTTGCGACTCTCACTTCTGAAATGGGCCCGCTAAACGGGATATCCGATACTGTGAGGGCTGCCGAAGCTGCCAGTCCGGCCAGTGCATCAGGCATGGTTTCTTTTTCTGCCGAGAGAAGATATATATTTACAAAGGTTTCCGAATGATAATCATCCGGGAAAAGAGGGCGCAGCGCACGATCCACGAGGCGCGCAATTAATATTTCATAGTCGCTCGGTCTTGATTCTCTTTTAAGAAAGCCACCGGGGAACCTGCCTATAGCAGCAAATTTTTCCCTGTATTCTACCTGAAGGGGCATAAAATCGGCATATTCTTTTATTTCTTTTGCAGAAACAACCGATGCCAGGAGCATAGTGTTTCCTGTTCTCAGCATAACGGCTCCATCGGCTTGCCGGGCTACCTTTCCCGTCTCTATTGTTATAGATCTTCCATCTCCAAGGTCTATCTTTTTTTCAAATGATTTATTCATATTTTTATTTAATTTAAATGCAAATATACTAAAGTATCCTTTCTTTTGTAAATGAAAAAAGGCAACTCGCGAATTGCCTTTTTATTTACGAAGATTCAATACTTTTAGAATTTCCCGGTACCTTGCGATATCTATATTCTTCAGATAATCGAGTAACCTTCTGCGCTTTCCGACAAGCTTTAATAATGCCCGCTGTGTACTGAAGTCTTTATCGTTCTTTTTAAGGTGATTTGTAAGATGTTCAATACGGTGAGTAAATAAGGCTATCTGACTCTCAGGGGAGCCGGTATCGGTTTCGGATTTTCCATATTTTTTAAAAAGGTTTCTTTTCTTTTCAGTTGTTAAATACATTCTAATAACTTTAAATAGCTCAAAAATCAGAAATGCAAAAGTATTGATTTTTTTTTATAAATCAATATGTTTGGTAAAAAAGTTAATTAGGCAACAACACCCTTATATAACAGATCTTTTAGTTTTGTTATCTGGTTTTTTGTGCCCAGGACAAATATTTTATCATTTGAGGTAAGTACTATTTCCGGAATAGGATTAATAATATATGAGCGGTCTTCCCTACGTAGCCCGATAATATTGGCACCTGACTCGTTTCTTACATCCAGTTCCCTGATAGTTTTCCCATCAAAACAGGAAGCTATATTTTTACAGGATATTTCTTCAAGGGCCATATTTTCGGAGCTCTGCAACATAATAAAATCCAGGAACTCGACAATGTCGGGCTGGGTAACCAATTTTGCCATTCGTGTGCCACCTATTTTGTCGGGCATAATAATATTATTTGCGCCTGCTCTTCTGAGCTTGGAATCGGAATGTTCGTCGGAGGCACGGCTAATTATAGTAAGGGAAGGATTCATTTCTCGCGCGGTAAGTACAACCAGTAAATTATCTGCATCCACAGGCAGGGTTGTTATCAGGGCTTTGGCCTCATTAATCCGGCACATCTGGAGCACTTCATCTTTTGTGGCGTCGCCATGAACATATAACAGATTCGGGTCATCGAGAATAACTTCCATGGTCTGTTCATTATTTTCAATGATTATTAACGGCGCCTGGTGTTCCATTAGTTCACGGACAACCTGTTTGCCATTTCTCCCGAATCCGCAAACTATCACGTGGTCTTTTAGTCTTTTTATTTTTCTTTTCACCCTTGTATCTTTAAATATATGCCGGAATGTTCCGTCAATAACGTACCTGATAAATGTAGTAACGGCATAGGCAAATATACCAAAACTGGAAATAATAAGAAAGGTTGTAAAGTACATTCCTGCTACCGATAGCGGTTCAACTTCCCTGAATCCTACGGTAGCGATAGTGATTATTGTCATATAGAATGACTTTGAAAAGGACCATCCTTCTATTGTAATATAGCCGATAACACCCATAGAAATTGCACTTAACAGCAATGTAGCGGCGATATATGCACTTTTTATACTTTCCCTTTTCATTTATTCTGCAGTTGAAATTATTTTACTGCCGATCTTGCATTTTAAGCATTCTTTAAAACAGCAATACTTGTTCTTTAGTTGTAATAATGCCTGCGAATAAAATGCACTTTTTGAAATTACTCCCAATTTAGCCCATTTTCTGATAATACTATTGTTTTCAGCTGGGATTTCTGTTAAAAAATTCAGCGCTCTTTCTTTTAAATTTTCTTTACCGTTATACTTGCCATAGGCAAATAAAACAGGCACTATGGTATTAATAACGATTATTTGAAATGCATACTTTCCCAGATATTTTGTTTTTTCTTCGGATTCCTTCCCGAATATGTAATGATTATTCCAATACACGGATGTTTCTATGTTAAAGTATTGTTTTAATTGTGATATTGATTCGCACCCTATAATTTTTGAAAATAATCCGGTTGAATTATAAATAAGGGCGGCAAATTGTGCTATCCTGATGGTAGGGAAATTTCTCGGGCGCAGTCTTAAAAACCTCCACATGTTATGGTCGAGAGGATTAAGCTGGAACTTCCTGTGCAGGAATTTATATTCGTTTTTTAATTTCCGGTAATAGTCATCATCATTAAAATTATCATTTAAAAATCCGGCTTGTCCGAATAAAAGTGCTTCAATCTGGGTGAGACTGTTTTTATGCTTTAGCAGGTATTTGACAGGCAAAGACTTGGCAAGCATTTCAAAAGGCAGGGAATTCACATTAAGGCCGAAGTTTCTTGCAAGATGAATATAAAATGTTTCTTCCCAGTCATTTCTTGTCATTTCAAGTGTAGAATAAACTGCGCGTGTTTTCGTTTCAAGTCTCTCTATTGATAAAACGTTCAACCAGCAGTTCAAAGTGAATTCATCTATTTTGCCGATCTCATTCTGGCATGGGATCCATAGTTCACTGGATATAAGTTTTGAATATACATTATATACAGATCTGTTGAACCTTAGCTCAACAGTGGGAATGGGTTCCCCGTTGGTACGTTTTACCATCCGATCATTGTTCAATACGGCATGAAGAATAACATTATCATATGATTTGTCATTTCTATGATTATGTTTTATCCAGTCAGAGGAGTTGATATGAATCTCCACATTTCCTGCCCATCTAATATTGTCTATCCTTATTGTCGAATTAAAAAAATCAGGACCTGCATTTGTATTGTGCTCGCCCGGGGTAAGTATTTCAATTTTGTCGCCGGTATCTGCATAAAGATTATCTTTTTCAAATAATGAATATTTCCATATATAATGCAGGAATTCCTCAGTCATTTTCCGATAACTTATATTTGAAAATATTAAAAATATAAAAAAGCTGATCAATTATAAAGTTGTATCCGGGATTTCGGATTAAATGAAATTATTTGCTTTGAGCAGGTTAAACATCTGATGTTGAACTTCTTTTGCTTTCAGACCCGCTTTCTCCGCGAAAAGCTTTGAATTATCGGCGTATATTATTGATCTTGAAGAATTTACTATTAATCCCAGCATCCTGTTTTTCCCGTATTTGACTACTTCGTTCAGGTCACCTTCCTGGGCACCTATTCCGGGGACAAGTATAAAATGGTCCGGAATTATTTCTCTGATCCTGACAAGCAAAGAAGCTTGTGTGGCTCCGACCACATACATGATATTATTAATTGTACCCCAGTCTCTGGATTTACGTATTACGGTTTCAAATACTCTTTCATTATGGCCGCTTCTTAGCAGCTGGAAGTCTTCTGCTCCCTGGTTTGAAGTCAGTGCAATAATAGCAATCCATTTATCCTTATTTGAAAGAAAAGGTAATACTGAATCCTTGCCCATATAAGGAGAGACAGTTATTGCATCAAAAGGGAGGTTATTAAAAAAGGCTTTTGCATACATTTGTGAAGTGTTTTCAATATCACCTCTTTTTGCATCGGCAATCAGAAAAATTTCAGGATAGTATTTTCTGATATAGGAAACTGTCAGCTGAAGATTTGTCCAGCCTTCTGCGCCGCTGCCTTCATAAAAGGCAATATTAGGTTTATATGCTATAGCAAAAGCTGCCGTTGCTTCTATTATCTGTTTATTAAATTCAAACTGGGGGTTCCTGTGCTTGAGAAGGAATGAAGGTATTTTCTGCAGGTCTGTATCAAGACCTACACATAAAAAGCTTCTTTTATTTTTTATGTTCAGGAATAATTGTTCGCAGTTCATAAACTATATTTCAGCTCATAAAATTAAAATATAATTGATAAATAGCTAATTAAGTTCACTTTCTTTAAGGCGTTCTGCATTTTCAGCCATTTGCAATTTACTAATTATTTCCTGAATATTACCGTTCAAAACAGAGGGTAAGTTATACAAAGTAAGGTTTATACGGTGATCCGTAACTCTTCCCTGGGGATAATTGTACGTTCTTATTTTTGCCGAACGGTCGCCGGTTGAAACCATTGTTTTTCTTTTTGAAGAAATTTTATCAAGGTATTTCTGATATTCAATATCATAAAGTCTGGTTCTTAGCTCGTTCATTGCCTTTTCAAGATTTTTGACCTGTGATTTCTGGTCCTGGCAGGTAACAACAATGCCGGTAGGTATGTGTGTCAGCCTGATTGCCGAGTACGTGGTGTTCACTGACTGTCCGCCCGGACCTGAAGAACAGAACCTGTCGATGCGCACATCCTCCTGTTTAACAACTACATCAACCTCATCTGCTTCCGGCAGCACGGCGACAGTTGCTGCCGAAGTATGGACCCTTCCCTGCGTTTCAGTCTGCGGTATACGCTGCACCCGATGGACACCCGATTCGTATTTCAGTATTCCGTAAACCCCTTCACCTTTAACGTTCATAATAATTTCCTTAAATCCACCTGCCGTACCTTCGGTAAAGTTGGATATTTCAAGTCTCCATCTCTTTTGTTCGCAAAATTTGGCATACATCCTTTGCAGGTCCCCTGCAAAAATGCTCGCTTCATCTCCCCCGGTGCCTGCTCTTATTTCGAGTATTGCATTTTTATTATCCTCAGGATCGGCGGGAATTAACAGTAACTTTAACTTTTCTTCAATGTCGAATACTTTATTATTAAGTTCATCGAGTTCTGTTTTAGCCATTTCTTTAAGTTCCTCGTCCTTATCCTCAGCCAGTATTTTCTTGGCGCTTTGAATATTACTCAGGATATCCCTGTATTCTTTGTATGCTTTAATTACCGGTCCAAGCTCTTTATATTCTTTATTAAGCCTGATGTATTGTTTCATATCGGACATTATGCCGGGATCGCTGATTAGTCCGGCAATCTCATCATATCTTTTCTTCACTCCTTCGAGCTTATCCAGGATTAAATTGTTGTTCATAGCAGAAAAGTGAAATGTTAATAATGAAATGTTCCGAATTCACTTTTTATTGTTAATGCTTTAATGTCAGAACCATCGACATAGCCTATAACTTTGGCATCAACTTTAAATTCTTTGGATATCGAAATGATTTCATCAGCATAGGATGGGGAAATATAGATTTCAAACCTGTGGCCCATATTAAATACTTCATACATTTCATCCCAGGAGGTTCCTGACTGTTCCTGGATTAATTTGAAAAGAAGAGGCAGTTCAAACAGTTTATCTTTAATAACATGAACATTATTTATATACTTGCACACCTTGGTTTGTCCTCCTCCTGAGCAGTGAATCATACCGTGGATGTTTTCACGGTGCTTCTCCAGCACTTTTTTTATAACAGGGGCATAAGTGCGTGTTGGAGACAAAAGCAATTTGCCTGCATCAATGCCCAGGTTCTCAATTTTTTCCGTAAGCGAATACTTTCCTGTATATATCAAAGATTTTGGAATTAAATCATCATACGTTTCGGGATATTTTGCAGCAAGATAATTTTCAAACATGTCGTGCCTGGCAGAAGTAAGGCCATTACTGCCGATACCACTGTTAAATTCTTTTTCATATACAGACTGTCCCGAAGATGCCAAACCGACTATAACATCTCCTTCACGTATATTATTCTCAATGATCTCAGATCTTTTCATTCTGCATGTAACCGTTGCATCGACGGTAATTGTTCTTACAAGGTCCCCTATATCAGCTGTCTCTCCCCCTGTCAGGTACAGATTAATTCCCCATTTCTGAAATTCCCGGATTATTTCGTCATATCCTTTCAGAATATGGATGATAACATCTCCGGGGATTTTCATTTTATTTCTGCCTATTGTCGAAGAAAAGAGAATATTATTAATGGCGCCGACACATAACAAGTCATCAATATTCATGATAATTGAATCCTGTGCAATTCCTTTCCAGACGGAATAATCACCGGTCTCCCTCCAGTACATATATGCCAGGGCTGATTTTGTGCCTGCTCCGTCAGCATGCATGACATTGCAGTACTCTTTATCTCCTGCCACGAAATCCGGTAACACTTTGCAGAAGGCGTTCGGGAAAATACCGGTATCAAGTTCTTTTATAGCATTATATACATCTTCCTTCGAAGTTGAGACGCCGCGTTTGTTATACCGTGTCATTGCAGACATAAGAAAATGCTTAATTAAAAATGGTGCTAATTTAGCAAATGTATAAATAAAATAGGGACAGCGCCCATATTTTAAAAAAAACTTTCCCGGAGACAAATACTCAGGTTAAGTCTTAACATAATACATATTATTAACACTATTTATTTATGAATCCGGGAGAAGCATTTATATAAGCGAGGAATTCGTTTCTTGTATCCTTATCAAGGAATTTACCATGAAAACTTGCAGTAACGGTATCACTGTTTTCATCATTTATACCTCTCATAGTTACGCACATGTGAGTGGCTTCGATCATAACGGCAACATCTTCCGTATTTAAAGCAGTCTTTAATTCACCGGCAATTTGTTCCGTAAGTCTCTCCTGCAACTGTGGCCTCTTTGCATAGTATTGTACTATTCTGTTTATTTTAGACAATCCGATAACTGATCCATTTGATATATAAGCTATATGTGCTTTACCTGTGACAGGCACAAAGTGATGTTCGCAGTATGAATTCACTGTTATATTCCTTTCGACAAGCATTTGATTGTAATTGAAACTATTTTCAAATAACTTAATCTTTGGCTTGTTGTCAGGATTCAATCCGCTGAATATTTCCTTAACAAACATCCTGGCTACCCTGTGAGGTGTCCCTTTCAGGCTGTTATCTGAAAGATCCATGCCCAGAATATTCATAATTTCTGCAAAGTGTTTTTCTATAAGCTCAATTTTCACTTTGTCATCCGGAGTACCGGCATTTGTTGTGACCGGTGTGTTAATAATAATCCTCAAATGATCATTATATTTGTTATCAATACCATTAACTTTTGTTTTGAGAGAATTTGCGTTTGTTTTCATGGGAAAAATATTATTTATAATCTTTAAGAGTATCCATTAATTTTTTACGTGCGAAGAATATTCTGCTTTTCACAGTTCCGATTTTAAGATTTAGCCTGTCGGCAATTTCTTTGTATTTAAATCCCTTAACATGCATAAGAAAGGGGATTCTAAATTCACTGTCCAGAAGTTCGATCTTTTTCTCTATTTCCTGGGTAGAATAGGATGATTCCGGCAAATCCATGCCGGATGCTTTGTTTAAGTTCATAAAATACAAATCATTTGAATGATCAAAAGTTGTATTGACTTTGGATGACTTACGGTAATTATTAATGAATGTATTTTTCATTATAGTATATGTCCATGCTTTCAGGTTTGTATTATCTGAGAATTTATCCCTGTAGGTAATAGCTTTCATGAACGTTTCCTGCAACAAGTCCTTGGCGTCGTTCGTATTGGAAGTCAGACGAAGAGCAAACCTTTCCAGGTTGCTCCACAGGCTTGTTAACTGGTAGTTAAATTCGATTGCTGTCATGGTTTTAGTGTTTTATTAATAATGTTTAACAAAATTAAGTAATAATTAAACACTAAACAAATATGAATATTCAATTTTAGGCTTATTCTAAAAATATTATAAATAATGTAGGCAAGTGTAAATAAGCAATATTTAATATATTAATAGCTTAATTTAAATTAAATCTAAATAATAAATAAGTTATATTATGTATTATTACTTATAGTAATATTGTTTAATAAAAAATATATAAATATATAACATAAAAAAATTTATCTTAGAATATAATCTACCGGTGATAAAATATTTGAAAAGGATAAAATGCGATCTTTTGCCACGGTAATTCTGTCGGCAATTGAACCGGCATGCTGCATAATAATGTTAAAAGTGAAAAACTTCAGAAATACATGGCCGGGCAGATGATATTTTTGTAATTTATATTCATAATACTTTATGAAAAACATTTTATATTGCAGTAATGAATAAATCAGTATATGTATGAAAAGACTCTTTATCGCAATTGATATACCTTTAAATAAAGATATTATTGAGAAAATAAACATGCTTAGGAATGAACTGGCAGGTGAGCGCATAAAATGGGCAGAAGCTCACCAGTATCATATTACCCTGCAATTTCTTGGCAGTGTTGAAATTTCGGGTATTAGCGCAATAAATGACAGCCTGGAGAAAGTTACCTGTAGTTTCCGGGGATTTTCGATGGAGATAAAAGAATTCGGAGTGTTTAAAAACTTCCGCGATCCACGGGTATTATGGATAGGCTTTAGTCCCTGCAAAGAATTAACTTTGCTGAAAGATGCTATTGATGAAGAAATGCTGAAGTTTGGTTTTGAGAAATCAGACAAACTATTTTCACCTCATTTAACAATCGCGCGTATTAAATTTTTGAGAGCAAAGCAAAAGCTGGAAGATCTGGCATATAGTTTTAAAAATACAATATTTCAGGAAGTTGAGGTTAGAGAAATTATTTTATATGAAAGCATTCTAAAGCCTGCCGGACCGGAGTACCACATCATTAAAAAACATGCTTTAGGGTAATTTATATTCCTCTGCCCCTGATAATGGTTATTAAAGTGTAAATTATAATTTTAATGTCGACATACAGGGACATATTATCAATGTAAATCAGGTCGTATTTTAACCGTTTAATCATCTGTTCGACATTCTCGGCATAGCCGAATTTAACCTGGCCCCATGACGTAATGCCCGGCCTGACCTTAAGAAGGTGTATATAGTGAGGTGCTTTTTCAATTATCCGGTCCTTGAAATATTTTCTTTCAGGCCTGGGGCCTACAAGGGACATTTCTCCTTTTAAGACGTTATAAAAATTTGGAATCTCGTCAAGCCTGTGTTTCCTCATAAAACGTCCGAATCTTGTTATCCTGTCATCATTTCTTGAAGATAACTCGGGCCCGTTTTTTTCAGCACCAACGTGCATAGAGCGAAATTTATATATCGTAAACGGCTTTCCGTACCTTCCGATTCTTTCATGACTGTAAAATACGGGTCCCTTTGAAGTTAGTTTAATGCCAACAATAAGGAAGATACACAGGGGAGAAAAAATAATTAATGCCAGCATAGAGATAACAATATCAAAAAAGTGTTTCAGATTCTCCTGCCATACAGGCATTAGCTGGTGAGAAACCATAATAAGAGGGGTTCCGAAGATTGTATTCATCCTGACTTTTCCAGTCAATATATCATACATACTTGGTATAGCTTTGATAATTACGTTACTATCGATCAGGCTATTAATAATGCGGCCAATCTTGTCATGTTCCGAGGGATCAAGGGCTATTATTACCTCCTCAACCTTGTGCCTCTTTATTACCTGTTTCAGTTCGTCAAGAGTACCCAGGTGCGGTATATGATTTTGTAGCAAATATTTGGGTTTGTCATTCACATTTACAAATCCGATTATTTTATTTCCGCTGCTGCGGGATTGGTTCTGAATCTCCAGATATATATCTACTGCCTGCCTGTTGCTTCCTATTATTATGGTATTAAATCCTATTATTCTGTTGTGTATTTTGTGAGCTGTATGAGTGGTTATAATAAGACGGGGTATATAGGTGAGGGTAAATTGAAAAGAAAATAACGCAAAAAATGAGAGATAATAATTTGAATATGACTGAATGGTATCATCCAGGATTAATGCAAAGAACAGGATAATAACACCAAAAAGACAAATAAGGATTGTATGCCAGAGTTCCGAAAGTCTTGATTTTCTGAATACATCCCTGTAATAACCCGCTGAATAATAAAGGATCAGCCAGAATACCGGTATTATTAAAAGTCCGAGGTAAAATTTTTCATCAAAGGAAATAGAAATCTTATATCCGAACTTTAATGGTTCAATGTATGCCTTTCTAAATACATAAAAACATGTCCAACTTAACAGTGCCGCCAGATAATCACTTATTAAGTACTTTGCCAGTTGCAGTTTCTTTTTCATTATTATCTCCGCTATTCAAAATGCCTTTATCCAATATTCACACAAAAATATAAATTCTTATTAATACAGAGAACAAAAATTGACTTATAATCAATATTTTAGTATTAAATGAAGAAATCAGCATTTAAATGAAGTTATTGTAAGGTAGTATATTTAACGGACTTTTTCAAATATTTTGAAGGCAGTTAACAGTGATTTGAAACCATCTTCGAGATTTGACAGAGATTTTGAATTATTAATTATGGTATCCCTGAAGCTAATAAATTCGTAATATAACGGGTTATTAGGAGCAATCTTTGATGATTCTACCTTGATATTATATCTGTGTTTATTGCCGTAACTATCTTTTTCCGGCAAAAGGACCTGTGTTTTATTGGAATTTAAGTCAACTTTTATAATTTCATTTTTTAGTATAAATGTAGCTTTGTGATTATTTCTTAATGCCAGATTGCTGCAATTGATATTTGCAACACATCCGTTATCATATTCAACTCGGGCATTTATAATATCAGGGGTGCTATCCAGGATATTTATTCCGCAAGCTTTTATAAGCTTGCTATCAGACCGTATAATAGTATGAACAATATCCAGATTATTGATAATAACTGAGAATATGGAGTTGTCTGAATTATTTGATTTTCGTGGCGCATGATGCTGAATTTCAATAAGCCTGGCCCCGGATAATCTATCAAGAACAGAGTTAAGGGCAGCATTATACTTAGCTGACTTTTGCACCATCAGAGTTATGTCTGCTTCATTGGCCAGTTTTATTATTCTGGAAGCCTGCTCATGTGACTTCAGCAACAAAGGAGAGAGATATATATGTTTTGTTCTCTTAAGTGCTGAGATCACAATTTCATAAAGGTCAGGTTTTGTGCTTATAATATCGATTGCATCAATTGAATCCAAAAAGTCCTCAAGGGATGAAAACCTTTTTAACCTGTAGTCCCGTAGTATATTAATTGCAGAAGTTTTATCAGGACAATAATAACCCTTATAATCAAATTCAGGAATATTTTTTATTGTATTTATGTGCCTGTGAATCCTGTGATCATTACCTATTATGCCGATTCTAATCATTTACATAACCTTTTTACAAACATAGGACATTTAGAAATAGACAATTATTTTTTCAAACTAACTTATCAACTATTTTTGTTGATAAGATTACATTTGCATGAGTTAAGATATTTTGTCCATGGAGGATACATACCTGCATAAAGGATTAAGAAAAAAGCTTGTTGAGGAAATAAGGAGTAAAGGTATTAAGGACCAGGCAGTACTGGATGCTATAAACAGGGTGCCGAGGCATCTTTTCATGGATAGCAGTTTTATGAAATTTGCATATAAAGACCAGGCTTTTCCTATCGGATCGGGACAAACAATTTCACAACCTTATACTGTTGCCTTTCAGACAGAACTTCTTAAAGTAAAACCAGGGGATAAAATTCTTGAGATTGGTACCGGCTCCGGTTATCAGGCTGCAATATTATTGGAAATGGGAGCCAGGGTATATACAATTGAAAGGATAAAAAAACTTATGATTAAGGCTAAAACTTTACTGCCCGGGATTGGTTATAATCCGCATTTTTTTTATGGGGATGGTTATTCGGGACTTCCTACATATGCAAAATTCGATAAAATATTAATTACTGCTGCCGCCCCTAAAATTCCGGAGAACATACTTGAACAATTAAAAATCGGTGGAAGAATGGTTCTGCCAACAGGCAGTTCATATTCGCAAGTTATGACCCTTGTTGTAAAAACCGGGGAAAATGAGTTCAAAAAAACTGAGCATGGATATTTTGTTTTCGTTCCCTTGTTGAAAGGCAAAAATTAAAATAATTGTCCTATTTTTAACATTTTATTAGCTACATAAAACGAAATTAAGGAAGAATATTGATAATGATTTCTATTGAAAAATTTATATTTAATGATTTTCAGGTAAATACATTTATCCTTGCCGATGAAACCAAAGAGTGCCTGATCATTGATCCTGGTTGTTTTGCTGCTGAAGAGAAGAATGAGCTAAAGAGATACATTGATAAAAAAAAATTAAAACCTCTGAAAATTGTCAATACTCATTGCCATGTTGATCATATTCTCGGGAATGCTTTTATTTCAGAGAGTTTCAATATAACCGTTGCAGCACATAAAGATGATCAACACTTATTGGATGATGCAATGGAATACGGCCAGTTTTTCGGATTCATAATTGACAGTCCTCCCCCCATTGATGAATATGTTGAAGATAACAGCATAATTAAATTTGGCAGGTCAGAGCTCAGGATTATTCATGTTCCCGGACATTCAAGAGGCAGTGTTGCACTATATTCTGCTGATCAGAAATTTATAATAATCGGCGATGTATTGTTTAATGGGAGCATCGGCAGAACCGACCTGCCCGGTGGTAATTTTGATAGTTTAATTGACAGTATTAAAACAAAAATATTGATCCTTCCCGGCGATGTCACTGTTTATCCGGGTCACGGTCCCTTTACTACAATAAAGCATGAAATTGATACTAATCCGTTTTTAAAATAATTTTTTTATTATTTTAAAAAGATTATTAATTTGAGAGCAGAAAATATAGTATTCTATTAACATAAATCAGTATGGTAACAGACAGATTTATTTCACGACATGTCGGACCCCGTGACCACGAGATAAAAGAGATGCTCAGCAAGATCGGTGTTGGTTCCCTGGATGAGTTAATTGACAGAACAATTCCCGAATCCATAAGACTTGATAAACCTTTGGATATTCCTGATGAGATGAGTGAGTATGAATATTCCAAACATATAAGGAAAATTGCATTAAAGAACAAGGTTTTCAGATCATATTTAGGATTGGGCTATTACGGGACCATTCTTCCTGCTGTAATAAAGAGAAATATACTTGAAAATCCCGGCTGGTATACGTCCTATACTCCATACCAGGCTGAGATTTCACAGGGCAGGCTCGAAGCATTATTAATATTCCAGACTGTTGTGATGGATCTTACAGGGATGGAAATCACAAATGCTTCATTGCTGGATGAGGCTACTGCTGCTGCTGAAGCAATGATTATGACTTTTAATATGCGCTCAAGGGAGTCAGTAAGCAGGGGGGCCAATAAATTTTTTGCTGATGAAAATGTTTTCCCCCAAACTCTGGATGTTCTCAAGACACGTTCAAAGCCTCTGGGGATAAACATCATAACGGGCAAATATGATAAGATTAAATGGGATGACAAAATATTTGGTGTATTTATCCAGTATCCGGCCGGTGACGGTGAAATAAGAGATTATTCACAATTTGTTGATGAAGCACACAATAATGAAGCACTTGTATCGGTTGGTGCTGATCTTATGAGTCTTGTCCTCCTGACACCTCCCGGAGAATGGGGTGCTGACGTCGTAATAGGATCAACTCAAAGATTTGGCATACCCATGGGTTATGGAGGACCACATGCAGCATATTTTGCTACTCGTGATGATTTTAAAAGGTATATACCGGGCCGTATTATTGGTGTTACTCATGACAAAGAAGGTAAAAGGGCATTAAGAATGGCCCTCCAGACAAGAGAACAGCATATAAAAAGGGAAAGAGCCACATCAAACATATGTACATCACAGGCATTATTAGCCATAATGGCTGGTATGTATACAGTATATCACGGTCCGGAAGGATTAAAACAAATTGCATGGCGCATACACAGGATAGCAGGCATATTGTCAGGGAAGTTGATCGAACTTGGCTATAACCAGGGTAATGAATATTTCTTTGATACTTTAAAAATTATTTTGCCAAAGAACCTGACAAGAAAAGATATAGAGATCCCTGCTCTCGAGAAGAAAATGAACTTCAGGTATATTGATGAAAAATCGATTGGTATAAGTATTGATGAAACTACAACCATTAGTGATTTAAACGATATTATTGAAGTGTTCTCATATGCTGTAAAAATACCCGTAAAGAAAGTCAGTGAACTTGGTGATAAGACATATTTTAATAATAAGTTTTTAAGAAAAAGTGATTTCCTGGCCATGGATGTTTTTAACAGCTATCGTTCCGAGACGGAGATTATGCGGTTTATTAAGAAGCTGGAGAGGAAAGATTTTTCGCTGACTCATTCCATGATCTCGCTGGGTTCCTGCACAATGAAGCTAAATGCGGCTGTTGAGCTATTTCCTTTAAGCTGGCAGGAGTTCGGCGATATTCACCCCTTTGTTCCTATTGAGCAAACTGAAGGATATCAGCAGTTATTTTATGAACTGGGAAAGTTTCTCAAGATTATTACCGGATATCCGGCAGTATCTTTTCAGCCCAACTCAGGAGCTGCGGGTGAGTATGCCGGACTAATGGTAATAAAAAAGTACCATGAAACCAGGGGAGAAAGTCACAGGGATGTTGTACTTATCCCATCATCTGCCCATGGTACCAATCCGGCCAGCGGTGTTATGGCCGGACTTAAAGTTGTTATTGTCAGGTGCGATGAAAATGGTAATATTGATATAAATGATTTAAAAGCAAAGGCTGAGTACAATAAGGAATATCTTGCTGCTTTTATGGTAACTTATCCATCGACACACGGGGTTTTTGAAGCCAATATCAGGGATATGGTCGATATTGTACATAATAACGGCGGATTGGTTTATCTGGACGGGGCAAACATGAACGCACTGGTAGGACTTACCAGTCCGGCCCTTATAGGAGCCGACGTTTGTCATATTAATCTGCATAAAACATTTGGAATACCTCATGGTGGAGGAGGTCCGGGAATGGGACCCATAGCAGTGGCAGATCACCTGGTTGAATTTCTGCCAACTCATACTGTTATCGAAACAGGCGGTGTAAATGGAATCACAGCAGTAGCAGCTGCACCATGGGGAAGTGCCAGCATTTTAACAATTTCTCACGGCTATTGCTGCCTGCTGGGAAAATATGGCCTGGCACATGCATCAAAGATTGCAATCTTAAATGCCAATTATCTGGCTTCATTACTTAATGATTATTATATGGTGCTATACAAGGGGGAAAATGGTTTTGTGGCACATGAGATGATCCTCGATTGCAGAGAATTTAAACAGACTGCTAATATTACTGAAACTGACATTTCAAAAAGACTAATGGATTACGGTTTTCATTCTCCTACATTATCTTTTCCGGTTCACGGAACACTAATGGTTGAACCTACTGAAAGTGAGTCATTACAGGAATTAAACCGCTTTGTTGAATCTTTGATATCAATATTCAATGAAATTAAAGCAATTAAGGAGAATAAAAATACTGAAGATAATGTTCTAAAAAATGCTCCCCATACTGTAAATGCTGTTACTTCCGATGAGTGGCCCTATAATTATACCAGGCAGAAAGCAGCCTTTCCACTGGCATGGATAAAGGATAATAAATTATGGCCATCCGTTGCCCGCATTGATGAAGCATATGGAGACAGAAACCTCATATGCTCCTGTGCTCCCTTTCCTGATGATTAGTCAAATGTTTTCATTAATTTTGTTAAAAATAACTGACAGCTGGGTTACTTTTATATAAAAACGGGAATTAAACATTGGTTAATAATAATAACTATACAGAAAAAGAACTTGTCCGGGGTATCATTAATGAGAATAATAATGTTATCCTGTATATTTATAAGAACAGCTTCAGACCTGTCAGACATTTTATAACAAGAAACAGTGGCAGCGAAGAAGATGCCCGGGATATTTTTCAGGACTCTCTGATAATATTATATAAAAAACTGAAAGCTGAAAGCCTGAAACTTAATTGCTCTGTCGGCACATTTATTTATTCCATTGCCAGGTTATTATGGCTTAAGGAGCTTAAATTAAGAGGAAAGGAAGTTAAAAGTGTTGGTGATTTTGACAGCCGGGTGGATGAGGAAAATAATATTATAAGAATATATGAGCAGAATGAAAGATTAAAATTCTACAGAAGAATATTTGATCAATTAAGCGAAGACTGCAGGAGAATTTTAAAGATGGTCATGAATAGCTTTACAATAGCTGAGATTACCAGTATTATGGGATATAGTTCAGTGCAACATACAAAAAACAGGAGGTATCGCTGTAAAAAGGCTCTTGTTAACAGAATTATTCAAAATCCGGAATATTATGAACTTAAGAATGAAGTCCACGATATTAATAGAGAAATACCTCGATGGTACGCTAAAAGGTGAAAAGTTAAAAGACTTTATTCATCGGCTGAAAAATGACACGGAGCTGCAGGAATTTGTTGCTTTGCACAGGGAAGTTAATGACAGTATCAGGGAAGAAGATATAAGCAGATTCAAAAACAAATTGAACAAAGCATACCTGATGTTCAGAAGATCAGAGAGCCGCGGAGAGAAAGAATCAATGCAGGAAATAAAGTCTTCACACTGGAAGCTGAGTGTGCGAAAGCGCATGCTGCTTGTTGCTGCGGGACTAACACTTATTATTATTGTCAGTGTTCTTTTTTATAAATTGAGGGATAAGGAATCTACATGTGATAAGCTGTATACTATGTACTATCATCCATATGTATCTGATATCACCGTCAGATCTGAGACTTTTGAGGTCGATGAAACCGGGAACTCGATATTGCTTTATAATAGAGGCAAATATAAAGAGGCATATGATAATTTCATACATTTAGTAGATGCTAATAGTGAATATTACCTGGCGCAGTTTTATCTCGGGCTGGCCTGTATGGAGTTAAATAAATTTGATGAAGCAATAATGCAATTTAAAAATGTTCTTGAAAACTATGAGAATCCTTATATTTACCACTCACAATGGTATTTGGCATTATGTTATCTGAAGACCAACAGTAAGCAGGAAGCTGAAGCCATATTAGAGGCAATAATATCTGCTGACACATATTACAGGACAAAGGCTGAAGAGTTATTGGAGAGACTTGATTAATTGTTACCTGCGGAACTTACATGTTTTTGGAATTCCCTGTTTTCCTTTTACTTAAAAAATAAGCCGATATAGCAAGTAATAATAATGTGGCTGCAATAACCTTGCCGGTTATACTCTTTTTTGGTGGTACAGGAGAGGTATTCCCGAATACTATATAGCCTGCCCAGTAGTATGGGTGAGTCTTAACAGGATCTGCCCTTCCTAAAAAATCAATCTTGGCCAGCTGCAGGGCCCTGTCTTTTGTAAGGCCCTCTGCAAGGTGTGTATAAAAATTTTTCATCAGTTCGAGACTGGCCTTGTCGGCCACTGACCATTGAGTTAGTAACAGTCCCGAACATCCCGAAAACACAAAACCCCTGGCAAGGCTTAACAGTCCTTCCCCTTTCTGTATTTTTCCGTATCCGGTATTGCATCCGCTTAAAACCACCAGGCTCGCATTTAATTTAATACCAAAAATCTCAAATGTATGTAATAATCCGTCCTCGGCACTATCCTCCCCCAAGGTAAAAACCATTTTAGAATACATCGGGTTTTTGTCATCAACAACCGTGTGCATTGCCATGTGGATGATATTATAATTACCTGCAAATTTTTTAAAATTCTCCTCTGATGCACGCTTATTCTCATATATTCTGCCTTTATATAATTTAGAAATGATATTTACTTCTTCTTTAGTGCCGGAAAGGGGATATAGTCTCAGCATGTCATTAAGGTCAGTATCATTATCGCGATGCCCGGCATAGAAATTATCTTTATATACAGGAACAAATGCAATAAGTCTGTCCTTTTTATATTTGCGGGTTCCCCGGTTCATTAACAGTGAAGCAGAGTATGCGTAGCTGACAGAATATTCTTTGATAAGGTAGGGCAGCTTACCGAAATCTGCTATGCCGGAAGCGGGGGCACTGCCTGTTATTAATACTTCAAAAGGTATCAGGTTAAGCACTTCATCAGGCACAATGATAAGTCTTTTATCTCTAATCTCACTTACAACAGGTTCAAGTAAGATCTTATACAAATCATTGGATATTCTGACAAACTCTGTATAATCTTCAATATTATAATCTCCATATTTATTCCCTGTCAGAAGTTTTCTTAGCTTAATAATATTTTCAGAGAGGCTGTCAGGTCTTTCCTGCATATAACCTGTAATAGTGTCCCTGGTAACAATAAAAGTGTAAAGCGCTTTCTTTGTAACAGTATATTCAATCAATGCCTGGTCCTTTTCCAGTTCTGACCGGATAAGTTCAACGGGAGTTGCAGCCATGTTGTATTTCAGATCATAATATTCGGGGAATTCATTTTCAAATAACCCTATCAGCTCCTCTTCTTTTCGCTCCAGCTCGAACAGCCTTGACTTTATTGCATCTATTTCTGATGATGATCCATGTTCCATTTCACCGACAGCGTTAATACGGAAATTAAGGCCGGCGATCTCGTTTTTTATTCCCTGTTCATAATTTATCAGTGAATCGGGAATACCTGCAAACTTTTTTGCTTTTTCTTCATTAATATATGTTGCAAGCATGACTGCTTTGCTCTTTTCGGAAAAGTCAAAAGCTTCAGCCATGTATTTGTAATTATTTGTTAACTTGTAAATCTTCATAGCTGTCGATACGCAATTATTAAGGGTTATTTTATGACTTGACAGCTGGATGATCTTGGAGTTCTCATCACTAATCCCGCTGCAAACTTGTTCCTCAAGTCTGGATGCCAGTTTGTAACATTCAAGTCCGGCCTCAATATCTTTCAAACTATTTGTTACTCTTTCAAAGTATCTATTTAAGGTATATGCTTTCCTTATAAATGTTACTGTCAACTCGTTTTTATCATATGCATCTTCAAAACCGGGATTTTCATAAATATCTGTGCTGTTAAAACTACAAGTGGCCGCTATCAGGCTTTTTTGTATAGTATCCAGTGCTTTTTTATATTCACCATGTCTGGAATAATATCTTCCCAGTTCTCTCAATATTAGTGACATTTCACGGTTTCTGTACACATTGTTTTTTAAAGCGGCATCATGTGCCATGTTCAAATATTTTTTCTCCCTGTCAAATTCTTTCATTTTCTTGTACAGCAGACTTTTTGAGAAATATATGTAAAAGAGGGCCAATTTATTCTTATCAGGTTCACTTTTTGCTTCTCTCTCCGCCAAATTATAATAGTATTCAGCCTTATTAAATTCATTTAATAATGAATAGTTATCTCCTATATTGTAATATGTATAATCAGGTGAAAAACCTGTATTTTTTATAAATTTTAAACTTTCCAGGAAGTACTCATTGGATTTGGCATATTCTTTTTTATAAAAGAATATCAATGCAAGTTTATCAGGGTTCAGGTAAATAAATTTACTCAAAGCAGCCGACATTTCTGCCATTCTCAGGGATTTATCAAAATAGACCAGGGCTTTGTCAAGTTTTCCCAGAAGCATCATTATTCTGCCCTGATAGTAATACAATATACAGTATTTATAGTATGTCGAATTATAAGCGGATGCAAGTATATTTTCTGCAATATTTAAATATTCCGTAGCCTTATCAATATTCCATATCATGCTATAGTAAAGGCTGCATACTATATATGAATCAAACAACTCCTTGTTCACAGGATAGTTAAGCGAATCAATCAAGTATACGCATTTGTTGAAGTATTCGCGACCTTCATGAATATTATCCTGGTATATATAAACATTAATTATCCGGCTGAGAATATCAATAAGGACCATATTGTTATTACAATATTTATTGTATAACCTTAAGGATTCCAGATAATGGTTTTTTGCTTCTTCATAATTTCTGTTTTTATAATTCGTATTACCCAGTTCATTATGTATTTGTATCAGCAGGTTATAATTTTTATTCTCTGCCTTTTCATTTTCACTTTTCAACCGTTCAAAAATATTTATTGCGGCATCGTTATTACCAGTAATATTAAGGTATTTTCCATTAAGAAGATCATATTCAGAATTAATCACCGGATCTGATTTTAACTGGCCATAGTAATTATTATTAATCCTTTTAAGCAGCAGGTCAAGACTGTCAAATTCACCCTTATCAAGCAGCTTTTTCCCCTTAATTATTAAACCGGCAGGATTATTTTCCCGGCACAGGCTGTCATTACCCTTTTCAACTATATAATTTACGGCTGTATTTAAAATGAAACCTATATTAATAACAAAGAGGATACAGGCTTTTATAAAAAATGAATTCATAATATTATTATGCAGCTATGAAAATTTTATACAAAAATATTATTTAAATAAATACTTGATATTATTTGGCAAATTCTTTAATTTAATCAAGATTTAAGCAGATACCGAAAAGCTTATAGAGTAGGTAACACAGAATTAAAATTATTCATTATGAAAAGCAACTGTGAATTGCCGTTACGGGTAAAATACCCGAATGAGGAGGATGATGAAAAACCTCCTCCCAAGCCGCCGCTACATTAATGTTTTATTGATTTAATTTTCAACAAAACTTTAAAAAATTGTACAATTTAATTATTGGTATGTTAGTTTAAAAGACTTGGTAGGCTTTAGTTCGTGATAACTTACAGGAAATTAATAGCTGATAATGAATTTTGTATAGTTTTTTTATTTATTCCCGTAGCGCGACATAATTTCTCCATTTTTCAATGACGGCCTGCATATCATTGGGTAGGGGGGAATCAAAAAACACATGCTTTCCTGTTGAGGGATGCACAAATCCCAGTGATTTTGCATGTAAGGCGTGCCTGGGTAATATTTTAAAGCAGTTCTTCACAAATTGCCTGTATTTTGAAAAGGTTGTGCCCTTAAGTACTTTATCACCACCGTAGCGTTCATCATTGAACAGCGGGTGATTAATGTATTCCATGTGTACCCTTATCTGGTGTGTTCTCCCTGTCTCCAGCCTGCACTCAATAAGATTTACGTATCCCAGCCTTTCCATAACCTTATAGTGAGTGACTGCAGGTTTGCCGTATTCTTCACCTGAGAATACATGCATTTTCATCCTGTCCCTTTTACTCCTTCCTATGTAGCCTGATATTTTCCCTTCATCGCTTTCAAGGTTGCCCCACACAAGAGCAATGTATGTCCGGTCAACAGTATGATCATAAAATTGCTTTGCAAGTTTATTCAAGGCAATCTCTGTTTTGGCAATGACAAGTATTCCTGATGTGTCTTTATCGATCCTGTGCACTAATCCCGGTCTCAATTCCCCGGCTTCATATAAAGGCAGGTCTTTTAAATGATAGCTTAATGCATTTACCAGCGTTCCTGTATAATTGCCATGCCCCGGATGAACAACCATGCCTGGCTCTTTGTTGACAATAATTATATCGTCGTCTTCATATACTATGTTAACAGGAATATTCTCGGGTATAATTTCAATTTCCCTGGGTGGATGGGGAAGTACAATTGATATTATGTCATTTGGCTTAACTTTGTAATTTGGTTTTACAGGGGCATCATTAACAAGAATGTTGCCGGCCCTGGCAGCATTCTGTATCCTTGTCCTTGAAATATTCTCAAGTTTACTGGACAAAAATTTATCAATCCTCAGTAAACCCTGGCCTTTATCAACAATAAGCCGGTGGTGTTCAAACAGTTCGTTTTGTTCATTAAGTTCCTCCTGCATTGCGTGCATATTGTATTAACGGGATATTATGAATTTCTTATTAACAGGGGCAAATCCATGTCCGTTTAACCTTAAGACGTATAATCCGGGACTGAAGCCGGATATATTTATAACCGGTGCAACTTTACCCGACATGTATATGATTCTTCCGGAGAAATCATAAATTGTAACCGTTAAATTATAATCATCAATTGAAAAAGGATATTGAATATTGATATATTCATCAGCAGGGTTTGGATAAATATTCAGAAGCTCTTCATTTATTTTTGCAGTCTCTTTAACTGATGTGGTTATTTGCCTTGTTCCCATTACAAGTCTGATCATAAGTGAGCCTTCGATAGAAGGGCTTTCATCAAACGATTTCCATATACCTGTAATGTTGGTCAGAATATTCTTTTTATTGGCATTATTTATGTCATAGCCCAAATTTAAAAATTCCTCTGCAGTCTGTTGCCAGCCTACATAAATTGTATCTGATACAATCAGCAAGGTGTCAAGCGAGTACCTGGTAAATTCGTTTAATCCTTTTAATGTGGCGGGATATAAATAAGGGCTCCGGTCCAGGTCTTCAGGATATATAAGATCCCCCGGGAGTCCTTTATAGTTATCCCATATACATAATTTAAATGATTTTGAAGAAGTGAAGTTGTTTCTGGTTTTATTAAAATAAAAATCAACTGCCCTGATGGTGTCGGCTTTGTAGAGCTTGAACCTGTACGCGAGAAGTGCGCCTCTTGAAGATTCTCCTGAAATACCAAAGCCATATTCGGCAGTACCGTCATCATAGGCATAATAGTCCAGGAATTTTTCAATTCTTTTAACCGTATCATTCCCTTTGTAGTGTTCTGTATTTTTAAAGTAGGCGGCAATCTCAAACAAACCGGCATCAGATCCGGTATGCTGGTAATAAGGTTTGAATCTGTCTCCGCGGTCAATAATGGCGTTATTTATAAATTTTTCTGTTATGCCGCTGACAGGATATGGTTCAATAAAATATGTGTTATCATTTAAATCCTTTATAAAGTACTGGCGGGTAACTGTCGTTGAGTCATCGGGGGGTGCCAGACGCTCATAAGCATTCCTTATAAAAATAGGGATAGTATCAATTCTTTCATCTGTGATAACATAGTCTATATGTGACCATGGCACCGACTCATAATGTCGCAGAGTTGATCTCAGCGGCTCGATGAATGTAATGTCATTTATCCTCGAATGTTCTTCAACCGGACGGTTATCCAGTTGAATATAATCGAGATGCCACTGATCAGAGTTGCTCAACGCTCCCTGTCCCTGCACTACTTCTTTGGATGATATGCTTGTATAATTTCTGAACCTGAATTTAAAACCATCCTGGAACAAACTGTCATCTATTGATATAATAACCTGAAGAAATGTATCTGTGGGCCATATTTCAGCTTTCCATACAGATCCTGTCCATGAGTTGTCTTTTGGAGAATATAATTCAAGCAGCAGAGTGTCTTTTTCTTCCGGGGGTTCGCCTTTGCCACCTGCCTGGTACCAGAAACTCAAAGTTACCGGCTGTCCGGTGCCTTTGTATGCGGACAGGTTTATGGGCCGGGAGGTTAAAGTGTCAGAAGGGGTGATATCATTACCGGTAGCATAAATGTTGCCCTCATCATCAATAGCATCGAGTGTTGCAACACCAATTGATACCGGTTTAACCGGATAGGATGAATTTATAAATGCATATTTGTCCTCCCACAAATCAGGATCGGGGAAAACCGAAGATGTTGAAAAATCATCGAAAAAAGGGAGGTTTAGCTGTTCGGTGTTTTCAGTACTCTTCATCCTGGATGGGTAATTTTTCAGGCTGCTCTTTATCTGCCGGTTTTCGGTAAGGCCAATTATCTCCTGGTTATAACCGTTATAACAGCACAGAGTTGCAAAAAAAAATAAATAGCCGGTCTTAAGATATTTAGTCATCCCATTAATTATCTAATGTGTCCGCCGATTCATACAATTCCAGCTTGCTGGAATCGACAGTCAGCCATACATCTATTGAAGAACCTAACGGTATTAATTGACTTTTATTATGCGCCGGTATTTGTTTGAATATTATGGCTCTCATTGAATCATCATAGTCTGAAACTGATGAATCGTAAGTTGGCTTACCGATTTTTAGTACAATACTTGCAAGTATGCTTTGTGCTTCCTGGATAGTGTATCCAACTATTACAGGGACAACAGTCTTTTCGTTACTTAATCCTTTTCCTATAACAAGATCTATCCTGGAGTTTCTGATCAGCGTATCTCCTTTTTTTATTGGGTAGCCATTATATTTTTGTTCCAGCACTTCATTAATTGCAAGGTCAGGTTCATAAATCATATCACCGACCCTGAGTCCGCAGGATTTTAACTTTGACAGGGCCTGCCTCAATGTTAAATTAACCAAATCGGGCATAACGATCTTTTCAGGATTCACTGAATTCATTGTTAGGAATATCTTACGTTTTTTTTTAACTATAAAGCCGGGGGCAGGATGTTGATCCACAACAGTCCCTCTTTCAAATTCATTCACGTAAACAGAGTCAAACAATACGTATTTTAATTTTTTCCGGGATAATACATTCTGAACTTCCTTAATTGTTAATCCGGTGAGATCGGGCACTGAAAGGGCCTGGTTATGACGTGTATATACTTTTAACCATTTAAAGGTCAAAAAGATAATTATAATGAAAAGAATGAATGCCAGTATAAGGTTTCTCAATAACAGATGCCTGGAAATATACCTGAAGATATTATTAATGTTCATAAATATTGACACTTGTGAAAATTAATAACTAATGAAGTTACTCGCAAAAATAAGATTATATTGTATTTTTTACATTATAAAAGGTTATTGTTTTATTATATTTTGTTATTTATCTCTCAGGATATGGCAGACGCGGCCGCCATTCTTTTCGAAGTAGTCCTGGTGGTATTCTTCTGCCGGGTAGAAAGTCGTGGCCGGCACAATTTGAGTAACTGCCTTATTTTTAAAAACACCTGACTTGTCGAATGCTTCCTTTGACTTCATTGCAGCGATTTTTTGTTTTTCGTTATGATAAAAGATTGCAGATCGGTACTGGCTGCCAATATCGTGGCCCTGCCTGTCAGGTGTTGTAGGATCATGCAGACGCCAGAAGTAATCCAGCAGTTCTTCATAACTTATGATATTGGGGTCATATATAATCTGCACGGCCTCAGCATGGCCTGTCTTGCCCGTACTTACCATTTTGTAACCGGGATTCTCCATATTGCCGCCGGTATATCCTACAGTTGTTTCTGTTACACCGTCTACTTTTTTGAGAATTTCTTCAACGCCCCAGAAACATCCTGCTGCAAATGTGGCAGTATCAAGTCCTGTTTTTTTCATATCTTTTTTTTGAGGATTTTCTTCAAACAGTATTAAATACTCTCCATACCCTTCCTTCTCCAGATCTTCAAGTGGTATAAACTTTAGTGCAGCAGAATTGATGCAATATCTTAAACCTGTTGGTTCAGGCCCGTCATTAAAAACATGCCCCAGGTGTAAATTGCTGTTTTTGCTCCTGACCTCTGTTCTTGCCATCCCGTGGCTATAGTCGAGCTTTTTTACCACGTTGTTATCTTTTAGTGAACGTGTAAAACATGGCCAGCCTGTGCCCGAATCAAACTTATCCAGTGAACTGAACAAAGGTTCACCCGAAACTATGTCAACATAAATTCCCTCTTTTTTATTATTCCAGTATTCATTCTGAAAGGGCGGCTCTGTACCATTTTCCTGGGTTACTGAATATTGCATCGGGGTTAATATTTTTTTTAGTTCTTCCTTTTTCACTTTTTTATTGTTTTGATTATAACAGGATGTAGTAATAAATAAATTTACCATAATTAATAGAATAATATTCTTATTGTTCATGGTTACTTTTTTTTATTAATGGTTTTAGCTTTATAACAATCCTCAGGATGAATTGTTGTTTTAGAGTTGAACATTACTAAGATTCTTTTGTTTTAAATCTTGAATGCAAAATTTAAACCGGGAATTAAATTTAAGTAATATATATGAAACACAGTATTATGAAAGTCCTTTTATTATCTTTTCTGGTCATTGGCTTCCTGGTCCGTTTACAAGCCATAGAAATTTATAATTTCAGGGATTTTGAACCTTTACTTAATAAGGATAATGACACGACATATGTTATACATTTCTGGGCAACATGGTGTGTTCCCTGTATAAAAGAATTACCGGCATTTAATGAACTTGAAGGTACTTATGCCAGGCAGAAAGTAAAAATTATTCTTGTGAGCCTTGATTTTCCGGGGCAGGTTAACAACAGGCTTATTCCTTTTATCAAAAAAAATAACATAAAGAGTGAGGTTATCGTTCTGGACGATCCCAACCAGAATTACTGGATTAACAGGGTGAATCCTGACTGGTCCGGGGCAATACCGGCCACTCTCATTTACAAAGGAAAATCAAGGGAGTTCTTCGAAATGTCGCTGACATATGAAGAGCTGGCTCAATTTATAAACATTAAAAACTAAAGACAATGAAAAAAGTGACAATAACGATGGTATTTGCCCTCATCATTTTCCAGGTAAATGGACAGGGTTATAGAATAGGCGATAAAGCCGCTGATTTTCGTTTAAAGAATGTTGACGGTACTTATATAAGTATGGCTGATTATCCCGATGCCAAAGGATTTGTTGTAATATTTACATGCAACCACTGTCCTTTTGCAAAGGCGTATGAAGACAGGATTATTGCTATCAATGACAAGTATTCCCCTAAGGGGATGCCTGTACTGGCTATCAATCCGAATGATCCCGGTGTAGTACCCGATGACTCATTCGAAAATATGAAAATAAGGGCACGGGAGAAGAATTTTACATTCCCTTACCTTGTAGATGAAACACAGGAAGTATATAAAAAATACGGGGCAACAAGGACTCCCCATGTATTTGTGCTTAAAAGGGAGGGCGGTGATCTGGTTGTGTCATATATAGGAACTATAGATGACAACTATCAGGATGCTTCGAAGGTGCAGCAACATTACCTTGCTGATGCACTGGATGCGCTGCTGGAAGGCAGAACACCCGATCCTGCTGTAACAAAAGCAATAGGCTGCAGTATAAAAACCGGAAACTAATAAATGGCACTCTTAACAGATAAAAAGTGTAAGCCCTGTGAAGGAGGCATTCCTGCTTTGAAAAGCAAGGAGATATATAAGTATTTGAGTCAGCTGAAAGACGGCTGGAAAGTTATTGAGGACAGCAAGATTGCAAAGCAGTACTCATTTGTAAACTTCAGGCATACCATGGATTTTGTGGACAAGGTAGCTTCGCTTGCCGAAAGTGAAGGACATCATCCTGTTATGCATGTTTACTTTGGAAAAGTTGAAATAGAATTGTGGACACATGCTATTAAAGGGCTGTCTGAAAATGACTTTATTTTAGCTGTAAAGATTGACAGCATTTTGTTGTAAATTTGCAGAAAATTTGATTAAAATGACCTGTAAACTTTTAGAGGGCAAAAAGGGGCTTATCTTTGGTGCACTGAATGAGAAATCAATTGCATGGAAGGTTGCTGAGAAGTCTTTCAGTGAGGGTGCGGAACTTGTACTTTCCAATACAGCCGCTGCCCGCCGGATGGGCGACATAAACCAGCTGGCAAAAAAGCTCAATGCACAAGTTATTACGGCGGATGCCACCAGTATGGAAGATTTGGATAATCTTATAAGCAGGACAATGCAAATTTTCGGAGGCCGGTTTGATTTTATCCTGCATTCAATAGGCATGTCCCAGAATGTTAGAAAGGGATTGTCATATGATGATCTCAAATATGATTTCTTTATTAAGACCCTTGATATATCGGCTTTATCTTTTCACAGGATACTGTCAACTTCCTATAAGATGGACGCAATTAAGGAATGGGGGTCGGTAGTGGCGCTGTCATATATAGCATCACATCGTACCTTGCATGGATATAATGATATGGGAGATGCAAAAGCCCTGCTTGAAGTTATAGCCAGAAGTTTCGGCTATATTTACGGAAAGAACAGGAAGGTGCGCGTAAATACAATTTCCCAGTCGCCGACACTGACTACTGCGGGGAGTGGGGTAAAAGGAATGGAATCGTTGCTGGACTTTTCAAACAAAATGTCACCCCTGGGTAACGCCACGGCTGAAGATTGTGCAAATTATTGCATAACATTGTTTTCAGACCTTACACGCAAAGTCACCATGCAGAACCTGTTTCATGACGGTGGATTTTCCAGCATGGGTATGAGCCTTGAAGCAATGAAACATTACGACAGCATTAAAAATAATATAAAAGAATAATTATGGCATATACATTACAACCGGGAGAAAAAGCCCCGGATTTCAGTTTACCTGCCACAGACGGCAGAACATATAAACTATCGGATTTTGATAATAAATACCTTGTTGTGTTTTTTACCTGTAACCATTGTCCCTATGTGTTAGGCTCCGATGAAGTAACCAGGCAGACGGCCGAGAAGTTTGCTGCCAGGGATGTAAAATTTGTCGGTATTAACTCCAACAGTGAGAATACATATGAAGAAGACAGTTTTGAGAATATGGTGAGACGTATGAATGATTATAAGTTTCCGTGGATATACCTGTATGACGAAACACAGGATATAGCCAGGGTTTATGGAGCCCTGCGAACACCCCACTTCTATGTTTTTAATGAGAAAAGGGAACTCGTTTATACGGGCCGCGGAGTTGACAGTCCGAGAGATATATCAGGGATGAGGTCAAACGATCTTGACCGAGCCCTGACTGAACTTACAGAGGGCAGGCCGATTTCCGTTCCGGTTACGAATCCCATTGGGTGTAACGTAAAGTGGGAGGGTAAAGACCAGCACTGGATGCCAGCAGATGCATGCGACCTGGTTTAAAAATTATTGTTGATTATTTTTAATTTTTGCTGTTAATTTAAGATTTAACAGAAAATAATTTTAATACTATATAATTAATAAGATTGATTCGGCAAGAATAGAGTTTGCATAGCCCTGCATAGACTGTTATTATTATGAATATGAGAGAGAGGATGTAATAACAGGTAATAAAGTTACCAGCAATAAGAGCAATATGTTTATTTATCCCAATCCTGCTACCGGGAGATTATGTGTGAGAAATGATAAAATTATTGCGGAATTGGAGATAATGGACATAACAGGCAAAGTTATTTCCATGACCATAAATAAAACCGGCAATAAAATAATTGCTGTTGATATTTCACATCTAAACAGCGGAATATATTTTGTTAGATCTGTCTCAGGAGATAAAACTTGTCTGAATAGATTCCTGAAATTATAGGGAGCCCCCTGGCCGGATTTAATCAGTATTATAATAAATTAACAAAATTTTAACTTATGTTTTATAATAAATAAACAATATATACGTATTATAAAAAACGGAATATTCAGTTGGAAAAGCGATACATAAAAAAATTATTTGGCATTAATTTTGTATATAAAAATGTAAGTTTTAGAGTCCTTGAAGGAGTTTTTTCATGATAATTGTTTTAAGTAGGTTAGGGTTAATAGTTAATATTTGGAAAGTCCTGTGGAAACACAGGGCTTTTCTTAATAACAGGTTAACCATAAAACGCTTGGAAGTAACTTTACATACGGTTATTTAACCTGTTATTCAGATCAATGATTTCTTTTTCAAGTTTCTTTACAGTATCCTTTAATTGTTCAATATAATCACGCTGTACTTGTACAATTTCCTCTTTAGATTTTAATAAATCACTATTTGCACTATATTCTGCTTCCGGTTCTTTCATAGTATTCCGGCTATCGAAAAACATAACTCCTTTACCTGTAAGTAACCAGTTTAAATTTAAATCAGGGAATTCGTCAATTAATTTATTTATTAATTTAATTCCGATTGATCCATTCCCGGATAATATAGCATTGATATACTGCCTGCTGACTTTCCATTTATCAGCAAGTTCTCCCTGACTTATACCCTTTTTTAATAGTATTTCCTTTATTCTTTTATTTATCACTAATATAAATTAAATAATTAATTAGAGCAATTGATAACTTGTATATGTCAATTATATAGTTTATATTTGTATTGCGTTATGCAACTAAATTATATAAATAAAAACTAAAACACAATAGAAAAAATCTGTTATGGAAAAGAAAAATTTTATAGAGGCTTACCGGATGTTACCTCAAAAATATCTGGAACCGTTAAAAGAAGAAGTTAAAGGCAAATGTGGCTGGAATACCGATTCAACATTTCATCGCAAGCGGCTGGGAACTGTTAGGATAAGGCTCCCGGAAAGGCAAATTATTGAGGAAGTGTTTGCCAAATATAATATTAATGCATGGACAGGCGAATATATAAAACAATTAGCTATCTGAGCATACGGCATCAGCCATTACGCATGCAGAATCACGTATCAGATTAATTCTCCACGGCACTTGTGGTTGTTATTTTGTTTATATTTACCTGAAGCTATTCATACTATAATGTCATAACTTATTATTAGCATAGGACTTTATTAAAAGGATGATAAAACTAAAGCGATAAAATGAAATCTAAAATAATAAAAACCATGCAAATCTTACTTGTTAATTTTATGATGTTTATTATTTTGGCTGGTAATTATTCAATTAAAGACAAAGATCAAAAATTATTTAAGGAACTGGAGAATTCAATGCGAAATGAATTATTGGATGCATGGTATACGGCTTCCCTGGACACTGTATATGGGGGATTTTTAAATGATATTACATATGACTGGCAGCCTGCATGGCCTCAGAATAAGATGCTTGTAACCCAGACAAGGCATTTATGGACAGCTTCACAGGCAGCCATGTTTTATAATGATGACAGGTACCGGAAAATAGCAAGGCATGCATTCCTGTTTTTAAAGGACAAGATGCCGGATAAAACCTGCGGCGGCTTTTACATGTTGCTTAACCGTGAGGGACAACTGACCGGTGGCAGTTTTGGTAATAATAAGTTAATATATGGAAATGCATTTACAAAACAGTGAATGTATATAAAGAAGTACCTTATTGATCATAAGCACGGGGGATGGTATGAACAGGGGCTGGATAACAGTCCGGAAAAACTGAAAGCCCTCAAAGGTTATGACTGGATGATCAATTATCACAATGCACGGGCATTAATGAACTGCATAAAAATGTTAAATAAATGAAAATAAAAATTATATCGGCCGGCGGCACTATTGACAAGGTCTATTTTGACCGGATGAGTGATTACAAGGTTGGTGAACCTATGATAAAGGAAATGCTTAAGGAAGCAAATTTTAGTCTTGATGTTAGTTACAGGTCAGTTTTAAAAAAAGATAGCCTGGATTTTACTGACAGGGACAGGGAGTTAATAAAGAAAACTGCTGATGAGGATAGTTGCAGGCACATAGTGATAACTCATGGCACCGATACAATGATTGAAACAGCCAGGGTGCTCCGGGAAATAAAAGGGAAGGTTATTGTATTAACAGGCTCCATGCAGCCTGCAAATTTTAAATTTTCAGATGCCCCATATAATATTGCCTGTGCCCTGATGGCAGTCCAGTTACTAAACCCGGGAGTTTATATAGTGATGAACGGAAAAGTTTTTGATCCCTCCAATGTGAAAAAAGATCGCAAGTCTAATAGTTTTGTAGAGCTCAGGTCAAAAAAATCCAAATTTTAGAATCTGCCTGTCCGTTTACGCAAAAACTATTTTTGAACCAAATTAACAATCGATTGTTTATGTACTGATATGGTTAAGTAGTTTAAGGGTTAATATTTATTACTGACCTGAAAGCCCCGGAGAGATCCGGGGTTTTTTATCATTCAAAAAATTGATTTTGAAATAATTTATATATATCTTTAATATTCTATATTGTTCCTTAATTAAGGAATTAAAGATTTAATTTGAATAAGTAGACACTTTAAAGTTTGATAAGTACTTTTAAATAAATCATTATTAATAACTGGTGATATTTTAAGATATTAATATCGTTATTTATGGCTGACGAAAAAAATCTCACTTATAGAATTGATTTGGAAAATAACCTTATAACAGAGGTGTTCGTTGGGGATTATAACATGAATGATATCATTTTATTTCAGGAAAAAATATTCAGGGATGAAAGATATAGCAGGCCGCTGAATGTCTTGCTTGATTTGAGGAGATCTGTACCCGGGTTTTCGGTCAATGATCTGGATAATCTTGTATCAGTCAGTGTAAAACTCGGAAATACCTCAAAAAATGTAAAGATAGCCTTTGTATCCGAGTTGCCAAGACATGTAGTTGATTCGGTGATTATTGGGAATATTTTTACATCAAAAAAAATTAATGCAGAGGCAAAAGCTTTTTCAACAATCGAAGCCGCTCTTAACTGGTTAAATGTTAACCGGTAAAACCACCAAATAATTATTGAAAGCGTTTTTCCAGCTCCGCAAGCTGGTTTTTCAGCTCTTTCGGAAGCCGTTCCCCGAAAATGCTCTGGTGTTCTTTAATTAGTCCGATTTCTTCTTTCCACTCGTTTTTATCAACCGAGAGCAATAGTGAAAGATTGATGTTTTTGTCTTCCAATCCGCTTATATCAATGCCATCGGTGCTGGGGACATAGCCTATTGGACTTTTAACAGCTTTTCCTTTACCTTCACAACGTTCAAAGATCCATTTCAGCACACGTACGTTATCGCCAAATCCCGGCCACAGCCACTTGCCGTCTTTGTCTTTTCTGAACCAGTTTACACAGTAAATCCCGGGCAATACTTTTTTATCCTTTGCGGTTTTACCTATTTTGATCCAGTGAGCAAAATAATCAGCCATATTGTACCCGGCAAATGGAAGCATTGCGAAAGGATCGCGGCGCACACCTGCTTTCAGGCCAATGGCAGCAGCAGTAACTTCGGACCCGACAACCGAACCCATGAATGTACCATGATTCCAGTCGAATGCTTCATATACGAGCGGGATGGTTTTAGGTCTGCGTCCCCCGAAAAGAAAAGCAGAAATAGGAACACCTTTCGGGTCTTCCCATGCAGGGTCAATGACGGGACACTGACTTGCAGGAGCAGTAAAACGTGCATTAGGATGTGCAGCAGGTTTGCCTCCCCGGGGATCGTACTTTTCATCAGTCCATGTAATCGTGCCTTCAGGAATATCATATCCTATACCTTCCCACCATACATCTTTGTCAGGTGTCAAAGCTGTATTAGTGAAAATGCAGTTCTCCTGCAATGAGAGCATGGCATTCGGATTCGTATCCATAGACGTTAACGGAGCAACACCAAAGAAACCTGCTTCGGGATTTATAGCATATAGCCGTCCATCTTCGCCGAATTTCATCCATGCGATATCATCACCGACACATTCAACTTTCCATCCGGGGATGGTTGGAACAAGCATTGCCAGGTTTGTTTTGCCACATGCACTTGGAAAGGCTGCTGCAAAGTACTTTTTAACTCCTTCCGGACTGGTAATTCCGAGGATAAGCATATGTTCAGCCATCCAGCCTTCATTTTTTGCTATAAATGATGCAATCCTTAGCGCCAGGCACTTTTTGCCCAGCAGGGCATTTCCTCCATATCCGCTCCCGTATGACCATATTTCCTGTGTTTCCGGAAAGTGAGTGATATATTTTTGTTCGATGGGGGCACAGGGCCATTTTTTATCCTGCTGTCCCGGTTTCAATGGATATCCCACAGAATGGACGCAGGGTATAAAGTCACCATTTCCAAGAATATCGAGAACAACCTTTCCCATCCTCGTCATTATTCTCATATTCGTAACAACATAAGGTGAATCGGTTAGCTGAACACCGATTTTGGAAATTTTTGATCCCAGGGGGCCCATGCTAAAAGGAATAACATACAATGTCCTTCCTTTCATGCAACCTTTATATGACTTTAGCAGAGTTTTTTTCATTTCAGCCGGTGAAGCCCAGTTATTTGTCGGACCGGCATCTTCTTTAGTTTTGGTACAAATGAAGGTTCTGTTTTCAACCCGTGCCACATCACTTGGATCTGACTGAAAATAATAGCTGTTCGGCCTTTTTGCTTCGTTCAGCTTTACTGCCGCTCCGGATGCTGCGCAATCATCCAGGAGACGCTTATATTCGGCATCGGAACCATCGCACCAGTGAATTTTATCAGGCATACATATTTCCGCCCATTCGTTAACCCATTTAATTAATTTCTGGTTATCTGTCATCATAATTTGTTTTGTTTAAATAATTAATATATATTTTTTTTTCTGTCCAGGTCTTTGCATGCGTTATACAGATTTTCAATCAAATCCGGAATTCTTGATTGAGGTACAGACGAAAATGCCAGGCGAATAATATTTCCGAAGACAATTACACCTGTGCTGTAATTATTCAGCAGGTGAATCCTCACTTGCTCGGCATCCAGGCCCTTATTAAGTTTTACGCACATAAAATAACCGGAATTAAAAGGCAAAGGCTCAAAGTATTCCGAATATTTTGTCAGGGAAATAGTATCTCTAAGCTTTTTGTACCTGGACTTTAAAATATCGTATTTTTTTTGTTTTGAATCGTTATAGCTATCGTGTGAATAAACTGCATGGAGGGCAGACTGTGATAAATGACTTATGTTTGATATATTTCCGCGAATAGCACCGGCTGTTTTATTCTCTATAGCTTCGTAAAGTTCCTGTGTTCCGTTTTTGATACCAAAAGTGATGAAACCGACTCTGAATCCCCACACATAATCTTCTTTTGTGGGCCCGTCTAATTTCACGGCCAGGACATGCTCATGAAGGTTTGCAAGCCTGGTAAAAATCGATTCTTTATAAACTTTGCCTTCATAAACCAGGCCGAAATATGCATCATCGACCAGCACGATTATTTTTTTGCCGTTTTTAGCCTGGCTGTTAATTGCATCAATAATAAGATCGATTTCCGTGATAAGCGGTGTATATCCCGAAGGATTATTAGGAAAATTCAGCAGTACGATTATCTTTTCCTGCTGAATTTCATTTAATGTTCCGGCAAATGAATCCATATTAAAACCCCCTTTTTGAAACAACTCAAATGTCCTGATTTTTGCCCCATACCCGTTTTCAAATATAAGATTATAGTTTTCCCAGTAGAGATCAGACAGTACCAAAGCATCACCTTCATCAGCAAATAAATAACCTGCTATGCTCATGCCGTGAGTCACTCCGTTTGTTGCTATCGGGGTGCTAATCGTGGTATTGTTCAATGCAGGATTCTTTTTATAGATAAAATTTTTCCATAAATCTCTTAAATCTTTTTTTCCAAAACTCGGAGCATATGGAAATACGCTATTTACAGGCAGGTTAATCAGCGGTCCGAATTCAGGCAGGTGCATTGAGGAGTTATCATCTTCAATAGCCTCGCCAATTGTTGCATTTATATTCTTGCCTTTAGCCTGGGCAGCCTGTGAAAGTATGCCGAGCTTCGGAAAAAAGATGTTTTTCCCCTTTTCGCTTAACATTTTGAGGACATTTGCATTCTGCTTTTCGATGATATTGTTTAGAAACCGGGCCTGTTCATCCATATTTAAATATATTTAATTAATTTAAGTTACACTTAAAAAAGTAAAATTTCATCATAATATTTTTCTTCACTCCGTTGTTATATATAAGGAGGAGTAACTATCCATATTACACGCGCTGATGTATTACCAATATTTTTTATGTTGCATGAGATGTTTGAATTGAAGTAAAAGTTATCTCCTTTTTCCATAATATACTGGTTGTTTTCAAGGGTCATCAGTAATTTTCCCTGGAGGACATGGATAAATTCCTGTCCCGGATGTTCTGCCATAATATACGACGTATCGGAATTTTCAATAAATTTAAGCATATAAGGTTCCATCTGTTTGCCTGCATCGTGGTGTGATAAAAGGAAAAGACTTGTACCGCTTGAGTTTACTTTTACAAATCTAATATCACCTTCTTTAATCAACGGATTCCTGGTAAGGGTTTCATTTTCGCCAATCAGGTCACCAACGGTTGTATAGAGGCTGTTTGCGATTGTCTTGAGAGTCAGAATCGAAGGAAAGGCTTTGGCATTTTCAATCTGCGATAAAGCACTGACGCTGATGCCTACTTTTTTGGAAAGATCTATAAGTGGCATATTCAGACTCTCCCTTTTACGCTTTATTCTTGCTCCAAGCCTGTTCATACTGACCGGCATTAATATTCATTAATGCCACAAAATTATTCTTATTTTCGAAAAATTAAGTATTACTTAAATTATTTTATTTATTATTTATCAACTTTTAATTGTTAATTTCTCATTATTTATTCTTTATGCTGTTATTTCTGTTTTATTATATTAAATCCCGGGTCTGAAACAGATTCAATAATTATTACAACAAACAGGAATTTTGAAGTCCGGGGATTAATATTTGGTGACAACATAATGGCATCAGCTATTATTGATCATATAATACTTGGTGGAATATCCTATCACACGATCCAGTATGAAGCATAATTTAGTATTTTAGGAATTTTTGATAATTTATCTGATTTCCATTAATAAATTTTATAAAGTACATTCCTTCTTTTAAATTACTAATACTTATTTCTTCATTTGGATTCACTGTTAGACTGTACATTAAAGACCCCTTCAGATCATAAATAAATATTTCGGCCTTTTGACTAATTAATACATTTATTTTGTTATTTGCAGGATTGGGATAGATGAGATTCTGTCCGTTTTCAATATTATTAATTGTGGTTATGTAAGTATTGCTGGCAACATTTGAGCGTGAACTGTTAATTGATGTTGATTTTAATAAAGAACATACTTCCGGTGAAATAACTTCTATTTGATAAAAAACATTTCCATCAGGAGCGGTAAAATCGGAATAACTGGTATTACCACCTGCCGTTGATCCGATTTGTGAAAGGTTTGTTAAAGTTGTTCCACGATAAATTCTATAGCTGCTGACGGTAAAACCCTCGTATTCCTCCCAAATTAAGTTCCATGTATTACCTTGTCCTTTATTGATGTTTAAATGCATTGTTTTATGCTCAGTACTTTTCCCAGTTTCAAAGCCACAAATGTCCTTTGCCGATATCTTATACTTGTTTGACTGAATAAGGGCATTAGATAAGGAATCCACAAATACATTTTGTCCTGAATATAAGAGTTTCCCTATTAAATCATATTGTCCTGTCTGAAAAACCGATTCCCTGTATATATAAATTGAATCAATCGCTGAATCCTGTATAGTATGCCATACTAACATATTTTTAAAAGAATCATCCACTGTAACAACACATATAGAAGGAGTAATATCTGCAACTG
>CAYWUI010000024.1:0-51425 GCA_964461435.1 uncultured Bacteroidales bacterium | reverse complement strand
TTTACTTTAATATTATTAGTTTTAAATATTTCTTTAATTTTAATAGTATTATACAGAAAATTTATTATTCATATAGCAAGCCCTGGATGGGCAACAACAGCTATTTTAGGTCTAACAATTATTTCAATGCTGTCATTACTATTTTCGTTTGTTATTGGATTATTAGTTTTAAGCACAAGAAATCAAGGTTTAAACAATCCTAGTAAAAATTACAGAGAATTTATTAGTAAAATTGAAGAAATTTAGAAATATAATCTCTTTACCAAGAATAGGAAAAATATTAATCTTAATAATTCTCGTACTAAACCTCTTAAATATTGTATCTACTATTATCATGAAAAATGATAGCAGAGGTGTTGAAAGTAATGTGCTATATACAATTGAACAAATAATAATTGATAATAATAATTTATACTTAAATCCTCAGGATGCACCTTATTCAATTACACAATATTCACCTTTATATTATATAATCTGTGATCAAATTTTTTCAATTATTGGATTAAAATCGGGGAAAAATATTTATGCCATTCGGATTGGGGCTCGATTAATTTCGATAATTCTTTTAATTGGTATTTTATTTTATATTATTAAAATTTTTCAGATTGTATTTGAAAGGCATGAATTTAATTATAGCTATATATTAATATTGGTATTACTGATTATTATTTCTACTACTCCTTGGTTTTATATATCAAGACCGGATGCACTTGTTACCTTATCTTTTATAATAAGCACTTATTTTATAATTAAAGGAAATCATTCAAGAATAAGGTACTTTTTTTTTGCTGGTTTAGTATCCATTATTGCTCCATTTGCAAAACAAAATGGATTTATTATAATACCGATTATTACATGTTTCTTAGCAATTAAATTGAGATTTAAAGAACTTATAGTTTATATTATTTCAGTTTCAATTGGCATATTCATTTTTATTTCGCTTTACTATTTTCTTGGTTATTCAACAAAATACATTTTTGAAAATATTTACATTGGTATACAAAATGGGGTTAATACTAAAGCAGCAATAGACTACACATACATTCCATTTTTAATCAAATTTGGAGTTATCTTTATTTCCACAATACTTATTTATATTATCTATTTTAAAAAATGGAAATCTTTATTTCACATTCAATATTTAATATTCTTTACTATAATTAATTTGTTGGTCTCTTTTATTTTTGCGTTAAAATACGGTTCAGCTATTAATTATTTCAATGATGTAATAGTATTCACAATTGTACTTATTGGTTTTTCAATAAAATTAATAGATTTAAAATATAGGAATACATTATATATAATTATAATATTATTTTGTCTCGTATTATCAATTAAAAATCATTATCAATATACAAAAGCAAATTATAAATCGATATCTGACACTAAGGATGAAAAATCACTTGATGAAGTAAAAAATCTGATATTAAATGAAATTGATAATTTTTATTTCTATACTAAAATAAGAAGATTAAATCTTGAGTTTCCCGATAATTGTATTTTACCTCAAAGTGAAATCATAGAAAATAGTTTAAAGAATAAATCCAAATACTATACTTATTATCAAAACATTGTTAAAAATATTGATCATAGTAAAATAAAATTCGTCATAATATATAGTTATTCCATACCATTATTAGATCAGTCTTTCTTTAGACTTTATAAAACAATAGGTAATATATACATATATATTAATAATGATTTATATAATGAAAATATTGTGCATTAAAATAAAAAAAAGAGATCTTAATCCTGAAATTATCTTTGAAGTATATACAATGCTATTTTTTCTTAAATATTTATAAATTTGAAAATAGCTTTTTTAAAATATTTCCTATTAATAAATATCAAATACAATGTGAAAAATATTAATCCTTCAATTATTGTCAGAACTACATTCATATCATATCCTAAGAGCCTTCTTATAAATTGATCCAATAATATCTGAATTACTAATACCAGAACAATTTGAGTTACAATTGATGAATTTCTTTTATATTTCAAATAAGAAAAACCATTATTTGCTATGTAATACAGATAAAGAAAAACATATGAAACGAAAGTAGTGAATGCTGCTATTTTATAATCGAAAACAGGAATTAAAATTAAATTTAATATGATATTTATTAAAGATGCTAATATTACTCCAACAACTATTTTTTTAAGTTTATTTGAAAATTTTAAATATATATCGCTAAACATAGTTAGACCAAAAATAAAAGCACTGATCATAACATAAGGAATAATAGTATATCCTTCCCTGAATTCTTTACCAAGTAAAACAAATGCCACCTGCCTTGCAAAAATTGATAAATAAACTGTAATAGGTAATAAATAAATTAGATATAGCGAAATATATTTTCGAATAAGCTTTTTGCTTCTTTGAAGACTCTCTTCAAGTGATCTGTTCAATTTTGGTGTTATAGCACTAATAAATACAGTTGCAAGTGTAACAATGCTTATCTGACTTAAATTATAAACCTGGTTATAAATACCAACATGATCATAACTGTCAAATAATTTTATAATATATCGGTCGCTAAAAGTTAATAACAATAGCCCTATTTTTGCAATAACACTTGCAAGTCCGTAAGTTAAAAATTCCTTAATTTCATTTTTATAAAGCTTTTTATATGAGAAACCAATCTTATTAATACTAAATAAGACCAATCCTATAAGCAAACTTAAATTAACAATAATATTACTTGTTAATAATGCTTCTATTCGATAATTCAAATGAAATGTAAAATAATAAAGTATAAAAAAGCTTATTAGTACTTTAAATGAGTTCAGTACATTATACAATATTGCATTACCTTCCAGCTTAAACATGATAAAAAATATCATTATTAGTTCAGCAGAACTAAATTCTAAAAAACTGAGTTGTACAAGTTTTATAATAATTGCATTCTGACTTATTAATATCCACACTAATGAAATAATTGCGAGAATTAGAATTGAAATACAGTAAAAAATGATTAAGAGAGAGTAAAAACCTTTCAGATTATCATTGCTTTTATATCTATTATAGAACCTCCAGATACAACTTGAAATGGATGTAAAAAGTATTAATGAAAGTAAACTAAAAGTAACCGTGATAATTGAATAATAACCATATTCGGAAGGAGTAAAGTATCTTGTGAAAATGGGAGAACGTAATGCAGCAATTAGAATAGGAATTAGATTGCCAATAAAATACCAAATCAGATCACTATATAATTTATTTCGTTTTATTTTTACCATCACTGAATGCTCGTTATTACTTTAATAGGTTTTCATAAATGTCCTTTAATTTATCTTCCATAATATTCCATTTATATCTCTCTGCAACAGCTTTTATTCCATTCCTACTATATTTTTCATAAAGTACTTTGTTATTTAAAATCTTCAATATAGCATTTGATATTTCCATTGGAGAAAGAGGATTGACAGGTATTCCCGCTTCACTTTCTGTTACAAATTTATTGATATATCCAAAGTTGCTGCAAACAATCGGCATTCCATATACCATGTATTCAAATGTTTTTACTTGAATTGCAGTGTGAAAAATTTTTATTGGCATAAAAATCCCTAAACCTATTTTACTTTTGCTAAAGTACTCATCCATCTTGTTGTAAGGAACAGGATCTTTAATATTAATATTTTCTTTCAGTCCATTTTCTTCAATATATTCAATCATTGATTGTTTCAATTCCGGATCAGGAATTGGCCCTAGAAAAAGAAATTTAATATCTTTTTTTTCTTTTACACACAATTTAGCTGCTTGAAGAATTTCCATCCCTGCTCTTAGTTTATTCATCAATCCGCAATATAAAACATCAATTGTTTTAGCCCTAAAATCAATAATTTTTTTAGGATTTAAATTGGTGAAATTGTAAATTATACTTTGATTTTCAAGATTTAAATAATTATGAAATTTAGTTGCAATTGAAGGATAAGCGCTAATTATATAATCACAATTTTTACTTTTCTTCAATTCCCATTTTCTAATGTAGTTTGCATATAGTTTTAAAAATATTCCAAGCAATCCTCTAATTTTATAATACTGCAAAATCATTTCCGGATAATCCTCATGCACATCATAGATTAATTTAGGCTTATGCGGAAGATTCTTAAGTTTTCGGCCGATTTTATTAATCTGCAAATCGTGAAAATGATATACGTCTGCTTTAAGGTCTGCAGCAATCCTGAATAATTTTCTGTATATGCTCTTTCTGAATGATAAAATACGGAATAGTTTATCTATGTAAGGATTATCAAAGTACTTTTTTTTGCCCGCCATGATAAGTTTTATACCATGGTCAGATGTAATTTCTTTGTCTGCTTCACCAACTCCCAGATGATAAACATCATATCCGAAATTTTTTAATGAGAGTGCTTCTTTCCAGTAAATTCTGTCATCAAATAAGCTATGCATGCTTGAAATAAGGCATACTTTAACCCTGATGTTCATTCAGCATTGAATTAATTTTAATAGTAACGAAAATAATTAAAAAATATTGAAGTGGCCAATGCCGGATATTAACAGGCTATGTGTGCAGGGGATCATACACACCCTGGCTTCAGTGTTCATTGGATTTTAAATTAACGTGCTGAAATCAATTTCCGAGGTTTTGTCCACTTCCATAAGTTTACCATTTTCACATTTCAGTGTGCGGGCGTCAAACTTTTTAAGCAGGGTGTAATTATGAGTGGCCATTATAACGGCTCTTCCGTTGCTGCTAATTTCCCTGAGTATCCTTATAATTCCTTCGGAAGTCTCGGGGTCAAGGTTGCCTGTTGGCTCATCGGCAAGTATTATTTCGGGATTATTGAGCAGGGCACGGGCAATCACAACACGCTGCTGTTCGCCGCCTGAAAGCTGGTGCGGCTTTTTGTATCCTTTATAATCAAGTCCTACTTTATTGAGCACCTCATTTATCCTTTCCCCGATGTCTTTCTTGTTTTTCCATCCCGTAGCCTTAAGTACAAATAAGAGGTTATCATAAACGGTCCTGTCAATCAGCAATTGAAAATCCTGAAAAACAATGCCAAGCTTTCTTCTTAATAACGGGACCTGTTTTCTTTTTATCCTGTCTAACTGGTAGCTTACAACATTTGCTGTACCGACTTTTAATGGCAATTCGGCATTTATGGTTTTTATAAGGCTTGTCTTTCCGCTTCCTACCCTGCCAATGACATATACAAATTCTCCCTTGCTTACCTTAAAAGTCACATTTGATAAGACCAGGTGATCATCATGAAAAATTGAAGCTTTATGGAAACTTATTATATTGTTATTTTCCATTTCTGTTCTGTCAGGTTTAAATACGGTTTTCCAGGAACAAATATAACATTTTAGAAGAAGTAAATTATAAGTCTTATGTTACTTCATTAGAAATATTTGGTGCCCGCATAGTAAATAGCTATTATATAGGCGGATTTTCCGTATGCATTAATATTAAACTGTATAATTAACACCTTTATGTTAATTAAAAAGAAAATATTCTGCCGCTATTGATCGTTTTTAATCTGTAATTTTATGCAACTAACAAATTTTGTATAATGAATGTCAATGTTAAGGTAATTGCAGAGATATTTTTATTCAGTTTTATTTTTAATACCCTAATCTGTGCGCAGCAATCCTCCTTTCACGGTCATGAAGACAGCTACTATAAAAAGGGTTTGGAATTGTTTGGGAAGGAGAATTATGGCACTGCACAGATATTTTTCCGGAAAGCATATGATTACTATAGCAATCAGAATTCGGTCCTTAAATCAGATGCCCAGTACTATAATGCATTGTGCGCCGTAAGGTTGTTTAATAAAGATGCTGAATATTTAACACTTTCATTCATAAAAGATAATCCTGAAAATCCACTGGTTAACCGGGCCTATTTCAATTTAGCAGGTTATTTCTATGATATACAGGAGTATAATAATGCAGTTTCATATTACAGGAAAGTTGATAAAAAGCTTCTAAAAGATACAGAACAGGCAGAGTGCTATTTTAAAATCGGCTATAGTTATTTTAAAAATGATGACCTGGAAAATGCAAGACTGGCATTTAATGAAATAAAAGATAAAAATACCAAATATACACCGCCCGCGATATATTATTATTCACATATAAATTACAGCCAGGGCAACTACCAGACAGCTCTCGACGGATTTTTAAGGCTTTCTGATGATAATACTTTTTCACCAATAGTCCCCTATTATGTAACCCAGATATATTTTCTTCAGAAGAAATATGAGAAAGTAGTGGAATATGCTACCGGACTGCTGGATGATGTCACTGAGATAAGGCATGCCGAAGTGGCAAGGATGATCGGGGTATCGCTTTATATGTTAAGCCGCTTTGATGAATCAATACCGTATCTATTATTTTATGTTGAAAATGCCAGAGACGTAACCAGTGAAGATAAATACCAGCTGGCATATGCATATTATAAATCGGGCGAATATGATAAAGCGGCAAAAATGTTCGGTGACCTGTCAAATGAAAACTCCTTGCTGTGCCAGAATGCTTTATATCATCTGGCTGACTGTTATTTGAAGCTTGGTAAAAAGCACCAGGCAAGAATGGCTTTTGCTTCGGCATCGAAACCGGATTATGATCCTGAAATTAAAGAAGATGCCCTGTTCAATTATGCCCTGGTGACATATGAATTATCGTATTCTCCGTTTAATGAAGCGATACAGGCACTGAATGATTATATAAGGCTTTATCCCGGTTCGCAGAGGACTGATGAAGCTTATAACTACCTTGGCCTGGCTTACCTTAATGCTAAAAACTATAGTATGGCTTTATCATCAATTGACATGATAAAGAATAAAAATGAAGAAATTAAAAAGGCATATCAAAAGATCGCCTATTACAGGGCTCTTGAACTGTTTAATAATTTAAAATTTTATGAATCCGTAGAGCTGTTCAACAGTTCATCAAAATATGGGAGCTTTAACAGTAAAATATATGTCCTGACATGTTACTGGAGGGGTGAAGCATACTACAGGCTTGGTGAGTATGACAAGGCAATTAATGATTACAAAAGATTTATTGATATGCCCGCAGCATATAGCCAGGAAGAGTTCAGCCTTGCTCATTATAACCTGGGGTATACATATTTTAAAGAGAAAAACTATTCCGATGCCTCGGTATGGTTCAGGAAATATACCGTGTTTGTGAAAGATGATAAAACCAGAAGGTATGGAGATGCACTTAACCGTATCGGAGATTGTTTTTTCATCAGCAAAGATTTCTATTCAGCTATAGATTTTTATGATAGAAGCATTAAAGCCGGTATTACTGATGTTGATTATGCAATGTTTCAAAAAGGACTGGCCCTGGGAGTTATTAATAAGTACGATGAAAAAATACGGACCCTTAATGAATTGCTGAGGGCCTGTCCGAACTCAGCTTATACAGATGATGCCCTTTTTGAAATCGGAGAAAGTTATATGTCACAGCAGAAGTCCGATGCTGCAATACCATATTTTCAGAAAATAGTAAACACTTTTCCCAACAGCAGTTATGTCAGCAAGGCTCTGGTAAAATTAGGACTGATCTATTATAGTGCTGACAATAACCAGGAATCATTAAAACTATATAAGAGAGTTGTGAACGATTATCCGGGAACCGAGGAAGCTCAAAGTGCCCTGAAGGGCATAAAGAATATTTATGTGGATATGAATAATATAGATGCCTACTTTGACTATGTAAATAATGTTGGAGATTTTGCCAGGATTGATCTGAAAGAGCAGGATTCACTGAGTTATATTACAGCGGAAAAATTATATATGTCAGGTGACTGTGAACACTCATCACAAGGTTTCAGGAAGTATATCGAAAAGTACAAAAATGGCAGCTTCATTCTGGATGCTCATTTTTATAAGGGAGACTGTAACTATCAGCTTAAGCAGTATGATGAGGCTATCGAATCCTTCGACTACATTATAGGCAGGCCAAAGAATATATATACTGAGCAGGCATTGCTGGGTGCTTCAAGGATAAAATTCAGGCTTAACGATTATGCTGGCGCCCTTGATTATTACAAAAAGCTGGAAGAAGTGACAGAAGTGAATAGCAATATGCTGGAAGCCCGGGCAGGGTTAATGCGCTGCCACTACTACCTTAATAATTTTTCAGAGGCCATTGAGGCCGCCAGGAGCGTCATTAATTCCGAAAAGATTTCAGCAGCCACGGAGAGGGAAGCAAGGTTTATACTTGCAAAATCTCTGTATGCGAGTGACAGGACAATGCTGGCATTAGAGCAGTTCAGGAAAATTGCCGGCGAGGTGAATAGCAGGGAAGGGGCGGAGTCAAAGTACAGGATAGCTGAAATATATTATAAACAGGGTGAACTCGAAAATGCGGAGAAAGAAATATTTGATTTTACTGAAAAAACTACTCCACACCAGTACTGGATGGCCAAAAGCTTTATTCTCTGGTCAGACATATTTGCTCAAAGAGGTGATTATTTCCAGGCAACGCAAACGCTTCAAAGCATTATTGATTATTACGAGGTCACGGACGATGACATTTTATCACTGGCAAAAGAAAAAAAGGAGAAGCTTGTAAAAGAGCAACAGACCAATGAACAGCAGTCGCAGCAACAGGAAATGGAGATAAACATGGAGAAGGAGTAAACAGGATGAATAATAGTTTTTATAATTAATATACCGGTTCTTTATGAAATTAATAATAATAATATCTGCACCGTTAATATTTCTTATGCCAGGTATAAGTATATTTTCTCAGCAAATAAGCAGGGACGTGGTAGTTATTAAGCCCTATGAACCGACAATATCGGATGCCGTTAAAATAAATGACCTCCCGCGAAATGACGATACAGCGGCTGTCAGCCCATCATTTGTATATAACATATTGCCCGTCAGGCTGAAAACTGACTTTGAGCCAAAACCAATCAAACCGGCGAAAATGAGTATTCCCCTTGCAGAACTATATAAGAGCTATATTAAGCTCGGACTGGGTAATTACTATACACCCCTGGCTGAATATGGCTACAGCAGCCTGCGCTCCAAAGACTATATGATAGGCGCTTATTTGATGCATAAGTCTTCACACTCAAAAATAAAACTTGATAATGAAGATAAGGTCCCCGCGGGTTATAGCACTAACAAGGTTGAAGTATCGGGGAAGAAAATTTATGATAATGCAGACCTGGCAGGAAATATAAGATTAAACAGCGATGGCATACATTATTACGGCTATAACACCGAATTGTTTGCCGATACTTTTCCCGAAATCAGAGGTAAAGATATTAGACAAAGATATTTCTTGTTTGGCACGTCAGCTGGCATCTATTCAACCGGTCATGATTCTTCTCATTTAAATTATGGCATTGGTCTTCAGTACGATTTTTTCAGTGATAAATTCAAGAACAGGGAAAACAATTTAAATCTCAGGGGAAGTCTGAGTGGTACAATAGGTAAACAAATGATTGGTGTGGATGCTTCACTGGCAAATTACCTGAAAAGCGAATCAATTGACTCGGCAAATAATACCGTGATAAAGGCAAGCCCCTGGTTCAGGAAGCGCACATCGGAATGGGAGGCTAATTTAGGCTTTAATGTTTATATAAATATCATGGAGAAATCAAAGACATATATTTTCCCGAAGGCAAGCCTTCAGTTTAATATCCTGGAAGAGGTAATTATCCCTTATTTTGGTATTGACGGCAACCTTGATGTCAATAGTTACAGTTCTGTTTCAGCTGAAAATAAATTTATTACTCCGGGTTTAAATGTAGCGAACTCCGTAAATAGGTTTATTGTCTATGCCGGATTGAAAGGTAAGTTAAGTCCGGCAACTATATACAGATTTGACGTGACATATTCGCTAATTGACGATATGCACTTTTTTGTAAATGATACGACAAGTGATTATGAAAATCAGTTTACTGTGGTATATGACGATATAGATCAGATAAGATACCATGGAGAAATAAACTTTGATATATCAGAGAAATTTAATCTGATGCTTAAAGGTAATTATTATGAATACGTAACGTATAATGAAGAAAAGGCATGGCATAAACCTCAATACAACATTGATTTTTATTGCAGTTATAATTTGAGAAACAAGATACTGTTTGATATAGATCTGATAACAACAGGAAACAGATATGCGAAATCATATGAAGAGTCTGTTGATTTTATCAAACTCGAACCGGTTATTGATTTAAATTTTGGCATTGAGTACCGGTATTCCAGGATATTATCATTTTTTATCAACTTTTACAATATTACTTCATCAGAATATTATATATGGAATCAGTACCCTGCACAAAGGTTTAACCTGCTTGCAGGACTTACGTATAAATTATAAATAATAACTGTTTTTTTAAGGTTCATAAATCCTTCACTAATAGGCCCTTGATTTGTTGATTATTTGTTGATATTTCATTGATTTATAGCACTTTTTTTAAAAATATAATGGCCAAATTTTATTATCTTTACTAAAACACTGCTTGAGTGCATCAACCAATTAACCCTTTATTATTTAGTGTAAACAGAGTAGTAATTTCAATGAATTAATGTAATAAGCGGATATGACAAACAAAGAAAGAAAGAATGATGACAGGCGCGTCCCAAAGGATAGCAGCAAGTATTCGGCAGAGAATATTCAGGTTCTGGAAGGCCTTGAAGCTGTGAGAAAAAGACCGGCGATGTATATTGGAGATCTCAGCACCAAAGGATTACATCATCTGGCTTATGAAGTTATTGATAATTCAATTGATGAGTCTTTGGCAGGATATTGCAGCAATATTGATGTTACAATAAATGAAGACGGCTCAGTAACAGTTAAGGATAATGGGCGTGGAATACCTGTTGACTTGCATGAGAAAGAAAAGAGATCGGCACTTGAAGTTGTAATGACTGTTCTGCATGCAGGAGGGAAATTCGATAAAGATTCATATAAGGTTTCAGGCGGACTGCATGGTGTTGGTGTGTCCTGTGTAAATGCACTTTCTTCTCATTTGACCGTCATCACATACAGGAATGGTGGTATTTTTAAACAGGAATATGAGAGGGGGAAACCTCTGTATGAAGTGAAGCAGACGGGTGAGACTGATAAAAGCGGAACGGAGGTGACATTCACTCCCGATAGTACAATATTCATTACAACTGATTTCAACTTTGAAATTCTTTCTTCAAGATTAAGAGAACTGGCCTTCCTGAACAAAGGCATACGCCTTACAATAACTGATATGAGAGAAGTTGAGGAGAACGGAAACGGGAGCGAATACCGCACTGAAAACTTTTATTCTGAGCATGGATTAAAAGAGTTTGTCGAACTCCTGGATGCAACAAGGGAAAAATTAATAAGCAACACAATAAATATTGATACTGTTAAAAATGATATACCCGTTGAGATAGCGCTTCAATATAATACCTCATTTTCGGAAAATATTCATTCATATGTAAATAATATAAATACAATTGAAGGAGGGACCCATCTGGCCGGATTTAGAAGGGGACTGACACGGACACTTAAAAACTATGCCGAAAAATCGGGATTGCTGGCAAAGTTAAAATTCGATATCAATGGTGATGATTTCAGGGAGGGTCTGACAGCCATTATTTCAATTAAAGTGGCGGAGCCCCAGTTTGAAGGACAGACAAAAACAAAGCTTGGAAATTCTGAAGTTATGGGAGCCGTTGATCAGGCGGTGAGCACAGTGCTAGGTAATTACCTTGAAGAGAATCCTAAGGATGCGCGTACTATAGTAAATAAGGTTATACTTGCCGCCCAGGCGAGGCATGCTGCAAGAAAAGCAAGAGAGCTGGTGCAGCGCAAGAATGTGCTATCAGGTTCGGGTTTGCCGGGGAAACTGGCGGACTGTGCGGACAGGGATCCTTCTGTCAGCGAGATATTCCTGGTTGAAGGTGATTCAGCAGGGGGAACGGCAAAACAGGGCCGTGACAGAAAGTTCCAGGCTATACTGCCGTTAAGAGGTAAAATACTGAACGTGGAAAAAGCTATGCCTCATAAAATTTTCGACAATGAAGAAATAAGGAATATTTTTACCGCCCTGGGTGTTTCGGTCGGCACTGAAGATGATACCAAGGCATTAAACATGGAAGGTTTGAGATATTATAAGGTTATAATAATGACCGATGCCGATATCGACGGGAGCCATATTACTACATTGATTATGACCTTTTTCTACCGCCACATGGAGGATCTGATAAAAAACGGGCATCTGTATATTGCTACGCCCCCCCTCTACCTGGTTAAAAAGGGAAAACAGGAAAGATACTGCTGGAGCGAGGAAGAAAGACAACAGACAGTGGAAGAATTTAACAAAGAAAAGGAAGGAAATATTAATGTTCAGCGATATAAGGGTCTGGGTGAGATGAACGCCGAACAACTGTGGGAAACAACGATGAATCCCGAAAAACGTACGCTTAGGCAGGTTACTATAGAATCAGCGGCTGAAGCCGACAGGATCTTTTCCATGCTGATGGGCGATGAAGTGCCTCCAAGAAGAGAGTTCATTGAAACACATGCAAAATACGCTAATATTGATGCATAATTTATTATCGAACAATAAGAGGAATTAGATTAAACCAGGTGGCATTAAATCAATCTATTAACTATAATTTAAGCTTGTGAAGAATTGCCTTGTATTAGTTTTAATGCTTGTTTCGGAGTATTTGTGGGGGCAGTCGAACCTGACTTTCTCAAAGATATCGGAAATGAGGTGGGAGCTCGACTATCAGGTTTACCTGAAGATGAAAAATGATTCTGACTATACTTATGATATACGGCAACTTTTTCATATTAAAGAAAATCCTTCAGACTCGGCGGCAGATTTTATTTTTTATCCTGTAAATCTGGATGAGGAGTATATTAACAATCTTGGCGGAGACAGTGCAAACATAAAAGAAAATATTGAACCCTCCTCATTTAAGACGCTCTGGGGGGCATTACATGAGTCTCTGGGCGGTGGATGGGTACATTTTATTAATTGCCTGCTTTATTCACTGGAAACAGAACAGCTGGACCTTACTGCTCCCCTTATGAGAAGACCCGCAACCGGCTGGAAGCCCAAACCGGTTACCGATTCATATCAAAGAACAAAAAAATGGAAATACTACGTCCCCATAGACCAGAAACTGGCAATTAAAGAGTATAAATTAAGGATGAAAAGGGATGAACAAGGTGACCTGAAAAATATACCGGAAGAATTTATCGATCTGTTTTTGAAAACAAATAATAAAGAATATCATAAATACATCGAAGACAAAAAGGTTAACATTATCGCAAAGATTGACCTTGTAAAAATATTGCTGGGAGCAAATTTTTTAAGTGAGATACAAATAAATTATATCAGGAACCAGGTTTTAAGTTCCATAAGAACCTATTCCATTAACAGAATCCCTTCAGTCCTTGTATTTGATGACTTTGATGCAGCTGCAGCAATAAGTATGGATCTTAACGGGTATAAGCTTGAAGCCCTGGCATTTAAAACATCGGCAAACCTGACTTATGAGCAAATGGAAGAACGCAGGGAGCAAATTTCGAAAATTATTAGCGATATCAATATTTATAACCGGAATTCCTTCCGCAGACAGCTACTGAATTATTATCACGGAGATAATACTTAACCTGTCCTCCGATGGTTAAAAATTGTTAATTTAAAATAGGGTGTTTATAAATTGGTTAATTTTGTATTTGGCTATGAAGAATACTAAATTGGTAATTATAATATTTAGCAACATAAAAAAATGATTATGAACAAAAGACAGATATTTATCAGCATATTAACAGCCATTATCGGGGGACTAATTGCAGTATTCGTCTTTTCCATGTTTGTTGATAAAAATGGGAAAAGATCTGTCGCAATAGTCAGGCAGCCGGTCGGATTAGCTGATTTAAAAACCGAGCCTGGTGCAGGAGCTGTTGATCTTACTTATGCAGCCGAAAAAACCATACATGCAGTAGTGAATGTGAAAACTGAGATAGCAAGAGATAATTACAGAAATCCGATACTTGAATTCTTTTACGGGGACAGTTATAAAAATCCGGAACCGGTTCTCGGATTCGGCTCGGGGGTGATTATTTCTTCTGACGGATATATTGTAACAAATAATCATGTCGTTGATAATTCGGATAAGGTATTTGTTACACTTAACGATAAGCGCGAATTTGAAGCAAAGGTCATAGGCACTGACCCTAGTACCGACCTTGCTCTTATTAAAATCGATGCTGATGAGCTCCCTTATATTCCTTATGGCAATTCAGATGAGCTAAAGGTCGGGGAATGGGTGCTGGCTGTAGGAAATCCTTTTACTATAACGTCTACGGTCACGGCTGGCATAGTCAGTGCAAAAGGGAAAAACCTGGGGATAATACAGGACCAGTATAGTATTGAATCTTTTATTCAAACCGATGCCGCAGTAAACAGGGGTAACAGTGGCGGTGCCCTTGTTGATACCAGGGGAGAATTAGTTGGTATTAATACAGCGATTATTTCTCCTTCCGGTGCATATGCAGGCATATCATTTGCCATTCCCGTGAGCATAGTGAAAAAGGTTGTGGCTGATTTAATTGAGTTTGGTGTAGTACAGAGAGCCATTCTGGGTGTCAGCATACAGGAGATAGATGCAAACCTGGCAAAGGAAAAAGATATTGATGTCCTTAAAGGAGTATATGTCTCCGAATTACGTGACGGTGGTGCCGCTAAAGATGCAGGTATTTTGGCCGGTGATATAATAATGAAAATTGATGATGTTGAAGTTAACAGCCCTTCCGAATTAACGGAACAGATAAATCGTTACAGGCCAGGAGATAAGGTAAGTGTCACATTAAAAAGAAAAAATAAAACGAAACAATTTGATGTTATCTTACGTAATTTGCAGGGGGATACCAAAGTTGTAAAATCCGGAACATACGATACTATTCTTGGAGCGAAAGTTGTCGAGGTTGATAATGAAGATAAGAAAAGCCTGGGCATAAAAAATGGAGTAAAAATTACAGAGCTTGGAGCAGGAAAATTAAGAGCTGAAGGAGTAAAAGAAGGATTTATAATAACCCAGGTTAATAACAAGGATATCTCTTCGGTTGAAGATCTGAAAAAGATAATTAACAATATAGAAGGTGGAGTTTATATTAAAGGAATATATCCAAATGGAGTGATAGCATATTATGCTTTTGGTTTGTAGAACAGGTTGACTAAATATACATATAAAAAAGGCTTGCTGTTCCGCAAGCCTTTTTTATTGCACATACATATTGAATTTGAATAAAAAATAGTCTATATTTGCGACATTTTTAAAAATAAACGATGAGACAGTTAAAGATCACAAAATCAATCACAAACAGGGAAAGTGCTTCACTTGACAAGTATTTACAGGAGATAGGGAAGGAAGATCTTATAACAGTAGAAGAAGAAGTTGAGCTGGCACAAAGAATAAAAAAAGGTGATAAGTCGGCGCTTGAGAAGCTGACGAGGGCAAATCTCCGGTTTGTAGTATCTGTTGCCAAGCAATACCAGAATCAGGGATTAAGTCTGCCTGACCTTATCAATGAAGGCAACCTTGGATTAATAAAGGCTGCAGAAAAGTTTGATGAAACACGCGGTTTTAAATTTATATCATATGCGGTATGGTGGATAAGGCAGTCAATATTGCAGGCACTTGCTGAACAGTCGAGGATAGTGAGGTTGCCCCTGAACCAGGTTGGCTCATTGAATAAAATAAATAAAGCCTTTTCAAAATTTGAGCAGGAATTTGAAAGGACACCTTCTCCTGAAGAACTGGCTGAAAATCTTGATCTGCCTAAAGAAAAGGTTACTGACACATTAAGGGTATCAGGGAGACATGTGTCAGTAGATGCCCCCTTTGTTGATGGCGAGGATAACAGCCTGCTTGACATTTTAATTAATAATGATTCGCCCAAAGCCGATAAAAAGCTGCTTAATGAATCGTTAATTAAAGAAATAGAGAGATCTTTGGCTACATTAACTGAAAGGGAGAGAGATATAATTAAACTTTTCTTTGGAATAGGCATACAGGAGATGACACTCGAGGAAATTGGCGAACGGTTCGGACTTACAAGGGAAAGGGTGCGCCAGATAAAGGAAAAGGCAATAAGAAGGTTGCGCCATACATCAAGGAGCAAATTATTGAAATCTTACCTAGGATAAAATATACGAAAAATAGGGACAGCGCCCATATTTAGTTTATATGGGCGCTGTCCCTATTTTTTATTGCTTTTTCAGTAATTCCTGGTATGCATACATCTCATCCCTGTACCTTGCCGCTTCAATGAAATTTAGTTCACTGGCCGCCTTTTCCATAGAATTTCTGGATTTTTCAATAGCTTTTTCTATTGCTTCCCTGTTCATATATTTAACCACGGGATCGGCGGCGATATCAAATTTTTCAGGCTCGCTGTAAGGTCTGGGTTGGCCGGTTTTCATCCTCACTTCCCTCATAATATTTGAAGCTGCTTTGATAATCTGCTGGGGTGTAATATTATGTTTTTCGTTGTAATGGAGCTGCTTCTCCCTTCTTCTGTTTGTCTCATTAATGGTTTTTTGCATTGATAAGGTTATGTTATCAGCATACATGATCACTTTGCCGTTCAGATGGCGTGCTGCCCTTCCGGCTGTCTGTGTCAGGGACCTTTCGGATCTTAAAAAACCTTCCTTATCCGCATCAAGTATGGCAACGAGTGAGACTTCCGGCAGGTCCAGTCCCTCCCTGAGCAGGTTAACGCCGATAAGCACATCAAACTTCCCACCCCTCAGTCCTTCTATAATGTCTACCCTGTCAAGTGTATCTATATCCGAATGAATATACCTGCATTTAATATTATATTTTACCAGGTAATTTGTTAACTCTTCAGCCATCCTTTTTGTCAGCGTGGTTACCAGTACCCGCTCGTTTCTTTTTGTGCATATGTTTATTTCTTTTATAAGATCGTCTATCTGGTTAAGGCTGGACCTGACTTCAATAACAGGATCCAGCAAGCCTGTAGGCCTTATTAGCTGTTCGACGATGATACCTTCGCTTTTTTCAAGTTCGTAATCAGCAGGTGTTGCACTAACGAATATGGCCTGGTTCATCAGCTCCTCGAATTCCTCGAATTTCAGCGGCCGGTTGTCAATTGCGGCAGGCAGGCGGAAGCCATACTCCACAAGTGTCTGTTTTCGTGAATGGTCCCCGCCATGCATTGCCCTGATTTGCGGTATGGTAGCATGACTCTCATCTATAATCGCAATAAAATCTTCCGGAAAATAATCAAGCAGGCAAAACGGCCTTGTACCCGGAAGGCGCCCGTCAAAATACCGTGAATAATTCTCTATTCCCGGACAATAGCCCAGTTCCTTTATCATTTCAATGTCGAAAGTAACCCTGTCTTTAAGCCTTTTAGCTTCAAGCTGCCTGCCCGTATTGTTAAAATATTCGACCTGCTTAATAAGATCATCCCTAATCTGGCCAATTGCATTCTGCATCCTGTATTTTGTCGTAATGAAAATGTTGGCCGGGTAAATGCTGGCCTTCTCTAATTTTTCAAGGTTTTTTCCTGTGAACGGATCAATAACCTCTATCTCCTCTATCTCATTACCCCAGAAGCTGACCCTGTATGCAAAATCGCTATAAGCAAGAAAAATATCCACGGTATCGCCACTTACCCTGAAATTACCCCTGCTAAAGTTTATTTCGTTTCTCGAATACAGGCTGTCAACAAGCTGCCTTAGAAATACGTTTCTGCTAAACTGCTGTCCCTGCTTTATATTTATTGTGTTACTGTAAAAATCATCTGGATTGCCTATACCATAAAGGCATGACACGGAAGAGACCACGATCACATCCTTGCGCCCTGAAAGGAGCGTGGATGTGGTACTCAATCTCAGCTTTTCAATTTCACTGTTTATTGACAGGTCCTTTTCAATATATGTATCTGTAACCGGAAGATAAGCCTCGGGCTGATAATAATCATAATATGAGACAAAATATTCGACTGCATTATCCGGAAAGAACTGCTTGAACTCTCCGAAAAGCTGGGCGGCCAGTGTTTTATTGTGGCTTAACACCAGGGTGGAACGCTGCACCTTCTCGATGACATTGGCAATGGTAAAGGTCTTCCCCGACCCCGTTACACCAAGGAGAGTCTGGAAGGGCACATTATTCCTTATGCCGTCAGCAAGCTGCTCTATTGCTTCGGGCTGGTCACCGGTAGGCCGGTATTCCGATGCTATCCTGAATTTCATATATCCCTGGTTAGTATATATGCAATAATAATAAATTACTATATAATTAAATAACCGGATTGCCGAATAAATAATCCGCAACCGGATAATAAGCTTATTATTGATTAATTTTAATTGTTATTCCCCGGAATAATAAAAATATTGATCAATTTGTAATTAAATTAATATACATGCGTTATCTCGATAAGCACATAATTTAACATTATGTTTAAATCATCTGCATATATTAAGATTTTAATCTGGGTAACGCTTTTCGCTATTGCAATGGCTTACCTTGAAAGCGCCATTGTTGTTTATCTCAGGGCATTAATATATCCGGGAGGATTTGGTTTTCCTCTGGTCATGGTTGGCAGGCAGATTATTCTGACGGAAGTGCTGCGTGAAGTGGCAACAATTATAATGTTGTTAGCCGTAAGTGTTATTACAGGAAGATATTTTACGGAAAAGTTTGCGTGGTTCATTTATTGTTTTGGTGTCTGGGATATTTTTTATTATGTGTTCCTGAAATTGCTGCTGGGCTGGCCCGAATCTTTCATGACCTGGGACGTGCTGTTCTTTGTGCCTGTAACCTGGGTCGGACCTGTAGTTACTCCTGTTATAGCATCATTGACCATGATCCTGCTTTCAGGTTTTATTATTTACTTTAATGCATACAATATCAGGATAACAATAAAATGGAGAGAGTGGGCCTTGCTTATTGCCGGTTCACTATTATTATTTGCTTCATGGTCGTGGGATTATTCGGTATTTATACTCAAGCAAATATCATCATCGGGAATAATGGGATTTTCAAATAGTGATGCATTATTTGATTTCGCACAGGAATATATTCCCGAATCTTTTAACTGGATATTGTTCTGGACAGGCGAACTGGTTGTGCTGGGCGGAACAGGATTAATATTCTTCCGATATAGAAGACAAACCCGCCAAGGCTCTAGCGCAGGCGGGTAATTCTCAAAAATTATTTTGACAGGTAAAAATTAATTGAGTATTTTGGAGCAATAATTGTGCCCTGACCAATGAGAACAGAATACCTGTTGTATATCGTCCTGTCAGCTTTTCTCCATTCCTTTTACAATTTCCTCATGCGAAAGTCCGGTGGCAGCAGGATTTTTCTCGTATCCATGTTTACCGTGGCGGGATTCACTGCAGTGGCTATAGCCTTTTTAACAGGCAACTACAGGGGCATACCCTGGCATAATGTACCTTATATTTACGGGGCTTCCTTTTTTTATATTCTCTACCAGGTATTTGTTTCAAAATCCTACGAACACGGTGACATTTCAACACACTATCCCCTTACTGTGTTGAGCCCCATCTTTATACCTGTTTGGGCTTATTTTCTGCTTGCCGAAAAAATATCCTTTATAACGGGGGCAGGAATAATAATAACTATTATTGGGGCTTTTATGGTCAAGCTTAATGCATTTACACGGGTTGAAATAAAGAAGATGTTTCAGCTTAGCAGGGATTACAGGGGAGCGCGTTTTGCCCTCGCCGCTTCACTGATGTACTCTTTCGGGGCCATTTTCGACAAATCCAGGATCGCTGCCTTTAATATTGAAACATATATAGGATTCATCCTCCTGTTTATGGCACTTAATCTAATTATTTATACGGTTATTTTTCATAAAAAGCCTGTCATTTCTTACATACCCAAATACTGGTATTTCATACTGCTGGGGGGCATCACTGTCTTCCTGTCTTTTTTCACTTTCAGGGTAGCCCTCAGGGAAGTTATGGTAAGCGTGGCAGTGCCTGTAAGGCAGGTATCCATAGTCTTCGCCATATTGCTGGGGATCATAATGCTCAGGGAGAGGCCCAATGCCAATAAACTAATTGGCTCCCTGGTCATTATCGGGGGTATAATTCTGGTAAATCTTGGAATATAAGGGATACTATCTTAACTAATCACGCTCCAGTCAGGTTTACCTTTAGATGCTTTTTTAAGTTCCTGAAGGATCACCTGGTTTTCGGGTTTTTCAAGGGCGTGGTCGTCTTCGAGGATCCTTGACGCTATGTCCCTGGCATACTGAATCAGTTGTCCGTCCCTCGCAAGGTTTGCAATCTTCAGGTCAAAGGGGATGCCGCTCTGCTGTGTGCCCTCGATATCACCGGGGCCCCTGAGCTTCAGATCCATCTCGGCTATTTCAAATCCGTCATTTGTGCGTGTCATTATGTCTATTCTTTTCTTTGCATCGTTGGTAAGCTTATGTGATGACATAAGTATGCAGTAGCTCTGGTCAGCTCCCCGTCCCACCCGGCCTCTCAGCTGGTGCAGCTGTGACAGTCCGAATCTTTCGGCACTCTCAATAACCATTACCGAGGCGTTGGGTATATCTACGCCAACTTCAACAACTGTCGTTGCTATCAGGATATGGGCCCTGCCTTCGATAAAATGTCTCATGGCAATATTTTTTTCGGCGGTTTTCATCTTACCGTGAACACAAACAACAAGGTACCCGGGTGGGGGGAAGGCCCTCGAAATACTCTCATATCCGTCTTCGAGGTCTTTATAATCCATTTTTTCCGATTCCTTGATCAGGGGATAGACAATAAATACCTGCCTGCCTTCCTTAATCTGCTTCCCGAGGAATCCGAGCATTGGCAGGCGCTTTGTGTCGAAATAATGTACCGTCTTTACAGGTTTTCTTCCGGGCGGCATCTCATCAAGGACCGACACATCAAGGTCACCGTAAAGGGTCATGGCTAACGTGCGTGGTATAGGAGTAGCGGTCATCACCAGGACGTGGGGAGGCTGTTCATTCTTCTTCCATAGCCTGGCCCTCTGGGCAACACCAAACCTGTGCTGTTCGTCTATAATTACTATGCCCAGGTTATTAAACTTGACAGGATCCTCCAGCAGGGCATGCGTACCTATAAGGATCTGCAGTTCCCCGCTTTGCAGTCCGGCATGAATAATATCCCTCTTGCCTTTTTTTATTGAGCCTGTCAGCAGCTGAACATTAATATCCAGTCCTCTCAGAAAGGTTCTTATAGTTTCAAAATGCTGGCCGGCAAGTATTTCTGTCGGGGCCATCAGGCATGCCTGGTACCCGTTATCCAGTGCTATAAGCATGCACATTAGAGCAACAAGTGTCTTCCCGCTGCCTACATCGCCCTGCAGCAAGCGGTTCATTTGCTCGCCCGAGCCCAGGTCTTTCCTTATCTCCCTTATTACCCTTTTCTGGGCACCTGTAAGTTCAAAATCAAGCTTCTCCCTGTAGAAATCATTCAGGTAATCACCTACTTTTGAAAATATAAATCCCTTAAAAGCTTTTTTTCTTGAGTTTTTAAGTTTCAATATATTCATCTGTATGAAGAAAAGCTCCTCGAATTTGAGTCTGTAGCTGGCTTTACGCAACAGGTCGTTGTTCTGCGGGAAATGAATGTTATATAGCGCTTCTTCAAGTGTAAGCAGGTTTAATTTTTTTACCAGGTACCCTGGCAGGGTCTCTTCGATTTTATGATTAATATTTATCAGGAGGTTAATGATGAGTTTATAGATAGTCTTAGAGTTGACATAATTGTTTTTCAGGTTTTCCGTAGTGTTGTATTGAGCCTGGAATTTCGAGTTAACAACAGAATCCTGTTTGTCAGCAGTTTCAATCTCGGGGTGGGGGACAGACATTCTCCTGTTGTAAATTGCAGGCCTTCCAAATACTATATATTCCGTATCCGTCTTATAGTTTTTTACCACCCAGCTTATTCCCTGGAACCACACAAGTTCAATAACTCCCGTATCATCAGCAAATTCAGCAATCAGCCGCTTTTTTTTGGGAGGCCCCTCCGTGCGGAATGATATAATTTTCCCCCTGATCTGAATAAATGTAAGTGTCGTATCAACCTCATTTATTTTATAAAACTTTGACCTGTCGATATACTTATATGGAAAATAATACAGGAGGTCTCCAAAAGTAAATATATTCAGCTCCTTATTAAGCAGCTCTGCTCTTTTAGGTCCCACTCCCTTTAAGTATTTTATGTCCTGTTCTAAAATCTCATTCATTTCAGGAAAGAAGAATTAAGTAAATATCGTAAAAGATATTTCAAAATTGAAAACTAAATTTGCACATTTGATTAAATCAATTCAAGCAAATAATGCAGTATTGAAAATTGTTATTAATATCAGGTAATGAATAACATAAGATTTGCATTAAGATTTCTGAACTATAAGCTTTTCTCAGGCCATAAATACGGACATGGTATTCATTCACCTTTTGTTTTCGATTTTATTACCGGTGTGCTCAATGATAAAATCAGATATAAAGAATATGATGAGGTTGAAAAGATAAGAAGCCGCTTGAGAGCCGAAGAACAACAGATCTTATACATTGATTACGGTGCAGGTTCAAGAAGAAACCGCCCAGGTGTAATGAAGGAAGGCACAGGAAATAACGAGCAGGGCTCAAAAGCAAGCCCCTGTAAAGACAAACCTGTAACAGTAAAAATAAAAGACATAGCCAAATATTCGGCTGTTAATAAAAAATTCGGCCAGCTGCTTTTCAGAATGGTAAAATATTTCAAACCCGCTGCAGTTCTGGAGTTAGGGACTTCATTAGGTATAAGCACCATGTATATGGCCAAAGCATACGGGGATACCTCGATAATAAGTATTGAAGCAGATACAAACCTGGCAGAAATTGCGAGACAGAATTTTTATGATGCCGGATTACATAATGTTGAAGTAATCAACGACGGGTTCGAAAATGTATTGATACCATTAATTAAAAAATTAAATAATAAAATATTTATTTTTATCGATGGCAATCATGAAAAAAAACCTACATTACAATATTTTAATCAGCTTTTAGTTAAATCAGGTAATAACATGATAATGGTATTTGATGATATTCACTGGTCTGAAGGGATGAGTGAAGCATGGCTGGAAATAAAATCAAATCCCAGCGTAAAAATTACCCTGGACCTTTTTTTCATGGGAATAGTATTTTTTAACCGGGGTGTTCAGAAACAAAATTTTGTAATCAGATATTAAAAGTTAATAAACTGATGGATAATATCATTCAAATCAAGGAAATAGTAAAAAATTATTTTGTAGGTACACAGATTGTAAGAGCATTAAGGTCGGTGACCATTGGTATTGATAAAAATGAGTATGTGGCAATTATGGGCCCGTCGGGCTCGGGAAAGTCCACGCTGATGAATATTATTGGCTGTCTTGATACACCGACTTCCGGCATATACATATTGAACGGTAAAGATGTCAGCAAGCTGGCGGACAACCAGCTGGCAGACATAAGGAACAGTGAAATAGGATTTATATTTCAGACTTTTAATCTATTGCCCCGCAATACGGCACTGGAAAATGTTATGCTGCCTCTAATCTATGCCGGAATGTCGAAGCAGGAAAGAAAAAACAGGGCATCTGAGGTGCTTGAAAGTGTCGGTCTTGGTGACAGGATTACTCACAGGCCCAATGAGCTGTCAGGTGGCCAGAAACAAAGAGTGGCTGTGGCCAGGGCACTGGTAAACCATCCTTCCATAATTTTGGCAGATGAGCCTACAGGAAACCTTGATTCCAAAACATCAATCGATATTATGGGACTGTTTGATGAAATACATGAAAGAGGCAATACTGTCATTGTAGTTACTCATGAGGAAGACATTGCAAAACATGCCAACAGGATAATTCGGCTTATTGACGGACAGATTGAATCTGACATGATAAACAAACAAACTAAAGCAACTTCAATAAAAAAATGATATGAATATAAAAATATACTCAAAAACCGGTGATAAGGGAATGACATCCCTTAAGGGCGGCAAGAGGGTGCCTAAATATCACAAAAGAATTGAGGCCAATGGAAACGTTGATGAGTTAATTTCGTATATGGGATTAATCAGAAGTCAGGATATCGAAGAATCAGACAAAGAAATAATTATAAAGATTCAGGACAGGCTGATGACTTATGCAGCAATAATAGCAACTGATAGTGACAGCAAAAAGCCGGTTTACCCTGAATTAAAGGAAAAAGATATAAAAATGCTCGAGCAGGAGATTGACAGGATGGAAAAAAAGCTGCCTCCCCTGAAAAAGTTTATTCTGCCGGGGGGCCATACAACGGTTTCATTTTGTCATATTGCCAGAACAGTATGCCGTAAAGCGGAGAGAAAAATTGTTGAGCTTTCTTCTGAAGAATCTGTTCCTGGATTTTTAATAAAATATTTTAACCGGTTATCTGACTATTTGTTTGTGCTGGCGCGGAAGACAGCTTTTAATTTAAAGTTAATAGAAATTCAATGGACTACTAAGTTGTAATTGATAATAAAATTTTTATATTTTTGCACCTTTTTTAGGTAAGAATATTTACAATTTCTATAAAAATGTACTGGACACTTGAATTAGCGTCGAAATTGGAAGATGCGCCATGGCCCGCCACCAAGGATGAACTTATCGATTTTGCCATTCGTTCGGGCGCACCTCTCGAAGTTATTGAAAATTTGCAGGAAATTGAAGATGAAGGGGAGATTTATGAAAGTATCGAAGACATATGGCCTGATTACCCGAGCAAAGATGATTTCTTTTTTAATGAGGATGAGTATTAAAAAATTTCTTCCTTTCTTGCAGGCCTGTACTTCTCCAGCCAGACAAAATCTTTTAGCTTAAGTTCATTTTGCGGTGCCTTATCCGGAGGGTATAACACAGCATCGGGTTTAGTATAGAAAATAATCTCCTTCACCTCATTGTCCTTGAGGAAAATTACAAGATCGGAACTTTCAGCCTTATTTACACCTATAATCTCATTTTTATCTTTGGGATAATAGACTGTCTGTCCGTTACCGTTTACGTTTACCCTGTAGAGTTCATTATTTTTAAAGTAACATACCATATCCTTGCCCTTAATCTGGTTGAATTTAGTTGTGTCCTCCTGGCTTATTATGAAAGCGAGCTTTATAAGATGCAGTTCATCAATTTTATTATTCCTGGTTCTGATCTCTATATATTCCGATGTTAATTGATTTTCATCTGACCATAATACAGGCTCATCGTATAACCTGATAATAGAATCTGAGAACGAGTAAGACATAGAGTCACATTTGCCCTGGAGGTTTGACTTGAACATTTTTACCCTGTAAAAGCCCTTTACAATTTTATATCCGCTTGTATCAATTTCAGATGTTAAAGTATCAGCATGAATATATATGGAATCAGTATCTGTAATCTGGATTAATTCAGCTTTATCTGTTATCATTGCATCTTCTGTGGACTGGTTATAGGTTGCAAAATTCCCTTTTAATATGATCTTTTGCTCGGTATCAACAAGTTCGACATTATGAAAAGCTTCGCCATAACCGCTTTCCCTTTCATAGTAAAGGCTGTCGCCTTTTATAGTTTGTTTCGGATTTTGCAGGCACGCATTATCCTTCAGAAAAGAGATGTTGGTTTCGGTGTTATACCAGCCATCCTCGCAATAAATGTAATTACTGTCACTTATTATTTCTGTTGGCCCGAGAAAAAAAGCAACATTGCTGGTTGTATTATATTTTAACGTATCAGAATAAATGGTATAATCCGGATTTTTTACTACAACAGTATCTTTAAAAAAATACATTTTTCTGTTTGAATAATAATAACCTTCCCGGCTGGTCAATTCATTCCTGCCATTTACAATATCCGCACCTGTGGTATAATATCCAACATTAGACTTTAAGTCAAAATCGAGAGCTTCGGTATACAGGTTTGTCTCATTACTTACCAGTCTTACATTTTTCCTGACATTAGCTTTCCTTGTATTGCCGTCATAATGCAGAAAATTACCATACAAATGCAGGCTGTCACCCTGAATTACATGTACATTATTAAAAGCATCCAGTGAATTGGTAGCTGAATAGAAATATGCACTGTCACAGTACATTATTGCTCCTTCATGCCTGAATACCACATTTCCCAGGAGCCTGTATGCACCGCTTGCCAGGTTTTTGTCAAACTCCATATTATCGGCATCATGGTTTATTTTCCGTGTTTGTTGAGAAAATGACTGTGTTAAGAGGACGGTTATTAAAAATAAAATAAGGGAAGCTAATTTAGAATGACGGTGTATATTGAATATGCATATATGAAGCTTCATGGTCAGGTATACTCATGGTTTTTTATTTCAGCCAGCCGCTTATTCTGAATTTACAGTTTTTATAGTCATCATTTAACCTTATATATGTACTTTCGATTTTTTCTTTTACCCAGTTGTCGACAATTTCACTTTGTTTATTATACATCGTCATCTGCTTCAGGAGGTCGTAATCCTCTTTAAGGTTGGCGACGTGGGGATTAGTGCGGTTTTTTAAAATAACAGCCTTAAATATTATTTTGCCATGCTTATCTGTTGATTCATACGGATCTGATATTTCCCCGATGTTAAGATTCTTGATTACAAGGTAGTCCCTTGTATCAAAATTGTTTAGTTCAAACTTTGAATTGCCGGTCGTCTCATTAATAACCTGGCCGCCATTCATCCTTGTGTCTTCATCCTGTGAAAAGCGCAGTGCTGCCTGGCTGAATGTCAGGGAGTCAAGCCTGATGAGCCTGATTATACTATCCAGCCTGGATTTAGCCTGTTCTTTTGCCTCGATGGAAATCACCGGTTTCATCAGTATATGCCTGGTATGCACTCTGTCCTCTGTTCTGTCTATTAATTCAATAATATGATATCCAAATGAAGATTTGACGATTTTGGATACGGCGCCCTTTTTCAAACCAAAAGCTGCTTTGGCATATTCAGGGTCAAGGTCAGCTTTATTCGCCCATCCTATATCACCACCCTTTGAGGCTGAGCCGTCTTCTGAATAAAGCACCGCCAGTGTTGCGAATCTCTCTCCGTTAATTATTCTTTGTCTTAGGTTCAATAACTTTTCCCTTACATCATAAATTGCCTGTTCACTTGTGGATGGATATGTTACTATCTGGCTGATTTCAATTTCAGAGTTTACGTAAGGTATACTATCCTTAGGCAGGCTTTTATAAAAACTCTTAACCTCAGAGGGAGTTACTGATATGTTCCCTGTTATGTCTGACCTCATCCTTTCTATGAGTATTTGTTCTTTGATGGCATCCCTTATATCTTCTTTAATTTCAAGAATGGATTTATTCTCAAAGTGTTTGATAAGGTTTTCTTCGGACCCTACCTGGTTTATAAAGAATTTTAACCTTTGATCAAGCTGTAATTCAGTCTCTGCGTCAGTTACTTCAATACTGTCAATTTCAGCCTGATTTAACATCAGCTTTTGTGATAAAAATTCCTCAAAAATCTGGCAACGCAAGTCATCAGCAGGTTTTACACCCTGATCAATCAGCTGCTTATATTGTTTTTCAATATCTGAAAGTAATATCTTTTTATCACCTACAACCGCTAGAATCTCATCTATTATTTTTTGCTGACACAATAATTCAGCTGAATGTAAAAAAAGAAGCATAGAAAATAGTGATAATACTCTGTGCATAATGGCTATTAGTAGATAGTAAAATTATTTCTGTTTAAAGCATCATTATAAATCTCGGATTCAAGCTCTTTTATTAAGCTTATTTTTCTCTTGTTAAAAATAATATTCCTTATATTCTCTCTTACCACTTCCAGTGGCGATACAGTACCTACCAGTCTGTATTCTTTGATATTTACAAAATAATAAAATGTAGAGTCTTTAATTTCTATATATTTTCGATATTTAAGATATTGCTCGGGGTAGTCAATCTTAATGGGCAGGATTTTTTCAATTTCCGAGAAATATATCCAGCTGTCATTAAAATAATCATATTTCGTCGCATACTGATAGCAATAGTTTTCAAGATTCTTTATATCCTCTTCGTTTTCCGATCTGTACCACCTCCTTGCTTTCCAAATCTCCGGGGATGTTCTCGGGACCTGGACGAATAATGCTTTCACAAGATTATCATTAAGAACAAAATTTGAGGAGTTCTCATTATAATAATTCCTTATCTCATCAGGAGTCACCAGGGTATCTAATTTCTGCTTTATAAGACTCTGTTCGTATTTATAAATTAATAATGAGGTTCTGTAGTTTTCAATTTGTTTGTCAACATTCTTCTCTTCTTCCGTTAAATTCATTTCTGCTTTATATAGCAGAAGTTGCTGCTTGATCCATTTATCAATGAAATCCCTCACTACTATTACGCTGTCGGCCCGGGAGATATTTGAAGGTACAATATCCCGGAAATCACTGGGATATAAATATTTGTCAAACACCCTCGCTACCGGTTCCTGTCCTTGCTTCTTCTTAACGCCGGAACATTGAACGAACAATAAAACAAGAACAAGTACTATTAGTTGTCTCATTTGACTTTTTTTAATACTTTCCTGTTAACTTCAATATCGTATTTATTACGCAAATCCTTTATCCATTCAGCATCAAGATATGTCTGATAATCCGCAGTAATTAAGCCCCTAGCCTCATCCAGAAGTTTAGGAGCAGGTTCTATAACACTATTTATTACAATCAGTTTAATTTTATTGTCGGCGCTGAATACATCACTGCTATATTCAGTCCAGGGCATCTTATCTATAAGCTTATTGTCACCTTTCTCAAATTTATTATCCTCAATACTCACACATTTTTTTATTTTTTCAGGGCACAGTTCCGATATCAAGTCTTCTTTTGATATCTCTTTCCTGGCTCTCATTAATGCAAGTTTTTCAGCATTTTCCAATAAAGATGAATCTTCTAACGTATATATTGATGCATCAACCCTCTCTTCCCACAAATATTTTGATTTGTTATTGCGGTAAAATTCTTCAAGCCCTGCAGTATCTTTTACTGCCTTGCTCCATATAACGCTGTCCGTTAAATTAAATAATAATATACCATCATGATATTCCTGCATCAGATACTTTAGGTCGGGATATTTTTCCTCAAGAGTACTTTTTTCATAATCAACTACTTCAGATACGACAAATTCATTATATTTCATATTAACTATCATATCGAAGGGCATATTTTTTCTGTATCTGCCTTTTGATATGTATTCCGCCATGTCTTTCTGCAGGTATTCTTTATCACCAATTTTAAATAAGGGTTCAATAAGGTCATCGGCGAGGGTATAATCCCAGGTGCCATCATAAATTAAGGTATCGAGTATTTCAACTATGTTTTCAAGATTATTCCTATATTCAACAAAGTTATTTTCTTTTTTAATGTTTTTAATTCTTTCCTGCTGGATCAGCTTATATCTTGGATCCCTTTTAAGGTCTTTCTCGAGCTCTGCTCTTTCCTCTTCATAAGTGCCGACAGGTTTTATCTTGATAAGCTGGAATATATGCCATCCAAAATCAAGTAATATCGGTTCTGTTATATCACCGCTGTCTTTTAAATTATAAAGGATATTTTCCAGCGAATCGGCTAAGACTCCCGATCTTATCCACCTCAGAACACCGCCTTGGGGTGCTGATGATTTATCTTCAGAATATCTCCTGGCAACATCACCAAAGTCCTTACCATCTTTTAGCAAGTCATAGCACATATTTATTTTTTCCTCCGCTTTCTTTACTTCGTCTTCATTATCCCTTGAAGCCCTGATCATTATGTGAGCCAGCTTGATTTGCCCTCTGGAGGGCCTTTTATCATTAACTTTTATTATATGGTATCCGTAATATGTTTTAAAAGGTTGTGATACAACGCCAACCGGACTGTTATAGCAAGCGTTTTCAAAATCGTATACCATTCTGAAAGCTGTAAACCACCTCAAATTGCCTCCATTTGATGCAGCGGACGGATCTTCTGACGTTTCTCTTGCCACTTCTTCAAATGGTTCGCCTGCCAGAATTCTTTCCCTTATTTGCATAATCTTATTATACGCCTCCAGTGTATCTTCAGGAGTATAATTGTTAGGGAACCTTACAAGGATATGACTTACATTAACTTCTGTTTTTGTCCGTTCATAAGCTTCCTTAAGAAATCTCTCCATTATTTTGCTGTCTTCAAGATAAGGCCTGATAAGATGTTCACGGTACCCGTTCAATTCTTTTATAAATGATTGAATCGTGTCATAACCGAGTCTTTCAGCTTCAATAACCTTCAGTTTATAATTTATAAACAACTCGAGATAATCATCTACTGACTTATTATCATAAACCGTTGAGGTATTGTTTTTCCTGTATATCCTTTCAAATTCTGACTTTGTAATCTTATTATCATCAATAGTCAGTAAGATTTTATCTTTCTGTGAAAAAGAAATATTTACTGATATTATGCAGAAATTGACAAAAATGATAAATAGCCTTTTCATAATTAGAAATGGATTTTTAGTTTATTAATTAATTTGTTAATGTTATCTACTATAGTTTGGTGCTTCTTTGGTAATAGTTATATCGTGAGGGTGGCTTTCAGTAATACCCGAATTAGTAACCCTGATAAATTTAGCTTCCATAAGTTTCTTAATATTCTTTGCCCCGCAATATCCCATGCCGGCTCTTAATCCGCCCAATAGCTGGTAATTCACTTCCGATAATGTTCCTTTGTAAGGTACTCTTGCAACTATTCCTTCAGGAACAAGCTTATTGACTTCTTCTTCGGGATCCTGGAAGTACCTGTCTCCCGATCCTTCCTGCATTGCTTCAATTGATCCCATACCCCTGTATGATTTATATTTCCTGCCGTTATATATTATAGTTTCGCCCGGTGACTCTTCTACTCCTGCAAACAATGAGCCTACCATAACTGAGCTTGCTCCTGCGGCAATTGCTTTAACAATGTCACCGGAATAGCGAATGCCCCCATCAGCAATAACCGGTATATTTTTATTCTTTAACGCATCTGCTACGCTAAATATTGCTGATAGCTGGGGAACACCTATGCCCGCAATAATACGTGTTGTACATATCGAACCGGGGCCGATTCCCACCTTAACACCATCAGCGCCGGCTTCTGCAAGACATAATGCAGCTTCGGCGGTACCTATATTTCCAACTATTATATCAATGTTGCTGTATTTCTTTTTAACATCTTTTAACATTTTGATAACGTTAAGGGAATGTCCGTGTGCTGTGTCAATAACAATAGCATCGGCATCTGCATTAACGAGCGCTTCGATCCTTTCAAAATTATCTTTTGTTGTCCCCGCCGCTGCTGCTACCTTCAGCCTGCCCTTTTTATCCTTGCACGCATAAGGTCTGTCCTTGGCTTTGGCAATGTCCTTATAAGTTATTAGTCCGATTAACCTGTAATCGTCATCTACCACAGGCAGCTTTTCAATTCTATATTGCTGCAATATATTCGCTGCTTCCTCAAGATTTATCTCCTGGTTGGTGGTTATGATATTCTCAGAAGTCATTACTTCACTAATGGGCTTGTTTAAGTTATGTTCAAAACGCAAATCACGGTTAGTGACGATACCTATAAGCTTATGATCGGTACCAACGACAGGAATACCGCCAATCCTGAATTCTCTCATATATTCTATGGCATCAGCAACTGTTGATTCCTTATTAATAGTAATAGGATCGTAAATCATGCCGTTTTCCGCACGCTTGACAACTTTTACCTGTTTCGCCTGCTCCTCAATACTCATATTTTTATGAATGATACCTATGCCTCCTTCCCTTGCTATTGCTATAGCGAGATTTGCCTCAGTAACAGTATCCATTGCAGCTGACACTATAGGTGTATTAAGAACTATATTTCTGGAAAAGCTGGTTGTAAGATCAACTTGCTTGGGAAGAACTTCAGAATAGGCAGGAACAATAAGCACATCATCGAATGTGAGTCCTTCCGATATTATTTTATCCGATAAAAATGACATATTGGCTATATTTATTTAATTTTAAATGCTGCGAAAATACGAAAATTAAATAGAATAATAATTTTTAAAAATCAATAAAAAACTCAGTACCTGATAAAAAATTGCTTTTTTAACAAGTATTGCAATTTTAATGGATGAGATTCATCAAATATTAAAGAAATTCTGGGGTTTTGAAAATTTCAGGCCTTTGCAGGAAGATATAATAATGTCTGTCATTAAAGGTAATGATACTCTGGGATTGATGCCAACCGGCGGAGGGAAATCCCTGACATTCCAGGTTCCTGCCCTGTATATCAAAGGAATTTGTCTTGTAATTACTCCCTTAATAGCTTTAATGAAAGATCAGGTCGAGGCTCTGCAAAAAAAAGGAATTAAGGCACAGGCAATTTATTCAGGAATGACTCACGAAGAAATTGATATAGCATTGAATAATTGCTTATATGGTGATTATAAGTTTCTCTACCTTTCACCTGAACGTTTGGGGACAGAGATATTTAAAACAAGAGTCCCTGAAATGAACGTTAACCTGATTACTGTAGATGAAGCTCATTGCATATCACAATGGGGATATGATTTCAGACCTTCATATTTAAAAATCCACGCTCTGAGGGGAATAATTCCGGGCATACCTGTACTGGCCCTTACTGCAACAGCTACCAGTGAGGTAGCTGAAGATATACAGGAAAAATTGGGTTTTGCCAGAAAAAATGTATTAAAAGCAAGTTATTTTAGAGAAAAGTTGATATATACCGTAAAAAATTCGGAAAATAAATATAAGGACATAATAAAAATTGCAGTTAAAATTAAAGGTAGTGGCATAGTTTATGTCAGAACCAGGAAAAAATCCAAAGAAATAGCATCACTATTATCAAAGAATGATATTTCTTCCAGTTACTACCATGCAGGCATTAAACATCAGATTAGGGCACAAAGGCAGCTGGAATGGACTAATGGGGGAATAAGGGTGATTGTAGCTACTAATGCTTTTGGTATGGGCATTGACAAACATGACGTAAGGTTTGTTATTCATGCTGATCTCCCCGATTCACTTGAATCATACTTTCAGGAGGCCGGACGCGCAGGCAGGGATGAAAAAAAAGCATATGCCGTGCTACTCTATAATTCTTCCGATAGTGTATCAGTAAAACAAAGAATTAAAGCAAATTTCCCGGAGATCCCCGTTGTCAAAAAGATCTATCAGGCATTAGGAAATTACCTTAAAATTCCGGTGGGCAGTGGTAGAAATCTCTCGTTTGATTTTAATATAGGTGATTTTGCATCAACCTATAAATTCAACCTCACTACAGTATACAGTAGCCTTAAAATTCTTGAACGTGAAGGTTATATAGAGCTTACAGATGAACTTGACAATCCCTCAAAAGTGAAATTCCTTCTTCCCCGTGACGATTTATATAAATTCCAGGTAGCAAATGCAAGTTTTGATACTTTTATTAAACTGCTTCTCCGTTCCTATACAGGTATCTTTACTGAATTTGTAGCTATTGATGAATTATCCCTGGCAAAAAGGGCCGGTGTGAATATTGAAATAATATACCAGTACCTGGTAAAGCTTAGTAAGCTAAAAGTAATCAGATATATAGCACAGAAAAAAACTCCCTTAATAATTTATACTGAAGAAAGGCTTGATGAAAAATCCCTGCTGATTTCCAGTGAAAATTACAAAAAAAGAAAAGAAAGCTACATCGGGAGACTCAATGCCGTATTGAATTATGCTTCAAAGAAAAACAAATGCCGAAGCCAGATGTTACTTGAGTATTTTGGAGAGAAAAATTCCGAAAGATGCGGTGAATGCGACGTGTGTAAACATCAGAATGAGATTGAAATTAATAAAAATGAATTCGAACTTATTCGTGAAGAGATAAAATCCATTATTAACCTTGAACCTGTCAGTCTAAATGACCTTATTGACAAGATACCGGTTAAAGAAGAAAAAATAATACAGGTGATCCAATGGTTGCTTGATAATATGTATATTGCATATGATGAAAATGACAGACTTATATGGAAAAAAAGAAATGTCTGAGTCAATATGATAAGACATATTAAATATTAATTGAAGTTAAAGAAATTTTAATATGAAGATAGAATTTGATTTTCATTCGAATATCCCTAAAGAAAATATTCAGGAATTGCCGGCCGGGAAATTTGAAGGCAGGATATTCATGATTGACACATTCGAAGAAATGACGGAGATAAAAAAAATTATGCGAAATGTTAAGGTTTTTGGTTTTGATACCGAAACAAAACCATCTTTCAGAAAAGGAAAAACAAATAATACTGCCTTAATACAATTAGCTACTTCTGATTATGCCTTTCTTTTCAGGATTAGTATGCTGGGTATCCCCGATTTTCTGGTTGACATATTTGAGAATAATGATATTATCAAATCAGGTGTTGCCCTGAAACATGATATAGACTCCCTGCAAAAACTTAAATCCTTTAAGCCAGCCGGATTTATTGATCTTCAGCACTTTGTCGAACAGTTCGGCATTAAAGATAAAGGTTTAAAAAAACTTGCGGCCAATATCCTGGGAATAAGAATAATAAAAGCCCAGCAAACTTCTAACTGGGAAAGCAAGGCACTGAAGCAGCTACAGTTGGAATATGCCGCAACTGATGCCTGGGTTTGCTATGAAATATACAACAAGTTATCCCTGGCTCTATAATCATTAAAATGACAACTTACCTTTTACTGGGAATTACAATGGGACTGACAGCCGGGTTATCACCGGGGCCCTTACTTATACTGCTTATTTCAGAGACTATAAAACAGAACAGGAAAGCTGGCATTCTGGTTGCATGCGTCCCTTTAATAACAGACCTGCCTATAGTGCTTATCTCGATACTTGTGCTGCAGATAATTGCAGATTATAACTTTGTTCTTGGAATAATATCCTTACTGGGAGCAATATTCCTTGGCTATCTTGCAGTCGAGAATTTCAGGCTTAAATATTTTAATTTCAATTTAAAAAAACTTAAATCAAAATCACTCGGGAAAGGAATCATTACAAATTTTTTAAATCCCAATCCTTATTTGTTCTGGATTACAATAGGAGCGCCCACCGTTATAAAGGGATATCATGAAGGTATAGTATTACCGGTGTTCTTTGTTTTAATGTTCTATATATTTCTTGTTGGTTCGAAAATTATTGTTGCATTACTTGTTGACAGATCAAAGGCCTTGGTTAACAGCAATCTGTATATTATGTTAATGAAAATCCTGGGAATTGTTCTTTTGTTGTTTAGCCTCTTTTTCATAAAAGAAAGTCTGGTATATTTCAGGTTAATGTAATTCGGGTTTAATTTTTTATATTTAATATTGACATTTATATTATACATTAATGCTATATTTTATTCAATTAAAGCAAGTACTTATTTTTAAAGATCATTAAAATATATTCCCGGATGAATTTGTTATATATTGGACTGGCTAATCTCATTAATAATTACATACTGTTAGCTACGATTTTTGTCGCAATTATTGCTATTCTGATCACTCTGTTCATTATTGTTCTCCGCCTAAGCAAAAGGAGAGAAGAATCTGCGAGAGCAAATCACGATTTTATAAAAGAGGTATTCAATTCCACCCGGACCGGCATAATAATTTATGATGCGGATAGTAAAATTATCAAAGACGCCAATAATTATGTTTGCAGGCTTACAGGATATAGTCCGGTAGAATTCATTGGCAGTAATATTGATAATTTTATTGTTTCAGACCTGTCATACAGGGATATTAAGGAAAGGTTAATATATGATGTTGAAGGTGAACTTAAAACAAAGTCAGGTAATAGCATAAACATCCTGAGAAGCATAACGATCACAAAATTAAATAACGGGTTATATTATATTGAGAGTTTTATTGACAATAGCAAAAGAAAGCATTACGAGGAAGAGATAAAAAGAGCAAAGGACCTGGCTGAAATTGCCAATAAATCTAAAAGTGAGTTTCTCGCCAACATGAGCCATGAATTCCGTACCCCCATGAATGCAATAATTGGCATCTCAGGGGCACTTTTGAAATATAGCAGTAAAGGACTCACCAGTGAACAAAAGGAAGGGCTAAAACATATTAAAAATAGTGGCGCCAGGTTATTAGAGATTGTGAATGATCTGCTTGACCTTGCAAAAATTGAAGCCGGCAAAATTACTGCTAACCTTAAACCATTTTCACCGGATAAACTTATTACCGATTTAAAGAGCATGGTTGAGGAACTGATAAGAGGCAAAAATATACGATTTTATGTCAGGAAGAACAAAAATATTCCGGATACAATTGTGTCTGATTCAAAAAAGTTGTACCAGATACTGACCAACCTTCTCAGTAACGCTGTGAAATTTACGGAAAAAGGGAAAATACTGCTAAAGATATACAGGGTGAAGACATCTCTGAATTTTGAGGTCGAAGACACAGGAATTGGTATTGAAGAAAAATATCTGGAAAGGGTGTTTGAAAGATTTACGCAGATTGACAGCTCCGATCAGAAAAGGTATAAAGGAACCGGACTCGGACTTGCATTATGTAAAGAGCTTGTGGAAATACTAAATGGGAAGATTAATTTAGAAAGCCAGCCGGGTAAAGGTACGCTGGCAAGATTTTATGTTCCTTTTCTTACTGCCGCAGAATCTGGAAAAAAGCAGGTAACTGCTGATAAAAAGGTGACGCCTGAAATAATTAGTACGGATAAATACAGAATACTTATTATAGAAGATGATGACGAGACAAATTACTATTATGAAAATTATCTCAGGGATGATAATTATGAGCTGATATTTGCAGAAGACGGCAAGGAAGGGTACAAAAAAATATTTCAGATATTACCGGAAATAGTTATCCTCGACCTTAAACTGCCCGGGATGACAGGATTCGAAATACTGAGAAGAATAAAAAATAACAAAGAAACATGTGCTATACCTGTTATAGTAATAACTGAAATTGATGATGTTCCTGACAAGGTCAATTATAATTACGAATATATCTTTCATAAGCCAGTTGATATCAAGGATCTGAAATCGGATATAAATAATTTGCTGAACCTGAGGAAAGAGAGACCAATCAGAGTAATGATTATCAGTGAGGATATTGAAGAACTTGGGTACCTGAAAATTTCGGTTTCACATACCGATAACATAGTAATAACTATACAGGAGAGCAAGAAAGCTATTAAACTTATCAAAGGAATTGAACCTCATATTATTGTTTTGGATGCCGATAATTCCCTAATTACTGCACTCAGGTTTGCAAGTGAATTTAAAAATTCTGATATGGCCGGTATAATTGACCCGTTGATTATAATGTATAAAAAGGATGATGTTGATAATTTCCCTGTTACCGATAAGGTGAGAATTATTAAAAAATCTCCGGACTCATTACAGGAAATGAGGAAACTCATTGCTGAATATTCAAATATTGCCAGGAGGAGCAACAAATTATGAAATTGGAGATCATGGCAAAACGCTTCTAAATATATGAAAGAAAAATACCTTAAAATAATCTCAGGCAGTTTGTCTGTTAAACCTGAACAGGTTGCCAGCACAATAAAGCTGCTGGAAGATGGAGCTACAATACCTTTTATTAGCAGGTACAGAAAAGAGGCAACTGGTGGCCTTGATGAAGTCCAGGTTTTAACTATTAAGGAATTATTAAGTAAGCTGCTGGAAATCGATAAAAGAAGAGAGAGTATTATAAAGTCGATCGATGAACAGGGTAAATTAACAAAAGAACTTCGGGATAATATTGAGAAAGCTGCCACCATGGCGGAACTTGAAGATTTGTACCTGCCCTATAAACCCAAAAGAAAAACCCGTGCATCTGAAGCAAAGGAAAAAGGACTGGAGCCTCTTGCTGTTATCATATTTGAACAGAAAGACATGCTTTTCCCTGATAAGGCCAGGGAATTTATGAATGAGAAAGTGCTGTCCGTTGATGATGCTTTGCAGGGAGCCCGTGATATAATAGCAGAGTGGGTTAGTGAGGACAGGAGGGCAAGGGATATTGTGCGTAATATCTTCAAAAAGGAAGCTAAAATATCTGCAACGGTTATTAAAGGGAAGGAGCATGAGGGCATAAAATATAAGGATTACTATAATTATGCCGAACCGTTGGAAAGATGCGTTTCACACAGGTTTTTGGCCATGAGGCGCGGTGAGGATGAAGGATTCCTTAGACTGACAGTCAGGCCTGATGAGGACAAAGCAATTGAATCTTTAATAGACCTGTTTGTGAAAAATTCATCTGATATTTCGGAACAGGTAAAAATGGCGGTCAAAGATTCATACAAGAGACTGCTGGCCCCTTCAATTGAAAATGAATTCAGGGCAAGTTCAAAATCAAAGGCTGACAGGGAAGCAATAAAGGTATTTGCAGGTAACCTGAAGCAATTATTAATGGCATCTCCCCTTGGTGAGAAAAGGGTGCTGGCTATTGATCCGGGTTATCGCACCGGCTGCAAGTTAGTATGCCTTGATGAACAAGGCAACCTGTTGCATAATGAAACAATTTATCCTCATGCCCCTCAAAACGAAATGAGACAGGCAGCAAAGAAAATAATCACTCTCGTTAACCAGTATAGGGTTGAGGCCATAGCTATAGGTAATGGCACGGCAAGCAGGGAAACAGAGAAGTTTGTTAAAAAAATTAAATTTGACAGGGATTTGCAGGTATTTGTTGTTAATGAAGCCGGAGCTTCAATATATTCGGCATCGAGGGTGGGAAGAGAGGAATTCCCAATGTACGACGTTACTGTCAGGGGAGCCGTATCTATTGGCAGAAGGTTAATGGATCCCCTGGCCGAGCTGGTAAAAATTGACCCTAAGTCAATTGGTGTAGGCCAGTACCAGCATGATGTCGATCAAACATGGCTTAAGGAAAGCCTGGATCAGGTGGTGGAAAGCTGCGTGAATAACGTAGGTGTAAATCTGAACACTGCCAGCAAGTATCTGCTGACCTATGTTTCAGGTCTTAGCCCTCAGCTTGCACAAAATATTATTGACTACAGGACAGAGAAAGGACCCTTTAAGACCAGGGAGGAACTGAAAAAGATCCCACGCATGGGTGAAAAAGCATTTCAGCAATGTGCAGGATTTTTAAGAATAATGAATGGATCAAATCCGCTCGATAACACAGCAATTCATCCTGAAAGTTACTACGTAATAAATAAGATGGCTGGCGACAAAGGAATTTCTCTTCAGGAATTAATTGTAAATGAGGAATATAGAAACAGTATTGATATTAATAAATATATTGACAAAAATACGGGAATGCCGACATTGACTGACATGATAAATGAGCTTGCAAAACCCGGAAGAGATCCCAGAAATAAAATAAAAGTTTTTGAATTTGCCCGGGATATCTATTCTATTGATGATTTAAAACCAGGAATGATTTTGCCCGGTATAGTCACCAATATAACAAATTTTGGAGCTTTTGTGGATATCGGTGTCAAACAGGACGGACTGGTACATATATCACAGCTGGCCGACAGATATATCAGTAATCCTGCAGGGATTGTCAGTTTGAACCAGCATGTTAAAGTGAAAGTTCTTGAAGTTGATCCTGAAAGAAAGAGAATACAGCTCTCAATGAAAGGAATTGGAGATAAAAAAGACAATTAGAATAGCTGCTTATGAATTCTGCTAATACATTAATATGGAAAATTAATTATTTAACACCTATTACTTGAAATTTATAATTAATTTAGCTTTAGTTGCTTATGCAGGTCTAATAATATGTTCAGAGCTTGTTGAAATATGTGGAAGAGTTTTGAATTAAATATATAACCTTAACCTGTTTTTGTATTTTAATAAATAAAATGAAGGCAATAGTGCCATACAAAGTTTTTACCCTGGTTTGTTTAGCTTTTGTTGCACAAACATGTAATAATTCCCATAGAACAAAAAACATGAAAGCACCTGTGGCAGAGAAAATTAGAAAAGAGCTTATTTCTCACGGTCATACCAGAACTGACAACTACTTTTGGCTTAATGAAAGAGATAATCCCAAAGTCATTAAATACCTGGAGGCTGAAAATGCATATACCGGCTATATTATGAGAGATACGGAGAAACTCCAGGAAAAACTATATAATGAGATAGTGGGGAGAATAAAGCAGACCGATATGTCAGTTCCGTTTTTTGAAAATGGTTATTATTATTATACAAGATATGAGAACGGCGGAGAATATCCCATTTATTGCCGCAAAAAAGAAAGTCTTGACGGAGCGGAGGAGATTCTGCTGAATGTTAATGAAATGGCTGCAGGCCATGAGTTTTATCAGGTAACCGGATTAGAGGTGAGCTTGAATAATAATTTGCTTGCCTTTGGTGTGGATACATTCAGCAGACGCCTTTATACAATATATTTCAAGGATTTGTCAACAGGCAGAATTCTGGATGACAGGATAATAAATACAGCAGGAACGGTAGCATGGTCCAATGATAACAGTACCGTGTTCTATACCATAAAAGATTTGCAGACACTGAGATCTTACAAAGTCATGAAACATAAGCTCGGATCAAATGCGTCCATTGATGAGACAGTATATGAAGAACAGGATGATACTTATAGTGCTTATGTCTATAAAACAAAATCGAAGAAGTATATTATGATTTCTTTATCCAGTACTCTTTCGAATGAATACCGGTTTGCTGACGCCGGTAATCCCGGTTCGGGATTCAAATTGTTCTACCCGAGGGAAGAAGAACTTGAATATGACATTGCCCATTTTGAAGATAAGTTTTATATAAGAACAAATCTGGATGCAATAAATTTCAGGTTGATGGAAACACCGGTAGAAAAAACCGGAAAAGAAAACTGGAGAGAAGTGATCCCTCACAGGGATGATGTGCTGATGGAAAACTTCGAAGTGTTTAAAGACTATCTGGTAGTTGATGAAAGAATAAGGGGACTTTCACAGTTAAGGATTATAAACACGAAGAATAAAGACGAGTATTATATCCACTTTGAAGAACAGGCGTACACGGCATGGATATCGATAAACCCTGAATTCAATACTGATATATTACGCTTTGGATATTCATCCCTCACTACTCCCAATTCAACTTTCGATTATAATATGAACACAAGGGATAAAAAGCTGATGAAACAGCAGGAGGTTGTGGGAGATTTTAAGCCTGAAGATTATATATCCGAAAGATTATTTGCACCGGCAGATGACGGGACGCTTATTCCCATTTCTTTGGTCTACCGCAAGGGGCTGGAGAGAGACGGTAGCAATCCTTTGCTGCTGTATGGCTATGGTTCCTATGGGATAACCAGAGAACCTTTATTCAGTCCGGTCAGGCTCAGCCTGCTGGATCGCGGATTTATCTATGCTATTGCCCATGTCAGAGGCGGACAGATTTTAGGCAGGAAGTGGTATGAGGACGGTAAACTTTTAAAAAAGAAAAATACTTTTACTGATTTTAATAATTGTGCTGAATACCTTATAAGAGAGAATTATACCGATACGAGCAGGTTGTTCGCCGAGGGAAGCAGTGCGGGCGGACTGTTAATAGGGGCTGCAATAAATATGAAACCCGAACTTTACAAGGGCGTAATAGCTTCTGTGCCTTTTGTCGATGTTGTTACTACTATGCTTGATGAAAGTATCCCCCTTACTACTTCTGAATACGATGAGTGGGGAAATCCTAACGAGAAGGGGTATTATGAATATATGCTTTCTTATTCACCTTATGATAATGTCAGGGCTGTTAATTATCCGGCAATGCTTGTCACTGCAGGATTACATGATTCGCAGGTTCAATACTGGGAACCTGCAAAATGGGTGGCAAAGCTGAGAGATATAAAAAAGGATGATAATTTATTGCTCCTGTATACTAATATGGATACCGGCCACAGCGGGGCAACGGGGAGATTTAAACAATACAGGGAGACTGCTCTTGAGTATGCATTTTTATTAAAACTCATGGATATAAAAGAGTAGCTTTGCGTACTTGGTTTTTTTTTGTATATTGACTTCGAAATGATGTAAAACCAAAACCCGACTAAAACTTAAAAACTATGAGAAAACTTATACTTAATTTTTTAGTTATCTGTTCCTTTTCATTGATTGCAAATGGACAGTTTTTTGATCTTAGTGATGATGAGGAAGCAAAAACCGAGCCCTTATTATCAAAACATGGAAATAATATACTGCCTGAAAAAGGAGATGTCGGACTGGGAATTGATGCAATACCATTTTTGGATTTTGCCGGAAACCTGGTTAAGATAAATAGTGGTACAACCTTCAGCAGCATGCTTCATATTCAGCCGCCGGAAGGGGGAATGGTTATCTTCCTGAAGTATTTTACAGGCGAAAAAACTGCAATAAGGGCAAAATTCAGAATCGCCTACAGTGCGAGTACCGAAAAGTTTGCCGTACAGAATGACCAGGCTCCTGCAGAAACCCTTTATGATACACGTATTGCGACCAATACTAATTTTGATGTGGGGATAGGACTTGAGAAGAGGAGAGGCAAAACAAGATTGCAGGGATTATACGGACTCGAAGGAATGCTGTCTGTTACAAAAGGTGTTGAGACATCGCCTAATTACAGGTATTTATATGTAAATGATTTTTCAGCATCCAACACAACACCTACTACAGCATGGGGTGCGACAGGTACCAGAACCATATATTATAAAAATGCTCCGACCTATGGTATTGGCGGCAGGGCATTCATTGGTGCTGAATATTTCTTTACCCCGAAAATAGCTATCGGCGGTGAGCTTGCTATAAGGCTGATGATATCCAGAAGGGGTGCGTCCAAGAGTAAAACGGAAGCGTGGGTAAACAATGCCCTGGAGAAGACGGTAACCAAGGATAAGACACCGAGCGGGAGTGATCTGACACTGGATAACGAGGTGGACTCACATGTGTATATGATATTATTCTTTTAGTAAATAGAGAAATAGGGACAGCGCCCCGGGGATTATACCCGAATGGGGGCTGTCCCCTTTTCGGGGCGCTGTCCCTATCTTATACAATACCTGTAAATCCTGCGAAGGCCATAGCCATGAGGCCTGCAATAATGAAAGCTATTGGCACCCCCCGCATACCTTCGGGTATATCAACGAGCTCAAGCTGTTCCCTTATGCCCGAAAATGTTATTAGTGCCAGTCCGAACCCTAATGCATTGCCGGCTGCAAAAAATACACTCTCCGGAAGGTTATAATCTTTCTGAACGGCAAGGATTGCAACACCAAGGATTGTACAATTCGTGGTAATAAGGGGCAGAAATATGCCAAGGGCCTGGTAAAGGGCGGGACTGACTTTTTTCAGGATTATTTCTACCAGCTGGACCAGGGCTGCTATGACCAGGATAAATGTTATGGTCTGCATAAACTCTATACCAATTGGAATAAGTATATGATGCTGTATAATATATGTTCCAATCGTCGCTATGACCATAACAAAGGTTACGGCTCCGGCCATTCCCAGGGCTGTGTCAACTTTGTTCGAGACCCCTATAAACGGACAAATGCCCAGGAACTTGGTAAGCACTATATTATTCACAAATACCGCAGATACTATTATAACAATATATTCCATCTTTTGTTATGTTGATTAATACTTCATTGTATTATGATATCTTTTTACTCAACCTGTTCATTAGCATTATAAGAAAGCCCAAAGCAAGAAAGGCGCCGGGCGGACTGACAAATAAAAGTATGCCGTCCCCCTGGATGAACTTCATATTAAATATTGAGCCGCTTCCTAATATCTCCCGCACGCTGCCAAGAAGAAGGAGTGCAAAAGTGAAACCCAGTCCGATCCCCAGGCCGTCGATAAGGGAGGTTAAAACACTGTTTTTTGAAGCGAATGCTTCAGCCCTCCCCAGGACAATGCAGTTAACAACAATAAGTGGTATGAAAATCCCCAGCTGGTCATATGTACTTGGTTCAAAGTGGGGACCCGGAGTGTTCAGAAATGCTTTCATGAGCAAATCCACAATAGTTACAAAGGAGGCAATAATTACAATATAGGATGGTATTCTCACTTTATTGGGAATAAGTCCGGCAATAAGAGAAACAACAAAATTTGACATTACAAGAACAAATGTTGTTGCCAGGCCCATCGCAATACCGTTAATAGCAGAATTTGTTGTTCCCAGTGTCGGGCACAGTCCTAAAAACAGGACAAATACCGGATTTTCTTTAATAAATCCCTTTGTAAAGTTTTTCAACTGGTTCACTTTTCACCTCCTTTCATTAAAGCGTCATATGCTTTTTGCAGAGCTTCGCAGTATGCACGTGACGTGATAGTTGAAGCAGTAATGGCATCGACATCTCCTCCATCCTTGGTAACACTCAGTTTAAAATCTTTTGGGTTCCTGCCCTCAAACTGAACGCTCCAGTCAGATTTTGACTTTAATATCTTATCACCCAGTCCGGCAGTTTCTTTATTTTCAAGGACAGCTACCTCATTTATCGTTCCGTCAGGCAGAAACCCTACAATAAGCCTTATCTCTCCCCCATATCCCAGGGAGCTTGTTTCTACAGCAATACCTTTAATCTCATTATTTTTAACGGCGGGATAAAAATTAAATGTATCCTTTTTATAAGCAACCCTGTACATTTCATCCAAAGGCTTATTGTCAAATTCAGGCAATACTATATTAAATGCCATGGTTGTTTTATACAGCAATGCAGATTCAATAGGTTCTCTGGTTAATTCGTATACAAAGCCGAGCGTTGCTGATGATAAAAGAGTAACCAGAAACAGGGTCAGTATCATATTGGTGAATGTAGATTCTTTTTTAGCCATTTTTAACCTCCTATCCGAAACGTTTGGGTTTAATGTATCTGTTAATAAGAGGAACAAATCCGTTCATGATAAGAATAGCAAATGCGACACCTTCAGGATAACTTCCAAAAACCCTGATCAATACAACAATCACTCCTATGCCTGTTCCATATATTATCATACCTCTTCCCGTCATTGGCGAAGTGGCATAATCAGTTGCCATGTATATGGCACCAAGCATCAGGCCCCCGGTGAGTATATGAAATACAGGGTCTGCCATATGAAATACCTTTATTTCTTCGTTTACATCTTTAAATTGTATTACGGGTAGATTTAAATGTAATGCACCGGATAAAATATTGTGTCCTTCTTCACTAAAGATCCATAATAAACCCGTAAAGACAAATACGCTTCCTATAACAGATGCCGGTATGTGCCATGTAATAATTCTTCTAATCAATAAGTAAGCAAAACCAATAAGAAGGGCAAAAGCAGCTATCTCGCCCAGGGAACCCCCGATATTCCCGAAAAACATGTCAGAATAATTTAAATTGTTAATGTTCATCAGTTCGGCTATACTTTTACCGCTTTTAATTCCCTCTTTTATCAGGTTTAAAGGTGTGGCCCCGGTATAAGCATCCAGCTTATCAGCCGGAATTAAGTAAGGGGTGCCCCATCCGGCGGCCTTTGGAAATACAGTCATTGCAGTTGGAAAGGATATTAAGAGAAATACACGGCCTACCAGTGCAGGATTAAACGGATTATTTCCCAGTCCTCCAAATGTCATTTTGCCAATCCCTATTGCTACAAGGCTACCAGTAATAATTATCCACCACGGAATGTTTGATGGCAGGTTAAAAGCCAGTAACAATCCGGTTACTACAGCTGAGCAATCTGTTATTCTGACCTCGGTCTTCAGGATAAATTTCTGTATAAGCAACTCAAATAAGACACAGGATAAAACAGAGATGGCAGTCACAATTATTACACCTATTCCATAAAATACAAGTGAAGTAATGAATGCAGGCACCAGCGCAATTATAACCCCAAGCATTAATTTTCTGATACTATAATTGCCGGAAATATGGGGTGACTGCGATATCGCAAGTAATTTATTCATGACTATTTTGTTGGTCTTATTATTTTGCTCACCGCGGCCTTTCCCAGTCTTATATAATCCAGAAGAGGCCTGTTTGAAGGACAAATATAGCTGCATGACCCGCATTCTATACAGTCCAGCACTTTATCCGATTCGAGCCTTTCATATAAATTCTTTTGAGATAAACCCATCAGCAGGTAGGGTTCCAGTCCCATGGGGCATACTGAAACACACCTGGAACATCTTATGCAGGGTTCTATTTTTTTTCGCAGCGATTCTGTCTCGGGAAGAATTAATATTCCCGCACAGCCTTTGGTAACAGGAACGCTAAGATCATTAAGGGCTTTGCCCATCATTGGTCCCCCGTAGACTATTTTACCTGTATCACAGGGGAGGCCTCCTGCTTCTTCTATAAGTAAAGAAACTGGTGTACCTATCCTTACTCTGAAGTTCGACGGATTTTTAACGGATTTGCCTGTCAATGTTACAATACGCTCAAACAAGGGTTTATTTTTTTGTACAGCCTCATATACAGCCAGGGTAGTGCCAACATTAAATGCAACGACGCCAATATCAATGGGCAGACCTCCTGAAGGCACTTCCCTGTCAAGCAGAGCTTTTATAAGTTGTTTTTCACCCCCCTGTGGATATTTAACTTTAAGGGCATATACATCAATACCTTCATATTTTTTTGCTAAAGCCGCTATATGGCTAATTGCATCAGCTTTGTTGTTTTCAATTCCAATCAATGCCTTTTCAACCTTTAACGCCTTTTTAAGCAGCTGCACACCTACCATTAGCTCTTCGCCATGCTCAAGCATAAGGGCATGATCGGCAGTAAGGTATGGCTCACACTCAATACCATTGACAATAAGATATTCTGTTTTCTTGCCTCTTGGGATATTAAGTTTCACATGAGTAGGGAAAGTTGCACCACCCAGTCCGACAATACCTGCTTCAATAATTTTATTTATAATTTCTTCTGATGACAGTGAGAATTCTCTAACTACTTCCTTGCTTCTGATAATATCTTCAAGCCATTGGTCATCTTCGACATTTACAAGTATTGCTTTTCTTTTATATCCGCTGCTGTCGATAAAGGCATCTATTTTGGTTATCTTCCCTGATACTGATGAATGAATGTTGCTTGACACATACCCTTCACTCTTTGCAATCAGCTGGCCGGTTTTTACATGCTCACCTGCTTCAACAACCGGTTTTGAAGGTGATCCGAGATGTTGTGACAAAGGTATGGTTACAGCCTTGGGAAGCGGCAAATCCCTTATTCCCGATTTGGCAGATAATTTATTCTCAGGTGGATAGATACCGCCTTTTGCAAATGTTTTTAACACTTCAATATAGACTTTAACTATTTTTCAGATATATTCTTCGATTCATTATTGGCTTCTCCCGGTTTATCATTTGTTGGTGCTGTAACCTGTTCTGCTTTAGTTTTTTCAGTTTTTTCCTTTTTTATTGGAAACCCTGTCTCGATAATACAGTTTGTGGGACATTCGGGAGCACATAACCTGCAAAGCCTGCATTTTTCAGCATCGATAAATGCAAGGTTATTTTTCATTGTTATAGCCTCCCAGGGGCAGACATTAAAACATTTTACGCATCCTATGCAAGCTACCGAGCAGCTTTTTCTGGCTACTCCGCCTTTGTCCTCATTCATGCAGGCGACATATATCTTGCGATCTTTTTTGTTTCGTTTCCTTAATTCAAAAAGGTTTTTTGGGCATTCTTTGACGCAGGCCCCGCAGGCAGTGCAATTTTCATCCGTCACAACAGGCAGTCCGGTTTTATAATCCATACGCAGGGCATCAAACTTGCATACTTCAACACAGTCGCCATAGCCGAGGCATCCGTATTCACAGCCTGTATCTCCTCCATAGAGTGCAGCAACAATAGCACATGTTTCAGAGCCATTATATCTGTTTGTCCTGGGTCTGTATTCACAAGCCCCATTGCATCTAAGTACAGCCACCTTGGGCTCCTGCGTCACTGCCACTTTGCCGAGGATCTCAGCTACCCTGTTCATTGTTTCATTTCCGCCAACCGGACAATAGAGTCCTTCAAAATCTTCGGATTTAACCAGTGCTTCGGCAAAGTTTCTGCAACCCGGGAAACCACATCCCCCGCAATTTGCTGCCGGCAGCTCTTCCTCAACTTCTGATATGCGTGGATCTTCATATACTTTAAACCTTTGGGCTACAAGAAATAATACAAAGGCCGACGCAACTCCCAGTCCGGTTAATGAAATGACGGTATATAAGAAAATCGAACTCATGCAATCAGGCTTTTGCTTATGGTAATTTTTATTCTTTTTCTGATGTTATGTCTGAGGGAATACAGGATTAAATAATAGGGAGCCAGCATCAATAAAGAACCTGCTCCGGCAATTACTTCATTGTACCCCAGACCTGAAAATAAAAAAATAAAAAATAATACTATTATTAATGGTAGCATATATCCTAAGAATAAAGCAGTGTAGCCCGTTGATTTTTTTACCAGTATATTAACCACGTCGCCAACTGAAAAACTGCCTGATTTATCTGTGATCTCGATAATATTGCTCTGATTGCCCTTAATATTACATAGTGATTTTGTCTGACAACTGTTGCAGACTGATAATGGCTGGATTCTTATTTTAATCTTGCTGGCTGAAATATGTTCAATAATTCCTTTCTGCTCTATACACTCATTAGAATTCATCTTATTTCAGATTTCAAAGAAAAAATACAAAATTATACATGTTATAACAAGGAATATTGCTTTTTATCATTTTTTCAATAATTTAGGATGATTTTAAATAATATGTGTGACATCTTTGAATAAAAATTCGTTTTTGTTAATAGTTTATACAGCTATCTTATTCTTGAGGTTAAAGCATATTTGTTCCCTTCTATGGAGTTTATCCTGGCTTTAATGGATCCAACAATAATTGGTGATTCAATATATAAGGGTATATGATTTTTATCATTGGTGACCCACAGACTCATGTATTCTCCGCCCTTAAAAACCGAGCCTGCTACCAAAAAAATGCTGAACTTAATACATTCAAATTCTCCAAAGCGGCGTATTTTCAGGTTTTCAATCCCCTGGTACCTGAAGTAAATATTCTCAAGTATGTTATCTAACAAAATTGTCACAGCTATTGTATCACCGGGCCTGTACCTGCCATAATCTATATTCCTTGAAAAATACGATATAGATACCATATCAAAAGTACATTCAGTGATATCAATCGTATCTATTCTTTCAGGTTTATCAGGTCTTGTATAGCTGCTTAACGCATACTTTCTGTTCCTGTTAAATATATATTTATATCTGAATTTATATCCGCCCTCATCCACATCACGGATAAAGAAGTATGGTTTTAATGTTACCGGATTTACCCACGAGTCGTACCTGTCACGTACTTTAAAAAACCAGTCCCAGCTGCTATATGTACTGCCTGTTCCTGACAGATGCAAACACGGATTATTAAATATTGTGGTTTCATTTACTTTGAATGTAACCTCACCCACCTCAGTCCATATAATAAACCAGTTGTAGGATACGGTATATGTAATCTTTTCACCACTTCCAAATGCCCTGTTCCTTATTGAGCATTCATCATTTTGAGAGTACAGCATTTTTATGGCAGCCATACCTAACGTTATTAATAGCAAAATTCTTAGTTTCCCCATATATAAATATATATAAATCATTTATGCTCTCAATAATTAACGGAAATCAGTTTTACATATTTTAATCCGGGAGGGGAGGAGGCATATTAAATACAGTATGAAATGTAAAAATATTCTGAAAATAAAGATATCAGGGGTTATTCGGTTTCAATGAAATTGAACTTGGTTTCCAGGATTGACTCATAATATTCTCCTCTTTCCATAATATCATCATCACCCTCTTCATAGTACCAGTTTATGGTTATCTTATGTCCTTTTTTTGACACATCCACAAGTGCTCTCAGTATGTGCAAAATAGCCTTCGATGACCCACTGTTAAAATACTCAAGTTCAATATCAACAGTAGTGGATTCAGGGGGATGCTGGCAATAATAAAAAATCCATTCATACAGGTCATCATAAAATTTTGTTGCATCTTCAGGTATTGACCTTCCGCTAATTTTTATCCTTCCATCAACATTGAAAGATACTTCGGGAGTTTTTTTTGTGCTTTCAATTAGCAGATTATCCATGAAATTAAGAATAGAAAAAATTTATAACGACAATAATTTAATTATTTTATAATTGTAATTATATGTTAATACTTTATACCGATAGTATACTAATGAAATAGTTAACAATAATAACAAATTTATATTAAAAATAATATTTTCTATTTGTGAAAATGTTAAATAGTTTCAACAATATCAACATAGTTAAAAACAATAAGCGCCTATTTTAAAATATTTTATACATGATAGGGAATATTAGCACAGATTGTTAATAAATTTATCTAAAGGGGTGAAAATAATATAAATAAAAGCTTAAAGTGAACCCCGGCAGGTTATATTTTCAGCCTGGCAGAAGGTGTAACATCCTGGTTTGAATATATGCGGCCCAGGTATTTATAGTATCCTGTTACAGCAATCATAGCTGCATTATCAGTAGAATATTCAAATTCAGGAATATGAACATTCCAGTGCCTTTTTACCCCTTCACTGATAATACGACGGCGTAGTTCCGAGTTTGCCGATACCCCCCCGGCGATGGCGATCTCTTTAATACCCTTCTCTTCCGATGCTTTTATAAGCTTATCTAAAAGAACAGTGATGATTGAATTCTGAATTGATGCACAAATATTATTCAGATTATTTGATATAAATTCCCTGTCTTCTTTTATTCTGTCTCTTATAAAATAGAGAAAAGCAGTTTTTAGTCCGCTAAAACTGAAATCATAATTTTTAATGCCGGGTTTGCTAAAGTTGTATGCTCCAGGATCCCCATTTTTTGCGTAATTATCTATAAAGGGGCCGCCGGGGTAGGGCAAACCCACTACTTTTGCACATTTATCAAATGCTTCGCCCGCGGCATCATCAAGTGACTGACCTATAAGTTCCGTCTCCAGGTAATCGCTTACAATTACCAGTTGAGTATGTCCTCCTGAGACAAGCAGGCATAAAAAGGGAAATTCGGGGAGATTTTTATTTTCGTCTTTTTTGATTATAAAATTGGATAATATATGAGCATGTAAATGATTAACTTCAATTAACGGTATATTTAAAGCCAGTGAAAGTCCTTTTGCAAAGGAGGTGCCGACAAGAAGTGCCCCCATCAATCCGGGCCCCCTGGTAAATGCAACGGCATTTATATCATCTTTTGTCTTCCCTGCTTCATCAAGAGCCTGTTCGACAACCGGAATAATATTTTGCTGGTGAGCCCTTGAAGCAAGTTCAGGAATTACTCCTCCATACCACTTATGTACTTCCTGGCCGGCAATTTTATTTGATAAAATATACCCATTTTCAACTATTGCAGCCGCTGTATCATCACAAGATGTTTCAATTCCTAAGATGGTAGTAATCATTAATTTAATTAATATTGTAAATTATT
>CAYWUI010000023.1:0-52152 GCA_964461435.1 uncultured Bacteroidales bacterium | reverse complement strand
TACTTGAATATACGCCTGGCAAATTCTATGTGGAAAAATACGTAAGGCCAAAGTTCTTACTACCAAGGTTATGTAAAGCTTTACATAAATTGGGAAGAAAAAACTACCTCTTTGCAGGATCCCATGCCGGAGCACAAAGGGCAGCCATGTTTTATTCATTTTTCGGCACATGTAAACTAAATGGTGTAAATCCTTTCAGATGGCTGAAAAAAGTATTGGAGATCATACCGGATTATCCGGTTAACAGGATTGCAGATTTGCTCCCACAAAACCTGAACTTACAGGGATAAGTATTAATCCAATTCAATTTATGGTGTAGTTAGCCGAACGGATACGCAAAATCGACCAGGTGGTTTTCTGGAAGTTTGTGAAATGGCTATCTAGAAAGTATAAATGTAGGATAAAACCACTACTAATCAAGTGGTATAAGAAACCAGCTCCGGGACTGAGCAAAACCTGGGTTCTATTTGGAAAAACGGATAGTGGGAACTTGTGTGGGATTTCGTTACTCAGATTGGTGGGTAGTATAAAACAACCATTCAAGTGGCGTCTTCCCGAATCAAACCCTTATCTTCGAACGGAAGTTAGAAATACTATTACTTCCAATTATAAGGATGTTGCTATGGCGATCAGCCACAACTAAGTGGAGAGCCGGATGCGCTGAAAGGTGCAAGTCCGGTTCGGAGAGGAGAGGTTGGGAAATAGTCGACTACGCCTAGTCTCTTACTCTACTAAGAACATTTCAAGGTTGGTTATATCTAACTGCAATCATTGATCTTGGGGATCGTAAAGTTGTAGGATGGTCCCTGAGCAGGTCATTAAAAGCATCTGACACAACAGTCCTGGCATGGAGAAAGGCGGTTAACAATCGCCCGATCACCCATAAACTGATATTTCATTCAGACAGAGGAGTACAATATGCCTGTAGTGAATTCGCAAACTTATTGAAAGGATATAAACTGGTAGAGCGAAGCATGAGCCATAAGGGAGATTGCTGGGATAATGCTGTTGCAGAGAGCTTTTTTGAAACTCTCAAGGTTGAATGTATTTACCAGAACAAATATAAAACCAGGGAGCAAGCAGCCCTCTCAATATTTGAATATATTGAAACCTGGTATAATACTGGAAGAATTCACTCAATATTGAAAATGTCTATGACAGATTTTAATAATAGAAATTTAAATCAACAATTAGTTGCTTAACCTTTTGTCCAATTTATTGCTGCAATTCCAATGAAAATAACAATAATACTAACTAAAACTGTTACATAGATTAAGAATATTTTTTTTTTATAGATTTCTAATGGATCCCCTAACAATACATAGCCAGCCCATAAAGACGGATGTGCTTTCGAAGGGCTTGAGTTTTCAAGATATTTTAGCTTTGCTTGGCGTAAGGCAAAATCTTTTCTTTTGCCTTTTAATAAATACTTATAGAAATATAGTAAAATTTTAAAACTAGTTTCATCACCTGATTGCCATAAAGACATTATAACGCTATTACTTCCTGCGTGCAAAAAACTTCGAGCAATGCTATATATACCTTCTCCCCTATAAAGTTTACCTTTTCCGGTATTACATGCACTTAATACTACTAAGTCAGCTTTTAATTTTATATTATATATTTCATAAGCATATAAATATCCATCTTCATTTATGTCTTTATTATCAGTAAATGCAAGTTTTGAAAGCATTGGTTCATTATTGTTATTTATGGCATGCATTGTCAAGTGAATGATATTATAGTCATTTATTTTACTTTTGAAATTGTATTCTGTTGCTTTATTTTCATATAAAGCATCACCTTTAGTCATCTTTGCTAAAAGCTTTGCTTCTTTAACAGTAAGAGGTAAGTATTTTAATGAGTCTTTTGAAGTTTTATAACCTGGTGCTATAGCTAAGAATTTGTTTTTATATGTTTTATTTTTATATTTTGCAAGTAAAAATAGAGTACCTGAATAAGCATAACTAATTGAATATTTTTTTAGAAGATATGGATAAATTGCGTAATCTGAATATTCAGTATTCAATGGTCTATATAATAAAGATTCAAAAGGGACAAAACCAAGATTTGAATCAGGTACTATGATTAGTTTTTTTTTAATTATTGAAGATTCAAAAGGCTGTATAAGCTTTTTATAAAGACTAAATGCAATCTGTGAATAAAGTTTATCATTAGTGTCATAATAATTTTGAAGATAATATTTTAGATATTCAATATCCTTATGAAAGACTTGGTTAATAGACTGCGCTATAAATTTAGTATTATGACGAGTAATTAAAAATGAGTACAATACAGTATCTGTTAACATATATTCAATAATAGCTTCTTGTTTAGATAAATTGTCTTGGAGTTTTTCCATATTTGTTACTTTAGTATTATATTTAAGCGAATAGTATTTAGGATAACAATCCTCAAAAGAAGTAATAAGGTTGTCATATTTCGCTGTTACGGTAAAAAGCTTCTGTTCCCAGTTTTTAAGTTTATTCTCTTCTGGTTTTTCATTTATTCTTTCTTCACGTATAAGCTCCTCGTATAGAGCTATATCTTTGAGCAAATTATTTTCAAGTTGCAGGAGTGTGTCTGGTATGCCGGCAAAAATTCTAGCTTCGCTAGTCCTTAGTGCTGAAAGGAGCACTGCTGCCTTGCTTCTTTCGGTATATTCGAATGCTTTATTTACATATTTTTCATCACCTGTAATCTGCAATAGTCTATATGCAGTATATGTGGCATTAGTATAGGTACTTTTTTCATTTTCGGAAAGGAAGAGCTTGCTTTCCTGTGTCTGGTATCCAAGCCTTATTTTATCGACAAGCTGAACTGCGATGTCGTACGCATTCAGGCTTGATTCAAGGTCTTTAATATTTTGAGTATTATTGTAATAGGATGATAATGCATTTGCTTTGTGTTTAAGGCTGTTGATAAGATGAAGAGGAGATAATACCTTATCAGGACTAGGGTTGGCATATATGCTTATATCACTGAAATCATCGGTTAAGCAGATAATTGATTTTTGATAATAATACAAAGCACTATCGAGGTTTTTTGTTTTTTCGAAATATTTACCAAAGTTCAGCAAGCATTCCGAAGTTTCAGGGTGCGCTTTACCCCAATACTTAATATATATTGAATATGCATTACGGAGCAAATTATATGCCTGATCATAATGTCCTTTTTCAAGGCATAGTTGACTGTAACATGAATATACGCTAGCAAGCAAATATTTGTATTCATATTTTTCTCCGGTTAAATGATATTTTAGAGCAAGTTTAAAATATTTTTCAGCTTCATTAAATAATTTTATTTTAAAATAGCATTCTGCTATGTTTTCATATGCAACGGGAAGGAACTCCTTATAATTAATATTACTTAAAACTGCATTTTTTTTAAAAAAGATTAAAGCTTCTTTATATTCTTTTAATTCAAAATGTAATACACCTAAACTATTATATATTAATATAATACTTATGTTTTTATCTTTTAAATCAGAAAATATTATATTTTTTGACTCAAGCAAATTCAAAGAATTCATGTAATGTTGTTCCGCTTTTTTATAATCACCAAGTTTTTTATATATCTTACCTTTATTATATGATATTTTTGCAAGTATTTCATGATTATACTTAACATCTTCATTGCATAATTTTTCCGCGCTATTGTACCAGCTAAGAGCCTGTTTAAATTCCCAGAAGTTAGAATGAATAACACCAAGCTTAATATATATTAATGATAAGTCACTCTTATTTTCTGGAAAATATTGTTTCAGTAAATTCAAATGTTTAATACAATAAATTTTTGATTTCATAAATTGTCCCTCATAAATATATTTATCGCTCAGTCTGTAATAATATCTAAGACTATCTTGTAATGAATTCAGTTCATTTTGTACTTCCTTATCCTTTGTTAAAGAATATAATTCACTAGAATTTATTATTGCAAAGATTAAAATAGCGGATATATAAGAGCAAATGCGAAAAAACATAGTTTTTAAAGTAAATCAAGTATACTGGATTAATATAATATAAATTTGAAAAATGAAAAAATTTTAGTTACACAATTAGTATGAATATATAAACGAGTACATTAAAGTATTACTAAAAAATTAAAGAATTAATGTTTAAATAAAGTGGCATAATTATAATAAATGTTACTGAGATAGTTAGATAAAATACATCTATAATTATTCTATTCATTATTATAACAATATATAAATAATCACTATTATCCGACTAAATTCTTTTTTCTATAATTTTTATTCTGTATCACCCATAAAATGGTCGTTAATTTTTTATTTTCAAAAGAGACCTCCGCCTTTTTTAACACCAAATAGGCTTAGTTGTAATGAACCTGGTGGTGATTCCCGTGCTTTATTGTAACCACGACGTGTACTTCTGAGCAATTCACTCACATCTAACATGCTAATCAGGTGTATTCTTACCAAAGATGCTACTGCCGAAAACGCTTTTTTAGTTTGAGCTATTTTCTGGATGACCGTTAAAAATAACTGAGCTATCAATGTACACCAGACTTATGTTCTTATTGCATTCTCATTTTCTCCATAGAAATAGTTTAACTGAAAATTTTGCTTCATTTTCTTGAATGTCTCTATGCCCCAGCGTTTTTTATAGAGGAAAGCCACTTCTTCAGCTGTAATTTCAAAGTTATTTGTCAGAAATTCATAATATCTATTCTGTTCATCCTGGTAACAGACTTTTCTTAATCGTAGCATTTTCGTGATCTTTGTTTGCTTCTTTCCGGTTTCATCTTCCGGGTGGTATTCCAACTCTATAATTTCGTCACTAAGCACTTTTGCTTCCCCTTTCTTTCTGTAATGCCTGCGTGTAACCTCTATGACCGTGTAAACAGCATTAGTCTTTAAACGGCTGACAAAATACACCTGATTATGAGTCCAAAGTGCAAATTGATGATAATAGTTATATGCCTTGTCGAAAACAACCATGTTAGGGGATATTAATTCCAGGCTTTTCAGAAAGTTCTTGTCATGTACTTTGGCAGCTGTGATTTTAATAAACCGTCCAACCGATTGAACTGCATCTATTAACATATGTACCTTAAGGCCTCCTTTTTTCTTCCCGTCACCCTTAGGATTACGTCCAACTCCTTTTAATACATCACTAAACAAACGAATGGTGGTTGAATCTATTAAAAGAACCTCTTTAAAGGTCAATCCAAACGTTCGGCTGTCCGACAAATTTTATTTCCGTATTTTTACTCATGTTGTATATTGTTTGGCAAAAAACAAAAGTACAACATGAAGGGGAAACCTCAGGGGAGTACCCTTCTTTTTAATATTTTAGTCGGACAGTAGTGATATATAATAAAAGTTCTTATTATTAATTGTATTATGTTTTTCCCAAAATCAATATTATTCGTATATTGCAGTAATCAATGGCGCCCTGCAAGGAATATGTATTAATTATATGCAGTGTGTTAATAGTAAAATATTAAAACTCAAAAAATGAAAAAACATATTATCATATTATTAATCATCATAGCTCTCTTCTATGCCTGCTCAAAAAAAGAAACCAATTATCCTATATCGCCTGTTGACTTTACAAAAGTTAAAGTAACCTCAGGACTCTGGAATGATAGGATAGACACAGTCACATCAGTAACTATACCCTTTGCATTTAATAAATGCGAGGAGACGGGCAGGGTGGATAACTTTATATTTGCTGCGGGTATTAAAAAAGGGAAATTCCGGGGCAGGTTTGGGTTCGATGACAGTGATGTGTACAAGATAATCGAAGGGGCATCATACTCCCTCATGACCCGCGAAGACCCCGCACTGAAAGCCTACCTCGACACTCTTATACATTACATCAGCCTTGCACAGGAAGATGACGGGTATTTATTTACGCCATGGACTCTTAAAGTGAATAATTATGATACTATATGCTGTTCATATGACGAAAACGGAAAATTCAGCGGCACGCGCCACAGCCACGAGCTCTATAACGCCGGACATATGTACGAGGCTGCCGTAGCCCACTACCTTGCCACGGGCGAACGCAGCTTCCTGGACGTAGCTATAAAAAATGCCGATCTTATATACGACCTGTGTGTTAACCAGAAAAAAGACTTTTATCCCGGCCACCAGGAGATTGAAATCGGACTGGTAAAACTGTACAATATCACCGGCAACAGAAAATATCTCGACCTGGCAAAAATATTTCTCGACAGGCGCGGACACGGCAAAAGAGTATATGACGATAAGAGCGACAGGCTCTGGGACCGCTCAGTATACGCACAGGACCATAAGCCGGTAACGGAACAGGACGAAGCAGTCGGACATGCAGTGAGGGCTGTATATATGTTTACCGCCATGGCTGATATCGCCGCACTTACAGGTGACAGTGACTACCTCGATGCCATAGACCGTATATGGGAAAATGTGGTTACAAAGAAACTGTATATCACCGGCGGTATAGGAGCCGGAATGGGAGCAGAAGCATTCGGCGCAAACTACGAGCTTCCCAATAATTCATACGCCGAGACCTGCGCAGCCATTGCAAATGTGTTCTGGAACTACCGCATGTTCCTCCTGCACGGTGATGCCATGTATATTGACGTCCTCGAAAGGACACTGTATAACGGACTGCTGTCTGGCATCTCCCTCGACGGCAAGTTGTTCTTCTATCCCAACCCCCTGATGCACGACGGCATAAGTGATTTCAACCAGGGAACGGCCGGTCGCAGCCCCTGGTTCGACTGCTCCTGCTGCCCTTCAAACCTGTGCAGGTTCATACCCGCCGTGGCAGGCTATGCCTATGCTGTGAAAGATAATGACGTCTATATAAACCTCTTTATAAACAGCGAAGCAAAGATAAATACAGGCAACGGGGTGCTGCAAATCGCCCAGACATCAAACTATCCCTGGGAAGGGAATATCACATTCGAAATAAAAAATAAGGCTCCCCTTAATGCCTCACTGCTCATCCGCATACCGGGATGGGCAAGAAACATGCCTGTACCGGGAGACCTTTATACTTATAACGGACCCGGAAAAGCCGAACCTTCTTTCTATGTCAACGGCAAGCTGCAAAAAATACCGGTATCCGGGAAAGGCTATGCACTGGTAAGGAAAAAATGGAAACAGGGCGATAAAATCGAGGTCAGGTTGCCTATGGAAGCGAAAAAGGTTGTCGCTAATAAGGAGGTTATCGAAGACAGTGGACTGCAGGCCTATGAATACGGGCCCGTTGTTTATTGCGCCGAAGGAACAGATAACTGCGGAACGGCCCTTGATATTGTCATCCCTGCCGGTGCTGAATTCAGGGCAGAATACGATGCCGGATTACTGAACGGTGTTAATATATTAAAAACAAAAGGGCACATAACCAAGGGAAAGACTACCGAAGATATTACAGTAACATTGATACCCTACTATGCATGGAACCATCGCGGCAACTGTGAAATGAACGTCTGGTTCAAAACAGAATAATCAATCCGTAATTACGGGCTGATAGTGCTTTCCCGTCCTGATGCGGGAAAGCATTTTTGCTTTTTGTTACTATCTTTATTGAAAATGAACTGCTATTTTTTATTAATTGTTGTAACTTTAAATGTATGTAAATCAATGCTTGTATGAAAAAAGTAATGGTATTGATATCCCTGCTTTTGTTCCTGCCCGCTCTCCTCTCAGCCCAGGGAAGCAAATCATATATTGATTATAAAAAAGGCATAAAAGATATCGATACTATTCCCAGAGACGAAGCGATTGAGATACTGCTGAAGTTTGCGCCCGGCAATGACCCGCGCATAGTGCCCGGAGCTATTGCCTACTCGCCAAGCATGAATGACGGCAAGACATTTTACGTCATTATTCAAAATGGAGAGCCCTTCACATATTACGGCTTCCTTATTAAGTTTGATGATGTGTTAAATATTGTATATAAGAAGAAGAATTTTAAACCTTTCAGGAGAAGCATATTTATTATTACCAAAAACAATCGATGCTACAGGTGGAACTATTGGGTGGCCTGCACCACTGGCGCCGAAATAGGGGACTATGACCAGTCGGCCCCCTTATATTCGGAAGGTACATGCGCCGATAATGAACACATACAAAAAGTCCTGGCAGCACTCGTTACAATGTGCCCGAACCTCTCTTCCGAAAAGAGATATAAGAAGCTTGGCACAAATCTCTATGATAATATCGAATGAAAATCAGGACTTGCCCCGGCTGCGGCTATAAATACCCGCTAAAGGTTTATTACAGGAAATTGATTTTTAAGTTCATTGACTCAAAATGGCACTGTGAAAACTGCAAATCGGTGCTTACATTTAATTTCGGCAGGAGGATACAGGTAATATTAATAGCTATGCTGCCCGTGTTGATCTATAACCTTTTCAGGCCTGCATGGAGCGGACACCTGTACCTGCCCAAATGGTTAAGCTATATTGTATTGGGTGTGGTAACATTAATCTGGGTAGTTATTATTGCAGGTTTTGATACCTTCACAGCAGTCGATAAAAAATAAGTGCTTCCTGCCTGAAAGAGTCGCCCTTCTTTGTCCCTGTTGCAGGTTTCAGCACCTCTTTTAATGAGCAATGATGTAATACCCTGTTGCCCATAAAGGAACGCTTATATCAAAGGCCTGAACCTTTTTATTTTTAAAACAATAATTAAATCCTTATATTCAAGTTTTCTTAATACTAAAAAAAATGGGCGCTGTCCCTATTTAAAAATATCAATTATGAAAAAGATTATTATTGGTTTAATTTTGGTTGCGATTGTGATATGCGCAGCAGTCCTGGTTTTCCTTCACCTTAAATCAGGAGAGGGTAAAGCGCTTCCCCCGGCAAATCTTTATGTAGCAGGTGTATATGGACCCGGTGAGCTGGGAAATGATACGGCCTATTATATGATAAACGATAGCCTGGTCAGCCTGTTGCCTGCAAGTGCCCGCGTCTCCGGTATCTATTATTACAATAAGAATGTCTATGTATCGGGAATTTATATTAAGGATGGCCATACAACCCCCTGTTACTGGAAGAACAGCATGCTGGTAACCCTCCCGGTTGAAAAATATTCGGCTTATACAAGCGCTATCTTTGTCAATGATAAAGGTGTTTTTGTCTCAGGCCATATTAATGGCGCCGGTAACGACATTACTGCATGCTACTGGCAGAACGACAGCCTGGTGTTGCTGCCGAAGGATGAGGATGAGACCTGCTTTACAAGGTCAATTTTTGCGGAAGATACTAATGTTTATGTTGCAGGCTATTCAAATTATTCTAAGAAAAGGATGTTTTATATTAATGCCTGCAGCTGGATAAACGGCGAAAAAATACTGCTTGATACGATGTCATCGGTATTATCTATAGCCACACATATAGTTAAAGAAGATACAAATTTGTATGTCTCGGGGCGTGCAGTAATAAATGACAGCACCTATGTAAGCATATGGAAAAACAGGGTGCGTACAGATATGTATCCTTTTTACAGTGAAATGCCGGAAAAAGGTATGCAGATCTTTAATTTTTTTGAATCTTCGGATTTCCTTATGATTGATATGCAAAAGGGAATACTGAAAGTACCGGGAATAAAAATAGCTTCATTTTCAATAGCCGGTAAAAATACTTATACACTGGCAACGATAGATGACAGTACTGTATGCCTGGTTAATAAAAAACCTGTTAATCCGGTTAAGGATACCGTAAATGCTGAACTTAAGTGTATCTCGGTTTGCCCGGGCGACACGATGATAGCAGGCATAGGTTCCGATTCACTTTATCTGTGGAGGAACAATCATCGCAAAGGAATAGTTGATGCCAAAGCATTGAAAGACAGGGTGAAATACTTTTTTATCGGACGGGACTAAACTTAAAGCTATGATAAGAAATGTAATTTTTTTGTTGTCGGCATTTGCTGTGATTAGCTGCGGCCTGGATTTATACGGACAGGACAGTGAAAAGAGCCTGCCGGCTGATGATAGCGGGGTGCTTATAAAAATTTCGCTTCCCGGCTACAACTGGCTGGAGATATATTATTCTGAATTTGAAGCGACATATTCTTCCCCTTCAACAAACTTTTCCCAGTCCAGGTGTGATATAAATTATGAAAATATCAGTTATAGGAAGAATACAGTTAAAGTAGCTGCTTATATTGCTTACACGGGAGAAGATGGCAAGGTAAACAAGGATGCAGTGACATCGGAACAGGAAGTCAATGAACCGACAGGTGTACTGCATGTATTTTTTGTAAAGCAGAATTTAAGACTTGAGGGCATAGCTGAGATGAATATCTACCTTACGGATAAAAAGAACGATATTATAAGTAATATACTTGTAATTCCCGTGGCAGCCGGTGAAGAAGCTGTGAGACAGCTTGAAGAACAGCTGGGCCCTTCCGGAACCGGAGAACCGGAATAAACCATATTTATCCGAAATTTATTAGCATTTCCGGCCAATTTTTGTAAATTTATTTCTGTAAAGAGCTTTAGCCGTCAGGGTGAAGTCCATTCGTCCTGAAAGTATAACCGCAATAACAGGATATTGTTAACCAAAAAAGAACAGCCATGAAAAAATTCGCATTTGTCTCGATTGTTTTATGTTTTTCTGTTTTTATGGCAGGAGGACAGGTTCCCGAAACAGACTCGCTGGCCCTCGTGGCCTTATACGACAGTACCGATGGTGCTGGCTGGATAGTCAATACAAACTGGCTGCAGCCCGGACAGCCGGTATCAACATGGTATGGTATTACTGTGGGTAATGACAGCGTTGCCGAGATAGAACTCGCGGATAATAATCTTAAAGGTGTTATACCTCCACAGATAGGTGACCTGGGCAGATTATATAATCTGATCCTTTACAGCAACCAGCTTACCGGTTCCATTCCTGTGGAAATTTGTAATTTAAGCAACCTGGAGACACTGTCGCTTTACGATAACGGACTTACGGGCTCCATACCCTCTGAAATAAGTAACCTGACCAATCTTGAGTATTTGATACTTGACTATAACCAGCTCACCGGTCCGATCCCCGCAGAGATTGGCAACCTGACCAGCTTAAAGGCTTTGTATCTTTTTAACAACCAGCTTACCGATTCTATTCCCCCTGAAATTGGTAATATGAGCAGTCTGGTATACTTTGAACTTGACGATAACGAGCTAACCGGACCCATACCTCCGGAGATCGGTAACTTAACCGGACTGAGAAATATATCTTTGAATAATAACCAGCTTGAAGGACCCATTCCCCATGAAATTGGTAACCTGGTCGAACTGGAATATCTGCATCTTCAGGATAACCGGCTTGGTGACTCTATCCCTCACGAAATAGGCAATATAAGCAGCCTGAAATATGTCAGGCTCCATCGCAACCAGCTTACCGGGAGCATTCCTGCAGGGTTCGGGGGAATGCAGGACTTAACGAATTTGCTTTTAAGTGACAATAAGCTCAGCGGTCCTGTTCCTGAAGATATTAAAAATATACCGTCGTACTGTCAATTTGATATCTATAATAATTATTTTACATTTTCTGACCTTGTACCAATTACAGGTATTGCTGCAGCCACCTTCAGCTATTCTCCCCAGCTTGATGTAGCAGTTAGCCCCCGGCGTGTTGATAAAAGTACAGGCGATGACCTGCAGATAGACATCTCGGACTATGCTGTCCCTGAAATTACTGCTGCCGATAACCTGTATAAATGGTGGCTGGATGATGATTCTATAACACCATATTCGGCATCACCGGTTTTGGAATTAACCGGACTCTCAGATGCGGATTCGGGATTTTACCACTGCTCGATGATAAATAGTGATTTTCCTGATCTTACTCTATATACTGATCCTGTTCACCTTGTAATTGATGCTCCTGTTGATATTACACTGAACCCCGATTCCGTGGATGAAAATATTACACCCGGCTATGTTGTAGGTACATTGTCTGCAGATGATCCCGACCAGCAGTCAGGACATACCTTTGCCTTAATTGAAGGAGATGGAAATAATGATTTGGATAATTACCTGTTTATCATTGACGGGACGGATTTAATTATTAACGATTCTCCTGACTATGAAATGAAGCCGGAATTCCACATTTATGTCAGGGCTACCGATGAAGATTTCAAGACTTTTGACAAGGCCCTGTTTGTATATGTGAGAGACCTTGTTGAAACGGGCATGGAAGATATAGGGCTCAACAATATTAAAATATATCCCAATCCTGCCTGCAACATGATTCATATACAATTACCCGCAGGTGCGGCGCATTGCATTATAGAGCTGTGTGATATTAACGGTAAAACTCTTTACAGGGAAGAAAGAGGCGGTGCCGGCGAAATAGATATAAGTGACTATCCGGCCGGCATCTATTATATGAGGATTATATATAACAAGCAAACGGTAACAAGGAAAATAATAAAAAAATAGTACAGGAAAATAAAAAAAATAATACCGAATAAATAAGGGCTTATAAACAGGAAGCCCCTGCTTTTAATAAAACTGTAATACTTAAACCCGGCTGAAATTATTTCAGGAGGATCATCCTTTTTGTTGACTGGTAAGTATGGCGGGCATGCTTCCCGCATCATAAGGGTAGGGGATGCCTTCAATGTTCTCCACGGTGGGATTGCTCCAGTAGTCCGGACTCACAATGATTGTATGTGTATCATCAACCGCGCGTATGGCATCTATTACCTGTTGCTGCATTCCTTTCCATACCGCATCGGAAATATCATGGGGCTCATTAAGTATTTCATAGTATATAAGATCGGATCGGTTTTTGTAATGATCGGCCATCTGCTCCCATACAGCCAGCAGCTGATCAATAATGCCGGCTGTCATTACACCGCTGGGATCAAAACTGTGGTTGTCACCATCTGAAAAATCTCCGTTAATAAGAATATCACCGGGAATATCTCCGGCTGCTTCCATGGCGCTGTTTCCGGCGGCTGAAGAAACATATTTGTCCCCAGCCAGTAAAGGCAGGGCAATGAATGGGATTGAAGATATCATTGAAAAAATAGCTGTTAGAATTCTGAAGCGGATCATGATAAATATGTTAACACCCGGAAGTCCGGTAAAAATGCCAATAATTAATGTTATATAAAAATATAATTTTCGATGGACCCCCGGCTCTTAAATTTCGGAAATTTTAATTATGGCAGTCAGGTACGATGTTCAACTGGTAAAGCTACGGGCATAAAAGCAACTTATTTAAGATAGAAATCATCTGCTCATAACAGACGAAAATTCTACAAATTTGTGTTATTTTGCACCAAATATCTTATTTTACTTACGCTAAGTACTTTTAATGATTAAATATTAAAATTATGAAAACCAGTATTCTCTGCCTGATCCCAATAACAATCATTCTGATAGCTTCATGTGAGAAGGATGACAGTACTGTAATAAAAAAAGAAAAGATAACCGGCTTTGTACAGAAAGGCCCCTTTAATAACGGCACTTCAATAACAATCTCGGAATTGAATGATAACCTTACACAAACAGGTAAAAATTTCAGTACGCAGATTATTGACAATAAGGGTACGTTTGAAATAGACAATGTTGAATTTTCATCCCGCTTTGTTGAATTGAAAGCAGACGGATTTTACTTCGATGAAATTGCAGGCGAGAACTCTTCTGCCCGCCTTGTGCTTTACACACTGACTGATTTAACAGATTCGTCGAGCATAAATGTCAATATACTGTCAAATCTCGAAAAAGAGCGCGTCGAATACCTTATATCCCGGGGCAGCTCTTTCAGTGAAGCCAAAAGCCAGGCACAGCAGGAGATACTCAATATTTTTGACATATCAAAGGCGGACATGGCATCGTCAGAGTACCTTGATATTACGAAACAGGGAGAAGATAATGCTATTTTGCTTGCAGTATCGTCTGTAATTAAGGGATACCGGACAGTAGCGGAACTATCCGAACTGCTTGCAAATATCAGTACCGACATACGCGAAGACGGCACTCTGGACAACAGTTCTTTAGGTACGGCCCTCATAAACCATGCTAAATACCTTAATACTGACAATGTAAGGACAAACCTAACTGACAGGTATGAGTCCCTGGGAGTCAGTATTGAGATACCAGATTTTGAAAAATATATTGAGCAGTTTGTTGACAATACCGACTTTGCATTCACCGGTTTCATTGAATACCCCGAGACCTCCCCCTATGGAATTAATATATTAAATGACAAGGATTCGGTGTTCACAGTAGGTGTAAATGATGAATATAGTATGGCGGCTGTATTACCTAAAGGCGCGAGCCTAAAGATAAAGCTCGAATTCGTGGAGGGAGGTGAGCCGGTGGGTGCCTACTGGGCCTTTGAGGCTGCCCCCAATGGGCCAATAAACTGGAAAAACACCATTTATGATTCTGAACATGACACGCAGACCTTTGAAGTTATGGAATCGGGGAAAATTGCTGATCTCAGGATTATGTTTCTTGCAACGGATGAGAGTAAAATAAAAATAAACTATTATGAGAATAATCCCGACTCAGTTACAAAATCAAGAATAATAACAATTATAAACTGAAACAATGACAGTTCTCACATTCATAAAAGAACTGACAAGAATTCTCCTGCATAATTTTAAGAATAAACTTTTTATGATACCAGTCTTTATCTTTTATGCGAATAAGAATAAACCGTGTTAAAAATCCTGCAATAAAAGGTATTCCCAGATATATAAATACACTTTTAGCAATCTGGCCGATGGTGATATCTACTTTAAAAGATTGTAAACCTAACCATCCAGGTATGATAGTCAGAAAAACATAGGCATATACTGAAAAGAATAAGACCTGGAATATTGAATTAAAAGCAACCAGCCCCGCAGCGTACTCAGTATCACCCTTTGCCAGTTCATTCCATACAATCACCATAGCTATACACCTGGCTAATCCGATTAAAATTAAACCGGCCATGTAATGCGGATATTCGTGCAGGAAAAGGATTGCTAAACCAAACATCAATACCGGACCTATTAACCAGTTTTGAACTAATGATAAACTTAGTATTTTAATGTTGCGGAAAACATCTTTTAATTCTTCGTATCTCACCTTTGCCAAAGGAGGGTACATCATAACAATTAATCCAATTGCAATAGGAATGTTGGTTGTACCTGAACTCATTGAATTCCAGAATCCAGCTATTGAGGGCAACAAATACCCTGATAAAACGCCTATAAACATGGCAAGGAATATCCAAAGGGTCAAATACCTATCTAAGAATGATAACCGTTTTACTAAAGATGACATTTAAATTACGATTTGGGTTTTCGACATATAAGTTTGATTATATGATTCCATAAATGAGACCTGTTATGGTTGCCATAACCACAACAAGCATTACATAAACAATAGTTTTTTGAGTACCTAATACTCCACGAATAACAAGCATATTAGGTAGTGATAACGATGGGCCGGCCAAGAGCAATGCCAAAGCAGGGCCTTTTCCCATTCCTCCTGCAATTAATCCCTGCAATATAGGCACTTCGGTCAGGGTAGCGAAATACATGAATGCTCCAGCAATGGAAGCAAAGAAGTTGGAAAAAACTGTGTTTCCACCGACCAATTTAGCAATCCACGCGTTGGGAATAATACCCGCCATTACAGTATTATCGTGGGTTGAACCCAGAAGAAAGCCTGCAATCAACACGCCTACAGCCAGTAAAGGCATAATTTGTTTTGCGAAATCCCATGATGATAGGGTCCACTCTTTGTTTTCCGGTTCTTTTTTATCCAGTAAAGTAATTATGCCAATTCCTGCAATTCCCACAATCATTGGTACAAGGGGCGATGAACTAACAAATGCCGAAACGATTGTAACAATAGAAGCCACAACTATATGTTGCCATTTAAGTTTCAGGATATAGATTAAGGAAAATACCAATATTAAGGCGAAAGCAGATGTAATATACCATTTATTTGACCACAACCAGTACCAGCCACCGCTTGTAATATCGTTTCCTGGTTTTCCCCAGTTAGCAAACACGAGTATTAGCACGAGGGTAAAAAAGTGAAAAGCTGTTTGCCACATGGGGCGTTTTTCAGGCATATCGGGAAAATTGATCTGTTCTTCCTGTTTTGCTTTTTCTTCTTTCCGGTAAATTAAAGACATAACTGAACCAATTATTATTGCAAAAGCTACTGCACCTATAATCCGGGCTAAACCCATTTCAAATCCCAATATACGGGCAGTAAGAATAATTGCCAGGATATTTATTGCGGGACCTGAATACAAAAAAGCAATAGCAGGGCCAAGGCCGGCACCCCTTTTATGAATACTTGAAAACAATGGCAAAATAGTGCAACTACAAACGGCCAGTATAGTTCCTGATAGCGATGCAACCATATAGGCCACCCATTTTTTTGCCTTTGCCCCAAAGTATTTCATTACAGCACCCTGGCTTACAAATACAGATATCACACCTGCAATAAAGAAGGCAGGTAACAGACATAAAATCACATGTTCCCGTGCATACCATCTGGTAAGGTCGAACATGGCCATTATTGCTTCTCTAAAACGGGCATCTTGAAGGGGCATTTGGAAAGCAAATACAAATACAACCAGCATCCATACCAGTATTTTAATCTCTTTTTTCCACTTCATTAATTAGTTTTTAAAAATTTTAAATCCTAAATATTGTTCGTAATTAAACGAACATTTATTATAAAAAAATCATAAGTAAATTACGGCTACATAATATACCCCTATCCCGATAAATAATACAGCTATTATTCTTCTAAACCAAACTTCAAAGATTTTCAAGCGGTTGTATAATTTGCCAACACCTGTAACTGTATAAGCCAGTAACCAGGCAAAGATGATAACGGGAATACCTGTGGCAATGGCAAATACTACAGGAAGATATAAACCCGATGCACTCCCGATGGTCATGGGAATTAACATCCCAAAATAAAGAACACCGCTATAAGGACAGAATGCAAGGGCAAACAGGATTCCAAGCAACAACACTTCCCAATAGCTGTTTGTTCTGTTTTCCTGAAAACGTTTAGTTAACCGGCTTACGCCCGGAAATTTGATTTTCAGGATATCAAGCATCAAAAGGCCTATAGCAATAAGCAGTGGTCCTATAATCTTCTCGCCATATTGCTGAAACCATTCTGAAACCTTAAACTGGTCAGCCCCGATAAATATAATTATGGCAAGGAGGGTATATGACAGTGCCCGGCCAAGTGTATAGACTAATCCATTAATAAATACTAATTTCTGATATTTAACATCTTTACTGATAAACCCGATTGCAGTAATATTTGTAGCAAGCGGGCAGGGACTGATAGCTGTCATCAATCCCAGTACAAATGCCGTAACAACGGGCAAAGAGCTATTACTCATTAAATTATTAAGGAATTCTTTCATGCAAGCTGAAATTCAACTATAATAGAGGATCTATTTTTTCTTTGATTATTTGCTTGAGTTTATCAGGATTACTACGTGCATTCATGAAACCTTCATTTGTGATATTTATCCTGTTATCTCCGTTGACGATCAATAAAGTCTGACCCGATACACCAAGTTGTTCACCTTTTTGTTTTCCCTTTTCTTCATCAAGATTGAAATCAGTAAAGCTTACTTTGTCACCGTATAAGTCAGCAACAGTTTCCCTCGATACCTTTTCCACTGACTGACATGTAACACATCGGCGTGTATAATGAAAATAGAAAACTTCAACTTTTCCGGCTTTTGAAACCTGGGTATTTTCATCTTTTTTATTAGTTTGGGCAGAGCATGAAATATTCATGGATAAAGCCATTAATGCGATAAATAAAAACTTAAATGATTTCATAATTTTATTGATTTTGGATTATTATTTTCTTCATTTCATTTGCAGTTGGTACGTATCCGCTTAATACTACTTTCCCATTTATTACTAAAGCAGGCGTGCGCATTATACCGTATTCCATTATTTTCATAATATCTTCCACCTTTGAAACATCGGCATCAATATCCAGTTCGGCCAATGAATTAATTACTGTTTGTTCAAGTGCCTTACATTTTGGGCAACCTGTGCCTAAGACTTTTATTTCCATATTTGACTTTTTAAATTATTATCAATTCGTAGTTCGTAAAACACCGAACTTATATTATAAAAATTTTTAAATCCGTATATATTTCTTAAATAAAATCTGAGCTTCTTTCCAGTTTGCTTTATTAATGCAATATTTAATCCTGGGAGCTTCAATCTCACCCTGAATAAGCCCGGCGTCTTTCAATTCTTTTAAATGTTGTGAAAGAGTTGATTTAGCAATAGGTAATATTTCTGTTAAGTCACCACTGTAACAACAGCTTTGATTTGAAAGCAATTCCATTACATACATCCTGATGGGATGCCCCATGGCCTTTGCGTACCGTGCGATTTTTATTTGTTCTTCAGTGATGACCTTTTTACTTTGCATTTTGTTCGTAAAACACCGAACAAATATACAAATAATTTTTGTTTCAAAATACCTTAATGGTCGGCAACTATACGTCGGCAAAATAAAAAATTCTTATATTTTTTCCTGTAGTTTAATTTTTTTAGAAACCCTGCACCTGGCATCCAGTAGCCGATAGCTGTAATGCTTAACTGCCAAAATCAGGCAGATCACGCCTGGTGACTGCTGCCCTTTAACTGCTGACTTATCACTGCTGCCCGATACCAAATTTTTGAACAGCTAATTATTAAAAAGTGGTAACCTTTTTAATGCTTATGTAATTAATAACAAATTGAACTATTAACATCATAACCCGAAAATCCGGTGAGCATTTTATAATCTGTAGCTACACTTAACAGGACAGACTTAAAATGCTTATCGGTACGAAGAGCTGAACCTTCAATGCCCTGAACCTGAAAACTAAACCCTGCAAACGGAAATTTAAACGTAGTGTAAATATTTTATAAATATTTAATTAATATAAACATATAACTGAAAACAAACGATTAAAATAATATATAAAGCATTAGAAAATAAATGATTTTGTATTTTAATAGCATTATACTTTCGGGTGAGTAGCGTTATATGTATAATAAAATGAATAAACATAAAAAAATGTGAGGCTATGAAAAATGATCTGAACTATGCTGAATTCATCGAGAGATACCTCGATGGAGAAATGGGCAAAGGCGAGCAACTATGGTTTGAAAAGGAGCTCGATGCTAACCCGGAACTCCAAAAGGAGCTGCAACTGCGGAGAAATATCAATACTGCAATACATGAAAAAGAAGTAATGGAACTGCGCAGCCAGCTCAAAGAAATCTGTTCTTCTCCCGCTTACAGGGAAACTACCGTCAGAAAAAATACGGTGGTACTATACAAAAAACTGCTTATAGCGGCTTCATTTATCACATTTGTGATAATCGGAAGCTTCCTTGTATTGTTCTTAAGGAACAAATCCTATTCCAATGAAGAGATATATGCTATGTATTACCGGCCCTATGAAGCTACAATGAATTTTCGTTCGGCAGATGCGAGCATCAATAGTGACCTGAGAACCGCCATGAAGTATTACGAAAATAAAGACTTCAGAAATGCCCTGGTACTGTTCGAGAAAATACTGAATAATGACAGTTCCAGGATTGGCCTTAATCTCTATTCAGGAATATCTTATATGGAAGTTAAGGAATATAATGATGCCAACAGCAATTTTCAGAAAATAATTGATGATAAGTACAGCTTATACATTGAACAGGCTGAGTGGTATCTCGGATTTTGCTATCTTATGACAGATAATACAGATAAAGCAAAACGGCAATTTAAACAAATTGCAGGGCAAAATGGCTACTATACAGATAAAGCCATTGAAATCTTAAACAAAATGAAATAATTATTTTTTTAAAATTTGATAATTATAAATACCTGTTCGTAATTATAAAAAAAAATATTTCAACTTAAGGTAATATTTTGCTTATAAAATACAGGGTTTGGCTGTTATGATCAAAAACAGAAGCAGACTGCTAGCATTTAGCCTTCTGTTTTGATACAAGGTTTAGTTCAATTTTAAAGCAAACATATGATGTTAAAAAAGTTCCTTAGTTGGTTTATGGGTTATCTTTCACAAAATAAGAATAACTCCGCTTCCGGATATTTGAAAGAAACTCATAATAATATAGCCGAATCATATAATGAACTCTCCGAAAAGGTTAAAAGACTGGAGCAAATCCTTGAAGAAAAAACAAAAATAGCCGATGATCTGAAATCCGCATTCCTCAGAAATATTTATCACGAGATAAGAACACCGATGAATTCAATTGTTGGCTTTACAAACCTGCTGAGTCATAAAGATCTTTCCGAAGAACAGAGAAAAAAATTTGATGAGAATATTAAAAAGAGCAGCCAGCAGTTTTTAAAGCTTATCGATGACCTCATTGAAGCATCAATTCTTGATTCCGGATACTTTAAAATAGTAAATGGCGATTGTAATCTGACAAAGCTTATAGATGAATTGCATTCCTATTTTACTGTGCATAATATCGATCCGCTAAAATCAAATATTGCACTTGTCCAAAATCCCGATTCGCAGTATATGGACATCACGATATATACCGATAAGAAAATGCTGTTCGATATCATTTCTATTTTAATATCAAATGCATTTAAGTTTACACGGAAAGGGGTTATTGAATACGGATATAAAGTGCTGAATAATAACCAGGTAATGTTCTTTGTAAAGGATTCCGGAGTGGGAGGGATTGATAAGTTTGACAAATCAATTTTTAAGAGCTTTACCAAGGCAGAGAACTGTTTTGAAAATACAAATAAAGGATTCGGACTGGGCCTGAGTATTGCGCACAGTAAAGTAAAACTCCTGAGAGGCGACATATGGGTCGAATCAAATGAACTTAAAGGCACTACTTTTAAATTTACTGTTCCCCTGACTGAGTCGGACGCGGCAAATATCAATAAAAAGATAGAAAATAGCCGGAACAAGGAGTTTTCAAAAGTTAGTTAGTATTATGCCATTAATAATTATTTTTTCTGTGATTGATTCAATTGTCACAAAATTGCATGTCTATTAGGGTAAGTGTTCTATTTAATCATAATTCAGGATGAAGGTGAGTAATAAGCTATTGTCCTCACCAAAAAACCTAAATACATTATTTTTTCTTATATTGGTATGTTAATTTGCCCGGGTAATTAACAGATACTGAAATTTATAATAATGCTCAAATTCCCGTTCTATAAGCAACTTGACAGGATGGACTGCGGTCCGGACTGCCTAAGGATGATAGCCAGGCATTATGGCAAAAGCTACTCATTGCAGTACTTGCGCGAGAGATGTTATATTACACGTGAAGGAGTATCATTGCTCGGCATAAGTGAAGCCGCGGAGGCCATAGGCTTCCATAGCATAGGTGTCAAGATCACATTTGAGCAGCTGAAAAATGATGCCATACTGCCCTGCATAGTACACTGGCAGCAGAACCACTTCGTGGTAGTTTATAGAATAAGGAAAGATAATATCTATATTGCCGACCCTGCAACCGGACTGGTAAAGCTCAGTAAGGACGAATTCCTGAAGGGGTGGATAGGGACGGTTAAAGAGGGTGAGGGCATGGGCATATGCCTCCTGCTGAAGACTACCCCCGACTTTTACAAACAGAAGGATGAGCAGGTTAACAAAAGTAATTTCAGCTTCCTTTTCTCATACCTTAAACCCTATAAAAGGCTTATTTTTCAGCTTATAACAGGAATACTGCTAAGCAGCATCCTGCAGCTCATCTTCCCCTTTCTTTTCCAGTCACTTATCGATAAAGGCGTGGTCCTCGAAGATATATCCTTTATACATATAGTATTTATCACATGGATTGTACTTATTGTAGGCAGGGTAGGGGTGGATTTTATACGTAACTGGATACTGCTGCACCTTGGCACCCGGATAAACATTTTCCTTATATCCGACTTCCTGATAAAGCTCATGAAGCTCCCCGTGTCATTCTTCGATACCAAACTTATAGGTGACCTTGTACAAAGAATAGGGGATCATAAAAGAATAGAGACCTTCCTTACAGTTACCGTGCTGAATCTCTTCTTTGCCCTTGTGAGCCTGATGATACTGAGCCTCGTCCTTGCAATATTCAGCATAAAGATATTCCTGATATTTTTTGTGGGCAGCCTGCTTTACCTGGGCTGGGTAATCCTGTTCATGAAGAAGAGAAGGGACCTCGACAATAAAAGATTTACTCAACTTTCAAGTAACCAGAGTAACATTTTCCAGCTAATTACCGGTATGCAGGAGATAAAGCTCAATAACTGCGAAAAGCAGAAAAGGTGGGAGTGGGAAAATATACAGGCCGGCATATTCAGGATAAATATCAGGAGCCTTACCATACACCAGTACCAGCAGGTCGGTGCATTGTTCTTTAATGAGATAAAGAATGTGCTGATACTCGTATTTGCAGCATACCAGGTTATTCATGGCAACATCACCCTCGGAACAATGGTCGCCGTGTCATTCATTCTCGGACAGCTGAGCGGACCCATGGAGCAGATGATCGAGTTTCTGCGTACCACACAGGATGCGAAAATCAGCCTCGAGCGGCTGGGAGAGATACATAACAAAAAAGATGAAGAGCCTTCTGTAGGAACGTTTATCAGCGAGCTTCCCTCAAAAAGAGATATTACGGTTTCCGACCTCTCATTCCAGTACGAGGGGCCCCACTCACCTTTTGCCCTCAAAGATATAAACCTTACCATTGAACAGGACAAGGTTACGGCTATAGTAGGGACAAGCGGCAGCGGGAAGACAACCCTTATCAAACTGCTGCTGGGTTTTTATCCCCCCACAAAGGGCATGATCAGGATCGGCGATCTCAATCTCAGGAACTTCAGCCACCGCCAATGGCGCCAGCACTGCGGCGTGGTGATGCAGAACGGCTTCATCTTTTCAGATACCATAGCCATGAATATAGCAGTATCGGATGAGAAGATCGACAAGCAGCAGCTGCTTTATGCCGTGAAGATGGCAAATATCCAGGATACTATTGAGTCGCTGCCCCTGAGCTATAACACGAAAATAGGCGCCGAAGGTATACAGCTCAGCCAGGGGCAGCACCAGCGCATACTGATTGCCCGTGCCATATACAAGAATCCTGATTATATATTCCTCGACGAGGCAACAAACGCCCTTGATGCTAATAACGAAAAGATGATAATGGAAAACCTCGAAGAGTTTTTCAAGGGCCGCACGGTGGTGATCGTTGCCCACCGCCTTAGCACAGTCAAGAATGCGGATAATATTGTGGTCATGGAAGCAGGAAAAATTATTGAGCATGGCCGGCATAAAGAACTGACCGCCAGGAAAGGGGCATACTTTAACCTTGTCAGAAACCAGCTCGAGCTGGGTGCATAGATGAATAAGTATTAAAACAGGTATTCGACATGCTTACACAAAAAGAACAACAGGAAGCGGAAAAGATAGAGATAAGAAGCGATGATGTCCGGGAAATACTGGGACAGGTGCCCAGGTGGATCGTCAGGTGGGGAACGTCAGTTATTTTTATTGTTACTTTTATTATTATCGCCGGAAGCGGACTGTTCAGGTTTCCCGATATCCAGCCTGCAGCAATAACCCTAACGACCGAGAATCCACCGGCGCACCTCAGGGCACGGACAAGCGGGAAAATTGTGAAGCTCTTTGTTGAGGACAAGCAGGAAGTCGGGGCTGGCGATTTTATTGCGCTCCTGGAATCGGCAGCTGTCTTTGCCGATGTTATGGAGGTTGAAAAACTGCTGGTAGGATTCAGGGCAAACATGGAAAACGGGCAGTATATAAGTTTTAATGGTGACTACTCCCTGGGCGAGATACAATCCTGCTTCGCCTCGTTCCTTAAAAACTACCAGGACTACCGGAAGTTTATAAACCTCGATTATCATCAGAAAAAAATAAGGAGCCTGAAAAGCGAGCTTGCCAAGTACGACGTCTATTATGTACAGCTAAGCGAGCAGTCGGCAGTGCTCAGGAAAGAGCTGGCACTGGCAGGGAATCAGTTTGAGAGGGACTCGCTGCTATATAAGCAGGGCGTGCTGTCGGCAGCGGACTATGAAAAATCACAAAGCACACTGCTGGGAAAGGAATATACATATAAGGAGACCCTCACTGCACTGGCAACGGCAAAGATCGAAACAGGCAAGCTCAACCAGGATATACTCGACATGGATCTTGATGAGTCGAACAAAAAAAGCGAGATCCAGAACAGGCTCTATGAGGCATATGACAGGCTCATGGCCGAAACAGACATATGGAAGCAGAAGTACCTCTTGACAGCCCCCGTGGAAGGAATAGTTACTTTTAACAGGTTCTGGAGCGTCAACCAGAATGTTGTCGAAGGTGATGAGGTGTTTACCATACTGCCCGAAGACCCCGGCGAGATAGTGGGTAAGATAGACCTGTCGGTGCAGGGGGCGGGGAAGGTGAAGGCCGGACAGAAAGTGAATATTAAATTCGTCAGTTACCCCCACATGGAGTTCGGCATGGTGAGGGGCGAGGTTACCTCAATATCGCTTGTGCCGAGCCATGATTTTTATACCGCCCGCGTGAAGCTGACAAACGGACTGGTAACGAACTACGGCTACACTATAAAGTTCCAGCAGGAAATGCCGGGCATGGCAGAAATCATCACCGACAACATGAGCCTCCTCAAGCGCATCTTCAATCCCGCAAAATCAGTAATCAAAAGGCAGGGGCTCGGGGATTGAGAGACTTTTATTTCAGTTTACAAATAAAGATTAGACCTCCAAACGAGATTAAATTAATATAATTTTTATTTCTTTTCGTTTTTAAGCCATGGCTTAACGGTTGACTTTGTTTGAAATAAAATGGACAACCCGGCTTATGACCGTTGGGATTGAATAGTTATTGCAAATTATGATACCCAATTTTTAAGTATTAGTTTTGTTTATGAAAAACATTAAGTATGACAAAGAAAAAAAAGTTAATAGCCATACCTTATGAAATAATAATGAGTAAAATCTACCTTATAAGAGGTAAAAATGTAATGTTGGACCGCGATTTAGCAGAATTGTATGAAGTCGAAACTAAAGTGCTCAAGCAGGCAGTTAGGCGTAATATCGATATCTTTCCCGAGCATTTTATGTTTGAATTAAATGAAGAGGAATTTAGCAACTTGAGGTCACAATTTGTGACCTCAAGTTGGGGAGGCCAAAGGTATGCGGTTACTTAAAAAAAACTAATCTGCTTAACTGCACATACAAATTTCATCGCAAAATCAAAAAAAGCAATCCCAATATTGGGAAAAAATAGTAATGGGAAGTGATATAGGGTTTATTGACAAAATAAGGGGAGATATTCACAAAATAATAAAACATTTGAAAATCAAGCATAATATGTCAGATAATAATTTTACTTATCTCTTTTTTAAAATCCAGGTAAAGTTTTGAGATATTCTTGACTAATGGCTCAATTTCTTGAGGATTAAGATCGAGTGTATATGCATGACTGAAAAAATGTCTGAAAGCTAAATAATCTTTAAGTTTATCAATTGCTTTTTTCGAGAGAATACGTGTATCCACTGCTTTTATCAGTAAGTCTTTATGCCAGGATGGTCCATCAGGCATCTTTAAGCCTTTAGCATTAATTATTTGTTTAAGAATATTCTCAATACCATTATAAAAATTGTGCACCAGTGCAACAACACCTGCAAGTTCAAGCTTTGATAACTGTGAAACAGACTTGTTTGGAAATGAAGCAAGAGTTTTCTCAATCGCTTCATATTCAGCTTCAATGCGAACTCTATAATCAGTCATATAAAGGAATCCCCTCCGTTTTAATTAGAGTAATAAACTTTGAAGAACCAGATATGTCTACTATATCTACAGGCTTGGAAAGCCCGATTATTAATTCTCCGTAATATTTGAAAAAATCTTTAGACTGAATTCCTTCGACTCCTATATCAATATCATTACTTTCATATTTGGAATTTAAACTGGAACCGAATAGCAATACCCGTTTTCCTTCAGAATTTATCATGATATTACCTGATGGAAGCAAGGTATTTTCTTATGGCGGAATTTTAACATTTGGGGGGTTACTTAAAAGTAAAAGGGCAATATGTTTTTAAATCAACCTCGTAGAATTTTATGTGGATAAATTACATGAATTAACCGGAATAAGTATTTTTTACTTATTGGCAAAATTTAATCATTAATGGAATTATCAAACCAAAAAAAAGCGCCCTTGAGGGGCGCCTGAATTTTAAAGTTGAAACGATCTGCTAATATGAAGATCTATATATAATGATTTATTATTGCTTCGTAAAGCTCCTGTTTGCCGCTGATCTGTTTGGGCTCACCGTTCTTTATCGCGAGTTCCCTCAGCTTTTCGAGGCTCAGCTTTCCATCCTCGAATGCCTTGCCATCACCGCTGTCATAGGAAGCATAACGCTGCTTTCTCATCTTTTTGTAACCTGACTTTTCCAGGATATCGTACGCAATAAGCAGGGCCCTGGCAAAAGCATCCATGCCTGCAATATGCGAGATGAATATATCCTCAAGGTCGGTTGAGTTGCGCCTTGTCTTGGCATCGAAGTTTACACCTCCAGTGGTAAAGCCTCCTGCCTCGATTATCACCAGCATTGTCTCTATAAGCTCATAAATATTTATAGGGAACTGGTCGGTGTCCCACCCGTTCTGGTAGTCACCCCTGTTAGCATCAATGCTCCCCAGAAGTCCGGCATCCGCAGCACACTGCAGCTCATGCTGGAAAGTATGGCCAGCAAGTGTTGCATGGTTAACCTCGATATTTAGCTTGAAGTCACCTGCCAGTCCGAAATGCCTGAGGAATCCCATGACAGTCTCTGTGTCGAAATCATATTGGTGCTTAGTAGGCTCCATAGGCTTGGGCTCGATAAGGAATGTGCCCTTGAACCCGTTTTTCCTTCCGTAGTCCCTTGCCATTGTCAGGAACCTTGCGAGGTGCTCTTTTTCCCTCTTCATGTTTGTGTTGAGAAGAGACATGTATCCCTCACGGCCGCCCCAGAAGACATAATTCTGTCCGCCCAGTGAAATAGTGGCATCAATGGCATTCTTTACCTGCGTTCCTGCATAGCAGACAACATTGAAATCGGGATTCGTGGATGCGCCGTTCATATACCTTTCATGGGAAAAAACATTGGCAGTGCCCCATAATAGTTTCACGCCCGATGCTTTCTGCTTCTCTTTTGCATACTCGACCATAGTCTGCAGCCTCTTTTCGGACTCAGCAATAGTGCTGCCCTCATTTACCAGGTCAAAGTCATGAAAACAATAAAAGGGAATGCCCATTTTTGTCATGAACTCAAATGCTGCATCCATTTTATCTTTTGCCTTTTCGATGACATCGCTACTTTCATCCCAGGGGAACTTCTTAGTCCCCGGTCCGAAAGGATCACTGCCTGTCCCGCATAATGTGTGCCAGTAAGCCATAGAAAACCTGAAATGGTCTTTCATAGTCTTTCCCGCCACAACCTTGTTCTCATCATAAAACCTGAAAGCAAGCGGATTTTTTGATTCTTTCCCTTCAAACCTGATCTTTCCGATCCCGGGAAAGTGTTCTCTTTTACCAACTAAATATTCCATATTTGTTTGTTTATTGTATTAATAATTTTTTGAGAAACTGTAAAAATAATAATTTAACCGAAATATAAAAAGGTAAACGTACATTTTACGCTAACTTTTTTATGAAATATTGTTAATAAATCTATATTCTCTTTTTCAGTTCAGCTATCCACTTATTATATGCATCTGTATAAAGCTGTTTGTTCTTCATGTCGGGCTCGACCTCTGCTATCTTTTTGAGGCTGCTGAAGGCCTCTTCGTAAGTTTTATATACTTTTGAACCTGCACCGGCGCCCCTCGCAGCACCGATTGACCCGTCGGTGTCATACAACTCGATGGATGCCCCTGTGAGTCCGGACAGCGTATTCCTGAATATTTCGCTGAGGAACATGTTGGAGTGCCCTGCCCGGATTATACGCGGCCTGATGCCTATGTTCTCCATGATCTCGAGCCCGTATTTGAGTGCAAACACTATTCCTTCCTGAGCGGCACGCAGGAGATGGGACCTCGTATGTCTGTTGAAATTTAAATTTGTAAACGTACATCCTATATCTTTATTCAGCAACAGGCGCTCGGAACCATTGCCAAAAGGAAGGATATACAATCCGTCACTGCCCACAGGTATCTCTGCTGCAAGGCTGTTCATTTCATCATAGTCCTTACCTTCCATGACATTGTGCTTGAGCCACGAATAAAGGATACCCGTACCGTTTACGCACAAAAGAACCCCCAGTCGCGTCTTGCCTGCCGAATGGTTAACATGGGCAAAGGTGTTCACCCTCGACTGCGGCTCATATTTAATCTCGTCGCTGATGCCATACACCACTCCCGAGGTGCCTGCCGTAGCGGCAATTTCTCCCGGATTAAGCACGTTCAGTGAAAAGGCATTGTTGGGCTGATCCCCGGCGCGGTAGCTGACCGTTGTTTTCTCCGAGAGGCCCAGCTCCCTTGCAACTTCCCTTGTTATTGTACCCTGCTCCGAGAACGTTGGTATAATATCGGGAATGAGATCTCTGTCAAATCCGAAATAGTCAAATAAAAAACCTGCGGGCTTATTATTTTTAAAATCCCAGAATATCCCTTCCGAAAGTCCCGATACTGTCATCTTAATCTCGCCCGTGAGGCGTGCGGCGATATAATCCCCGGGAAGCATTATTTTATATATTTTCCTGTAAATGTCAGGCTCGTTATCCCTGACCCATTTCAGCTTTGAAGCGGTAAAGTTACCCGGTGAGTTGAGGAGGTTCTCAAGGCATTTCTTATGACCCAGCTCGTCAAAAGCTTTATTCCCTGCTTCCACGGCCCTGCTGTCACACCAAATTATCGAGGGCCTGAGCACTTTCATATCTTTGTCAACTATTACCAGCCCGTGCATCTGGTATGAGATACCTATGCTTTTTATGTCTCCGGCGCTGACCTTTGATTCACGTAATACATCCGACAATGCAAGCTTCAGGTTATCCCACCATACCTGCGGATCCTGCTCGGCCCACCCTTGGTTCAGGGCAAGCATTTTCATCTCTTTCTTCGGCTGGAAGGACGTTCCTGCACATCTGCCTGTTTCGGCGTCAATTAAGCTAGCTTTTATTGATGAGCTGCCAACATCAAATCCTAGTAAATACATAGTTTATTACTTGTTTTAGATGGTTAGTTAATTGTGTTAGTATCATATTTTATATTATAAATCCGGTCTGGGCTTTCTTAAATTTATTATATCTTTTTTTATCAAAAACATAAAACCTTGCAGGCTTGTGGCTCACCCCTTTTTGCCTCTCGTTAAGCGGAATAATATAATCAAGCCTGTTTATCTTCTTCCTGAAATTCCTGTTATCGAGCCTGTATCCCAGTATTATTTCATAGATTTTCTGAAGCTGGTTCACCGTGAATTTAACGGGTAGGAGCTCAAAACACAGGGGGTCAGTAAGGAAAGCCTTCCTCAGAGTCATAAGTCCCGATTCAAGTATATCATTATGGTCAAAAATCAGTCCGGGCACCGCATCCACGGGATACCACCTTGCATTATAAGCAATTGACAATGCTGTACTGTGGCTCATGTCAAGTTTTATTAGCGAGTAATAGGCAATAGTTACTACCCTGTCGATATCAGGCAGTCCCGATGTCGTTCTGAGCCAGCACAGGTTTTCTTCGTCGCTGAGCCTTTCGGGATTGTCAAAAACACCGAACTGCTGGAGGAAAATATTGTCCAGCCCGGTATATTCCTTTAAAATTCTCCTTGCCGATTCATGAAGGGGCTCACCCTTAATAATCAAATCGCCCGGCAGTTTGAGGCTACAGGAGGCAGTCGCACCGGCAATATCAGATGTAGTTGCATCGGTATTTACATTGGCAGCGGTGTCCACAGTGGTACCGGCAGTCCTCATATCTCTGTTTATCAGCAGCACCTGTAATTTGTTGCCGTTGAACCCGAATATTACGCAGTCAACAGAGATATGTGGATTTAATGCACGCTTCATATAAAAAAATGTTACGCTGGTATTTAGGATTGCGTAAATATAACCTGCGGAATATAATTTTACAAATAATTACATAAGCTTTATTAAAAATGCCAAAGTTAAAATCATTTATATACTATAAACTTAGTATCTTGTAAAAAAATTCTTTCAGGCTAAATCTAATTATCATTTAATCCTGAATTATACTGGATCTCTTAACCTGTCGTTAAATAATTGCAATCATGACTAAGTTTTATTTTTTCACAATTTCAGTCCTGTTATCCTTGTCCGCTTTAGCCCAGGATGCTGTTTTTTATAAGCTGCCTGAAGGCCTTGCTCCGGATATAGACGGTTATACCGATGATCTATGGGCAGACGTCGAAGAGCACTATATTGAGAAGCCCTTTCAGTTTGAGGTGCCGACAATTGATTTGGCAACATGGCAGGCGGCGTGGAATGACACTGCAATATTTCTTCTGGTTACTGTTATGGAAGACAGCTATTGTCCGCCCTGGTGTGAGCCTGCACAGGTGGACTGGATGTCGGACAAGGTCGAGGTGTGGCTCGATGTAAATGATATTTTACAGGATGGACAGGGACCTGCCGGATATCCCAATGGCCACTACCAGTTTGCACCGACTTTTGAAGAAGGTATATATAATTATTTTTTCAGCGGCAATTCATGGGAGGGCTGGTATTACCAGTACGCCTACGATGTTGAGGAACCTGATTATGTATTTGAGTATGTATTTCCCTTCAGCAGCCTTGAAGATGAGAACTTTAACGCACTGGTCCCTTCAGAGGGCAAGCAGATAGGATTTGATGTTTACGTGATTGACCGCGATGGGGGCGAGGATATAAGAAAGAGGATGACATGGATAAATGACGGACTCGGACCTACGGGCGATGAGGCATGGAACACTATGGATGATTGTGGCGTAGTAGAGTTTACCACCGAGACAATTTACGGCAGTTCTGCTCTTACTGCCGATACGTATATTAAAAAGCTGCCGGAAGGACTGGCTCCTGCAATAGACGGCTACCCCGACGCTGTATGGGCAGGTGTGGAAACTAATGATATCGGGAAGCCTTTCCAGTCTGAACTGCCGTCGCTCTACCTTGCTACCTGGCAGGCTGCATGGGATGAGTATGCTATATATTTGATGGTTACCGTTGAGGAGGATGATTTCTGTCCGCCCTGGTGTGAGCCGGCCCAGGTGGAATGGATGTCTGACAAGGTTGAAGTTTATTTCGATGTTAATAGTATTCTAAAAGATGGCGGGGGTACCTACACACCTGGTAACGGACATTACCAATTCGCCCCTTCTTTTGAAGAAGGTCTGGATAATTTTATTTTCAGCGGCAGTTCAGGGCAGGGCTGGTATTATGAATACAGTTACGCCGTCAATGAATCCGATTATATATTTGAGTATGCTTTTCCCCTCAGCACACTCGAAAACAAGTTCTCAAATGAACTGGTCCCGTCAGGCGGCAAGCAGATAGGATTTGATGTTTATGTGGTGGACCGCGACGGGGGTGAGGACATAAGAAAACGGACTGCATGGATGAATGATGGGAACGGACCTACAGGCAATGAGGCATGGAACACCATGGATGATTGCGGAGTGGTCGAATTCAGCACTGAAACAATAGACAATCCCTATCCGCCTCATACCGGTGAGTTCTTTACTTATTGTGACTTTGAAAGCATATCACCGAAAACAGGAGCACTCGGGGATGATAACTATGTTATAACAGGTAATCCTGCTAAAGATGCCTATAACGGCACCGATAATATCGTGAAATATGGTGCAGGCGGTAACAGTATCTTCGAGGGGTATATGATACCTGCAGGAGGTGTATTCTATGCGGATAGTATAACTTCTGTTAAAATTTATGCATGCAGTACCGTTAGCGGACTATTTATGGTAATGCCCGTGAGAAGCTCTGATTTTATGTTTGGGATCGCCTCAACTGCACTCTACACAAATACAGGGCTCTGGCAGGAGCTGGAATTTGAATTCCCTGAGGATGCTTTTAATATAAATTATGACTATCTGCTTTTCCTGCCTTACAATACCGGTACGGGCATCTGGCATTTTGACGAAATATCGGGCAACCAGTCAATTTATTACGGCGGACCGGTAACAGTTAGATTTGAAGTTGCCAATAATTCGCCGGAAATACCGGGCGATGATAATTATATATTTATGGATGGTATATACTATAAGTTATATGATGACGGCACCCACGGCGACCTGTCAGCCGGCGATGATAAATGGACATGCACAAGGCAGCTGGAGGGATTCAAGCTGGGAATAGGCGGAGGAGACTATATATGGCAACCCGTTATTAATAACATAACGTTCAGCGGGAAAGAACTATTTGTTGTGGCGGGACAGGGAATGGTAAAAGTTGAGTATTCATATATCGGCACATCAGGTATCGGGACCACTGACATATCACATTTCAGCGTTTACCCGGTGCCTGCCTCTGATTATATCTGTATATCGGATGCAGACATGCTGGTACAGGCAGCAATCCTGGATGTGCTTGGTAAAGAAATAAAAACAGTGGTTAATAAACAGTCCGGCACATTACAGATCGATATAAGCGATATGAAACAGGGAGCATACTTTTTAAGGCTGACCGACATATACGGGAATATCAGTACAAGGACTTTATTAAAGGAATAATACGTAGCACTACACAGGCATAAAAAAATCCGCAGTTTATGGCTGCGGATCTTTTTAATTAACCCGATACTTGATTATTCTGTCTAAAACCTTAAATTATTCAGGCACTATACGTACATTGTCTATGTAAATCTTTACAGGGTAAAAGGGTGACGTGGCCGGATCGGGTGCTGAGTCAGCATAAGCAATAGGAGCCGTCCATGTCTCATGAAGATAAGTGTCAAAATCCATAATTGTATTCCTGTTATCACGGAACAGGAAGTCCGATTCAACCTCTCCGAAGTTGGTTTTTACCTTTATTTTTCCATGGGTAGAGCCGGCAGGAATCATAATATAACTCGTAGCCGTCGTCAAAGACTATTTTCATCTTGTTGTTCACCTCATACGGAACTGCAGAAGGCACATTTACAAGAATGGTCCTGTCAGTAATATTGGTGGGTGTAAGGTAAGCTTCCTGATCATTGAACCATATTTCTCTTGCACCACCCAGGTTCTCTCCTACAATTGCTCTCGGATTTCCGGGCCTGAGATGATTTACCAGTATTATATCTTCTTTTGCAGCCATTAATGACCGTAAAGAACTTTATAAAATATTATTTCAATATTATAAAAAAAAGCAATTCAATATTTATTATTAACATTTGATTAAACCGAATCACCTTATCCGTGGATATGGATATTTTAAATAACAACAGCCATAACTATCCTGGCGCATTTCATCACTGTCCGGCTAGTGCAGGGAAAATAAAAATTTGTTAATATCTAAAATTAGTATAATTATAATTTTTTTTTATATTGTGGCATGCTTACATTTCAAAATTCGAAAGTTGCAGACAAATCTCATAAAATACTTATAAAATAATCCCCCGATTATATGAAAGCATTAATTTTTAATTGCGATGGAGCTATAGTTGATAGTGAAAGGGACGGCCACAGGGTGGCTTTTAATGAAGCCTTCAGGCAGATGGGCATAAATGTTGACTGGGATGTTGACCTGTATGGAAGCCTGTTAAAAATAGCAGGAGGCAAGGAGCGATTGCGTTATTATTTTGATATTTATGGGTGGCCTCATAAATATAATGACAGGGAACGATTAATAAAGGACCTGCATGAATTAAAGACCGAATGCTATATAAAAATTATAGAGGATGGAAAAATTCCGTTAAGGACGGGAGTATTAAGACTGGTTGACGAAACAATTGGCGGAGGTATGCTTGTAGCTATCTGCTCAGCTTCAAATGAGCAGGCAGTGAATCTTTTAGTAGACAGAATGCTGGGTGAAACCAGGAAGAAACATATTACAGGCATCTTTGCAGGAGATATGGTATTAATGAAAAAACCTGATCCTGAAATATATAATCTTGCATCCCGGCAGTTAGGGATCGACCCACGGCAGTGTGTTGTTATCGAGGATAGCAGGATAGGATTGCTGGCCGCCACGGGCGCAGGTATGCGTTGTGTTATTACAAAGTCAGGTTACACACAGAATGAGGATTTCTTTGAAGCCGATGCAGTATATTCCGAGCTCGGTGACCCTCCGGCAGAGCTTGTTACCCTGGACACACTTAAAGGTATAAAATAGCCTGGGCCTATGCTTAAATATTAATGTATCAATAAAGGTGCAGTTTAATATGATGTTTTGCCGGCGGGCAGGTTGAATGAGAAGGCGCTTCCCTTGCCCTCCTCACTTACCACCTTAATTTTGCCTCCATTCTTCTCAATGAACTCCTTGCATATTATAAGACCCAGTCCGGTACCCGATTCTCCCAGTGTACCTGTTGTCGAATAATATGCATCAATTCTGAAAAGGTTATCAAGGTTATCTTTGCTTATACCAATACCGTTATCACTTATTGTTATTTCAATGTCTTTGTCGCTGTCATTGCATGAAATCTCAATTTTGCCATTAGACCTTGTAAATTTTATCGCATTACTGAGAAGATTTCTTATTACCGTTGTAATCATATTCTTATCGGCGTAAACAATATGTTTATCCCCGACATGAGACTTTATTTTAATATTTTTCTTTTCGGCACTTATCCTGTGCAAATCTACAGTTGATTTTACTATATCGCTAACATCTATATTCTCAGGAGTGAACCTTATTTTATCAGTCTGCGACCTTGCCCACTGAAGAAGATTCTCCAGGAGGCTGTAAGCTGACTGGGAAGATACATTTATCAGTTCAAGCAATCCTATTTTCTGCTGATTATCCATAGAGTGAAAATCTTTTCTTAGCAATTCAGAGAATCCTATAATGGCATGAAACGGATTCTTAAGATCGTGAGCAATAATAGAAAAGAACTTGTCTTTTGTTTTATTAAGTCTTTCCAGCTCTATATTTACCTTTCTCAGGTTCTCAGTCTGGGCAGTCAACTCTTCGGACTGCTGTTGAATTTCTTCCTGGCGCTCCTCAAGCAGCTGGTTAGTGTTCTGCAGATCATCAGTCTTCTTTCTTAGCTCTTTTTCTATATTTTTGAGCCTTGTAATATCGCGGCCAATACCTACCAGTCCGACCACCTCCCCGCGCTTGTTTTTAAGGGGTACCTTGGTGGTGGAGAGAACAATCCTGTTCCCCTGCTCGTCGAGTCCCGGTTCTTCATAATTTATTTTTGGCTTGCCGGTCTTCATTATAATCTGCTCATCATTATAAAAGCGGCTGGCAAGGTCATAGGTATAGAAATCAAAATCTGTCTTTCCAATGAGATTTTTCAGTACTGTCCCCATCACTGCAGCCACTTTTTTATTACCTGCAATAAACCTGCTCTGCCTGTCTTTAATATAAATTACATCAGGCATATTATCAATCAATGTTCGGAGCTGGTTCCTTTCATCAAATATTGATTCCTCAGCTTTCTTTTCAAGTTCGGATTTTTCAAGCCTGTACTTTCTTATTGAGATAATAAAAATAAAAGCAAGCATGGCGGCAGCCAGAATAAACAAAGTTATTAAGAACCATACCTTTTCCCAGAAGGGGCGGCCTATAATAACCGAGATAGATGTTCCCTCTTCATTCCAGTTTCCATCTTCATTCGAAGCAATAACTCTGAACAGGTACCTGCGGTGTTTAAGATTGGTATAGTTGGCAAAGCGCCGGCCCGCATCCGTCTCGATCCATCCGGAATTGTAACCTTCAAGCTTATATTTATATTTGTTTTTTTGTGGTGCTGAATATTCAAGAGCTGCGAATTCAAATGATATATCATTGATATTATGAGGCAGCTTTATTTCTTTCAGTGCTCTTAATGATTTTCCCGAATATGTCCTGGCATCAATGATAGTATCTTTTTTATACAATAAAATCCTGGTAAGTATTATTTCGGGTATATGCAAGTTATCCTTTATACTGTCGGCATAGAAAGAATTACAGCCATTTATACTGCCAAAAAACAACTCTCCTGATTTTGATTTGAAGCAGGCTCCCAGGTTAAATACATTATCGCGCAAGCCATCTCTTTTATCATAATTTTTAAACTCTTTTGTCCAGGGGCTAAATTTTGACAGTCCGTTTGCTGTGCTTATCCAGAGGTTATTTTTGTTATCTTCAAGGATACCATATACAATATTATTTGCAAGTCCGTCTTCTTCAGTAAAATGCGTAAATAACTCCTGCTCCCTGTTAAACATATTCAGACCCCCTCCACCTGTGCCAATCCATAAAATACCATGGGTGTCCTCATATATTGCCATTATATCATTATTACTTAATCCCGAAGGATTATCAGGGTCGGCTAAATATCTTTTAAAGAAACCTGTCTGTTCAGGTGTTTCTGCGTCAATATTTTTGATAATTAGCTGGTTTAGTCCTCCTCCTTTTGTGCCAATCCATATCATTCCAGAGTTGTCCTTATATACTTTTAAAATAATGCTGGAGCTCAGGCTGCTGTCTGATGCAGGGTTATTTCTGAAATTCACAAATTTATTGGTCTTAAGGTTAAATAAATCAAGACTCCCTGCATGACTCGATCCGAAGGTGCCTATTAATAAATGTTCGGAATCATATTCGAGCATTGAATATACCTGGTCATTGCACAGGCTGTTAGGATCATTTTCATTATGGCGGTAATTAATAAATACTCCTGTGCCGGGAAAGAACTTGTCTAAACCGCCACCATCCGTTCCTATCCATAAATACTTACTGCCTGCTCCGGATGATTCGATTAATGACAGGACATTATTGCTGCTGATGCTGTTTGCATAAGGATTGTGTGAATATATTATTAATCTGTCAGCATACTCATCATACTTATAAAGACCTTTGTTACGTGTGCCAAGCCATAATATATCATCGGAGTCAACAAGCACAGTCATTATTACATTATTGTTTATGTCCTCAGCACTTTTGCTTGCCTTGCTACAAAGGTTAAAATTCTTGTAGCTCGGCACAAATTTATGTATGCCGTAATATTTAGTGCCTGCCCATAATATTCCCGAGGAGCTTTTGTACAACGACATTATTACTTTGTTGTTTAACGCGCTGAGTGATGAATATTTATCGGGAAATATAAATTTGTCATTTGCAGTGTTCAGTTTAATGAGGCCCCCGTCCCTTGTTCCAATCCACAGGATATCCTGAAAATCACTTAAAAGGGTTACTATATAATTATATTTTAGCAATGTGTTATTCCGGGGATAAAAATACCTGGTAGATTCATTACCCTTTCGGTGATATTTATATAGTCCGTTCCCCCATGTGCCAATAAAAATATTACCGTCTTTATCCTGACTTAGGGCCCTGATATTACTGATATCCTTGTTTTTATCCCGGTTGTTCTTCAGGCAGGGTACAAATATTTCATTATTCCTGTCAAATTTAAATAATCCTTCTTCAGTGCCCACCCAGATAAAGTCCTTATTCAGGTTGTCGTCAATAATTGCATAAACATTGTTGCTTTCTGGTGAATATGTATTATAAAACCTTTTAAAATTATCACTTTCCCTGTTGTATCTGCATAATCCTCCTCCTTTGGTGCCCAGCCACAATTGATTCTTATTGTCTTCAATAATTGACAGGACAACATTATCACTTATTGTTGATGTATCTTTGTTATCATGGAAATAGCGTGTAAAATTTTCTTTCTCCTGGTTATATTTATTAAGGCCGAACTCAGTGCCTACCCATAGATCACCGTTACTATCCTCAAATATTATCCTTATAACATTATTGCTTATGCTTGTTGAATCCCCAACCTCAGGCTTATAGACAGTAAAATCATATCCGTTATATTTGTTTAATCCGTCCCATGTTCCAAACCACATAAGTCCGTATTTGTCCTGGAGAATGCAATTTACTGTGCTTTGCGATAATCCTTGCCTGGGAGTGATTTGCTCGACTTTGAAATCCGGTTCCTGTGCCCTGATTATTGAGCAAAAAGATATTATTAAGATTATAAAGTAATATATTTTTATTCTAACGTGAAGCACGAACGAGAGTTTGAATTATATCCAATATTACGAAAATATTTCTACAAGGTTCAAATATATTATCAACAATAATTTTTGTTAATAAAACATAGCAGCTAACTGGTAAATCCGGATATTAGTCCGCCCGTGCCAGTCACCATCAAGCCGGTTAAAATCTTTTATTTATTTGCAGGCAGGGTGAATGAAAACCTGTTTCCCTTACCGGGATTGCTTTCAACCGATATATTCCCTCCGTTTTTGTTATAAATTCCTTACATAATATTAATCCCAGTACTGTTCCTGTCTCCCCTTGAGTACCTTCAGTAGAAAAATTGGCGTCAATCCTGAACAATTTCTCAAGTGCTTCTGCTGACATGCCTGTACCTGTATCTTTAATGCTTACTTCAATTTTGCTGTCTTTCTTGCTGCAGCTTATGAGGATATCACCCCGGGGTTGGTGAATTTTATGGCGTTTGTTAATAAATTACGTATCACAGTGTTTATCATATCAGGGTCGGCATAAACATCATATGATTCCTGAATTTCTTTCTTAACATTTATTTTTTTGTCTGTAAGGTTTTCATTTAAAAGGATTATGTTCTTTTCCAACAGCTTATTAATGTTAAAAGATAAGGGTTCAAATGCTATTTTGTTGGTCCGTGTCCGTGCCCACTGCAAGAGGTTTTCAAGCAGCGTATATATGTTTTTTGACGGACTGTAAATTACTTTGGCGTACCTGCGTTTTTTTTCGTCCGGTAAATTATCGTACTTCAGGTTCAACAGCTCTGAAAATCCCAGGATGGTGTTAAAAGGATTTTTAAGGTTATGTGCAATTATCGGGAAGAATTTATCCTTGGTTGAATTCAGTTCAGTCAGATGAATATTGGCATCTTCAAGTTCTTCTTTCTGTATCTTTAATTTTTTGTCTGTTCTTCAATTTTCTGTTGTCTCTCTTCAAGAAGTGTATCTGTCTCATGTTCTCAACGTGCTTGTCCAGGTTATAAAGCCGCCTGGTAAAAAAAGGAAAATAGAATTAATAGTACTCCAAAATAAGTTTTCTTCATCTCCCGGGAAAACCTTTATTAACAGTATAAATTACCTGTTGCTTTTTATTAAAAAAATGATTAAGAGTCAATGGAATTGTTAAGCTGCAGGTATTGTGAACAGAAATTTGCTTCCTTTCCCGGTCATACTTTCCACCCATATCGTCCCGCCGTTTTTTTCTATGAATTCTTTACATAATATTAATCCCAGTCCGGTCCCTATTTCTCCGCCCGTGCCATTTCTTGAAAAGTTGATATCAACTCTGAACAGCTTTCTTGTTTCTTTTTCTGACATACCTATACCGTTATCTTTGATGCTAACTTCAACGACCCCGTTTTTTTTAAGGCTGTTTATCAGTATCTTCCCGTTAATATTTGTGAATTTTATAGCATTTGACAGTATATTTCTTATCACGGTATTTATCATATTACGGTCGGCATAAACATTGCATCGTTCTTCAATATTCGGGCTAACGGTAATTTTTTTATCAGTAAGGTTTTCTTTTAATAAGGCAATATTTTGATCCACCAGTTGTTTCAGATTAAATACAACAGGTTCAAAGACTATCTTGTCGGTTTGTGTCCTTGCCCATTGCAGGAGGTTTTCAAGCAGGCTGTAGATATTTTTTGAAGAATTATAAATAACTTCCGAGTATTTAAGTTTCTTTTCCTCAGGAAGCTTATTATACTTGGTGCTCAACAATTCTGAAAAACCTAAAATTGCTGTAAAGGGATTTTTAAGGTCATGTGCAATTATTGAAAAGAATTTATCCTTTGTTGAGTTAAGTTGCATCAAATGAGTATTGGCATCTTCAAGCTTTTCTTTTTGGGCCTCCAGTCTCTCAGTCTGCTCTTCAATTTGTTGCTGCCTCTCCTCAAGAAGTGTATTGGTCTCATTTAATTCATTCGTCTGCTGGGTAAGAATGGCATTTTTTTCCTCAATCTCCTTTGTTCTTTTCATGACCAGCTTTTCAAGGTATATTTTTTGTTTTTTAAACTCCCTTACCCAGTAAAAGCAAATAACTATAACTAACACTACGATAAATAATATTGCAGATATTTTAAATATCAGGGTTTTCCACCATGGGAGCAGGATAATAATAGAAATGGATGCCCCTTCTTCATTCCATACTCCATCGTTATTGGATGCTTTAATCCTGAATAGGTAAGAGCCGGGGTCAAGATTTATGAAAGTAACCTCCCTTCTTGTTCCAACAAAGTTCCAGTCTTTATCAAATCCTTCAAGCCGGTAGGCATATTGATTCTTTTCTGAATTAAGGTAATTTAAGGCAGTGTATCTGAATGTTATAACAGATTGTTTATAATTAAATTTAACTTTACTGGTTTCGGTAACTGATCTGCTTAAAGGAGACTCTTCTTTGTTGATGGGCACTTCTTTAAAATTTATCATCAAATTGGTGATATATACCGGAGGTTTAAACATATTGTCTCTTATGCTGTCAGGATAAAAACAATTATAACCATTTATTCCCCCAAAATATATTTTACCATTCTTATTCATGAAATATGAGCCGTGTATAAATTGATCCCCCTGTAAACCGTCACTGGTATCAAAGTTCTTTATGTTCCCCGAAGAAGGATTAAATCTTGATATCCCTTTATTTGTGCTTATCCATAGGTTACTTTTGCCATCAATCAATAATCCGTTAATAACATCATTAGGTAGCCCGTCAGCCTTGGTTATTAATGTAAATCCCCCGGATTTCCTGTCATAGTAATTTAAACCTTTTACTGTCCCAATCCAGATATTACTCATACTATCTTCAGCAAAACAATAAATCCAGTCATTACTTATACTGCCGGGATTGTTGGTTTTAACCAGGTTGCGAAAGTTATTGCCCCTGGGATCAAATATACTGAGCCCGTTATAAGTCCCTATCCATAAATATCCGAAGCTATCTTCGAATATTTTCAGACACCAGTTGCTAACAATCGAATTTGCACCACCCTGTTTATGATGCATAAAATTTTTACTTTCAGGATCAAATCTATCCAGCCCTCCTCCGTTTGTGGCAATCCATATATTATTGTTTTTATCTATGCAAATATCTCTTACGTCATTATCGCTAAGGCTGTTGGTATCAGCAGGATTATGCTTATAACCGGTTATCCTGCCGGTATTTGGATCGATGATATTTATCCCGTTGAGGTAGCCGCCAATATATATTTTACCGGATCTGTCCTCTGCGACTGTTAAAACCGAATTCCCGTTTATTGAGTTTTTTACTCCCTGCTTATAAACATAATGCCTGTATACTTTGGTTTTTGAATTAAAATAGTCTAGTCCTCCCCCGTCAGTACCTATCCAGATATTACCTTTTCTGTCCTCATAAATTGCAGATACCGCATCATATATTAATGAGTTGGGATTGCCGGGTTCATTTTTATAATGCATAATCTGCTTGCTTATGTGAAGCAGTGTATAATTTATCCCCCCCCGGTATGTGCCCAGCCATAAGATACCCTGCCTGTCCTTGTATATTGACTGCACGGAATTATCACTTAAACCTAAATCACTGTATTCTTCAGCTTTATAACATGAAAAAGAGTTGTTTTTATTGTCATAAAGATTTAATCCTCCACCGTCTGTGCCTATCCAGATTTTCTCATCGCAATCAATAAGCATGCTGATAATATTATTTGAACTAATACTTTTATTGTCACAACCTGTTCTGAAGACATTCATGCCTGACAAGTCCGATTTAACAACATAGACACCGTTGTCAGTCCCCAGCCATATATCACCATTTACATTTTCAATAATTTTAAATACCTTATCAGTTATTTTGAATAAGCCCCCGGAAACCGGACTTGCAATGATCTTTTTATTATTTAAATCGTACGCAAACAGTCCGGATACATTCGAACCTATCCATATTCTGTTTTTTTTATCTTTGTGATAAGCTCTGAGACCTTCTTTTTGAAAGCCGCTGTATTCTTCAATATTATCAAGGTACCTGACAAATCCGGAATTTGCAGTATCATAGATATAAATATCTGATCCGGTAATTACTATTATATCTCTGTTATCTTCCTCAACAATGTCGCGAACATAATTCTGGTACAATAAAGTATTATTATCCTGTATGAAGGGTTTATGTTCAAAACACACAAGATTACGATTGTAAATGTCTATACCGTTGTTTGTAGCTATCCATAGCTGTCCCTGTGAGTCTTCTTTTACTTTAAAAATGGCATTCCCTGCAATACTGCCGCTGTCATTTATGCTATTGTAAAATGTGGTGAACATGTATCCGTCAAACATATTCAATCCATCATCTGTGCCAAACCATAAAAATCCCCTGCTATCCTGAAATACACAGTGAACCGTATTGTTTGACAATCCATCCTCTGTAGTTATATGAGAGAAATTCAGGTCCGGTGGGTTACAGTGACTTATCTTATATAATATTAATATAATTATTGAAAGAATAAATTTTATTTTCATGCCCTTATAAATAAAATTTTCTTTTTACATAAACGAAGATTTATATTTATTGGTATAACCGTAATTATAATAGCCGGAAAAATTAACAATAACCTTAATATTAAATATTATCTGCAAATTATTATGTTTAGCATATCTATTTATTAAAGTTAAGAAATATTTTCCTGTAATTTTTAAATTATTTCGTTTATTCTGACTGCAAATCGGGATAATTTTAAAATTCCTGACTGCTGGGGTATAAAGCTTGCTGAATATTTAGTTTATTTTTCAATATATTTGACAGCTTAAATTACAGTTAATGGCAAAAAGGAGAAGAAGGTCCGGACACAAATCCATAAAAAAGAAAATCAGGATATACCTGCTTTATGTAATATGTGTCTGCCTGGCTTTAATATTTATTCTGTTTTCTTCTGTTTATACCGGACTTTTTGGCCATATACCCACAGGTTACGAGCTGAAAAATGTGCAAAACTACCTGGCATCTGAAGTTTACTCGGCTGATAATGTGCTGCTGGGCAAATATTATGTGCAAAACAGGTCTAATATAGATTATGAAGATATACCTCAATACCTTATAGATGCACTTGTTGCCACTGAGGATGCCAGATTTTACAAACACAATGGTATAGACAACAGGAGTATTCTGAGGGTGCTTTTTAAAACTCTTCTGCTTCAGCGGGAAAGTTCAGGAGGGGGCAGTACGATCACACAGCAACTGGCAAAAAACCTGTATAAAAGGAAAAATTATTCGATTATTACAGTGCCGGTAAATAAATTCAGGGAAATGATTATAGCTGTGAGGATTGAAAAAGTATATGACAAAAAGGATATTCTTGAACTATACCTTAACACTGTTTCTTTCGGAGAAAATACATACGGACTGGAAACAGCAGCAAAAATGTATTTCAATAAGCCTCCGTACAAACTTAAAATTGAGGAGGCAGCTTTACTTGTGGGCATGCTGAAAGGCACGTATATTTATAATCCTAAAAACCAGACAGATAAGGCATTGCAGCGAAGAAATACCGTGCTTAACCAGATGGTCAAATACAGATACCTGGAAGCCGCCAGGGCAGATTCCTTAAAACAACTCCCCTTAAAACTCAATTATGTAAAGCTCACACATAATGAAGGACTGGCACCCTATTTCAGGGAATATTTAAGGCTGGAATTAACAGAATGGTGCAGGAATAATTATAAGGCCGACGGTTCCGGGTACAATCTTTATACCGACGGTTTGAAGATATTTACGACCATAAATTCAGATATGCAGGCCTATGCCGAGCAGGCTGTTAAAAGTAACATGTCGCGCCTCCAGGGAGAGTTCAACAACCACTGGAAAAACAGTGAGCCCTGGGGCAAAAATCAGGATGTAATAATAAGCCAGTTAAAAAGAACCGGGAGGTATAAAGGTCTGAAAAGTAAAGGCATGAGCCACGAGGATATAATGAAAGTTTTTAATACACCCGTTAAAATGGAGATCTTTAACTGGAACGGGACTTCAGGGATTACTATGACCCCTTATGATTCGGTCAAGCATTACTTTAAGTTCCTTCACGCCGGGTTTATAGCCATTGAATCGAAAACAGGGTATGTAAGAGCGTGGGTGGGAGGAATAAATCATAAGTATTTTCAGTACGATCATGTCAATTCAAAGAGACAGGCCGGGTCAACGTTTAAACCTGTTGTTTATGCTGCTGCCCTGGAAAAGGGTTATAAACCTTGTGATTATATACCTAACGACTCGGTTGTTTATAAGGATTATAATGACTGGACACCAAGAAATGCCGACAGGTCGTATGGAGGATATTATTCAATGAACGGCGGACTGGTGCATTCAGTTAATACTGTGAGTGTTAACCTGATGATGAAGACGGGAATTTCCGGTGTAGTGAAGCTGGCAAAAGAAATGGGAATATCAGGGGACTTGCCTGAGGTGCCCTCACTGGCTCTTGGCACGGGTGACATATCGCTTTTAGAGCTGGTGTGTGCATATAATGTTTTTAATAACAAAGGCAGGATGGTTAAACCTCTTTACCTGAGAAGAGTTGAAGATAAGGATGGAAATGTTTTATATGAAGCAACGTCGCAGGTTTCGGAGAATGATATTATTTCTCCTGAAAATGCGGAAATAATAGTTAATATGCTGCGGAATGTTGTTAACTATGGCACCGCATCATCATTACGGACTATTTATGGTTTTGATAATGATATTGCAGGGAAGACAGGAACAACACAGATGCATAGCGACGGATGGTTCATAGGATTTACTCCCGACCTGATAGCAGGTGCATGGGTGGGAGGTGATAATCCCCTGATTAGGTTTCGCTCTATCGGATACGGGCAGGGTGCATATACAGCTTTACCAATATGGGCCGGCTTTATGCGTAAGATTTATTCAGATCCTTTGTATAAACTGTCAAAAAATGCAAACTTCGATATTTCCGGCAATGTAATTGAGCAATTTGACTGCCCTGACTACAGTGATAAAGAGTATGACTCTATATGGGAATATATGCAGAAACATGAAAGGAATATTATTGACCTTATTAAGAACATATTCAGGAAAAAGAACAGGGAAGAGACTGATGGCAATGAGGATTAATGTTTTTGATTGAATTTTATTATTTTTAATGTCTGACTAATTAATAACTAAAAGATGGCAACTTAATTATACCCACGGGTGGGGTTGAGCCTGAAGAGGATAATCTCACCGACTGGTAAGATCACAGCTCTGATTATGCGAGTCCCACTGCCTTACCGTTTGGCATTACTTTTATTCTTGCTGCCGCGGGAACTTTTGGCAATCCCGGCATGGTCATTATATTTCCGCAGATGATTACAATAAATCCCGCACCTGCCGATATACGGGCCTCATTAACAGTAATTTTAAAACCTTTGGGCCTTCCCGTCAGTTTTGGATCATCTGATAATGATTTAGGCGTTTTGGCTATGCATACAGGCAAATTGTCAAATCCATGTTTTGAAATCAATGCCAGGTCTGTTTCAGCTTTCATATTATAGTCCACGCCGTCGGCGCCGTATATTTTGGTGGCTATAGTATTGATTTTTTCTTTAACTGACGCTTCCATGGGATACAAATAATTTATCTTCCTGCCTTTATTGGCATTGACTGCTTCTATCACGGCTTTAGCCAGGTCTATGGCTCCTTTGCCCCCTTTTTCGTAATGTTCGGCAACAACGGCCTTTATTCCCTGGTCGCCGTAATAATCAACGACAGTTTTTAGTTCTTCATCCGTATCGTCAGCAAACCTGTTAATTGCAATCACCGGGTCAAAGCCGAAAAGTCTCATGTTCTCAACGTGCTTGTCCAGGTTACTGAAGCCTGTATCTTTTGTTAATCCCCCGTGGTGCTTCAGGGCTTTTATGGTTGCTACAATTACTGTCGCATTGGCATTGAGACCGGCAATTCGGCATTTTATGTGAAAGAATTTTTCAGCACCGAGGTCGGTCCCGAACCCAGCCTCAGTCACAACATAGTCGGTTAACTTAAGTGCCATCCTTGTTGCAATAGCGCTGTTTGTTCCCTGTGCTATATTGGCAAAGGGTCCGGCATGGACAAAGGCAGGCGTACCCTCAATGGTCTGGACAAGGTTGGGGTGAATGGTATCACGCAGTAAAATCTGCATAGCTCCCTCGGCCTGTATATCTTTTGCACATATAGGCTCCCCCTTATATGTAAAAGCTACTACTGTACGTGCCAGCCTTTTTCCCAAATCTTCAAAATCTCTGGCAAGACACAACATAGCCATAACTTCAGAAGCAGGAGTTATATTAAACCCGTCCTGCCTTGGTATGCCATGCTTTACTCCCCCCAGTCCGACGAATATTTCTCTCAGCGCCCTGTCATTCAGGTCAATAACGCGCCTCCATATAATTCTTCTCGGATCTATTTCCAGCTCATTACCATGCTGAAGATGGTTGTCTATCATTGCAGACAACAGGTTATTTGCTTTGCTTACGGAATACATGTCACCCACGAAATGCAGGTTAATATCTTCTGCAGGCATGACCTGCGAAGCGCCTGCTCCCGTACCTCCTCCCTTAATTCCAAAATAAGGCCCCAGGGAAGGCTCCCTGAGGCAGATGGACGTTTTATTGCCAAGCTGCCGCAACGCATCCCCCAGTCCGATTGTGGTGGTCGTTTTTCCTTCTCCCTGTGGGGTAGGGGTCATCGCAGTTACCAGCACCAGGTTTCCATTTTCAATGTTTGCCCTGCTCTGCAGGTGATTTATTGGTATTTTCGCTATATAATGGCCGTGCGGAAGGATAGAATCTTTGTCAAGACCCAGTTCTGCTGCCACATCATAAATCCTCCTTAGCTTGTAATTGTTATATTCGATACTATTCATATTAACTCCTGTAAAATTCGTGCCAAATATAGTTAATTCATTTGCATTATTGGCGTTTAGGCAGGTTTTAATTATGTTTACCAGAAAATAAAATTAACAGGCGATGATTAAAGAAAAAAGCAAATTAATAACAGTATTAACAGTATTTTTATACTCAATAACTTTAAATATTAATTCTGTATTTTGCCAGGTATCCACAAAAGGCATATTTGATAATAACTCGGATATAGGTGCGGTGAAATTACCGGGCGATGTAATATATAACCCCGCATTGCAGGAATATACCATGCACGGTTCCGGCGAAAATATATGGTTCGGCAGGGATGAGTTTCATTTCCTGTGGAAAAGTATCAGCAAAAATATAGTCTTCCTCTCATTCCGCAAAGAGGTGAGTGCGGATGACCATCCCTTTTATAAACACGTATATATCAGAATGATGCCGGCAGAGGGGGGCGAACCAGAAATAATTGCCTGTGTTTACGGAGGACAGGGAACGATAAATGTGAACAGCTGGTCACCGGACAGCAGGAAGATCGCATTTATCAGCAATACTGAAATTTATGAATTGTGCCTGCTTATTTGCAGCATATAATGCCAGTTCCTTATCCTTGTTTTCAAAATGCAGCCCCAGTTGAGTATTATCATATTTATATTTTCCCGCTTCAAAATCTGATATTGATCCCTGTATTTTGTTAAATCCCGTAATTTCAATTTTAATGCTTTTTGAGTTATTAGCTGTGATTTTTAAATCACCATAAAGATCATTTTTATTTTTTACTAATAATACCATCAAAGTACAAAAAAGTCGCGGTCAAAAACATTCTTTCTGCAAATTAATTGTTAAATCCGCATAAATATTACTGTATGTGGCCTTTTGAAAACGTTGCCTTATAAGCAAGAATTTTTATATCAATAACTTACATATTTATTGCTATGGCAACTGGTATGATATAGTTGTAACATGTTAAAATTTATATTTCAAGCGTTAAAAAAAAAGAATAAAATGAGCATATCTGGTTTAATTTTAGTAAATTTAATATAAGCAGTTACTAAATTGTGGTTTACGTTTGCATTACAGCCTGAAATCGTTATTGAAGAATATAGGTTTGGTTTTACCGGATAATTTATTTCTATGGGCACAGAGAATCGTTATAAGCGGCTTTTTGAAACGGCAAAAGAGGGAATATTAATTCTGCATGCCGATACCGGGGAAATAACGGACGTCAATCCGTTTTTAACCGAGTTATCGGGCTATTCATATAAGGAAATTATCGGGAAAAAACTAAGCCAGATAGCTTTGTTTAAAGACATCCCCGAGTCTGATAAATTTTTTAAAAAGCTACGGAACAAAAAATATACCAGTTACGATAATCTGCCACTCCGTACTATTGATGGCAAAGAAATTACTGTAGAAGTTATTGGCAATATCTATTCGGAAGATAATACAAAAATGATCCAGTGTAACATTCGTGATATTACCGGCCGCAAAAATCTGGAAGAAACATTAGGTGAGAGTGAACAAAAATACAGGGATCTCTTTGAACACTCCTGTGAAGCCATTATAGTCTCCGGACCTGACAGCAGAGTAATTGATGCTAATCCGGCTGCTGCGAAAATGTTCGGATTCCGGTCCCGTGAGGATATGCTTGGCATGTACGCGGGTAAATTATATACCTGTCCCGAACAGAGGGCAGCCATCCTTAATAGACTTAATGCCAAAGGCTATGATGAGAACTTTGAGGTAGAAATGATCAAACAGGATGGCAGCGGTCAGCATATCTTTACCATAGTCAGTGCCGTGCTGCACAAAGATGAACAAGGGCAAATTTTGCGTGTTGAGGCTATGCTCATTGACATCACTAAGCGTATGCATATATTTGAAGAACTTCGGCAAAGTACAGAAAACTTCAGGGCTCTTGCTGAGAGTGCCAGTGATGGCATACTGGTAGCCAAGGGAGAAGAAGCCCGGATTGTTTATGCAAACAGGAGGGCGGCTGAAATTACCGGATACCCTTTTAAGGAGTTACTCAAAATGCGAATGAGAGACATCGCCTGCCCTGAAGAGTTTCCAAAACTAATTGAAAGATATGGAAACAGGCTAAAGGGACTGGAAGTTTCCAAGCTATATAAAACCCATCTGGTAAAAAAAGACGGTACAATAATCCCAATTGAAGTTTCCCCGTCGATAATTATTTGGCAGAATGAACCGGCTAACATGGTCATAATTCGCGACATTAGTGAATATGAACAATTTTTGGAGCAGTTAAGGCACTCACGTGACACTCTGAGAGATTTATCAATGCATATTGAAGAGACCAGGGAATCTGAAAGGACTAAAATCGCCAGGAATTTACATGATGACCTGGGCCAGAAGTTGACAGCCCTGAATATCGATTTTGGCTGGCTGAAAGAAAAGCTAGCCCAAGCACAGCCGGAAATAACGGACAAGCTTAATTCAATGTCGGAATTACTTATGAATACTATTGAAACTATCCGGACGATCTCAAGCGAATTAAGGCCCGGCATCCTGGATGACCTTGGGTTGGCTGCGACTGTTGCGTGGCAGATGGAAGAGTTTGAAAAGCGTAAAGGTATTTCCTGTGAATTGACCATAACTCCGGAAGAATTTGCGGTTTCTTCGGATATATCTATAATTATGTTCAGGATTGTACAGGAAGCCCTGACCAATATAACCAGGCATACCAATGCAACACTTGTTAAAATTGACCTTGCTAAAAATAAGGATACTATCAGACTAATAGTTACTGACAACGGACGGGGTATAAAAAAAGCTGAAATAAATGATCCTAAATCATTTGGAATTATTGGAATGAAAGAACGTGTTAAATCAGTAGGCGGCAGTTTTTATATCCATGGAGCAGAAGGCAAAGGAACAAAAATAATGATTGAAATGCCACTTTATTAATTCAAAGAAAGAAATGATCAAAGTGCTTATTGTTGATGATCATCCTGTTGTCCGCAAGGGATTGAAAAATATTCTTGAGGCATGCCCGGAAATTAAGGTAACGGGTGAAGCCGGACAAGGAAGCGAACTCATTGAAAAAGCAATACATAATTATTTTGATGTCATTTTGCTGGACATATCCCTGCCTGGCAGGAATGGACTTGATCTGCTTAAAGTAATAAAAAGCATTAATCAGGGCATTGCAGTAATAATATTAAGTATCCATCCTGAAGAACAATATGCTGTAAGGGCATTAAAACTCGGGGCAGCAGGTTACCTGACAAAATCAACTGCTCCCGATGAATTAATAACTGCTGTTAAGAGAGCAGCACAGGGAAGGAAATATATTACTTCTACCATTGCTGAAGCCCTGGCATTTAATATTAGTTACAGGAAACCTTTACATAAAACTCTCTCCAACCGCGAATTTGAGGTAATGTGTTTGCTGGCAGAAGGAAAATCCTTATCTGAAATTGCAGAGGAACTCTCACTCAGTATAAAAACAATAAGTACTTACCGCAAAAGGATTCTTATAAAAATGAATCTGAAAAATACTTCCGGAATAATCCGTTACGCAATAAAAGCAGGCCTGGTTGAGTAAATTTGTTATTTTCCTTTGTAAGACAATTACCTACAATTTATTCAGCTTTTTCCTACAAACTTATTTTCATATTATTAGTAACTTATTAAAAATTAAAGAAATAAATATGAAAGTACTAATCATTGATGATTCAGATCTTATAAGAGAAAGACTAATCAGTAAATTTAATATTTATAAGCATATAAAGGTAATCGGACTGTCAGGGAAGGTTCATGACATTATGGACGAAATAAGAGCATACGATCCCGATGCCATTATATTGGACATTCATCTGGCTGGCGAGAATGGTATTGAAATTCTTAAGAATATAAAAAATCAAAAAAGAAAAACCAGGGTAATTGTGCTAACTACCAATTCTAATCCAAAATACAGGAAAGTGTGTATGAAATATGGAGCGGACGATTTTCTGGATAAGGCAAGGGATTTTGAAAAAATACCTGAAATTATGCTTGATTGATGATTTGAACATGGTGATTACCCGTTATAATATTAAGAATATAAATAACTGAACGTATATTCATGACCTATGAAATTCAAATCTTTTCCGACAGCCACAGATCAAATTGTAGTGTTCACTCTTGATGAACAGCTTTATGCTCTTCCTTTACATACTGTATTAAGGGTTATCCATGCAATGGAAATAAGACATTTGCCTGAAGCCCCGGAAATTATTTCAGGGATTATTAATGTTCAGGGCCGGATCATCCCGGTTGTTGACATCCGCAAACGTTTCGTACTAAGGGCAAAGGAAATTGATCCGGACGACCGTATGATAATCGCTGATACGGGGAAAAGGCAGGTTGCCCTTCTGGCAGATACGGTGACAGGCATAAGGGACCTGGCGCCCGGGCAACTGGCAATCGCCGGAGAGACCTTACCTTTTGCAGAGCATCTCAGGGGAGTTGCAAAAATTGATGACAGTCTTGTTCTTATATATGACCTTGAACAGTTTCTCAATCCCGATGAAGAACAAGTGCTGGAACAAGCATTGAAAAGAAAAAACAGATGAAAGCCAATCTCACTGATAACCAGTTATCCATGGTTTGCGAGGTGATCGCTTCCCGCATGGGATTGCACTTTCCTGTTGAAAGGCAGCCCATGTTGAGCCGTAACCTGGTATCTGTAGCCGGAGAATTTGGATATAACAATATTAACGAATTCATTCAATGGCTTTTATCCAACCCCCTTAACAAGGAGCAACTGGAAATCCTTGCAGCTCATCTCACTATAACTGAAACTTACTTTTGGCGGGAACCACAGGTTTTTACCGCATTAACAGATTTTATACTGCCGGAACTTATAAAGTTAAAAAAGAAAAGAAAAAAGAATATCAGGATATGGAGCGCAGGATGTTCCACCGGAGAAGAACCGTACTCAATTGCAATTGCCCTTCATAAAACGATTCCAAAAATAAAAGACTGGAATATTACTATACTGGCCACCGATATTAATGCGAAAGCACTTATCAAAGCCAGGACCGGGATTTATAATCAATGGTCATTCCGTAATTCCCCGCCCTGGTTAAAAAGAACTTATTTTCACCAAAATCAGGACCGGAAATATGAAATTATTCCGGAGATAAGGAAGATGGTAACTTTTTCCGGTTTCAG
>CAYWUI010000022.1:0-52904 GCA_964461435.1 uncultured Bacteroidales bacterium | reverse complement strand
GTTACTGCACGCAGGGCAGCCTGGTAGTTTGCCTTTGTGGTGGTACCCGTAAGTCTCAGCACACCTGAAGAAACATTCCATGTGCCGATGATGTTAGCCGTATTGGTGAAAGCAAGAACATCTTCGCCGTTAACATAATTGGCGGAAATAGATATTCTGGCAGAGTCGATGTTCACATCATCCACATCGGTTAAAGTGACGGTTGAAGTGACCGGCACCTTGCCGTCATTTTCATCATAACTTAAAGCCGTGCCTTCAATACCTGAAAGCACAGGCTTGTCGTTAATATTGTTGACGGTTATCCGGAAATTCTGGAAAACATCCACTGTCCCGTCATTCACTTTGATGCTCACATTGAAAATTCCTACATCATTATCTGAAGGGGTACCTGAGAGTGTCCGCGTTCCTTCATCCCAGTTCAGCCATGATGGTTTTGTTTCAACCGTATATGCCAGGGGATCGCCATCAATATCATTTGCGAGGCACTGGTATGAATAAGGAGACTCTTCATCAACCAGAGTATCTGGTATAGTTTTAAACAGGGGGGCAAAATTACCCATGACACACACAGGTTCGCCTGCCAGTCCCGATGCGTACCTTGATTGTATTTCATTTTTACTAAGTACTCTGTTATGAATTATTATTTCATCCAGTTTACCGCAATATGGATATTTGTTGCTGCCATCTCCAGGTCCCGGCTTCAGCCAGCCTATGCACAAAGGGGCATCGGTAATAAGTCCGGGTACACCGCCATCATAAGTAGCCGAATCCGCTTTCAGACCCCCATCAGTAAACAAGCTGATTTTATGTGTGCCGGCATTTCTGACAGCTACTACGTGATGCCAGCCGTAATCGAGATAAAAATCAACAATTTCAGCCTCCACGGTATTCAACATATTTATCCTTACCGTGAACAGCAAATGATCGTCGGCATCAAGACCTATCCACCAGTGGGGATCGGTGTTATTACCACCCTGGTTGCGGCCTATAATGACTCTTGTTGTATTTATATCTGCAGGATACATCTTAAACCAGAATTCAATGGAGAAGCTTTCATCGGATGCCCAGTCAAATATCTCATTATCCGGCACAATAATTTCACTGTTATCGCCAAGTGGAAATTTCTGTGCCACTCCGATTACCCCGGCAGTGTCAAGAGGTAATGACTTTGTGACATATGCATCATTGTTTCCATAATAATCAGCAAGAACGGTGTCATTATCTATAAAAATTTTTTCATCAAGGTTCCAGTAGGCTTCGACACTCGAAGGACATTCAACACCATCTGCCACGTAAACATAAAATTCATGCGTTTCCGATTCATTTTCACTATTTGTTGCTTTAACAAGTACCCTGCCCCCGTCATAAATACTCCCCGGTATCCATCTGATTTCACCTGTCAGGGAATCAATGGTCATATTATCCGGAGCTTCTAAAAGCTTGTATTTCTCGTCATCAGGCATGGCAAGCACCTCAATGTTGTAATAATAAAGTTTGTTAACTATTGCAATTGTATCATCTGTACTCATAAAAATTACCTGTCCGCATGATTTTTCTGAGAATAGCGTGTTCGATCCTATAATTAATATTAAGGTCAGAATAAATACATTTAATTTCTTCATTTAAAAAGTATTTCAGGATTTATTAAAATGATATATTTCAAAAGCAAATTTTGGTACTTAGTTACACTTTACGTATTTCAGGTACCAAATGGTTACATATTTCTTGAAATTTTATAAAACGGCTTGTCAGTTTAAATTTTTGCCTATATCCGGTTCTGATTCTTCCCCGTCGTTTTTTCTGCCTGTAATCTTTATAAATTCAGAATCTCTGCAACTTTCAATAATGTCATAATCATAATATCTGCCTAATACAAGGTTCGTGCTGTTCTTATTCGATAATACAACATCTCCCTGGTTAAATACTTTGGGATCATTAGAAATATCGATGTTAAATCCGTATATATTATTATAAACCTTCTGGTAAAATAAAAGCTGAGGATTCCAGCTTAATAGTGAGTCACGTATTTCATGAAAAACAGTAAATGTTTTAATGCTCTTTTCAGAATCTCTCATTTCAGTAAGACAATCTTCATAAATATCGTAGGTTTCTCCCATGTGGACCTTGTCTGTTTTTACAAAGGCTTGTATCTCCTGTATCCTGTCATAGTAAGTATTAAAAAATACAGCGATTGTAAATAGAAATAAAAAAGAAAATTTTACCAGAAAATTATCCCTGTTGATTATTTTATATAGTTCCGTGAACATATAAAAAATGCTCAAACCAACAATTATTGCGAATAAGGGATATATCTGTGCCATATACCATGTAATCTTTGTATGAGCTGATGAAATAATTAACAGGTAAATTACGATACATATAAAACTGAAGACAAAAAATTCTTTAATATCTTTATTCTTTATCAGAAAGAAAAGAAGAATGCTTAAAGGAACAAAGAATATCCAGGGAGTATGGGCAGATGTAAAAATATATTTAATATAAAAATAAAACGGATGACTCGCCCAATGAATTGTTGTAAAAAATCTTCCTGCCAGATCATGCTCCCACAAGTGGTGTAAGTTCCCGGGAGTTATTATTTCTTTTATAGCATAATAACCACCAATTACTATAATAAAAGCTGCTATTGCAACATATGTTGAACGTAATCTAAGCATATTTATGAAACGCTTTTTATAAATAGTATAGATTAAAAGACCGGGTACGAAAAAAAATGCAGCTGAGGTTTTTGTAAGTACACCTCCTATTAATGCAATAGTTACAATTGCTATATTTTTATTTCTTTTTTTCTTGTCGTCAAAGTATTTTAAATATTTAAAATAGAACAAAATCATAAGTGTAGTAAAAAAAATCAATAATCCGTCCATATCGCCTGATCTTGCAATATGAAAAAATAAATAACCATTTGTTGTAATCAGGACCAGCCCGCTGAACAATCCAAGAAAAATACTGTTAAATTCGGTTCGCGTAAAGTATATTAACAGCATTACCGTAAAAATTGCAGCTAATGCAGAATGAAGTCTTAATGCCAGTTTGCTGTCATATCCAAGTATTTTCATTAAACCTGCCTGTATCCATATAACCAGCGGAGGTTTTGTAACAAAATTAGGCTTGCCGGAAAAAAAATAATTATCCCATTGGTCCATGCTTTTACCATGATATGCCAATTCAAATGCACAATTGGCATAAAGTGATTCATCCCATCTAAGTAATGGTATTTTGTCTAATTTGTAAAATACGGGAAAAGCAAAAATCAGGAGAAATATTGATAAGATTATTGTTTTCTGTGTTTTGGATAATTTAAATTCCATGGATTTCATTTTAGAAGTTTTTCAAATGTAGCTTGACTAAGTATTCAAATGACAATAATTAATAAGAATTATTATAAATTAAAAATATTGTAAAATTATATCATTTGCCTTAATAAAATTAACACATAATTTATTATTATTTGATTTTCAATTTATTTCTTTTTAACAATTATTAAATATTAAATATATCTTAAGTGTCCGGGATTATCAGGTTTAATATAGATATAATTATCTAGTTTGAGTCTAAAATATCTTTGAAACTAATTAGTTTAATGGAATTATTAATGAATATATCATTTGGTTTTGACAAGAATTCCAATTCCCATTCTCTTTGTTTGGCATATTTATCATATTTCAGAATTTCATATGAATAGTAACCCGGATGAACAGCCATCTCAAAGATATCTTTTCTTAATGTTCCAATCTTCCTGACCACTCTCCGGATGACCTTTTTATTGTTCTTATTATTATAAAAATCACCGCCTACAGCCTGGACTTTAACATCAATTCCATTTTTAAACTTTGAATAGCGCGACAGCGAATTTAAAATGAATATTCTTTTAAAATTGGATAGTTTGTATCTCATATTGAATGACAAGGGTTCGCTGGGAAACCTGATTATTACTTTCGGATTATACTCATTTTTAACCTTATTGATAGCTTTATATACGGGAGGTAAAATATGTATATTCTGGTGGGTATCAAGATGTGTAATCTCAAATCCCCGTGAAGTCAGAAGTTCAAGTTGTCTTTTAACTTCTGTGTACACTTCATCGGGATTTATTTTACCTTTCAGGTAGTTTTTAAAATGCCGGCCTGTAGAAAGATAATTTCCATGATTATCTGTCAGGCATGATGCATTTCCGGTAAAAGACCTGCCAAATGTAAGATTAACATGGATCCCAAAATGCTTTATTTTTTTATCTTTTAATGCTTTTATTGATTTATCAAAGTTTTCGGAATTTATCAGGAAGGAAAAATCACTTACCAGTCCGTTTAAGTAACACTCCAGTATTCCCTTATTAATTGATTCGCATAATCCGAAATCATCGGCATTGATAACCAGTTGTTTCATTAATAAAGGAATTCCTAATTACTTAATTTGTAATCTATAGTATAGAGAGGTCTTTTTTTTGCCTGGATAAAGGTTTTTCCAACGTATTCACCTATTAATCCAAGAAAAAGCAGCTGAATTCCACCTAAAAAGAACATTCCGAATCCTAAAGTGGCAAAACCGGGTATTGGCTGTCCGCGTACGAGTTTTTCAAATAACAGGTACATGCCAAATAAAATACTTATAATTGACACGATCACTCCCGCATATATTGCCATACGTAAAGGTCTTGTAGATACTGAGATCACACCGTCAATGGCAAGGTTAATAAGTTTGGCAAATGAAAATTTCGTTTTGCCATATTTTCTCTCATGGACAGTATAATATATCTCCTTGGAAATTAACCCCACGATACTTAAGATACCTCTTGTATAGAAGTCAGATTCATTAAATTGTTTGACAATATCCACGGTCTTTTTATCCATAAAGGTGAAATCAGTCAGGTATACTTTGGCCTTGCTGAAAGAATTCAGGATTTTCTTATATCCAAATGCCCCCAGTTTCTGGTGGAAATGAGTCATCCTTTTTTTGGGTGAAATATATATAATATTGGCATCTGTCGTGGTTAACTTTTCATGTGCTTCTATCAGTGATTCAGGGGGATGCTGCAAATCCCCGTCCATAATGCTGCAAAATTCTGAACCTGACTGGTCAATGCCACATTTGACAGCAATTTCCTTTCCGTAATTTCTGGTAAATCTGTAATATTTTATATTTATTTTTTTTTGTTCCTTAATAATATTTTTTATCTTAACAGGCGTATCGTCAATACTTCCGTCATCCACTAAAATAACTGTTAAAGGATAAAAAAAACCAATCAGTTTTGATGTTATCTCGTCCAACAGAGGCTTAAGGTTCTCAGACTCATTGTAAACAGGAATTACTATATCCAGTGATTTATTCCCCTGAACCATTATAATGTATTATTTTTGGTTATTCTAAAGTCCGAAACAAATATAGTACTTATACTTTCATTAGAATATTAAAGTTTTAATTTTAAACACATTATTTTATGAATATAATGTATATTGGGACGAAACCATAATACAAGTCCGGTTAATACCGAAAACACTAAAATCGTATATTAAATTTGGTTTTTAGGAATAAATGAAACTGTTTATAGAATAAGACGGACAGTAAATTATTTATTTATGGAAATCGTTAATCGACATAACGGATACTATTGATGAAATAGCAGGTTATATCTGTACTGCCATAGTATCACCTTTTGTAAATAAGGATCTTGAAGATTAGTGATGACTAACCTGTAGCTTTTTCCAGGTGTTTAAGCATAGAAAATATAAATATCGCCGACAAACAGCAGCATGTTACCAGCACAAGCCAGTGGCCCCACAGGGGTAAGTTTCTCCATGAGTAGCCCATGATTCCAACAAGGTAGCTACCTACTGCTGTGGCTGCCAGCCACCCTCCCTGCATAAGACCCTTATACTGCGGCGGAGATACTTTTGATACAAATGATATTCCCATGGGACTAAGGAACAGTTCTGCAATAGTCAATGTAAAGTAAGAACCTATTAGCCAGTAAGGAGTAACTGCCATGTTTTCATCGGGGATTCTTATTTCGCCAAGCTCTTTCGGGCTGTATCCTATCAGGCTCAGCGATCCGATCACGAGGACAAGAAATCCCAAAGCTGTTACTATCATTCCAATACCTATTTTCCTCGGTGCTGACGGCTCCCTGCCTTTTTTATTTAACCATGTGAAAAAGCCGACGATAATAGGAGTGAGGATCACGATGAAAAAAGGATTCAGATGCTGGAACATCTCGGGAGAAAATTCATTGGTGCTGGTATAGGTCCGGAAGCGCATATAAGCAAGGTAGCCGAATACAAGAAACATCAGCCCGCTTATTATTCTCGTTTTGACAGTACTGGATTTTCGCACCAGGAATACCAGTCCGCCTATTGATAAGGCAATAGCAAGAAGGCCCCACAGGTCGAACCAGAAATAGACGCTTACAGGTACTATTTCCTGTGTGTAGTCACGCGCGAACATGGTCATTGTAAATCCGTTCTGGTGAAAAGCCATCCAGAAAAATATTACTACCCCGAACACAAGTCCGAGTGCTACCAGTCTTGATCTTGTCTGTTCCGGTGTAAGAGTGACTACCTGATCCTTATGCTCGGCACTTGCGGCCTTTTGCTTTTCTGTTAAATCAACATGTTTGTAATGTTTCCTGAATCCCCAGAAGATGATCATGGATGCAATCAATGAAATACATGCCACTCCGAATCCGAAATGATATGCCTTGCTAAGCGTATTTATATATGTTGTACTGAAATCTGCGAGCCCTGCTTCAGTTATACCCTTAATCTGTTTTCCGGCAAGGTCAAGCAGAACCCGAATATTTTCACTGGTTGCCGTTCCTTCAATGAATTTGTTTGCCAGTGCCGGAATAGAAGGATTATATGCCAGTCCGGCCCCTCTCATGACATGGCTGTATACTGCGCGGGCTGTAGTGGGAGCAAACATTGCGCCTATGTTAATGCCCATGTAGAAAATATTGAAAGCAACATCACGGATCTTGCTGTATTTAGGATCGTCATACATGTTTCCGACAAGCGCCTGAAGGTTCCCTTTAAACATTCCCGTGCCCAGTGATATTACTCCGAGGGCCGCAATTACCAGCCACAACGCTTCGCCACGTGCACTTGGCACGGCCAGGAGGAAATAACCCGTAAACATCGTCACCAGTCCGATTCCTATGGTCCTTCCGTAACCCCATACTTTATCGGCCAAAATACCTCCAACAAGGGGAAGAAAATATACGGCGGCAAGAAAGCCTCCCCAAATTTGTCCGGCCCTTCCCGAATCAAAACCATACTTAGCCTGTAAGAATAATATGAAAATGGCAAACATGGTATAAAAACCAAACCTTTCGCCCATATTTGAGAAAAAAGCAACATATAAGCCTTTAGGATGCCCTTTGAACATATTTTTAAGTTTTAATTAATATTCAGTTTGCTGACCGGACAAATATAGAAAGATTTTTTAATCTTCCATGTTTTGTAGACAGCACTTAACATATTTGACCATTATTTTTACTATACCTGTTTTTTTATAAAAAAAGCATTTATTTTGCTATTTATTTGTAAAACGATAGTCATAAATGAAAATCCTGACCTCCGACAAGATCAGGGAAGCTGATAGCTATACTATAAAGAATGAGCCTGTCGCTTCTACGGATTTGATGGAACGTGCTGCCACAGTTTGTACTGACTGGCTTACAGGGAATTACAAACCGTCAGCATCTTTCAAAATTTTTGCCGGTCCGGGTAATAATGGAGGCGACGCGTGGGCAATTGCACGGTTGATGGCTGAAAAAGGGTACAGGAAAGTCAGCATGTACCTGCTGAACATTGCCGGTAAGCTGTCGCCTGATTCCGAAATTAACCGGCAAAGGCTTGAATCACAGAATATTGTTAAAATTAAAGTTCTGAAATCTGAAAAAGACTTTCCTGAAATTAGTGACTCCGACATAATTATTGAAGGTTTATTCGGGTCCGGACTCACAAGGCCTTTAAACGGACTGGCAGCAGCACTCGTGCATTACCTCAACAGCTCAGAGGCAAAAATTATCTCAATTGATATTCCGGGTGGTTTGTTTGGTGAGGATAACAGTAATAATATAAAAGATAACATAATAAAGGCAGACTGCATACTGACCTTTCAGTTTCCCAAGCTTTCCTTTTTCTTTCCTGAAAACGAATCCTGTGTGGGCGATTGGCATGTTCTTCCTATAGGCCTTCATCCTGGTTTTATTAATAATGTGGAATCACCCTATAATTATGTTACGGAAAGTGAGATAAGAGAGAGCCTCAAAGAAAGGAAGAAATTTTCTCATAAGGGTACATTTGGGCACGGACTTCTTATTTCAGGCAGTTATGGGATGATGGGTGCCGCCGTGCTGGGTGCCAGGGCAGCTCTCAGGGCAGGCGCCGGATTGATTACTGCTCATATTCCACGGTCAGGCTATAATATAATCCAGACTGCCATTCCTGAGGCAATTGTCAGTATTGACAAGTCAGATACAGCCTTTACCGGGTTTCCTGAACCTGCCAGGTTCAATGCGATAGCTGTCGGTCCCGGACTGGGGCATAACGAAGATACACGGACGGCCCTGAAAGAACTGCTAAAAAAAGCGTGCGTTCCCCTGGTCATTGATGCTGATGCTTTAAATATTATTTCGGAGAGTAAGGAGTTAACCGGACTGATACCTGAAAACAGCATATTAACGCCGCATCCCGGGGAATTTCAAAGACTCTTTGGCCACTATAAAGATGACTTTTCAAGGAATAAGGCACAGATGGAATATGCCGAAAAATATAAAGTATATATAGTGCTCAAAGGGGCATATACATCTATTGCCTGTCCCGACGGAACCTGTTATTTTAATACTACGGGAAATCCAGGGATGGCCACCGCCGGCAGTGGTGACGTTTTAACAGGAGTAATTTTATCATTGCTGACTCAATACTATACGCCAAAGGAGGCGGCATTAACAGGTGTATTTTTGCACGGACTGGCAGGAGATATTGCTGCTGAAGAAAAAGGTGAGAATGCTTTAATAGCATCAGATATAATAGACAATATTTCCAGGGCTTTTCTTAAACTTAAAAATAATAAGGTAAAATGAACAGGGTTTATGTATATATGATTTTGTTTTTATTCTTTACAGCTTGTGCCGTACAAAGAAAGGGCAGTGTTACACACATAAAAAACCTTAACGATCTTGAGGATAATTATGCTATTTATGCCTTGCCCCGGACTGTTCTTAACATAGCAGTTGAAGCGACGAGAACAACCGTCATCCCCGGGCCTTTTCATGAGTATGCCGGCAAGTATTTGAGTATCCGGAATGTGCCTGACAGTGAAAAAATTGAATGGAATATTTCAGGTATAAAGATAGATATACATAATGAAGCGGATCCCGATTATTACTACTCGGTAAGTAATAATAATGCAGGGTCTTTGGATCGGGTGCTGGCCTATCTGGCAGGGAACAACCTTATATTATCCCCCGACCGCTTTTATAGCGAATATAGTTTTTCGGAAATTGATACATCCGGCAGGAATAAAATACTGTATAAAGATGTATCAGTCAAACGCAATTTCTATTTTGGGAGCGATACAACCTATAAAAGGACTTTTATAGATTCTGCTTATGTTAAGGTACCTGTCATAAAAAAACAACTAGTCAAAAAAACCATGGAAGAAAAAGCCGAAGAAGCAGCCAATTATATAATTAAAATCCGGAAAAGGAGATTTAAGCTGGTATCCGGACAGTATGAACAGATACCTGACGGAGAGGCAATGGCCATTGCAGTTGAAAAGCTGGATAATACTGAAAATGAATATTTGTCACTTTTTACCGGAAAGAAATATATTGACAGGTACAGTAAGACCATTCAATATGTACCTGATGGCAGCCGCCAGGTATCAAAAGAAATATTATTCCGCTTTTCCGGCACTGAAGGATTTATTGATTCAAAAGGTGCAAAGGGTATCCCCGTTATTATAGAAATAGAGGACTTAAACAGGACGGTACAGCTGGAAGATTTAAGTATGTCAGGGCAGGAATTAATGACAGGCAATAATATGCCCGTAAGGCTGCCTGATTTGGCGGAGATAAGAATTATGGAAGGCACCAGGGTTATTAACAGGACAAAATTACCGGTTTTTCAATACGGCATTACAGTACCCTTCTCATTTAAAGATTAAGATTATCAGCAATATAAATTATTCCGGTATTTGTGATTTATAACCGGCTATAAATTCGTCCCAGCTTTTTGTTAAATAATAACCTTCTCCAATGTATTTTATAATTTCATCAAAGGGCTTTGCTTTGATATAACCCTGAAGTGAATGTATTTTTCTCCCCTTCTCATCTAAAAAGACAACAGAAGGATAAACCATGTTGCCCCCAAGCAGCACGGCAGCCAGTTCATGATATCCTCTTTGTCCGTATGGAACATATTTATATGTTTTATCACCTATTTTGATATCTTCCCTTTGTTCCGCATTCAATTTAACAACATAGAATTTTTTGTTCAGGTATTCGGCGATAATCTCCTGATTATAGGTAGTTTTTTCCATGACCTTGCACCATCCGCACCAGTCAGTATAAACGTCAATAATGATGTTCCGGGGTTCCTCCTTATTAAGCTCCAGCGCCTCAACTATGGAGTACCACCTGACTGCCTGTGCGTAACCCGTGACAATATTTAAAACAGAAAACAATGCTATTATCAGATGTTTCATTGCTCTTACCTTCACAATTATACTTGAATACTGAACAACTAACGCAATATAGCAATTTTTGTTTCAAGCGTTATACTAAAGTATGTTAAATTCATTAATCAGGGAATACGGAGTTATTTACAGGAATTATTTTGTAATAATTAAATATAATGCACAAATTAGCGATTTTAAATTTTGACTGATGTAAGAATTTTATTTTATTTTTGAGATATGAATATCTGAAATATTTATTTATAAAACCTGCAAGTTAGCTGTTCTAAAAATTAAACCTATGAAATTACAAGTTACAAATTTAAAACCAACGGCAATCTGGAAGAACTTTTATGATTTGACCAGGATTCCGCGCCCATCAAAAAGTGAGCATAAGGCTGTAAGTTTTATTTATGATTTTGGGAAAAAAATGGGTCTTGAAACAACAAAAGATGATGTAGGGAACGTAATTATAAGGAAGCCGGCGACCAAAGGTATGGAAAGAAAGAAAACAGTTGTTTTTCAGTCTCACCTGGACATGGTGCCGCAGAAGAATGTTGATAAAGAGCATGATTTTATAAAGGATCCTATCAATGCTTACGTTGACGGGGAATGGGTTACGGCAGAGGGAACAACTCTTGGTGCTGATAATGGTATAGGCGTAGCCGTTATCATGTCTGTACTGGAATCCGTAGATATAAAACACGGGCCTCTGGAAGCTTTGTTTACTGTTGATGAAGAAACCGGTTTAACAGGAGCCTCTGCCCTTAAAGCGGGTATGCTGAAAGGTGACATATTGTTGAACCTTGACTCGGAGGATGAGGGCGAGCTGTATATTGGCTGTGCCGGCGGAATAAATGCCCATATTATATTTAATTATGCGGCCGAGAAAGTAAATGGCAGCTGTCTTCCTTACCAGGTAAGTGTGGAGGGACTGAAAGGAGGCCATTCGGGATTGGATATTCATCTGGGAAGGGGTAACTCAAATATTATTCTTATCCGGCTGCTGTGGAGAGCGACTTTCAAGTTTAATATAAGAATGAGTGATTTAAACGGGGGGAGCTTAAGAAATGCCATACCGAGGGAGGCATTTGCTACTGTTCTCGTACCAAGGGACAGGGAAAATGAATTTCTTAAATTTATTAAAGGCTATGAGAGCATGCTGAAGGTAGAGTATCGTACGATTGAGCCTGATTTGAAAGTATTGGCCGAAAAAACGGCAATGCCCACGGTAGTTATTGATGAAGATACACATAAAAAAATTATAAGCGCCATATACACGTGTCCGAATGGAGTGATTCGAATGAGCAGTGATATGGAAGACCTTGTTGAAACATCGAGCAACCTGGCTGTTGTAAAAACCGAGTTCAAAAAAGTCCGGGTTGAATGTCTGTTAAGAAGCAGTCTGGATTCAGCAAAGGAGGACCTTGCCAACAGGATACAGAGTTTGTTTGAACTGGCAGGTGCCGGGGTTGAATTCGACGGCGAATATCCTGGCTGGAAGCCTGACATGGATTCCGAAATACTGCGTCTTTGCACGAAGGTATATAAAAACAAATTCGGGGTCGTTCCGGAGATTAAGGCTGTACATGCCGGACTGGAATGCGGAATTATAGGAGGCGTAAATCCCGGGCTCGATATGATATCCATGGGTCCTACCATAAAGGGGGCTCATTCACCTGATGAGAAGGTGCATATTGACAGCGTAAGAAAGTTCTGGGATTTTGTAAAAGAGATTTTAAAGCATATACCTGACAAAAAAGCTTAGATTCTCGATTTTTTTATTTCATACGTTATTGATTCAAATATCTCCACTGCCGCCCTTGATTTATTCAGGGTATAGAAATGTATGCCCGGAGCACCCCTGTTCAGCAAATCACGGCATTGCCTGATTGCGAAATCCAGTCCGATCTGGTATGTTTTTTCCGTATTATCCTGATAAGGCTCTATCTGACTTATAATTTCTTCAGGGATAACTGCGCCCGTTAACTGCACAAATTTCTTTATCTGATTATAGTTGGTTATCGGTATTATGCCGGGAATTATCCTGCAATTTATGCCATGTTTTTCAGTGAGCTCAATAAAATTAAAATAGAGGTCGTTAATAAAAAACAGCTGTGTTACCAGAAAATCTGCACCCGCATTAATTTTTATCTTAAGGTTCTCTATATCTTCTTTCAGGCTTTTTGCTTCCAGGTGTTTTTCGGGGTAGGTGGCTGCACCTATACAAAAATCACCAAGTTTATTAACAAAAGAAATAAGATCACTCGCATGGTTAAATCCTTCAGGATTAAGCCTGATGCCTTTCATTCCCTGGGGAGGGTCCCCTCTCAGAAGCATAAGATTTTCAATGCCAATATCACTCAGGTAGCTGATATCTTTTGTTATTTTTTCTTTTGATGCGTTGACACAGGTATAATGCGCCATACATGTCAGTCCTATTTTGTTATGCAGGTAGTCAACAATGGCAAAAGTCCTTTCCTGTGTTGATCCTCCCGCTCCATATGTTACTGTCACAAATGAAGGTTCAAGATTTATAAGCTTGCCTATATTTATTCCGAAATCCAATGCAGATATTTCATCTTTGGGAGGAAAAAACTCAAAAGAAAATGTTCGCTTTTGCTGCTTAAAAATTTCAGTAATTTTCATTGGTTAATGTGTGTTTCATCAGTTAAAGATATTCTATCTATTTATAATTCAGGTTTGATGCAAGCCATTTTTCCACTGTTTCCAGGCTGACATTTTTCCTTTGCGCATAATCTTCTGCCTGGTCCCCTGATATTTTTCCTGCCAGGAAATACTTTGACTGGGGATGTGCAAACATCAGTCCGCTTACCGAGGCGGCAGGATACATTGAATAGTTTTCAGTAAGGCTGATACCGGTATTTTTGGTGACATCCAGCAGCTTAAACAATGTATCTTTTTCCGAGTGATCCGGACAAGCAGGATAGCCGTGAGCCGGACGTATGCCCTGGTATTTTTCCAGGAACAAATCGTTAATACTTAGATTTTCATCCGGATCATAGCCCCAGTACTCCTGCCTTACCTTCTTATGGACCAGTTCGGTGAAAGCTTCGGCAAGCCTGTCAGCCAGAGCTTTTATCATAATACTGTTATAGTCATCAAGGTTGTCCTTGTATTTTTTAAGGATACCTTCAATACCCAGTCCGGCAGTGAGAGCAAATGCGCCAATATAATCCTTTATACCGCTTTCTTTGGGCGCCACAAAATCTGCAAGGCATAAATTCGGCAAATTGTTTTCTTTAAGATTCTGGTTTCTCAGATTTATGAACCGTGTTAATATTTTATTTCTTTTATCATCGGCATAGACTTCAATGTCGTCACCCGCTGCATTAGCCGGGAAGAATCCCAGTACACCGGAGGCTTTAAGCAGTTTTTCCTTAATTATCAGGTCCAGCAGGTTGTTGGCATCATTATAAAGTTTCCTTGCCTCCTCTCCTTTGTAAGGATCATCCAGGATATCGGGGAACTTGCCCCTGATCTCCCATACAACAAAGAAAAACATCCAGTTTATGTAGGGACGTATCTCTTCTACAGGGTAGTCTTCGAAGGTTTTAATGCCGGTAAATTCAGGTTTATATATTTTTGTATCTTCCCAGTTAATTTTTAATTTATTCTTCCTTGCTTCCCCGAGAGATATATATTTTATTTTTTCCTTTATGCCTGAATAGTCATTTCTCAAAGTCTCATATTCATTCCGGATTTCCTTAATAAAATTGCTCCGGTGTTGGTCTGACAACAGGCTGCTGACAACACCCACGCTTTTTGATGCGTCTTTAACATGAATGACGGGGGCTTTATAGTTAGGTTCAATTTTAATTGCCGTATGTATCTTCGATGTTGTTGCTCCGCCAATTAAAAGGGGTTTATCAAAGCCTTGTTTTTCGAGTTCCCTGGCAATGTCTATCATGATTTCAAGAGAGGGTGTTATAAGTCCGCTTAACCCTATTATATCAACATCTTTATCCCTGGCTGCCATCAGTATTTTTTCCGTGGGCACCATAACCCCGAGATCTATGATTTCATAGTTGTTGCATGATAATACAATTCCGACAATATTTTTACCTATGTCATGAACATCACCTTTGACAGTTGCCAAAAGAATTCTGCCGGCAGTGCTTTTTGCATCCTTGTCTTCTTCTTTATTCTCCTGTTCAATATAGGGAAGGAGGGCGGCCACGGCCTTTTTCATAACCCTGGCGCTTTTAACCACCTGGGGTAAAAACATTTTACCTTTACCGAATAAATCACCGACAATGCCCATGCCATTCATAAGCGGCCCCTCAATTACATTTATCGACCTGGCATAGTTCTTTCTTGCCTCCAGAACATCATTTTCAATATGATCGATAATTCCCTTTATTAAAGCATGGCTTAATCTTTCATCAACAGGCAGGGAGCGCCATTCATCCTTCTTTTGTTCTTTCTTATCCGTACTTCTAATGGTCTCTGCATAGGCGATTAATCTTTCAGTTGCATCCTCCCGCCGGTTAAATATTACATCTTCAACAAGCTCCGGCAGGTCATCAGGAATGTTATCATATACTTCAAGCATTGAAGGATTTACTATACCCATATCCATGCCTGCATTTGTTGCATGGTAAAGAAATGCAGAATGCATGGCTTCCCTTACGTCATTATTGCCTCTGAAGGAGAAGGACAGGTTACTAATGCCTCCGCTAACTTTGGCATAGGGAAGGTTCCCTTTTATCCATTTTGTTGCTTTGATAAAGTCAACGGCATAATTATTATGTTCTTCAATACCTGTACCTATAGCCAGTATATTAGGGTCAAAAATTATGTTCTCAGGTGCGAAGTGTACCTTCCGTGTAAGTATTCTATAAGCCCTGCCACATATTTCAATTTTACGCTCAAAAGTATCAGCCTGTCCTTTTTCATCAAAGGCCATCACAATAACTGCTGCTCCATACTGATTAATTTTTTTTGCATAATCAATAAATAGTTTTTCGCCTTCTTTAAGGCTTATAGAATTAACAATCGGCTTGCCCTGTACACATTTTAGTCCGGCTTCGATTACCGACCATTTTGATGAATCAATCATTACAGGCACCCTGGAAATTTCGGGTTCGGCACCTATAAGGTTTAAAAATTTCACCATACACTTTTCAGCATCCAGCATGGGATCATCCATACAAACATCTATAATTTGCGCCCCTGATTCTACCTGCTCCCTGGCAATAGACAAAGCTTCCTCATATCTTTCTTCCCTTATTAATGCTGCGAATTTCTTTGAGCCTGCAACATTAGTCCTTTCGCCTATATTTATAAAGTTACTTTCGTTACTGATTAATAAAGGCTCAAGGCCGCTAATCCTTGTCTTTATTTCTTTAACCGGTACTTTCCTTGGTTTTGATTTTGAAGCAAGCTCCGTCATAAGCTTTGTATGGGCAGGTGTAGTACCGCAACATCCTCCGATAATATTGGCAGAGCTTTCATCCAGGTAATTCTTCATAATTTCAGCCATCTCTTCGGGAGTTTCGTCATAGGATCCGAATTGATTCGGAAGACCGGCATTTGGATGAACACTGACAAAATATGGAGAAATTTTAGACAGGTTTTTTACGTAGGGGTATAATTCTTTTGCTCCCAGCGCACAGTTCAGTCCGACCGAAATAATATCAAAATGTGATATCGAGGTGAGAAATGCTTCTATGGTCTGTCCCGACAAAGTCCTCCCGCTGGCATCAGTAATGGTCCCGGAGACCATTACGGGCAGCCTGGTATTTCTTTTGTTGAATACATCCTGGACTGCGAACAGCGCGGCTTTACCGTTAAGTGTATCGAATACTGTCTCCAGCAGTATAATATCCACGCCTCCTTCAATTAAGGCATCAGCCTGTTCGGAATATACGCTGACCAGCTCATCAAACGTAACGGCACGGAATGAAGAATCATTAACGTCAGGTGAGATAGAGGCAGTTTTGTTGGTGGGACCGAGGACTCCTGCAACAAACCTGGGTTTTCCCGGATCCGAATCTGTGAATTTTTCCGCAGCCTCTCTCGCGATTCTCGCAGATGCAAGGTTCATCTCATAAACATAATCTTCAGTTTTATAGTCAGATTGCGAGATCCTGTTTGCATTAAATGTATTTGTTTCGGTAATGTCAGTGCCGGCCTGCAAAAACTCCTCGTGAATTTTCCTGATATAATGAGGCTGTGTAAGACTGACAATATCGTTATTACCTTTCAGGTCCGCGCTATGGTTTGCAAATCTCTCCCCTCTGAAATCTTTTTCTGATAGGTTATATTTCTGAAGCATGGTGCCAAAGGGCCCAAAAATTACCAGTACTCTCTCCTTAAGTATCTCGTTTAAATCTGACTTATTTCCCATACATTATAATTATTAGTCATATTGATTGGCAGCACAAAGATAACCTATTATGCAATTTTTTTGCCAACAATATCTACTCAGCAGGAAAAATCTTGCGGATTGCCTTAATATTTTCGGGATTACAGATATTTTTAGCTTCGGGTGTATAAAGATACTCAATAAGTTCTTTGAACTTACCGGTTATTTTGCTTCTTACCATCTTCAGGGTAGTGTTAAGCAGGTGATTTTCCTCTGTGAATCCTTCATCAATAATTCCAATTGCTGCAGGCAGCCACCGTTGAGGAAACAATTTCTCATACCTGCCTCCTTTCCTGAACATATTTATTTCTTTTGTAATTAATTCAAGTACTGACTCCTCTCCCTCAGGGCTGGAAATATTTATTTTATTGATATCGATCCGTCTTTTGAGAGCTTCCCTGTCCGGATATATTAGAATGACCGTGTATGGTTTCTGATTATTATAAAGCATGCATTGTTCCACCAGTCCCGAATGTTCGGTAAAGGCTTCTTCTATACCTTCCGGACTGTATTTTTCTCCGTCGTCAGCAATTAACAGGCTTTTAGTTCTGCCCAGGACATAAAGAAAATTGTCCTTATCAAGATACCCGAGGTCACCCGTATATAGCCATCCGTCTTTAATAGCCTCTCTTGTTGCCTCTTCATTCTTCCAGTAACCGGCCATTACATTTTCGCCTTTAATAACAATCTCTCCTGTTTCTCCGTCCGGTAATTCTTTGCCCTCTTCATCACAGATCTTTAATTCCAGGTTTTTAACTATTCTTCCGGAGGATCCCATTTTATGATTAAGCGGATTATTGGAAGAGATTACAGGAGAAGCTTCCGAGAGTCCGTATCCCTGGTACATGGGTAAACCAACGGCATAGAAGAACTTCTGCAGTTCTATATCGAGAAGGGCCCCTCCTCCTATAAAGAACTTAAGCCTGCCACCCAGGCCTTCCCTGATTTTACTGAACATCAGCTTACTGAACAAATAGTATAATGGCTTTAAAAGGATTTTTATACCCTTTCCCCTGTTCCGGCCATTCCCGTTGTATATATATGCGAGGTTAAGGCTGAAGCTGAATATCTTTCGCACCAGATGCCCTTTCTCGCGTATGCCTTTTTCAATATTTTTTCTGAAATTTTTAGCAAGTGCAGGTACGCTCAGAAGAAAATGGGGACCTGTCTCTTTTATGTTCACAGGAATATTTCTTATGGATTCAGTTGGTGTTTTGCCGACATGAGTCGAAGACATGCTGGCGCCGCAGGACATTAATGTATAAATGCCGCAGGTATGGGCAAACGAATGGTCCCACGGCAAAATTAAAAGGGTTGTCCACGTGTCGGGTACACTGAAAAGGCTGAGAGATTGCTCAACGTTAGCAGTATAATTTCTGTGTGACAATATTATTCCCTTTGGATCGGCTGTAGTCCCAGACGTGTAACATATGTTAGCATAATCATTTCCTTTGACGGATCTCCACCTTTTTTCAAAGTCCTTTTTATGTTTATTGAGATAATCTTCACCGTTATCGATTATTTTGCTAAATAATATGTCAATATTATTGCATTTATCCTCAGGGTCAAGCAGTATAACCTTTTCAAGCCCTTTTATTCCATTTTTTATGTTTGTTAGCTTCCTGGCCTGATTTTTTGATACAATGATCATTCTCGAACCGGAGTGTTCAATTCTGAATTTTATATCTTCGTGTTCAGATAATTTAACAGATAGAGGAACATTTATCGCCCCTGCATATAATATTCCCAGTTCACTGATAACCCAGTCATTCCTGCCTTCAGAAAGCAGGGCAATCCTGTCTCCCTTTTGTATTCCCATGGTTATCAAGCCGGCTGCGAACCTGTAAGACATGGACAAAACCTCCTTATATGTGAGGCCTTTGTACTTAATACCTTTCTTTTCCAGGAGAAATATGTTATTGCTGTATTTTGCAACACAGTCCTCAAATAGATCTATTATTGTATGCATATTAATTCATATTGAGAATTAATATTCCCAATATAAAAAAAATTCCTGTTTCCTGAAGTAAAAAGAAATTAAAATCCGGTAATATAATTTTATGAAGCCTTACTTGCAGGAACCTTGTCCAGCAGGTTATCGATTTTGGCAAACAGTACATGCAGGTCTATGGGCTTGGAAACATATGCATCACATCCTGTTTCGAGACATCTCTCCCATTCATCATTAAGGGCATTGGCACTTTGAATGATAATAGGCAGATTTGGTCTGAATGATTTGATTTGACGTGATGCCTCATAACCATCTATATCAGGTAATTGAATGTCCATTAATACAATATCAATATGTTCATATAACTGGCAATATTCGACAGCTTGCATGCCATTTACTGCCCAAATAATATTGATATTTGTTTTTCTTGATAATACAAGTTCTATATATTTATAGGATATTTCATTGTCTTCTGTTATAAGTACGGTGTATTCCTGCCAGTTGTAATCCATTGGTAATGAATTTAGACGTTAATTAGTTGTTTATTGAGAATTTGCTTTTATATACGGATGGAAATTGCTTAAGTAGTAAAATATTATCATCTTATTGATGAAACCTTATTTTACAGGTCCGAATGATTATTATTGCTTGATTAATTTCATACAGATTTTTAACCGATGCTTATTTATTATAATTAAATTAACCGGACAGGTTTAAGTAGTTTTATCCAAGATAATTGCTATTTTATCAAAATATCGTTATTTTGAGCCTGGTTTTTCTTATCTTTTGATAAATTTGAGACCAAGATTATTCTGAAAATCAATATATTCTAATTTAATTGCTTTAACTATGAAAAAACCGATACTTAAAACATTGCTGGTCTCAATATTGCTACTATTGGTAATAGGAGGATGTGAAAATCTCCTGGATTTTACTTTCAAAACTGATTATTCATCAGTAGATTTTACTGTTAATCCTGAAAAAGCAGGAAATTATGTTGAGAATTACAAGTATCTCAAGACCGATTTAGACAGCATCGTCTCTTCAGAAGGAAAAGATTTGGCAGATCTTAAGTCAGTAAAGATTAATGATGTGACAGTCGAAATTATAGGTGAGGGGAACTTTGACCCCGTTGAATCTATTGAAATAAGTATTGAAGCCAAAGGACTTGATAAGATAGTATTTGCCTCAAAGGACAATGTGGAGGAAGGTCTGACTTCTGCAAATCTGGACTTTTACCAGGGAGAATTAAAGAAATATCTTGAAGCCGACGAATATAAATTAACTATAACTCTGCATCTGGACCAGGATCTGGAAGCTGCTATGCAAATCAATGCTAAAATAAAGTATGAGATAACTGTTGGAGTATAACATCCTGTAAAAAAGTACGGGACAGTTATCCGGTAATCTGCGGGATTTATATTTTGTGAGCTAATAAGGGGTTGTTAACCCTGATTATATAAATTGTTGATATGAATAGGTATAAATAGTTTTAAATCAATTTAAAATATTATAACTTAGTGAGCTTTTTATAAAATTATTTATATAATGAAAAAAATACTGCTGTTCATTATTACTGTGATATTAGTTACCGGGTGCAAATACTTTGAAGAAAAGAGGTTATTTTCCAAAAAAGTAGACACTCTTATTAATTATGCCGCGGAGATGGATAAATCGCTTAAAGTTGACTCAGCAGAGATTCAGGCTGATGCGGGGATAGTAAGTCAGCAGGCAGCGCTGCCAGTTCATTCAGAGGATAACATGTATAAATCCGCCTATTCTCATCCGGGCAACAAATATTACGTTATCACCGGCTGTTTTATGATACCCGAATTTGCCGAAAGATATGCAGAGAAGATGCGCGGTATGGGTTACAAGGCTGAGATTGTGCTAAGAGACGATGGATATCATATGGTTTCTGTCGGTTCGTTCGGTGATTTACGATCCGGCCTGGATGACCTGGGATCAGTAAGAGCCGATATAACACCCAGGGCGTGGGTTTACAAAAAAAGATAAGCGATATGTTTGAATATCGCCTGCCTTTGATGATTCATTTTTCTCTTAATGGTGCCCGGTCATTATAAATAATGGCTGGAATTCGAAACTTTTATAGTGGGGCCTTAGCCTGTCGACATTATAATGCCTTTTTACATCCACCACCTTATTTGTGCTTGTAACAACGTCAATGGGCGCATTATCATACCTGCCGTTCCTGAGGACAACCAGCCGGCCGTGAATTCCTTTAAGTACAAGATCAAGGGCCAGGTTTCCATAAGCCATAGGCACAATTGAATCAATAGCATCAGGATCCCCACCCCTTACGAGATAGCCTAACTGCTGGTTTATTACATTTATTCTTCTGCTTTTATTAAACTGGGGTGACAGCTCTCTTATTTTTATTGAAACAGCATCTCCTATACCTCCTAATTTGGCATGGCCGTATGCATCTTTTTCAGCAGATTTATATATCATTTCACTGCTACCCTCAAACATTGCGCCCTCAGAAACAAGGACGACCGAGTATTTACTGGGATTCCTGTTTCTGTCCTCGACAAGCAATTTTGTAAGTTTTTCAATATCAAATTTATACTCAGGTATGACACACCTGTTTGCAGCACCTGCCATTGTTGGTAACATAGCCGTAAAACCAGCATACCTGCCAAATACTTCCAGCACAAGTATCCTTTCGTGTGAGCCGGCAGTAGTTCTCAGTGTGTTACACATCTGGATTGTGCGTGTTATGCAGGTACTGAAGCCAATACAATAATCCGTACCCGGCACATCATTATCCATAGTTTTGGGTATGGCCAGTACTTTTACACCTTCAGCATAAAGCCTGACACCATAGCTTAAAGTATCATCCCCTCCAATTGGTATCAGGTAATCGACGTTCAGAAATTCCAGATTCCTGATTATTTCCGGCGTTAAATCATTAATATCTTTATTATACTTGTTTTTGTACTGTTCAGGGACATTTGCTTTTGGTATATGACTGGGCCTTGTCCTTGAAGTGTGAAGGAATGTTCCGCCGGTTCTTCCGGCTTTATTTACTATCTCTTCAGTTAAGGTAATATATTTATCAGTATTATCGGTACTTTTATCTCTTGCCAGCTCCAGCAAACCGGCCCAACCCCTTCTCAGACCGATAACCTGATAACCTTCCCTGAGTGCCCGAATTGTTATGGCACGGATTGCAGGATTTAAACCGGGAACATCTCCTCCCCCGGTTAGTATGGCAATAGTGCCTTTTTTCTTTTTCACATAGACCATATTGGTAAATTTAAATTTTGGCTGCTGTTGTACTTTCTAAAAGTATTATTTTCAGATTAATATAATGACAGGATAAATATAAAAAATTAATTATAAGTAAATATAATAAAGTTTAACTATCTTATCACCAGTTTAGGATTTTAAAAAAGTCGTAATGTTCGGGATTAGACACATATTTTTTTGCCCCTTTATAATCAGCCTTTTTGATATAATGCAGATTATTTTCAAATACCAGTTTTGCCCTTACCGACTCTATATTCACTAACCTTGGTTTTATTTTGCCATTCTCATCTGTAACATCCTTAAGATAAAGTGGGGAGACATCTCCTTTTTGATCAACAGTTATCATACAACCTGATTTGCCTTCTTTGTAAAGCTTTATGATACCTGTGCCCAATAAAGTGGCGTATGCCAGGTCATATGCAATAGGCCTGCAGCATCTGAGTTCGTAACCTATTTCATTTGGGCGGCTTTTAACGTTAATATTTATTCTTTTCAGCCTGTGCTGCAATAATATATTAAAAATATGCGATTTGCTCACATTACCCAGTTCGGGATGCCCATGCTCATCATAGGTAAAGTTGATACCTGTTCCTTCTATCTCTTCATCGCTCATAAAGTGAAAAACTCCTTCACTTATAATAACTGCACCATAACTTATATTAAGGATGAGTCTTTTCACTATTGAGGAAATTATAAGCCTGATGATTTTATCAAAGCTAACTTTGGTCTTATTAAACATTTCAGGAATAATTATCATAGGATAATGGCATGCAGTGCCAATTCCAAATGCAAGATGGCCTGCTTCCCTGCCCATGGCAGAAACAATAAACCAGTTGCCGCTTGTGCGGGCATCTTCATAGATGGTTGTCGCCAGTCTTACTCCTTCTTCTTTTGCTGAATGATAGCCGAATGTCGGATTACCTTCAGGTAAGGGCAGGTCATTATCTATAGTTTTTGGCACATGAATATTTGCTACCTTCACTTTATTATCAGCCAGAAATTTGCTTAGCCTGTTAGCTGTTGATGCAGTATCATCACCACCAATTGTAACAAGCAGCTTTATATTATTCTTCACGAAGAAGTCAGTTTTGAACTCCGTGTCTTTAGGTTTATGCCTGCTCATCCTGAGTATTGATCCTCCAGTGCTATAAATTTTATCTGCAAACACGAAATCAAGATATTCAAAATCAGGATTATCTGTAAAAATTGTTTTATAGCCACCATGCAGTCCCAGCACGTTAAAGCCTTCATTTAGAAAAACCTTGGTAACTGAGCCTATAACAGTATTTATTCCCGGAGCAGGTCCTCCTGCACATAAAATGGCAATTGCTTCTTTCATAATTACAAAATCTTTTTTAATAGATGTTAAGATATATTTGTTAAGCAGATTTAAAGGAGCAAATATGTAAATAAATTTTAAAAAAATAAATAAGTTATACAGGCACTAAAATTATTTAACCCTGCATTTTAATTTCACATAATAATTGTTTTAATTAAGAAAAGTTTTATTTTTAGCAAATTACTTTTTAAAGTCAGAATACATGAACAATAACAGGAGTTACGTAATTAATATAAGATCATTGCGCTGGGTTATATTGTTTATTGTAAGCCTGGTGATGGCTGCCAACTATTATTTTTATGATGCACTTTCACCCTTGCAGAATTTATTAAGAGAACATCTTGGATTTAGCAATACTGCCTATGGATTCCTTATATCTGCCTATTCAATACCAAACGTATTCCTGTTGATGGCTGTTATCGGGGGAATAATTCTTGACAAGATAGGAATAAGGATTACCGGCCTTATTTTTACAGTTTTTATGGCGATAGGTTCATTTCTCACAGCATATGGGGCATCAGAATATTTCAATAACGGGGGGTTGGGTTATAATTTTATGAGCACTTTTTTAAAATCTTATTCCCCTGCAATAAAGATGATGTCGTTGGGATTTTTTCTGTTCGGACTGGGGGCTGAAACCAGCATAGTTGTTGTATCAAAGGTAGTTGTCAAATGGTTTAAAGGGAAGGAGCTGGCTATGGCTCTGGGTCTGAATATATCGGTAGCACGAATGGGCACTGCTACGGCTTTATTTTTCTCCAGGAGTATCTCAACGGACAATTTCTGGAATCGTCCCATATGGTTTGCATCCAGCCTTTTAACCATCGCCGTATTGACGTTTACTATTTATATCTTTTTTGATTTGCGGTTTGACAGAGTTGCGAAGTATAAATTATCCCATTCTTCAGATGAGGAATTCAGAATTACTGATGTATTCAAACTGGTTAAAATACCTTCTTTTGTTTATATCACTCTATTATGTGTCACTTTTTATTCGGCAGTATTCCCTTTTCTGAAGTATGCTACTGACATGCTTGAAAACAAGTTCGGCCTGCCGGGAGAACTTAGCGGAAGAATAACTTCTATTTTACCTTTCGGGACTATTATTTTCACACCGTTGTTCGGATGGTATACTGATATTAAAGGTAAAAGCGCCTCTGTAATGATCCTGGGTTCGATGATACTGGTGGCAGTTCATCTCACTTTCACTTTTACTCAGATTAATCCCTATATGCCGATGTTTATGCTTGGTGTTGCATTTTCACTGGTCCCCGCTGCCATGTGGCCGTCCGTTGCAAAAATTGTTGAAACCGAAAAAATAGGTACAGCTTACGGATTTATGTTTTCAGTGCAAAATATTGGTTTGTGGGCTTTCCCCCTGATAATAGGACTTATTCTTGACGTTACTAATCCTTTTTATAAAACAAGCCTTAAACCTTCTTCATTTGAAGGAGTTATAAAAAAAGGGTTTATATATGACGGTTTGTATCTTAAAAAGTCAAACCAGCCAAATGCCGGTAAATCCTTTAAAGTAAAGGTTAGTATTATTGATACGACTGACAGGACGGATGAAAAGGTCATCTGGTATGAATCTCATAAGGTTCGCAGTGATAGTTCAGGGAAGTACAGTATTGTTATAGGTAAGCCCGATGAATTTTTTAACGTGGATATTGAACGTATGAGATTAACTAAAGACACTTTCTATTGTGAAATAAAAAGGCTGGATAAAGGAACTGAAAATATTGTTGCTGATGAAAAAATTTATATAAACCGTGATTTCAGTTTTGCAGTCAGTGATAATATAATCAATAATTTGAGCAGGGAGGACGATCTGAAAATTATTATAAGTACTGAAAGTCCGGATGTTAAAGCAGTATGGATTGAAGAGCAAAAAGGAAAGGGATTAACAGATAATAATCTTATCACCCTTGGCAGGGGCAAAGTCATTTGGGCTGACAGTGATTATTTTGAATGGTCTCCTTACAATTATTGCGTTAATATTATTACGCCTCTTGATTATTCAAAGGCTGTCATGATGCTCAGTTTTTTGGGCTTAGCCGGACTGGTTTTTGCTTTGCTGCTTAAAAGGGAAGATAAATCCTCCGGTTTCGGTCTGGAATTACCTAATAAAACAGAGTAATCATAAAGGATTGCTTTGTTTGCTGTATTTATTTTCTGAATATTATCTGCTCCCTGTCAGGCCCGACCGAGACTATGGTTATTGGTACACTTGTTTCATTTTCAATAAAGCTCATATAATTATTCAGCTCATCGGGAATCTCCTTTTTTGAAGCTATTCCTGAAATATCCTTTTCCCATCCCTCAATTTCCGTGTATATTGGCTCCGATACCTGGTAAAGATCATAAGGAAGGTAGTCTATTTCTTCACTGCCGACCCTGTATTTTGTACATACTTTAATTTTAGAAAATCCTGATAACACATCTGCCTTTGTCATGAACAACTGCGTAACCCCGTTGAGCATTATCGAATATTTAAGAACGGGAAGATCCAGCCATCCGCACCTTCTTGGCCTTCCTGTCGTAGCCCCGTATTCCTGCCCCTTGTTACGCAATAATTTCCCTATGACATTTGTCTGCTCCGTAGGAAACGGGCCACTGCCAACCCTTGTGCCGTATGCCTTGAATATCCCGAATACTTCTCCTATTTTATTTGGCGCTATGCCAAGACCTGTACATGCCCCGGCACATATTGTATTTGACGAGGTAACATATGGATAGGAACCAAAATCAATATCAAGAAGTGTTCCCTGTGCCCCTTCAGCGAGTATCGTTTTGTTTTCTTTCAGGTAGTTATTGATAAGGTGTTCACTGTCAACAAAACTATACTTTTTCATTACCTCAATTCCTTCAAACCATTCATCCTCATATTCTTTAATGTTGTAAGTATAGTCGTAAAGCTTAAGAATCTCCTTGTGTTTTGATTTCAGAAATTCATATTTTTCAAAGAAATCTTTAGATTTTATATCACCCACCCGAAGTCCGTTTCTTCCTGTTTTATCCATATATGTAGGAGCAATACCTCTCAGTGTTGAACCTATCTTTGTCTGCCCCTTAGCCGCTTCGGAAGCAGCATCCAGAATACGGTGCGAAGGTAAAATAAGATGCGCCTTCTTGGAGATAAACAGCCTTTGACTTAAATCTACTCCCAATTTGGTTATAGCATCTATTTCACTTTTAAAAACTATAGGATCCAATACCAATCCGTTACCTATTATATTGATCTGATCCTTTCTGAAAACACCGGAGGGTATAGTATGCAAAATGTGTTTTATACCATTAAATTCCAGTGTATGACCTGCATTGGGCCCACCCTGAAAACGTGTTATAATATCATAACCAGGAGTTAATACGTCAACAATCTTTCCTTTGCCTTCGTCTCCCCACTGAAGGCCTAACAACACATCTACTTTCATTTATCATCCAGATTTTTTAAATACAAAACGGGTCGAAAGGTACAAATATTTTAGTCAATTTGCACCCTGCATTAATAAATATTGGCAAAAAAATAATAACAAAAAAATGCTGAAAACAGGAGGATTATTTTTTTTTATTTGAAGTTTCGTTCTTTGTGCCATATATATATAACGAATGGTGGGATGGCGTGAATCCGTTCAGTTCGCATGCTGTATTAATTATTTCCCTTAACCGCGGATCACAGAATTCAATGACCTTGCCCGTATTAATATCAATAAGGTGATCATGTTGCATACACTGGTAAGCTTTTTCAAATTGTGCAATATTCTTCCCGAACTGATGTTTTAATACTAAATTACAATCCAGCAACAGTTCAATAGTATTATAGAGTGTAGCTCTGCTAACCCTGTAGTTTTTATTTTTCATAAAAATATAGAGAGTCTCTATATCAAAATGCCCGTTTCTTGAGTAAATCTCATCCAGAATTGCATATCTTTCGGGAGTTTTTCTGTGTCCTTTCTTTTCAAGATAATCAGTGAAAATCTTTTTGACTGTTTCTTTTATTTCTGCAGAAATCATAACTTAGACTAATTAAAAATAAGATGCTAATATAAATAATTTTTTTTAAAATAAAGATTAATTAAATGAATTTAATTATTGATTTATACAGTTTCTACGCGGGTTACAGATTCAACGCCTTTAATTTTGCTGATATTCATAATTAAATTATTAACATCTTTGGTATCATGAACATAAAGGTCTATTGTCCCCTCCCAGATTCCATCGTGACTGGCAAGATTAATTGTTCTTATATTCACATTTAATTGCTTTGAGATAACTGTAGTAATATCATTATAAATACCGAAGTGGTCAATTCCTGTAATAGCAATCTTAACGAGGAAGGATAATACCTTATGAGTTGTCCATTTCACCGGAACAATTAACTCCTTGTGACTGGACAGCAGTTTAATGGCATTAGGACACTTCTTTCTATGAATAATTACCTGGGAATTTATGTTTTTATCTTTGTAACCGATAACATCATCACCGGGGATAGGGCTGCAGCATTTGGCAATCGTATATTCAGGCTGTTCCTCTTCAATATTTTCCTTGAGAAGGACAGGTGAACTGTAATCAGCCTTTTTTGTTCTGTTTGCAGATACCGGTTTCTTATTTCTTTGCGATGATTTGGCAAATTGAATTTGCCAATACCTTATCCATTTATTCTTTGTATTCTTTTTGAGTATTTTTTTAAGGTTGTTCAGTTTGATAATGCCGGTACCTATTTTGCTATAAAGCTCATCTTTGGATGTTACTTCGTAACCGGGCAGTAATTTTTTAAATATCCTTGAGGAAGGTTTCAAATTTAAAGATAATAATTCTTCTTCAAGCATTTTTTTGCCTTTCTGTATCCTGTCTTTCGTTTCGGCCTTAATATAGGTTTTGATGCCGGATTTTGCCTTTGCAGTAACTACTTTGTCGAGCCATTCACGCCTTGAATGAAACTTATCTGATGTAATTATTTCTACCTGGTCTCCGCTTTTGAGCTTATAATTAAGGGGAACCAGTTTATGATTTACTTTGGCACCAATCGCTTTATGGCCGATCTCGCTATGTATTTCGTATGCAAAATCGAGAGCTGTGGATTCTGCTGGCAGGGTTTTAATATCACCTTTAGGAGTAAAAATAAAAATTTCTGATGCGAATAAATTCATTTTAAAATCATCAAGGAATTCAAAAGCATCTGAATGAGGGCTTTCCATTATGTCCCTGATTCTTTTTACCCACTTGTCGAGTTCACTTTCCTGTGAGTTGTCGTCTTTATATTTCCAATGTGCTGCAAATCCTTTTTCTGCTATTTCATCCATTCTTCTTGAACGTATCTGGACTTCAACCCAGTTTCCCCTGGGCCCCATTACCGTAGCATGAAGAGCTTCATATCCGTTTGCCTTTGGTGTACTTACCCAATCCCTTATTCGTTCAGGTTTAGGCATATATATATCGGTTATCATAGAATAGATGTTCCAGCACTGTGTTTTTTCAGGAATTTTCGGGAGAGGATCAAAGATTATTCTGATAGCAATAAGATCGTAAATTTCTTCGAACGGCACATTTTTAGTTTGCATCTTATGCCATATTGAATAGATAGATTTATGCCTTCCGCTTATATCATGTGTTATACTATTTTTATTAAGCTGCGTTATTATAGGCCTGGCAAATTCTTTTATGAATTTTTGCTGACTTTTTTCGTTGCTCTTAATTTTTTCCACAAGTTCATCATACACCTGAGGATATCTGTATTTGAGGCTTAAATCTTCCAATTCGGTCTTGATAGCATAAAATCCCAAACGGTGAGCCAGGGGAGCATATAAATAGATCGTCTCGCTCGCAATAGTCATCTGTTTGTGAGGAGGGAGTGAATCAAGTGTTCTCATGTTGTGCAGGCGGTCTGCAAGTTTTATAAGAATGACCCTCATATCATCCGACAGGGTGAGCAACATTTTGCGGAAATTTTCAACCTGCAGTGAAGAGTTACTGTCAAAGACCCCTGATATTTTAGTCAGCCCGTCAATAATAGAAGCAATTTTCTTTCCAAATATATTTTCAATATCTTCTATTGTATAATCAGTGTCTTCAACCACATCATGTAAAAGGGAACAGCTTACCGACTTTGCACCAAGTCCCATCTCTTTGGCTACAATCTTAGCAGTTGCTATAGGATGAAGTATATAGGGTTCACCTGATTTCCTTGTCATTCCTTTGTGAGCATCAAGCGCTATTTTGAAAGCCTTGCGTATTAAGGCCCTGTCGCCTTTCTGGTTGCAACGCGTGCAGTTGGCAAGAAGATCATCAAATGCCTGCTTTATTTCAATATCTTCCACAGTAAGTGTTGTGGTCATAATACAAATTTAACTATTTTCCAGTGTTTTCTGCTTTGTAAATCAGGAAAATATTAACGGTAAAATAAAAAAACAAACCCGTTTTTTTCGGCAGGAACATTATCCGGTTTAAAAACTTTAATATGATATAAATAATATCCCCCGGGAGCAGGAGATCCGTTAATAATACCATCCCACGGTTCACTTCCTTCCCAGACTTTTATTCCCCATCTGTTATAAATGGTCAGCCTGTATGCTTCGGGCCTGAAGTTGAATATGGGGCCGAATTTATTATTTATATTATCATTTGGAATAAAAGCATTGGGCAAAGAAATACCGGAGGAGACTGTCAGGCATACCGTATTGGAATAGCTTATATTATTATCAATATAGGGATTATTTATTTCTGAAGCCTCTATTTTATAGCAAAAATAATTGTTGTCGGATTCTTCATTATTTAAAAGGCTGTCAAGTTTATCATCATAAAAAAGCAGCTTACCCTTATATATGGTATCGATTATACTTAAAGCTTCACCACTATAGCGAATTAGTGAGTAGTGATCTATATCGCCGCGGCAGTCAACTATATTATTCCATATCAGTGAATTTGTTAAGTTATTATTATTGCCTGACAACAGGATGTTATTTGCAATATTTGAAAAAGCTGTAACCTGACTGCAATTATTTATTGCTTCGAGCCTGTAATAATATACTCCTGAAGTATATTCAACATTGTCGACATAGATAATTTTCTTTTCCTGGCGGTAGAAACTGTCAATAATATTAAACGGGCCCTCTGCCGAATCTGCACGATAGAGTTTATAACTGGTTAATTCCGAAGACGGGTCAATTGTAAATGATAACTCTATATTGTTACCTGCAGATGCCGAAGCACGGTCAGCATTTATGAAAGCCGGGGGCCTTGTCATCTTTGTATTTATTAATGCCATGTTTGATGTCGATGTCCTGATCCCGTCATTATGAAGTACTTCAATATAAAAACCATAATCATAATTTGCCTGGACATTTTCAATGACATGGTCATTTGTTCCCTCAGCCAGTGTTTGAATTATTGATGAGGTTCCATTATTTGTATTCTGATATATATTATACTTTTCAATATGACCTCTCCAGCGGTTATAATCATTCCATGCCAGACTTATTGAGGAATTGCAGGAATCAAAAGCCGCACTCAGATAAATCGTGCTATCTGTAAGCTGATTAAAATCACTGAGATCATTTATGGTATCTACACTTTCTACAGTATATCCATCTGAATGCAGGGATGATTGAGAATCCTGGTAAATAAAAACGGAATCCTCTGAATGTACTCTTCCGATCTCAATAAATGCAGGTGGATAACTCGGACCTCCTGTAAGCTCGGCTTTCAGAATGATATAAATATGCACATTATCTGAGGCACTTCTAATCCATACTATTTTCACATTCCCTGTCTCCGGCTCCACTGTAACATAATATACACCCGGTGGAGCAGGCTTTTCCGCAAACTGGCAAAACAAACTGACTGTCAGGTTAAATGCAAGAATTAAAGCTAATAAAGGATATAAGTTCTTTGTGGGCATCCTAACAATATACTTTTTGCTGAATTATGTATCCTTATAAATTAATAAAGTTATTTTTACATTATTAATACAAACTTAAAAAAATTATAGTTATTCTGTTTTAGAATAAGAATCCTAACACTTATTTTTGCCTGGTTATGAAAAAGCCCTCATTACTGGCGAAATTTATAAATTGGCGGAAGAATAATATAAAAGACAGGCAGTTTATATTAATTCTCAGCATTATTGTTGGCCTTGCTTCGGGATTGGCTGCTGTAGTCATAAAAAATCTGGTGCATATAATACAAAAGTATCTGGACTATTTTGCTGCAAATAACAGTGAGTATTTATATATATTTTATCCCCTTATCGGATTATTGATAACAGTATTATTTATAAAGTACATAAATAAAAATCCTGTAAGACACGGTGTTCCTAATGTACTTTATTCAATATCAAAAAGGAACGGGATTATCAGACGGCATAATATGTACTCATCCATAATTTCCAGTGCACTGACTGTTGGTTTCGGAGGCTCGGTGGGACTGGAGGGTCCTACTGTTGCAACAGGTGCAGCAATAGGATCAAATTTGGGAAGATTGCTGCATTTGAATTACAAGCAGATCATTTTACTGCTCAGTTGTGCCTGTGCCGGAGCCATGTCTGCCATATTTAAAGCCCCTATTGCTGCAATAGTATTTGCCATTGAAGTTATAATGTTTGACCTTACCATGGCTGCTATCGTACCTTTATTAATATCATCGGCTACCGCTACACTGACTTCATATTTGTTCCTGGGCCAGAATTTCCTCTATACATTTGAAATTAAGGAAAAGTTTGTCATGCACGATTTGACATATTATATAATACTGGGAATTTTTACGGGGTTTCTGAGTGTTTATTTCACCAGGATGCACGTTTTTATAGGAGGGTTATTTGACAAGATCGGTAATATATTTGCGAAACTAACTATTGGCGGGATATCTTTAGGCCTGTTAATATTTATGTTACCTTCATTATACGGAGAGGGTTATTCTGCAATAAACAACAGCTTAAACGGTGATTTTAGCTATCTGTTCGAGAGCGCTTTTTATGAAAATGTGGAGAAAAAATTCCTGGTTGTAACTGCGTTTTTTATGCTTGTTATGTTATTTAAAGTAATTGCAACATCAATAACCTTTGAGAGCGGGGGAGTAGGCGGATTCTTTGCACCTGCACTTTTTACGGGAGCCAATGCAGGGCTGTTATTTTCAAATGTCCTTAATAATTTCGGATTATCATTATCGGAGAGAAATTTTGCACTCGTCGGCATGGCCGGACTTATAGCAGGAGTTATACATGCACCTCTTACAGCAATATTTCTAATTGCAGAAATTACAGGCGGCTACGAATTGTTTATGCCTCTTATGATAGTGGCGGCAATCTCATATGCCACGGTGAAGGTGTTTACACCGAATTCAGTATATACTATTCACCTGGCGCGTCGCGGTGAACTTATGACACATCATAAGGATAAAACAGTGCTGATGATGCTGGATGTGAAGGATCTGATTGAAACTGATTTTAATAAATTGCGTCCGAATAATACCCTTGGTGATCTTATCGGGATAATAACCAAAGCCCACAGGAATATTTTTCCTGTTGTTGAAAAGGATAATACTTTCAGGGGTATTATTAAAATGGATGATATAAGGCATATTATGTTTAACCAGGATATGTATGAAAATGTCTATGTCAGGGATCTGATGTTTATGCCTCAATATGTTATTGATCCTAAAGATACAATGGAGGAGATAGCCAGAAAGTTCCAGGTCAGTGACAGGTATAATATTGCAGTTATTGAGAAAGGTAAATACATCGGATTTGTGTCCAGGGCTAAATTATTTTCAACTTACAGGAAGCTGCTTAGTGATTTTTCCGAACATTAAATGTATCAATAATATATCCAACTGGTTGTATATATGAATATGACAAAATTATTAGGGAAGTTCCTTATCTGGCAGGGCAGGCATCTGAAACATCATCAGTTCGTTTATATTCTTAGTTTTTTCCTGGGAATAATTAGCGGAGTTATTGCAGTCATTTTGAAGAATACACTGTATTATGCTAACGAATTCCTGATACATAAACTGGACATAGAGAATATTAATTTGTTGTACCTTGCATGTCCCCTGATAGGAATTACTTTAACCGTCCTGTTCGTAAGGATTTTCATCAAAGATAATATAGGACATGGCATAAGCAGAATTTTATATGCTATTTCGAAAAAGAACAGTATTATTAAATCGCATAATAATTACTCTTCATTTATTGCCAGTACGCTGACCGTCGGTTTTGGAGGGTCAGTCGGACTGGAAGCACCAATAGTTTTAACGGGGTCTTCTATTGGTTCAAATCTGGGCAGGGTTCTCCATATGAACTATAAGACAACGACTATACTCATTGGATGTGGCGCAGCGGGAGCTATTGCAGGAATCTTTAAAGCCCCTATAGCAGCTGTGGTCTTTTCACTGGAAGTTCTGATGCTCGACCTGACGATGTGGTCAATAATACCCTTACTTATATCGGCGGTGACAGGAGCAACAGTTTCATATTTTCTGCTGGGTAAAGAAGTAATGTTTTCATTTCAGCTTACCGAGCCATTTGTACTCAGAAATATACCATGGTTCATATTCCTGGGAATTTTCAGCGGGCTTGTTTCTTTTTACTTTACACGGATTAATATAAATATTGAATCCTTTTTTCAGAAAATAAAGAATCCGCTTACAAAGCTGGCAATAGGAGGGATTCTCCTCGGTACGCTGATATTGTTTTTACCACCCCTGTACGGAGAGGGCTATGAAGTATTAAGTGCCCTGTTGCGGGGAAATGCACAGGAGATAACATATGGAAGCATGTTTTATGCTTATCAGGATTATTTCTGGGTATTTATAGGCTTTCTCGGCCTGATAATAGTCTTTAAGGTAATAGCCATGTCCGTAACCACAGGTAGCGGAGGCGTTGGTGGCATATTTGCCCCGACATTGTTTACAGGCGGAATAACAGGATATGTTGTCGCTAAGCTTATAAATAATTTCAGTTTTATTGATGTTTCGGAGCGTAATTTTGCACTTGTCGGCATGGCAGGTGTTATGGCAGGGGTGATGCATGCGCCTTTAACCGCTATATTCCTTATTGCAGAGATAACGGGGGGGTACGGACTGTTTATTCCCCTGATTATAACATCCACAATAGCCTATATAACCGTAATATATTTTGAACCCCATTCAATTTATACAAGCAGGCTGGCCAAGAGAGGTGAACTTATCACCCATCATAAAGATAAAGCAATACTGACATTGCTCGAGATGGGCAAAATTATTGAAGACGATTTTCAGAAAATATCACCTGATGATAAACTTAAAAAGCTGGTAGAGATAATAGCAAAATCAAAGAGAAATTTATTTCCGGTGGTAAATAAAGATAATATGCTGGTCGGAATAGTACTGCTGGATAATATCAGGCATATAATTTTTAATGTCGATATGTACTCCACTACATTTGTCAGGGATGTTATGAACCTGCCTCCAACATATGTCTCACCTGATGAACCCATGGAAGAGGTGATGAAGAAATTTGAAGAAAATGATATGTGGAACCTGCCGGTAATTGATAATGGCAAGTATATAGGATTTATTTCAAAATCAAAGTTATTCTCAGTTTACAGGAAATGGCTGATTGATATCTCCGAAGAATAATACAAATCTGTTTAATATACATTAAACAATTTTAAAAAATAACTGATCATAATAATTGCAAAGTCAGCTTTCAGCATTATTCTAACAAGTTTCCAACCGTGTTTTAATCTGAACAGTATCTGCAATAATGACGCAGCTATCAATATTAAAGCCGGTATTAATGGAGGATAGAGTATTATACTTTCAATAACATTTCCCTTCAGAAGCGCGATGAGAGCTCTCTGGGAGCCACAGAAGGGGCATTCAATACCGAATAATTGCTTATATGCACATGGCAGAAGATGATTTTCAAGCCAGCCCGGAAAGTTAAAATGAAGCTCCATTTAAAAAGGTAAGAAATGCTCCACCTAAAATTAACACCCAGATAATCCAGATCAATATAGTCAGGCCTCCAATCACGATTCCAATGATTGATAATATCCTTCCTGCATTTAAGCTTCCATAGCCTGTATAGCCCTCCGGATGTTCGTCATACATTTTTTTATCTTTCGCCGATATAGCTAATCCGATTATACCAAGAACCAGTCCTAAAATAAAACATCCCGATACAATAGATAGTATTCCCAATACGAGCACAGCTGATGCATTTGGCAGTTGCTGCTTGATTTGTGGTGTTGTCTTTTGTTCAGCCATTATTTAAATATTGTTTAAAAGATTTGTATTATACTTCAGATGATTAACAGGTTTAATTCATGTGTTCCAGGTTCACTGCGTACAGTATAATGAAAATGATGACGAAAAAGCTTGCGGAACTAACTGCTATAAGGGTAAAGAAATTGAAACCCAGGAATATAAATGGCACCATTAAAGTAAAGATTTTTGATCCTGTATATAAATAGAAACCCGCCCTTTTAAGCTTCCACATCATTATTACTCCGAAAAGAGCAGCTGCTGATAATACAAGTGTCAGTAATGATATTGAAGTGGCATTCTCCATAGCTTTATATAATACCTGAAATGAATCAGCAACGATATATCTGATATGCTCAGGTATATCACTATAAGCCATATTCTGGCTGATAAAATCCCTGGCAAAGGGTTCGAAATGAGAAGTAAATAAACCAAATATTGCCCCTGATATACTGTTTAGAATTTTCATGCCCAATCCTACATAACTTATAATACAAACAACCGTAAGGAATGTAGGGCGTTCTTTTGATGAGTTTTTTGTATTCATAATTTTTCTCTTTACGGGTTACAGATATAAAAATAAAAACTTTTTACCGTAATAAAAATTTTGTGTTAAAGATTTGTTTTTATTTCTTTATAACACGAATTGTATTAATATCTTTATGAACTAATTTTACAAAAACAACAATATAAAATTTTAATGAAATGAACAGGGACACAAAGATTTTTGGTTTTATTGAAAAAGAGCGACAGCGCCAACTACAGGGAGTTGAATTGATAGCGTCAGAAAATTTTGTAAGTGACCAGGTTCTGGAAGCAATGGGTTCGTGCCTGACAAACAAGTATGCTGAGGGACTGCCCGGCAAAAGATACTATGGAGGGTGCCAATTTATAGATGAGGTTGAGCAACTGGCAATAGACAGGGCCAGGGAACTTTTTAATGCGGGGTGGGCAAATGTTCAGCCCCATTCGGGAGCCCAGGCAAATGAAGCAGTGATGATGGCTATTATGAAACCCGGGGACACCTTACTCGGACTCGATCTTTCTCATGGGGGCCATTTAACTCACGGCTCACCCGTAAATTATTCAGGTATCCTGTATAAAGCTGTTGCATATACTGTAGGCGAAGATACAGGAGTAATTGATTATGATATGATGGAAGAGACGGCATTAAAAGAGAAACCTAAATTGATCGTGGCAGGGGCCTCAGCTTACTCAAGAGACTGGGATTACAAAAGAATGCGCGAGATAGCGGACCGCGTGGGAGCAATGTTAATGGCTGACATTGCCCATCCTGCAGGCTTGGTCGCCAGGGGATTCCTGAATCATCCTTTCCCCTACTGCCACGTAGTTACAACAACAACTCATAAAACACTGCGCGGGCCGCGGGGGGGAATGATACTCATGGGAGAAGATTTTGAAAACCCCTGGGGACTGACAACTCCCAAGGGAACAGTAAAAACCATGTCACAGTTGCTGGATTCGGCTGTTTTCCCGGGTATACAGGGAGGACCCCTTGAACATGTCATTGCTTCCAAAGCTGTTGCATTCGGGGAAGCACTTACCGACAGCTACAGGGAGTATATCAGGCAGGTCAGGGATAATGCCTATATCATGGCTCAGAAATTTATTGAAAAAGGCTATAAGGTTGTATCAGGCGGTACTGACAATCATTTGATTTTAATTGACCTGAGGCCGAAGGTTCCCGAGATTTCGGGGAAAATGGCTGAAAATGCCCTGCAAAGTGCCGATATTACAATAAACAAAAATATGGTACCTTTCGATACAAGATCACCATTTCAGACTTCAGGTATAAGACTGGGTACTCCGGCTATCACAACAAGGGGAGTTAAACAGGACGGAATTATAACAATTGTCGAACTTATTGATGAGGTAATAATGAACATCGAAGATGAAAAAATAATCCGGAATGTAAAGCAGACGATAAATAAAATGATGAAAGATTATCCCCTGTTCGGGTATTAGAAAATTGTATAATCAACAATATGGTTTTTCCTGCTGATTTTGAAAATAAGATAGGTTTTGATAAAATCAGGGATTTAATAAAGGGTTACTGCTTAAGTGACATCGGCAAGAATAAGGTTGATGACATTAAGTATTTAATATCTTTTGAATTAATACGGGAAAAGCTAAATGAAACGGCCGAATTAAAAGAAATATGTATACACGAAGATAATTTCCCGGTTAATTTTTATTTCGACATCACACCGTGCCTGGCAAGGATAAAGGTTGAGGGTGCATATCCTGATCAGGAGGAATTATTTGATCTTAAACGTTCATATGATACAATAAGGTCAGTAACCAGGTTTTTTAAAGAACATGGTGATAAGAACAAATACCCGGCTCTGAAAAAACTGGCTGCTGAAATAAAGATATATCCTTTTATATCTGAGAAAATTGATTCTATTCTCACAAAAGACGGGAAGATAAAAGATAACGCATCACCGGCCCTGGAACAAATAAGGAAGGGGATAAGGCAAAAACAAATAATAGTTGGCAGAAGACTGCAGGTTATTTTAAAGTCTGCAATTGACCAGGGATTTGTTGAGGCAGATACTAAATTATCAATGCGTGACGGCCGGCATGTTATACCTGTTCCTTCAACCTGCAAAAGAATGATCAGTGGCTTTATCCATGATGAGTCTGCAAGCGGTAAAACATCTTTTATTGAACCTGCTGAAATAGTTGAGTTAAATAATGAAATCAGGGAACTTGAATTTGGAGAAAGAAGGGAGATTATAAGGATACTCACGGATTTCGCCGATTCGGTAAGGCCCTGTCTTGACGATTTGCTGCTTTCATATGATTTCCTGGGAACGATCGATTTTACAAGGGCCAAAGCTTTATTTGCCATTAAGATCGATGCTGTAAGGCCCTCATTGTTTGATACTCAGGAATTCAGGTGGATAAATGCCAGGCACCCGTTGCTGCTTTTAGCTCACAAAAAAGAAGGCAGGGAGGTGGTGCCACTTGATATTAATTTAAGTAATGAAAAAAGACTGTTATTAATATCCGGACCCAATGCAGGGGGGAAGTCCGTCTGCCTGAAAACTGTCGGGTTACTCCAGTATATGCTTCAATGCGGGTTACTTGTGCCCTTAAGTGAAAATTCAGAAGCCTCGGTTTTTAAGGATATTTTCATTGATATCGGTGATGAGCAATCGCTGGAAAATGATTTGAGTACATACAGTTCCCATCTGCTTAATATGAAATATTTTATAAAAAATGCAGGTGACAGGTCACTGGTGTTAATAGATGAACTGGGGAGCGGCACTGAGCCTATGCTCGGCGGAGCTATTGCCGAGGCTATACTTGACGACCTGAATAAAAATAAAACTTTTGGAGTAGCCACCACTCATTACACTAACCTTAAACACTATGCATCTTCAGCAGAAGGAATAATAAACGGGGCAATGCTCTTTGACAGCAGTAAAATGCAGCCCTTATTCAGACTTCAGATAGGAAAGCCGGGCAGCTCCTTTGCACTGGACATTGCCAGGCAGATCGGACTGCCGGAGAGAATAATAAAAAATGCATCGGAAAGAATAGGACAGGACCATATAAGGCTTGACAGGTATTTAAGGGAGATACAGCGTGACAGGAAATACTGGGAGGATAAAAGAGACAGGATTAAAACAGCCGGGAAAAAACTGGAACAGATAATTGAACAGTACTCAGCAGAGCTTAATGATGCCAGGGAATTCAGAAAGAAGATTATTGATAAGGCAAAGAGAGATGCTGAAGATATACTGTCAGGAGCAAACAGGGAAATAGAAAAAGCAATAAGGGTCATAAAGGAAAGCCAGGCCGAGAAGGAGAGAACAAGGAGGGCAAGGAAAGATTTTGAAGAATACAGAAAATCCATGAAGATCGCGAATGATAGAGAAGATACTGAAATTGAAAGCAGGCTTGGTAAATTAAGGAAGCAGGAACAGAAGCTGCGAGTGGAGGGGCAGGCCAAAGATGGTCATGTACCTGAAACTGAAAAGGAAGGGATGCCGGATGCAAAAATAAGGGTTGGTGACATAGTAAAATTATATGAACAGGATACTGCGGGTGAAGTAATTGAAATAAATAAAGACAATGTAAGTGTCGCATTTGGCAATATGATTATTACGGTTAAGGAAATGAAGCTTAAGAAGGCAGGAGAGGATGAATATAAGAAATTTAAAAAGGCAGGCAGCATTTCAGATGTGTCTTCCCGTGGCATAAGTGAGCGCAGACTGACATTTAAGTCCGACATAGATATACGTGGCAGGAGGGCCGATGAAGCCCTGGATATTGTAACCAGATTTATTGATGATGCGGTTATGGTGGCAGTCCGTGAGCTCCGTATTTTACATGGCAAGGGTGACGGCATACTGAAAAGTGTTGTCAGGAATTACCTGAAAACCGTGGATATAGTAAAATCTTGCAGGGATGAGCATGCTGACAGGGGAGGGGCAGGTATTACAGTAGTGGAGCTTGATTTGTAATATCAGTCGTCTTCCACGCACCTAACTGATGTACCATAATCCCTGTTACCATCAACCCTATATATCCGGCTTTCGTCTGCACTTAAATAGCGATACCAGCACTGGGTATCAATTATAAGGGTAGATGTCCAGTAATCAGTATAATAACCCAGGCCGCTAAAATTTCCCGCATTGTCCAGACCTCCTGCAGGAAGGGCAGTGAAGAGTGATGAATTCGTTGCTCCTGTGTTGGGGTCCTCCCAGTATGTTGTGCCTGCTGCCTTCAGTTTGCCCCCCTCATCTGTGCCTCTCCATCCTGCGGCGTCAGCCTCTGCCTTGCCCATGCCCAGTTCATTTTCAAGAATCTTCCATTCATAGTCAGATGGAATATGCCACCCTTTGGGACAAATACCCTGGGTCATTTCAACTGTCGTATAGTTCATCATTTCATTCCACCGGTATAATGCTCCATAAAGATCACAATTGGCCTCATCATCATTATAGCAATGTTTCTCAATAACACCGTTATTACCCGGAATTTTCATTCCTGTTATTTTATCGCCGACATTCAGGTTTTCAGCCATCCAGCACTGGTCACCGATTAAAACTGTCAGATAACTTTTTCCGTCCCGCGAATCTGTGTACCGTGTTCCGCAATCAAAATTTGTGGTGAATACTATCTCGTTGCCGTAACCTGTACCACTTGCATTTGTGGCGTATGCCCTCACATAGTATTTCGTCTTTTGTGCAAGTCCGGTCATCGTACTTTCAAATGAACCTGCTCCGCTGCCTTCATATGTGTAATTATCGGAAGTAGTCGGACCGGCACTTTCGTCCCAGCAAATTCCTCTGGCAGTTATAGCTGAGCCTCCTTCAGAGGTGATTGTACCACCACTGGTTGCAGTAGTTCCTGTTATTGAGCTGACAGCAGTAGTTGTTAATTCCGGAACACCCACCGTAATTGCCGTGCTGAAACTTTTTATGCTGCCATAACCTGTCCCTGCATTGTTTGTGGCATACGCCCTTACATAATAAGTTTTATCCGGTGACAGGCCTGTCAGTGGACTTTCAAAATCCCCTGTTGTACTTCTTGAACCAAGAGCAGTTAAATTATCGCTTATTGTGGGTGTGCTTGTTGAATTTGACCAGCAATGCCCGTGCTGGATCACCGATGATGCTCCGGAGCCCATGTCATCCAGACTGCCTGTTGCTGTAGCACTGGTTTCCGTAATATTATAAATTGTTCCTGTTATTACTGCCGGTACACCCGCTGCAGTCAAAGTAACAAAACTTATAGCATCACCGTATGCTGTGCCCACACTGTTTGTTGCATATGCCCTTACATAATACAGTTCGCCCTGTGAAAGCCCCACAATAACACTTTCAAATGTGCCCGCAGTATTTTTTGAGCCAAGTGAGGTTGAGTTATCAGCCAGTGTTGGTGTCGTTGTCTCATTTGACCAGCAATGACCGTGCTGGGATACTGATGATGCTCCGGAGCCAAGGTTTTCCAGACTACCGCTTATAGTAGCACCTGTTTCGGTTATACTTCCGGCCGTTCCGGTAGTTACGACAGGCAAACCAGTTGATAAGGTATGGAAAGGCAGAATATCATCTCCGTAAACCACATTACCAGAGTTCTTTATATAAGCCCTGACATAATATTTTGTGCCGGGAGACAGGTTGGTCATATCACTGCTGAAGGAACCTGTCAAATGTGTGGATCCGTGCTGTGTTTTACCCTCATTATCCACTTCGGTGAGGGACGCACTTGTTGACCAGAAATGTCCGTACTGCTCAATACCTTCACCTATATCAATTATTGTTGCAAATGCTTTGGCCGATGTGTATGAAATTGCCGATATACTGTCATTACTAACACTCATGATTTTTTCACTCTCCTTTTTACACGATGAAGCAGATAGCAGGATCAGGATTGGAAGAATAAAACCTGCCACGAGTGAATCATGATAATATCTGAACATATACATGGCTAATTTTTAAATCATGTTTTAATCCTTAATACAGCGAACCGAGGCAGCCTGGTAAGTATAATCCCAGCCACGGCCTATCAATCCTGAATTCCAGTGCAATAACCGGTAGATAGGATAGTAAGTATCATATTCGGTTGTTGTCCAGAAGTAGGCATAAACATCCTCGAAATTGAACTCATCCGTGGAATATTCACGGTAACCTGACATTAGTGCATCATATCCTGTTTCACCGCCGTCCAGCAGCAAATATGCCTCGTCTGTGCCCCTTAAACCAATAACATCCAGTTCGGAACCATCTATGCCAAGATAACTTTCCATTTCTTTCCATGCCAGGTCTGACGGCAGGTGCCATCCGTCAGGGCATATACCCTGAGTTGATTCGGTATATACGTATCCCATCATCTCATCCCAGGTATAGAGCCCTCCGTAATCATCACACTTGCTGCTGTTATCGTTATAGCAGTATTTTTGTATTATTGTATCAGGCATCGGGTAAGTGGCACCTGTAATCTGGGTTCCTACATTTAAATTTTCCCTCATCCATACCTGTGAACCTATCTGGACGGTTGCATATATTTGTCCGTCACGCGTATCCAGCCAGTTATCACCGGGTTCCCAGTCAGTATTTGGTTCGCCCAGGGTCTTAAAGCTTTTTTGATCACCATAGGCCGTTCCTATACTATTTGTGGCATATGCTCTTACATAATATGTTGTGCTCAGGGCGAGATCTGTCAGGTAACTTGTATAGATTCCCGGACCATCGCCGTTTTCAGTAAACGAATTTATTAGTGTCGGATTAGGTGATGTGTTCCAGCATACTCCCTTGACTGTTACCGGTGCTCCGCCGTCAGAAGTTACAAAGCCTCCGCATGTAGCATCGTTATAACTGATTTCGGATACTTCGGTGGTTGTAACTGTCGGTATTGTTATATTTGAAGGGGTTGAAAAGCTGGTACTGCTGCTATATGCAGTTCCTGCAGGATTTATCGCATAAGCCCTCACAAAATATGTCGTGTTTGCCGATAGTCCGACAAGCGTGCTGGAATACATCCCTGTCGATGATTTTTCACCGAACGATGTTTTATTGGGATTGTCTATTGTTGGTGTTGATGTAATATTTGACCAGCAATGGCCGTAATCTGATACCGATGTAGCTCCGTCGCCAAGATTTTCAATAGTACCTTCAACTGTGGCTCCTGTGGCTGATATGCCAGTGGCTGTTCCTGTTGTTACAACAGGCAATGTTATTGTTATCACTTCGGGCCCGGTAGTGAAGGGGAGTTCATCATCACTGTACTGGATATCGCTTCCCCTCTTTATATAAGCCCTTACATAATATTTGGTATCGGCCTGGAGTCCGGTTAAATTACTGGTATAGGATCCCGGATTATCAACTGCGCCTTTTTCTGTTTTATTATCCCCGTAATCCGGGCCGGAACTGGTGGACCAGCAGTGGCCGTGTTGTTCAATCCCGCTGCCAAGATCCAATACAGTAGCGGTTACTGTGGCACTTGATTCTGAGATATTGCTGACACTGTCGATTTTCACTTTCATAACTTTTTCTGCCTCTTTTTCGCATGAATTGAAAAGTGAGGTGATGAAAACCGGAATTATAACACTTAGTAAAGGAATAATCAGGTAAGTGTATTTAAGTTTCATTTATTTGATTATTTTAATAATAAAGATAATTACCTAATAATCAATCATATATTTGAAGAGTTAAGAGTTCTCCGAATTTCATTCAAATCGCTTCTTAAAATAAAAATATCCCTTTAATGATGTTGATTCCCACGGTGTCTGTTTGCCTCCTGATTTTGATTCCACTTCACGCCTGACATTTTTAAACACTTCTTCGATCTGCAGGCCGCGTTTCTGTATGTATTTTAATAGGGCTTCGGTGTACAGGCCGTTTTTACCTGCTCCGTCCGCTGCTGTTCTCCCCGGCGATGTTGCATAAGCAACCAGTGATCCCGAAGGAGCATCCATAAATGCCAGTCCTTTCCCTGCGGCTGCACGGTTCCACTTCCTTTCAAAAGGATTATCCCTGCAGGCATCAAGAATAAGGACATTCACATCCGTAGATGCATATTCCATCTTACTGAGTATTCTGTCAGCCCTGACACAATCGTATTCAACATCTTCATAAGCCAGCAACTGCGCTTCCACGGGGATTAGGTAATTAAAGCCGTCGGACTGGATGCCATGGCCTGCATAATAAAACAGTCCGACATCGTAACCGTAAAGCTTGTTTCCAAAGTCATCAATGGCTTTTTTCATGTCGGGCTGCTTCAGATTTTCATATTCCATTACCTCAAATCCCACTTTCTTTAATGCATCTGCCATAGCCCTGGCATCGTTAACCGGATTAGTTAATGAACCTCCATATATATAGTCGGAGTTTCCAATAATTAATGCAAGACGCTTTTCTTTCTGGTAAAATATTTTTCTGATATCACTGATCTCATTATTATCTTCATTTACAACTTTTACTCTTACTGTGTTCTGACCTTCCGACAGCGTAATAGGATGACTGAATGCGTAAACATTCTTATATTTCCTGAGATCATAATCTGAAATTTGAATTATATCATTTTTAAATACTGAGATTGTTTTTATAGGTGAACCGGACTGGATCTTTAGCTCCAGGGGCATATCAGGTTCAAAGACCGTAGTATCGGGTATACCGGGCGATATCCAGCCAAGAGTAAAAGTTCCCATCTCAGGCCTTACAGCTATGTCCAGATAAACGGGAGGAACATTAAATCCGTTTTCCTCCATCACCTCGAGCTTGAACCGGGCTGTGGCTTTCGGCACTTTATAATCAGCAGCAATTACCAGGGTTGCACTTTTGCTTTCATGAGGCATCAAATCACCGATATCAATATCAGAATCATATAACAGTCCCTTTAAGGTTTCGTCTGTCAGATGCATATTTATTCTGACATTTTTTGCTATATTATTTCCCAGATTATTGATTTTTAATTCAAGTTTTGCGGATTCATTGGCTTCAAGAACATTGTTATTATTTTCATCAGTGAGTACTTGCTTTTCTATCTGGAGCCTGGGGAAACCCCTGATCTCCACCGTTTCTTTTTTCCGGGGTGCAGTAAGTTTAATTGTCTTTACCTGCCCCGGGATTACCTGTGACTGCAAGGAATAAGTAAAACATATAAAGATTGCAACCACTATTAGTTTTGTTATTAATAGATTAATTGCTCTCATGATTTTATTTGTAAAGGGTTACTGACAAACAAATATAGATATAAATTAGAAATTATACATCACAGAAAGCACGGGAGCATTCCCGAATGCATAATAATCGTATCCTATATGGATATTTATCCTGCCTGGATTGGAGGCGACAGTATTTGCTTTATTCAGATACTTTATTGTTGCCCATCCAAAATCAGCAATCCATATAGCGGCAGCTGTTATTCCAAATATCCTTGAGGCATTGGTTTGCCTGGTATAATCGCTATATAAAGACTCTCTTTTATAAATATCGGTTGAATGCAGGTAATCAGTATATGTTTTATCCGATTTGCTGTTGTATATTAAAGCTGCAGCAATCGAACCATATCCGGCAACTCCAAAAAGGAAATAGGGACTTGATTTTTCCATGCCATAAAGTCCCCAGCCAGGTAAAACAGCGGATTTAAGAAGTACTTTTTCAATTCTCAGGCTGCTGGCTGCCATAAGTTCAGCCATTACCTGCACATCCACCTCACCTTCATAGTCTATGCCGTCACTTTCATAATTCCATACTATGATAAGTCCTTTTCCTCCGGCAATGTTTTGGCCGATATGCCCTGTAATATTTTTTGTGTTTATTTTCTGTCCCGATGGTTTAGTTATATTGACCCATACGTTAAATCTTTCATTATGCCTTGTATAAACAAGATCATAGTTGATAATTAACCTGCCCTCATCTATTTCCAGTCTTGTATTCTCAATTCTCGCCGATGTTTGCGCAAGAGTATTTATACTGTCAATTGGCAAAAGTAAAAACAGAAATGACAAGGAGACCGTCATGTGAAATATTTTTTTCATAATAATTGGAATGCAATATTTACGTTATTATACAGGCGTATTTAACAAATATAATGTTATGTAATAGTAATGAAAAATTTTTTTATTATCAAGATACATTAAAAATAAGACTTTTTCAAATTGTTTAATAAATATAAAAAGACATCAGCATATAAATTGTAATTAAAAGTCTATTGATTATTTTTATTGCATGAATTTATTAATATATTCATATAAAGATTCATCAAGATTAAGGTATATTTCAGATATTCTGTTGACCGGGATGTTGGGTATACACTTTGAGTTAACTCACAATGTGCAGCGGTTTAAAAACTATAATGGGCCAAAGATCAATTACTCTGAAAAATCTTTCGGCGATAATTCGTTATGGATCACTCCGCATCCTGTAATCTTCGCGAATAATATTGTTGGGCAGGAAATTACTGTTTCCGAATGGGATAAGCAGAAAATTTTCTTTCAGACCTCGCCGGGATGCGGATTCCCGTTTGACATCTTTGCAGCCGGTTTTTACCTGCTATCAAGATACGAGGAATACCTGTCATTTACAGCAGACAAATACGGCAGATTTGAGGCAGATCAGAGCCTGGCATTCAGGAATGGATTTTTAGACGAGCCTGTGGTAAATCAGTGGGCCGTAAAACTGGGAAATATTATTGCGGAGATGTATAGCGGACTTGCGGTTCGTAATAAGGAATTTGAATATATATCCACTGTTGATATAGACAGTGCATGGGCATACCTTCATAAAGGATTTTTCAGAACTGCCGGCGCATTTGTCAGGTCTGCATTAAGATTTGATTTACATGATTTTGGCAAAAGGCTGCGCACTTTATCAGGGGCCGATGAAGATCCTTATTACGTTTTTGATTATTTAAAAGAGCAGGAAAGCAAATACGGGTTTAATTCCGTGTATTTTTTCCTTGCCGGAAAGTATGGCCGGTATGATAAGAATGTTCCTGTCAGGAAGGAGGTTTTCAGAAACCTTGTTTTAGATAAGTTTAAATCTTCTCAGGTAGGTATACACCCTTCATATAACTCCAGTAAAAAGTTCGGGATTCTTGATCAGGAAATAAGGAATTTTTCTTCAATAATTAATACGGCTGTTAAAAAGAGCAGGCAGCACTTTTTAGTTATCAGGTTTCCCGAAACCTTTAGAAGGCTTATTAATTCAGGCATAACAGAGGACTATTCGCTGGGTTACAGCTCAGCAGCCGGTTTTCGCGCAGGAATATGCACACCTTTCAGATTTTACGATCTACCGGAAGAAAAAGTAACAGACCTGACTTTGATACCATTCACCGTAATGGACGTAACTTTAAAGGAATATATGAGATTGGGCCCCGATGAAGCTATTAATAAAATAAAAGAAATGGTTTCAAAAGTTAAGAATGTAAATGGTACTTTTGTAAGCTTATGGCACAATGAGTCACTCTCTGAAACAGGACAATGGAAAGGGTGGAGGAGAGTGTACGAAGAAATGCTTAAAACGGTATACCCCGCCTGCGCTGAAGCTCCGGCGGGCAGGGCTTAATGGTTTACAATTGATGATTGTATCAAAGATTCTAAATAGTTGATTTTTAATCTTAAATCTAATATCTCTTGATTCGTTACCTCAGACATAATGAAATAGACAAAGCAAAATGGGATAACTGTATTTCCGGTTCGGTAAATGAGCTTATTTATGCTTATTCGTGGTATCTCGATATTGTCAGTCCTGGCTGGGATGCATTGATTGAAGGTGATTATGAAGCAGTCATGCCTCTTACATGGAACAGGAAATTCGGTATCTGTTATTTATATGGGCCTTATTTTGCGCAGCAACTGGGAGTATTTTCAATAAAAAAAGCTGATAATGACAAAATCAGGGAATTTATAAATAGTATTCCTGAAAAATTCAGGCTGATCCAGATAAATATGAACACGTTTAATCATATAAGTACTGACTCCTTTGCAGTAAATATGAATTCCAACTATGAGCTTGATATATCAGGTGCTTATTCAAAAATATATAGTTCATATTCGAGAAACTGCAGGAGAAATATTAAAAAAGCCCTTGATGCAAAACTCGCTGTTGATGAAAATATCTCGGCATGGGAATTTATGGAGTTTATAAAAGCCAATCTAGGTGGCAGGTTGCCCGAATTGAACAGGGAGAATTATAAGACACTGAAAATAATACTTGATACTACATTAAAAAGCGGCAGCGGTAAATTATACAGGGTAGTGACCAGGGAAAATAATCCGTGTGCCGTGGGATCTTTTTTATTCACTTCAAAGAGGTGTATCTTTTCTGTCTGCGCTTCGTCGGATGAGGGGAAATCCTCTCAGGCTATGTATCTGCTGGTAAATAATGTAATTGAATATAATTCCGGGAAAAGTATGATTTTCGACTTTTCGGGCTCAAACATTAAGGGGATAGCATATTTTAACCGTTCATTTGGGGCTGAGCCGGTTGGATATCCATATATTTACAGGAACAATCTGCCCTGGTTTATAAGATTTTTAAAATAATATTCTATTATTCGGAAAGTGCTGAATTTTAAGAAATTAATTTATAATAAATATAACTTATTAGCAGATATTCTGCCAATAAGGTTCCTGATTAAAATTACAAAACAGAAATTTATTCTTCCCTGCTATCATTTAGTAAGTGATAATTATTTACCCCATATTATAAATTTATATAGATATAAGAATGTTGACTCTTTTACATCTGATCTGGATTTTTTAGTGAAATATTTTAAACCTGTCGATTTGTTCGATTTAATTAAACTGATAAGAAATAAAACGGGACCACCCTCAAATTCGTTTTTTATATCATTTGATGACGGATTAAAAGAGTTTTATCATGTAATATCACCTATTTTGCATGAAAAGGGCATCCCTGCAACATGTTTCTTAAATCCGGCATTCATTGATAATATAGACTTATTTTTCAGATATAAAGCAAGTATACTGATAGAATTATTAAATAAAGTAAACAGGAAATCAAAAGAATGGAAAACTCTCAGGAATTGGTTTTCAGATAATAATATGTCAGCATTAAACTATAAATCGGAGTTATTAAAAATAAATTATAATAACAAAATCAAACTGGATGAGCTGGCAGGTGTTTTGGGTTTTAACTTCAGGGAATACCTCGTAAAAGAACAACCCTATCTTACTGCACATCAAATTCATGAGCTAATTAAAAAGGGATTTACATTTGGAGCCCATAGTATCGATCATCCTGAATATCGTTATTTACCGTTTGATGAACAGATTAAACAAACACGGCAAAGTATTGAGGATGTTACCAATGAATTTAAACTGAATTACAGGGTATTTTCTTTCCCTTTCACTGACTGCGATGTATCCAGACAATTCTTCAGGGAGATAAACATTGATAATTCAATAGACTTTACAGCTGGCAGTTCAGGAATAAAGAAGGATTGTATTGAAAATAATATTCATAGAATACCAATGGATGAATATGACTTAAATGGAAGACATAGAATTAAAATTGAATATTTTTATTATATTATTAAATCGGTTTTTAATAAAAATAAAATAATCAGAAATTAAATGATTAATATTAAAGACATTAAAATTTCACAACTTAAGGAATTTATAAATTCTGATGAATATAAGGAATTGCAGCATATACCAATCAGTAAATTACGTGCGATTTCCAATATTAATAATCCAAGGGGGGATAAGGATGACAAAGTGTTATTTCTGGCATACGATGATAATAGGTTTATTGGCTACTTAGGGGCATTACCGGATTTTGTTTTTAATGCCGGTAAAAAATTTAAAGTGGCATGGTTAAGTTGCATGTGGATTGAACCTTTATATCGAAAGGAAGGAATTGCTTTGAAATTAATGAACCATGCAAATGAAATATGGGAATCAAATTTGCTAATAACCAATTTTATACCACAATCAAAAGCAGTATTTGATAAAACCAATACATACACAGATTTTTTAACTTTAAATGGGATAAGAGGATATTTGAGATTTAATATTGCCGAAATTTTAAGTAATAAAAAATCATTCTATAAAAAAAACAGATTCATTCTTATTTGTATAGATATTATTTTAAATCTTATTAATGAAATAAGATTATTACTATGGATAATATTTAAAAGATCTCTCAAATATATAATTGAATATGTTAATGAAATTGATAACGAATTAGATGAATTTATTCAACTACACAGTTCTGATAGTCTATCAAGAAGACAAAAAGAAGATTTTAACTGGATTATTAAATATCCTTGGGTAATTGAATCATCAAAAAAAAATAATGATGCAAAAAGATATGCATTTTCATATGTTGCAAAAAAATTTTCTTATTTAAATATTAAAGTTCTTAATGAACAAAATAATATTATTGCTTTTCTTAATATTACAAGGCATAATTCACACCTTAAAACACCTTATTTGTTCTTTAAGGATAAGTATATCAATGTTGTATATGATGTTATTATAAAGCTTGCATTAAAACTAAAAATTAAAACGTTTACAACATACAATTCACAATTGGCAAAATTTATAAAATCAAAACCGAATCCATTTATTCTAACCCGCAAAATGCAATACCAGTCAATAATCACAAAAAATCTTGAACAAAAAATAGGATATTACAATAATATTAAGTTTTTTGAAGGTGATGGTGATGGTGTTTTTACATGATGTTCAGGAAATATAATGATTTAATTCTATAAAAGATTCGATAACATAGTATTATTAAGGCCATCATATGTAATTTTATGCACTTATCTACTAAATGTGCGAAATTGAAAAACTATGAAAGAATATATTGGAGGCGAACTTGAGTTATTTAAACATGCTTACAATTGGAAAACCTATTTTTCCAAAATACTAAAAAAATACATTAGAGGTGACGTTTTAGAAGTTGGAGCGGGAATAGGAGAAAATACAAATATTTTATTTGATGGAACTCAAATTTCATGGTTATGTATCGAGCCTGATTCATATCTTTCAAAAGCAATTTTAGAAAAAAAGGAAAATGGATATCTCCCTTCTAAAATAAAAATTCTTACATCAACAGTAAATGAATTACAAAAAAGTAAAAAGTTTGATTGCATTCTATACATTGATGTACTTGAACATATCAAACATGACACTGAAGAAGTGATAATGGCTTCAAAATTATTAAAAGAAAATGGGATTTTAATTATTTTAGCTCCTGCTCATAATTTTCTATTTAGTGAATTTGATAAAGCTATTGGTCATTATAGAAGATATAACAGGAAGATGTTAAAGAAGATTTTAAATTTTAATCTTGAAATAGTAGAATTAAAATATCTGGATTCTTTAGGTTTATTTGCTTCCTTAATGAATAAATTTTTTTTAAAACAAGAATATCCAACAATAGAACAGATAAAATTTTGGGATAAAAAAATTATTCCTATATCAAAAATCATTGATAAGCTGAGTTTTTATGTTTTTGGCAAAACTGTTATTGGAGATTGGAAAAAGCAGAAGCAAACAAAATAAATATATGCGATTAAAACTGATGATTAATAAAATCGATGTAAGTGATATCTAATTTTATAATTGAATATTATTTTAATTAATTTATTTTTATATTAGTCAATTACACAATTATGGATAATAAAAAATAATGCTAATTCGTATTTTAGTGGATTGATATTTATTTAAGATTAAACGTGCTGCGCATAAACAAATATTGTGGTTTTACATCCAATTATTAAACATTAAATAACTACTTTTTATTATATAATTATATAAAAAATTCAAATGAAAATCGGATTTATTATACCAGTGTTCAACGATTGGGAATCATTATCAATTCTGATAAATAATATTGTAAGAATTAAAAACCAATTTAATGATACTGATGAATTTGAATTAATAATAGTAAATGATTTTTCAACAGAAGATCATAAAATCAAATTATTAAAAAAAGGAGTGAATTTTAAGATAATTCAATTATACCAAAATGTAGGTCATCAAAGAGCTATAGCATTTGGATTGTGTTATGCTAATGAATTTTTTAATGGTGATTCAGTTATTGTAATGGATGCAGATGGTGAAGATAAACCTGAAGATATTCCTGTTTTGATAAATCATTTTAAAGAAAAGAAAATAATTGTATTTGCAAGCAGAAAGAAGAGATATGAAAGTGTTTTATTTAAGTTATTCTATTTTATTTATAAGATTATATTCAAAATGCTTACAGGAGAAAAAATATCTTTTGGCAATTATTCTATAATTCCAAAAGATTTATTAGATAAAATTATTCGTATACCAGAAATTTGGAATCATTATTCAGGAGCAATCATAAAATCAAAATTACCTTATTTTACCATTCCATTAAATAGAGGAAAACGATATGAGGGAACTTCAAAAATGAATTTATCTACTTTAATTGTTCATGGATTTTCAACATTTTCTATTTATTCTGAAATTATATCTGCGAGGGTCGTTTTATTTAATTTAATATTATTAGTTTTAATTATTT
>CAYWUI010000021.1:0-54881 GCA_964461435.1 uncultured Bacteroidales bacterium | reverse complement strand
AGAAAGTGGATTAAAATTTTAGGAAAATGTCAACAACTATTATTAGAAGAGTCAGGACAACTGACCTGGATTTAAAAGACCGGCTGGTAAGTATACAAAGGGTAACAAAAGTTACTAAAGGAGGACGGACATTCAGTTTTTCCGCTGTGGTCGTCGTTGGTAATGAAGACGGCATCGTTGGTTTTGGACTGGGAAAGGCTAATGAAGTTACTACTGCCATTGCAAAGGGAATAGAAGATGCAAAGAAAAACCTGATAAAAGTGCCTGTCTTAAACGGCACCATTCCGCATGAGCAGTTTGCAAAATATGGCGGTGCCAGGATATTCATTAAGCCAGCATCAGGCGGCACAGGTGTGAAAGCCGGAGGAGCAATGCGTGCGGTCTTTGAAAGTGTTGGAATAACTGACGTGCTGGCAAAATCAAAAGGATCTTCAAATCCGCATAATCTGGTTAAAGCAACATTTTCTGCACTCCTGCAGCTTAGAGATCCATATACTGTTGCTCAGCAAAGGGGTATTAACCTTGATAAAGTTTTTAACGGATAATAGCTATGATAATTTATTCATAAAATGGCAAAGATTAAAATTACTCAAATAAGAAGCAGAATAGGAAGTTCAAAGAGGCAGAAAAGAACGCTTGATGCACTCGGATTAAAAAAAATAAGCAGTACTGTTGAGATGGAAGCTACACCTCAAATAATAGGTATGGTAAATAAAGTCAGGCATCTTGTGAACATTGAAGAATCAGTTTAATTAATGATATTACAGTAAATATGGACTTAAGCAATCTTAAACCAGCGAGAAACTCGGTTAGAAAAAATAAGGTAAGGCTTGGAAAAGGACAGGGGTCGGGAAAAGGGGGAACCTCCACAAAAGGCCATAAAGGGGCTAAATCCCGGGCAGGTTACAAAAGGAAAAAAGGTTACGAAGGAGGACAAATGCCGTTGCAGAGAAGAGTCCCCAAGTACGGATTTACAAATATTAACAAAAAAGAATATAAAGGTATTAATATAAGTACTTTACAAAATCTGGCCGATAAAAAAAATTTAACATCAATTGACGTGCAAAAATTAATTGATGAAGGTTTTGCTTCAAAAAAGGATCTTATAAAAATCCTTGGGAATGGTAAATTGACATCCAAACTTGAAGTCAGAGCCCATGCTTTTTCAAAATCTGCCAGGCAGGCTATTGAGTCTTTAAATGGTACTGCTGTAAAAATATAAGTGAATGAAAGCATTTTTTGATACGATTAAGAACATTTATAAAATTGAGGACCTCAGAACAAGGTTATTATATACTCTTGGGATACTGCTAATATACAGGTTAGGAGCGAAAATTGTATTGCCAGGAGTGGATCCTTCACAGTTACAGGTTTTGCAGGACAGGGCATCCCAGGGTGTATTAGGTTTGTTAAATATGTTTTCGGGTGGCGCTTTTGCCAATGCATCAATATTTGCACTGGGTATTATGCCATATATATCTGCTTCAATTGTAATCCAGCTGCTGGGAATAGCAGTCCCGTATTTCCAAAGGTTACAGAAAGAAGGAGAGAGTGGCCGGAGAAAAATTAACCAGATAACAAGATATCTGACCGTAGGCATCTTACTAATCCAGGCACCGGCATATCTTACACAAATCCCTGCAGAAGCCCGTGTTATACAAAGATTATTTGTGCCGTTTTCCGTACTTATTCTTACAACAGGAACAATGTTTATTATGTGGCTGGGAGAGAAAATAACGGACAAAGGTATTGGTAACGGCATATCCCTGATCATTATGATTGGCATAATTGCACGATTTCCTTTCGCAATTTCAAGTGAACTTGTTGCCAGGCTTGAAAGACAAGGTGGAGGATTAATTTCCTTCCTGGTAGAGATTGTATTCCTGTTCCTTGTATTTGTTATTAGTATCCTGCTGGTACAGGGTACCAGAAGAATCCCGGTGCAGTATGCAAAAAGAATAATCGGAAATAAACAATATGGCGGAGTAAGACAATATATACCACTGAAGGTGAATGCAGCCGGTGTAATGCCGATTATTTTTGCCCAGGCAATAGTTATGCTACCCTTATCATTCGCCAGGTACGGGGGTGAGAAATTATCAGGATTCATTGCAGCATATGCCAATCCTGTCGGATTCCTGTACAACTTGACAAATGCCCTGCTGATTGTATTGTTTACTTATTTTTATACTGCTATAACTATTAATCCGGCCCAAATGGCCGAGGATATGAAGAAGCACGGAGGTTTTATTCCGGGTGTAAAGCCAGGAAGAAAAACAGCTGAGTTTCTTGATACTATAATGTCAAGAATCACATTGCCCGGATCCATATTCCTGGCATTTGTTGCCATACTGCCTGCATTTGCGATGATGGCAGGCATCACGAGAGGATTTGCTTATTTTTATGGCGGTACATCTTTGCTCATTATGGTGGGCGTAGTATTAGATACATTGCAGCAAATAGAAAGTCATTTGCTGATGCGTCATTATGACGGACTTATGAAATCGGGAAGAATAAAAGGAAGAGCCGGAGGGATAGCTTCTTCCATTTAAATAACTTAACGTTCTTTGATGATATTATATAAGACCGAAGAGGAAATAGAATTGCTTAAAAAAAGTAATCAGCTGGTTGCCAGAACACTTGCTGAGGTAGCCAAATTAATAAAACCAGGAGTTACAACACTCAGTCTGGATCAGCGTGCAGAGGAATTTATCAGGGATAATGGAGGAATACCTGGCTTCCTGGGATATAAGAATTATCCTAAAACACTTTGCACCTCGGTCAACAGCCAGGTTGTCCATGGTATACCTTCTGGTTATGAACTTAAAGAAAGCGATATTGTTTCTGTTGACTGTGGCGTATTATTAAATGAATATTATGGCGACTCTGCATACACATTTTCGCTGGGTGAAACGGGCAACGATGTTAAGAGGCTCATGAAAATTACAAAAGAAGCCCTTTTCAAAGGCATTGAAGTTGCTGTGGAAGGACGAAGAATAGGTGATATTGGATATGCAATTCAAAATTATTGTGAACTTGCAGGATTTTCAGTTGTCAGGGAAATGGTTGGTCATGGACTGGGAAAAAATTTACATGAGGCTCCCGAAGTTCCTAATTTTGGCAGGAGAGGAAAAGGAATAAAACTTAAAACGGGAATAGTCATCTGTATTGAACCAATGATCAACATGGGAAGAAAGGAAATTATCCAGGAAAAAGATGGCTGGACGATACGGACCGCGGATAATAGGCCCTCCGCGCATTACGAACTGGCAGTAGCAGTTAGAAAAGATAAAGCCGAGAAATTGTCAACTTTTGAATATATTGAAAAGGTATTAAATATTAATTAACCATCAATAAATAAAGTATAATGACTAAACAACCTTCAATTGAACAAGATGGCATTATCAAAGAAGCGCTATCAAATGCTATGTTCAGAGTTGAACTCGAAAACGGTCATATTATTACTGCACATATCTCAGGAAAGATGAGAATGCATTATATAAAAATACTGCCCGGCGATAAGGTGAAAATCGAAATGTCACCCTATGATCTGACTAAAGGCAGAATTACTTTCAGATATAAATAATAAAAAGTGAAAAAATGAAAGTTAGAGCATCAGTTAAAAAGCGAAGTACCGACTGTAAAATAGTAAGAAGGAAAGGGCGCATATATGTTATAAATAAGAAAAACCCCAAGTACAAGCAACGTCAGGGTTAATACTTTATTAATAATTTAAAATCATAAAATTTATACCATGGCAAGAATTGTTGGAGTTGATTTACCCAAAAACAAAAGAGGAGAAATAGGATTAACCTATATCTATGGAATAGGGCGAAGTGTGGCTAATAAAATCCTGCGGGAGGCAGGAGTGGATAAAGACACTAAGGTAAAAGACTGGACAGATGAACAAATAAGTAATATCAGAAAAGTAGTAAATGAGAAATATAAGGTTGAGGGTGAACTCCGATCCGCTGTCCAGATGAATATCAAGCGATTGATGGATATAGGATGCTACAGGGGAATCAGGCATCGTATTGGCCTCCCTGTAAGAGGACAAAGCACTAAAAATAACGCCCGCACAAGAAAAGGCAGGAGAAGAACAGTTGCAAACAAAAAGAAAGCTACCAAATAATTGATTATTATGGCAAAGAAAACAGGAACATCAAGAAAAAAAGCAGTAAAAATTGAACCCGTAGGACAGGCTCATATTCATGCTTCATTTAATAATATAATCATATCATTGACAAATAACCAGGGTCATGTTATTTCATGGGCATCAGCAGGAAAAATGGGATTCAAAGGTTCGAAGAAGAATACTCCCTATGCAGCTCAAACGGCTGCCGGCGACTGCGCAAAGACAGCATACGAATTAGGACTTAGAAAAGTAAAAGTATTTGTAAAAGGCCCCGGTGCAGGAAGAGAGTCTGCAATTAGGACGATTCATACTTCAGGTATTGAAGTTGTGGAAATTGTTGACGTGACACCCCTGCCACACAATGGATGCAGACCACCAAACAGAAGGCGTGTATAATTATAAATTATAAATTTAACAATAAATTCCAGATGGCTAGATATACAGGTCCAAAAACCAAAATAGCAAGGAAATTCGGAGATTTAGTATTTGGAGCAGACAAGAGCTTCGAAAAAAAGAACTACCCGCCCGGCATGCACGGTATAAACAGAAAAAGGAAAAAACTGTCGGAATACGGAACCCAGTTGAAAGAGAAACAGAAAGCAAAATATACCTATGGCATTCTTGAAAGACAGTTCGTAAATCTCTTTGAAAAGGCCTCAAGAAGTAAGGGAATAACAGGTGAAGTACTACTTCAGTTGCTCGAATCCCGCCTCGATAATGTAGTGTACAGGCTGGGTATTGCCCCTACACGTACCGGCGCCAGGCAGCTCATATCCCACAGACATATTACTGTTAATGGTGAGATAGTCAATATACCTTCTTATACCCTGAAATCGGGTGATATAATAGCAGTGCGTGAAAAATCAAAAGAGATGCAGTCTATTAGAGAATCACTTACAGGTCACAGGAGCGCATATTCATGGCTCGAATGGGATACTTCCATGATGGCCGGCAAATTTCTCAACAGGCCTGAAAGAGAGGAAATACCGGAAAATATAAAAGAACAATTGATAGTTGAATTGTATTCTAAATAATCTATATAATAATTCATTTTTATGGCAATACTAGCATTTCAAAAACCCGATAAGGTAATAATGATTGATTCCGACGACAAATTCGGCAAATTCGAATTTCGTCCGCTGGAACCTGGATATGGCATTACTATTGGTAATGCCCTGAGAAGAATTCTGCTTTCATCTTTAGAGGGATATGCAATAACTACTATAAAGGTGGAAGGAATAGAACATGAATTTTCTTCTGTCACAGGGGTTATTGAGGATATGACTGAAATAATCCTGAATTTAAAACAAATTCGGTTTAAGAAACTTATTGAAGACATAAATAATGAAAAAATTATTGTGACAATTACAGGGCAGGAAACATTCAAAGCTGGCGATCTGAACCGGTTTCTTAACAGCTTCGAAATACTTAATCCGGACCATGTAATATGTCATATGGAGCCGGATGTTGAACTGCAAATGGAAATTACTATAAATAAAGGTAGAGGCTATGTGCCCTCTGAAGAAAATAAACCTCTGGATGCAGAATTTGGAATAATTCCGGTTGATTCAATATTCACTCCAATACGTAATGTTAAATATTCAATAGAAAATTACAGGGTAGAACAAAAAACAGATTATGAAAAGTTAATATTTGAAATACAAACTGATGGATCAATACATCCCAAAGATGCTTTAAAAGAAGCCGCGAAAATTCTGATCTATCATTTTATGTTGTTTTCTGATGAAAAAATTACTCTTGAATCTGATGAAAAATCTGCTCAGGAAGAATTCGACGAAGAAGTGCTTCATATGAGACAACTGCTGAAAACCAAACTTATTGACCTTGATCTTTCTGTAAGGGCATTGAACTGTTTAAAGGCAGCTGAAGTTGATACACTTGGCGATTTAGTTAAATTCAACAAAAATGATTTATTGAAATTCAGAAACTTTGGAAAGAAGTCACTCACAGAATTAGATGAATTGCTTGAAAGTATGAATCTCACATTTGGGATGGATACTACTAAATATAAACTGGACAAAGAATAATATTAATTAATTTGTTAAGAATGTAAAGATGCGACATAGAAAAAGTTTTAACCACTTAAGTAGAAAGAAAGGTCACAGAAAAGCTATGCTTGCTAACATGGCTGCATCTTTGATTTTGCATAAGAGAATTAAAACTACGACAGCAAAAGCCAAGGCATTGAGAATGTTTGTAGAGCCATTAATCACAAAGTCAAAAAATGACTCAACTCATTCAAGAAGGGTAGTTTTTAATCATCTTCAGAGTAAAGAAGCTGTTACTGAACTTTTCCGGGAAGTATCGCCCAAGATTGCCGATCGTCCAGGTGGATATACGAGAATATTAAAGACAGGATTCCGGCTGGGTGACAATTCAGATATGTGTGTAATTGAACTGGTGGATTATAATGAAAACCTGCTGGCAGCAAAATCAGAAGCTATAACAAAAACCGTGAAACGCAGACGCAGAGGTTCCAGGAAAAAGGCAGCAGAAGAATTACAGGTAGCCGATAAACATGCAGGTGACGTAAAAGAAACACCTGAAGAAACTGAAGTCCCAGTAGAAAAAGAAGTTACTGCTGAAAAGTCTGAAGATGAACAGAAATTGTCGCCTGAAGATATAGAAGAAATAACTGAAAAACCAATTGAAGATATAAAGAAAGAAGTACCTGATGAAGTAAAGAGTGAAGAAAAAACCGAATCCCCGCCTGAAAGCATTGAGGCAGCAGAAGCACAGGAAGCCAGGGATGAAATAAAGAAAGAAGGTGAGGCAGAAGCACGGGAAGAAAATAAGGAAAATAAAAAACAGGAACCCAAAGACTCTAAAAATACGGAATAGTGAATCTTTATAATATGAACCGGTCTTAAATATAAAGGGATGAAGCTTGAGAAATCTTTATCCCTTTTTTATATAAAAAACAAACATAAAAAACAAACATAAAAAATAATACAAGCTATGGGACAAATTACTAACATACATGCACGTGAAATATTAGATTCACGAGGAAATCCAACTATTGAAGTGGAGGTTACACTGGCAAGCGGATTCATTGGGCGCGCAGCCGTTCCTTCAGGGGCATCTACAGGTGAAAATGAAGCCGTGGAGTTAAGGGACGGTGATAAGAAAAGATATTCAGGCAAAGGCGTCCTTAAGGCAGTTGATAATGTCAATAAAATTATTGCTAAAGAAATCATTGGGATGAATGCCCTGGACCAGGTCGGTATTGATAAGAAAATGATTGCCCTCGATGGCACAAAAAACAAGAGTAAGCTGGGTGCAAATGCTATACTTGGCGTTTCTCTGGCCGTTGCCAAAGTTGCGGCCATGTATCATGACATGCCATTATACAGGTATATTGGGGGTACCAATGCTGTTACTTTGCCCATACCTATGATGAATATTATCAATGGAGGGGCGCACTCCGATGCACCTATTGCTTTTCAGGAATTTATGATTCGTCCTGTAGGTGCACAAAGCTTCAAAGAAGGATTAAGAATGGGTGCAGAAGTATTTCATTCTTTAAAGAAAGTATTAAAAGAAAGAAATTTAAGTACGGCGGTTGGTGATGAAGGTGGTTTTGCACCGGCGCTGACAGGTACTGAAGATGCACTTGAATCTATACTTAAAGCAATAAGTGCTGCAGGTTACAAAGCAGGAAGAAAAGAAAACGGCGGTGATATTTCAATTGCCCTGGATTGTGCGGCATCTGAATTTTTTGAAAATGGTAAATACAATTATAAAAAATTCGAAGGTGAAAAGGGTGCTGTAAGAACATCGGAAGAACAGGTTGATTACATTGCCGGACTTATAAGCAAATATCCTATCGATACTGTTGAAGACGGAATGTCAGAAAATGACTGGGAAGGCTGGAAAATTTTAACAGATAAAATTGGCGACAAGTGCCAGCTTATTGGTGATGATAACTTCGTTACCAATGTTGAATTTCTGAAAAAGGGCATCGATATGGGTTGCGCTAATTCTATCTTAATTAAAGTCAACCAAATAGGGACACTAACCGAAACCCTTAATACTATAGAAATGGCCCACAGGGCTGGTTATACTACTGTTACATCTCACCGTTCAGGTGAAACCGAAGACTTTACAATTGCGGATATTTCTGTAGCCACAAACTCAGGACAGATTAAAACCGGCTCCCTGAGCCGCTCTGACAGAATGGCAAAATATAACCAGTTGCTGAGAATAGAAGAAGAGCTGGGAGACACAGCAGTTTACGGGTACAAGAAATAGCAGTCTTTTATAAATTAAGTATTAAATAGCTAATCTTCTGCAGGTTAGCTATTTTTATTTTTTTGAATACTGGCCTGCACCACTCTCTAAAACTTTAACCGCCTCCTGTAACGTATTATCAATATTTTTTATTATCGGATAAAATCCTTTATTATCAATTATATTACGTGCAATATAGGCATATAGCTGGATTTTCAATATTTCCTCCGATGTTCTTATCTCACTATGCACTGCCGGCACTCCTTTGCTAGCAGCATATTTTATAAAAGCATCCAGCACATTTCTTTTATCAAGTAATTTCACAAATTCTTCGGGACTGACAAGTTGCTCCAGAGTTGTTCTATTGTCATCCGCATATTTTAGTGCGAAGCTATAAATTAATCCCCTGTTTCTGACGTCCATTAAGTAATTTGTTACTCCTGTTGTATCTATGGGGACAAATATATCGGGCATTATCCCTCCTCCTCCAAAGACTATTTTGCCTCCCGGGGTTCTGTATTTGAGTGAATCATTTAAATGAATGCTGTCTTCAACAGTGAACTCGCCCCTGATATATCTGTTGTTTAAATCATTTATATATTCTGTCAGTCCGTTATTATAAGGTTTCTGTATGCATCTTCCCGTTGGTGTATAGTATCTGGCAATAGTCAGTCTTATTGCAGAGCTGTCAGACAGCAGCTTTTGTTCCTGTACCAATCCTTTGCCAAAAGAACGTCTTCCAATAATCAATCCCCTGTCATTGTCCTGAATGGCCCCTGCTAGTATCTCGCTCGCTGATGCAGATCCCTCATCAATTAAAATGACCACCTCAATATCATCACATAAACCTCCCGGCTTGGAACGATAATCCTCCCTTCCCCTTGCATTCCCCTCAGTATATACTATTAACTCCTTATCGCCCAGAAGCTGATCTGCAATATTTACTGCAGCATCCATGTAACCTCCACCATTGTTTCTTAAATCCAGAATAAGCTTTTTCAATCCCTGTGACCTGAGTTCATAAAATGTAGCAATAAACTCTTCATCAGTTCTTGATGAAAAGTTATTTATCTTAATATATCCTATGTCCTTTTTAATCATATATCCGACATCCACACTATTTAACGGTATGTTATCACGAATAATGTCAAAAGTCAGCAATTCATCAACATCCCTGCGCAACACCTCAACAACAACCTTTGTCCCTTTCGGACCTCTAAGTCTTTTAACAATAGAATCACTTGGCATTTGCACACCGGCAACTACTTCATCATTAACCTTTACAATACGGTCTCCTGCAAGAATCCCTACTTTTTCTGATGGCCCATTGGCTACAGTACTTATAACAACCAGGGTGTCATTTAATACATTAAATTGTATACCTATGCCACTGAAATTACCCTCCAGCGGCTCATTAACCTTCTGTAAATCTTTTGCAGGTATATACACCGAATGAGGATCAAGCTCCTCAAGTAACCTGGGTATGGTTTTTTCTATTAAGTCCTTTTTTGATACCTTATCAACATATTCTTTTTCAATATAGTTTAATATATTATTAAGCTTGTCGGCTCTCGGGTAAATATAAAAACGTTTTTCAGAATAATTACTCCTGTAATATCTGCCAACTAATATCCCGATAACAATTGCAAAAGCCAGGATGACAGGATAATATATTGCGGTACGTGTATTCTTATATTCCATCTCAGATTTAATTTATACCTCCAGGTTTACAACCTCAATGCCAGCTCTTTTAAGCAGTTTTATGCCCTCGTCAGTTCTATAATCATCACAAAAAACTACTCTTTTTATTCCCGACTGAATAATAAGTTTTGCGCATTCCATGCATGGTGCCGAAGTTATATAAAGAGTGGCACCTTCACTGCTATTACTGGATTTAGCTACTTTTGTTATTGCATTAGCCTCGGCATGTAAAACATAAGGTTTGGTTTTGTAATCTTTATCCTCGCATAAATTTTCAAAGCCAGAAGGAGTGCCATTATAACCATCAGAAATTATCATTTTTTCTTTAACAATCAGGGCGCCCACTTGTCTTCTTTTACAATAGGAATTCAGGGCCCATATCTTTGCCATCTCAAGGTAACGTTTATCGAACTGTTTCTGCCTTTTTCCATAAGGATGTATGGGGTTGTACTTGCTCATTAATCCTGACTGGCCTCTAATTTAAATTAGTACCGAAGGCGGGAATCGAACCCGCACCTCCTTGCAGAGACATGATTTTGAGTCATGCGCGTCTACCAATTCCGCCACTTCGGCATCCAAGCCACAAAATTAATAAAATAAGCTGACATGTTGAACTAATAATACTTAAGTAATTATTATACTATAATTAAAAATATGTCGGGTTTTTGGCTATTTATTGATAAATATAAATATTCCATTTAATAAAACTTTCTGCTGTTAATTTATATAATATTAAAGTCAGATTAGTAACTTTGATATAGAAAATATTTGTTAGTATTTTTTTAATAAAAAAGAGACATGATTTTTGTATTTTTTTCATATGATTTGTAACAAAATTTTATGTTATAAATTTAATTATCAGTTTATCAATTGCTTAAAACGCCGAGTTAATAAATAGTTTGAAATGTTGATAAATACAAATATCCTTACATTGCAGAAATTTGATTCTATTTTTAAATTGCATGACCTGCTTTCTTTTTTTCTTAAAAAGCTTTCGTAAATATTTCCAACGTCTTAAACATTTAGTCAATGCACACTGAAGAATTAAAAACAAAAAAAACTACTTCCGGGAAATTTAAAAAGATAGAAGAAAACAGAAAAATTCTGAATACTGCCGTGAAAAAAACTTATAGTTACGAAGAGGCTTTGAGTAGTTCACTTAAGTACTTTAAGGGTGATGAACTGGCAGCTACAGTGTGGATAAACAAATATGCCTTAAAAGACTCATCAGGTAAATTATACGAGAAGAATCCCGATGATATGCATCGAAGAATAGCCGGGGAGATAGCGAGAGTCGAGAAGAAGTACCCCAACCCGATGAGCGAGGATGAAATATACGAATTACTTAAGGACTTTAAATATATAGTTCCACAGGGTGGACCAATGACAGGTATTGGAAATAGTTACCAGATTGCTTCACTGTCAAACTGTTTTGTTATCGGAAATGACAAGCCTGCTGATTCCTATGGAGGGATATTGAAAATTGACCAGGAACAGGTTCAATTGATGAAACGCCGGGGAGGGGTAGGGCATGATTTATCTCATATCCGTCCAAAAGGAAGTCCGGTTCTGAATAGTGCCTTAACTTCTACCGGAATTATTCCTTTTATGGAAAGGTATTCGAATTCAACACGTGAAGTGGCCCAGGATGGAAGAAGAGGTGCCTTGATGTTAAGCTTATCAATTAAACATCCTGATGCTGAAGAGTTCATTGATATTAAAATGGAAAAAGGAAAAGTAACAGGAGCTAATGTTTCGGTCAAGATAGATAACGTGTTTATGGAAGCAGTCATAAACAACAGGAAATACATTCAGCAATTTCCGCTAAATTCCAAAAATCCTGTTATAAAAAAGGAAATAGAACCGGTTGAACTTTGGAATAAGATAATACATAATGCATGGAAATCAGCTGAACCCGGCATATTGTTCTGGGATACAATTATAAAGGAATCTGTAGCTGATTGCTATTCCGACTTTGGTTACAAAACTACATCTACCAATCCATGCGGGGAAATTCCTCTCTGTCCTTACGATTCCTGCAGGCTGTTGGCTATAAATCTTTACGGGTATGTCGAAAATCCGTTTACAGAAAAAGCTGTATTTAATTTTGACCTGTTTAAGGAACATGCACATTATGCACAGAGAATAATGGATGACATTATTGATCTAGAGCTGGAAAAGATTGATTCCATCATTGATAAAATTGAAAAAGACCCTGAAGAGCAGGAAATTAAAAGAATTGAGAAGAGACTTTGGGAAAATATACGTATTAAAGCTGAAGAGGGAAGAAGGACCGGGATAGGTATTACTGCTGAAGGTGATATGCTCGCGGCCCTGGGATTAAGGTACGGAAGTGAAAATGCTATTGATTTTTCAATTGAAATTCATAAAACTCTGGCCATTGAGGCTTATAGATCTTCTGTATACCTTGCCAGGGAGAGAGGTTCTTTCTCAATCTATGATTCACACCTTGAAAAAGATAATCCTTTTATTCAGCGTTTGCGGGACGAAGATGAACAGCTTTACCACGATATGTTGAAATATGGAAGAAGAAATATCGCCCTGTTAACTATTGCGCCGACAGGAACCACAAGCCTGATGACCCAGACAACATCAGGTATTGAACCTGTCTTTATGCCCGTCTACAAGCGCAGAAGAAAGGTTAATCCGAATGATGCCAGTGTAAATGTCAGCTTTATCGATGACGTGGGTGATGCATGGGAGGAATACAATGTCTTTCACCATAAATTTGCTGCCTGGCTAAAAACATATGGTCATGACCCTGATGAAGTAAAAAAATATGATGACAACAAACTGAAGGAGCTGGTAAAAAAATCTCCTTATTATAAAGCTACTTCCAGCGACGTTGACTGGGTCAGCAAAGTAAAAATGCAAGGTGAAATACAAAAATGGGTAGACCACTCAATAAGTGTTACTATAAACTTACCTAAAAATGTAACTGAAGAGCTGGTTGGTGAATTGTATATAACTGCATGGGAAAGCGGATGTAAGGGAGTAACCGTATACAGGGAAGGATCGCGGTCGGGCGTATTGCTGACAAACGATATGAGTGATGAAGAAGAAGCTAAAAAATATAAACGCCCGAAAATTCTGGATGCAGAGATTATAAGATTCAATAATAATGAAGAAAAATGGATAGCATTTGTGGGACTCAAGGATGAAAAACCCTATGAAATATTCACCGGTATGGCTGATGAAGAAATGTTTCCCATTCCAAAATCTATAACCAAAGGTAAAATTATAAAGAACCGTGACGAAAATGGCATATCACGATATGATTTTCAATATGTTGACAAGTTTGGATATAAAAATACACTGGGAGGCCTTTCCCATATGTTTAACAAAGAATTCTGGAATTACGCAAAATTAATATCAAGTGTTCTCCGCCATGGTATGCCTATACCAAATGTTGTCAACCTCGTATCCTCATTGCGGCTCGACAATCACACCATAAACACATGGAAGAATGGTGTCGAAAGAGCATTAAAGAAATATATACCGGACGGAACAAAAGTCAAGAAGGGTAAATCATGTCCTGAATGTGGATCTAAAAACCTCATCTACCAGGAAGGATGCCTTATTTGTACATCCTGCGGTTCATCCAAATGCGGATAGTATTGTCTATATCAGAATATCGGCAATATCTAGCAATTCCCGATTTACATCTTTATGCAGCTTGACTGTCTTATTTAGGGGCACATGCACTATTTCATTATTCGCCAATCCTACCATAATGCTTTTCTGATCATCAAGCAAAGCCTCAATTGCAGCCACACCCAGCCTGCTTGCCGTTACCCTGTCAAATGCAGAAGGCGACCCTCCCCTTTGAACATGACCAAGAATTGTCGTTCTTATATCAAATTTCGGAAATTCCTTTTGTATCTTTGCTGCAATATCAATTGCCCTGCCCTCATCATCCCCTTCAGCCACCAAAATAATACTTGATTTGTTCATCTTACCTCTTTCAGCAAGCAGCAGCCTCAGCCTTTCCAACTGACCCTTCACTTCAGGTATCAGAATACCTTCGGCTCCACATGCAATCCCACTGCGCAACGCGACAAAACCTGCTTCTTTGCCCATTACTTCGACAAAAAAGATCCTGTTATGAGAACTCGCTGTATCCCTGATTTTATCAACAGCACTGACAACAGTATTTAATGCCGTATCATACCCTATTGTATAGTCTGTACCATACAGATCATTATCAATAGTTCCCGGTATTCCAACAAAAGGAATATCATACTCTTTGGACATAATAGTCGCTCCTGTAAATGAGCCATCTCCTCCTATCACTATTACTGCGTCAATTTCATGGTTTCTTAATTGTTTATATGCCCTTTTCCGGCCCTCGGCAGTGAAGAAATCTTTGCAGCGTGCCGTCTGCAATATTGTACCGCCATATTGTATAATCCCCCTTACTGATTGAGATTCGAGCTTAAATATATCACCATCAATCATACCCTGATAACCCCTGCGAATGCCAAAAATTTCAAGGTTATTATGAATGCCGGCACGGGTTACTGCACGAATAGCAGCATTCATGCCAGGGGCATCGCCTCCTGATGTCAGTACTCCCAATCTTTTAATTTCTTCCATAATTATTGTTTTTATATAAAATACAAATATTCAATAAATTAAAAAAATGATGAAAGAATAATTATAAAATAATTCAATATATCTGCACAAAATTGGTGATTTTCCCATCAACCGCACCGGATAAGTATGATATCATCAAGGCAGCACATTTTTACTTAACAGCTGATTCTATTCATAAACCCTGTTTATTATTGTCCTGAACCAGTCCATTTGCTCTTCCGGTGTCATATTGCTGTTATCTAATTCAACTGCATCTTCTGCCTTTAACAACGGACTCACTTTGCGACTAACATCCAGATTATCTCTTTCCTGTATATTCTTCTTTATTTCTTCAAAACTGACTTCCACTCCCTTTTCTTTTAATTCATCATATCTTCTTTTTGCCCTGACATCGACATCAGCGGTCATAAATATTTTTAACTCAGCATCCGGAAAAACAACTGTACCTATATCTCTTCCATCCATTACAATGCCTTTTTTTTCTCCCATCTCCCGCTGCAATTTAAGTATCTTTACCCTTACTTCTCTGATTTTGCTAATTAAGCTGACAACTTCAGATACTTCAACGCTCCTTATATCCCTTTCAACATTCTTATTATTAAGGAATGTCTCACAGTTCTGAGTTTGTTTATTAAATTTGAATTCAATATTTATCAGTCCCAGTGCTTTTATTAATGCCTCATAATCCGTCTCGTTATTAATTATTATCCCGTTTCTCAGACAATACAGGGCTACTGCCCTGTACATGGCCCCACTGTCAATATATATATAATTAAGCTCGTGCGCAATAGCTTTGGCAAAGGTACTTTTACCACATGAAGAATATCCGTCAACGGCAATAATAATTTTTTTATTGAAATATGTCATTAATTTATTCTTGGATTACTATTGGTTTTACGTGAATAATAAAAACAGGAATCGGGATAAACAGGGTAAAATTATGCATCACCAGCTATAACTTTTTATAAAATTCTGACAAATTCATATTTATTGAAAAATAATTAGGGGCTCCTGCCTGGTGGAAAGTCGCCCGTGCATAGCTTAAATGAAATTTATATATTTTAATACCCACACCCCACGAAAATCCAACAGTGCCGATTTTTGAATCTATTTTCAGTTCCTGCCGCCTGCGATAATTGTACCCGAACCGGAGTACAAAATTTTCTGTTATATTTAACTCTGTACCTAATATTATATGGCGCATAGCCTTATCCAGGAATATATTCAGCTTATCATCCTTGATTGTCTCACCAGTAAAGGGATCAATTTCACTCTTTTTATCGTCTTCGGTTTTATAAGTTAAATCAAGTTTTTCCAGATGCTCAGCTACAAAATAAAAAGTGAAAGGAGCATGTTTTAGCTTTTTTGATATACCAATCTGAATTTCAAAAGGTAAAGGCTCAGGCTCTCCATTAGGATAATATGTAGTAATTTGTGTTCCAAGATTTTTTATAACAAATGAAGCAGTAAATAATATTTCAGGGTCATTGTACGTGATACCTGCATCTATAGCTAAAGCGAACGAACTGTACGATTCGAGATTTGAATAAATGGGTTTTAAATTTACACCAACCGTAAAAAGACTGTCCAGGTGCCTTGAATAAATCAAATTAACCGCATAATCCGCTGCCCTGAACTCACCAGTCTTCACACCTATATCATCTGCTCCGATAAATTTACCATAGTTCAAATAATGTATCCCGACAGCAAAATTTCCTATGTTTTCATAAGATCTCGAATACGAAGCATACCCATAATTAATACCTGCGAAATAATCCACATAATTTAATACAAGATTATTATGCATATTTGATGTAAGCAGTGAAGGATTATGAAACGGGAGATTTAAATCGTCATCTGCAATAGCAACTGCCTTACCTCCCAGCGCAGCAACACGCGCAGAATTTGTGACTTCAAGAAATTGAAATGCTTTTCCCCCGGGTTGAGCAATGAGTCCGGTTGATAACAGCATGTATGCCCAAAAAAATAACAGCCATTTGAAAAATAAGGGCGCTGTCCCCCTTTTTAAAAATCCTGCCATCCGGCTATATATTTATGTTATATTAACGGACAAATATAATCTATATTACACACAATTTATAATAATATTAATGACCATATGGTTAAATCCCATGCCAATATATTAAATTCAGGAAAGTGTTATAAATATATCAAAATGAATTTATTTCAATAATTCCAATATTTATAGTATATTGATATAGATAAGTTTTAGTAAATAATTTATTATGACACTTTCAAACGAAGTAAAAAAAGAAGATATATTATTTGTTGTTAACCCGGGAGCAGGAAAGGGGAATTATAAATACGCAATAAGCCGCATTTATGAGCATGTCGATCAAAAAAAATATAATGTGCTTGTTGAAATAACAGAATATAAAGGTCATGCCTGCAAAATTGCGGAACAGTTCAAAGATAAGGGAATAAAAAAAATTGTTGCCGTTGGTGGAGATGGAACGATAAATGAAATAGGTGCGGCAATAATCAATACCGACATATCATTGGGCATAATTCCCAGGGGCTCAGGAAACGGACTGGCCAGGTATTTATCAATACCCCTGAATGCCAGAAATGCCCTGAACGTAATAAATAATCATGTTACAAAAACAATAGATGCGGCAAAGATAAATGATAAATACTTCTTTTGTACAGCAGGAGTCGGACTTGATGCCCGCGTAGGCATCATATTTAATAAGAGCAAAAAGCGTGGTTCCATGAACTACTTTAGAGCTACTATCTCTGAATTTCTGACTTATAAACCAAAAAAATATAAATTAAAAATTGATAATCATAGCAGAAAGGTTAAATCCTTGCTTATTACATTCGCAAACGCCGGCCAATATGGGAATAATGTTTATATTTCCCCCGATGCCATAATCGACGACGGGCTTCTGGATTTATGTATATTAAAACCCTTTCCTAAATCCATTATATTACCAATCGGATTAAGGCTGATAAGCAAAACGCTGAACAAAACCAAATATCTGGAAGTTATAAAGTGTAAAGAAGTAATTTTAAAAAGGAAAAAGAATATTAAATTTCATTATGACGGTGAACCTTATAAAGCAGGAAAAAAGATTAAAATAAAAATAGAACCTGCATCCCTGAAAGTTATGGTCCCCTGTTACTAAAATTTCAACAGTTTATTCTGTTTATAATCTGGCCGGATCAGAAATAATAAGACTAACTCTTTATAACTAAATTTTGAATTTTTATAAAAATTCCGTAATTTAATTTTATTATAATAGTTTGTATTATAATCATAATTAACATATTTTAAGAAATATTTTACAACAATTTCAACAATTTTGTGTTTAATTTATCAAGGCAATTAATGTGAATTTTTAAACCAGCTGGAAATATGAGGCAGTTAAAGATAACAAAGTCAATTACGAACAGAAATAGTGATTCTCTTGAAAAATATTTGCATGATATTGGTAAAGAGGAATTGATAACTCCTGAAGAAGAAGTTGAATTAGCTAAACGCATTAAGAGAGGTGATCAGGAAGCACTTGAGAAATTGACCAAGGCAAACTTAAGATTTGTTGTTTCCGTAGCCAAACAATACCAACACCAGGGATTAAGCTTACCTGACTTAATAAATGAAGGGAACCTGGGTTTAATAAAAGCAGCAAAAAAGTTTGATGAGACAAAAGGGTTCAAGTTTATTTCATATGCCGTATGGTGGATACGGCAGTGCATCTTGCAGGCCCTGGCAGAACAATCGAGGATTGTGCGCTTGCCATTAAACAAAATAGGTGCTTTAAATAAGATTAATAAAGCCTTCTCCCAATTGGAACAGGCACATGAGAGAGAACCCTCGCCGGATGAGGTAGCAAATACCCTGGACCTGCCTGAAGATAAAGTTGCAAGCACCCTTGAACTGTCCGGTCGTCATTTGTCTGTAGATGCTCCTTTCCAGGACGGAGAAGAAAACAGCTTGCTGGATGTTCTTCAGAATCACGATTCCCCTGATACCGACGGGAACCTCATGAATGAATCCTTAAGCCAGGAAATTGAAAGGACACTTAATACACTGCCTGAAAAAGAAAGTAATGTTATAAGATCATTCTATGGAATTGGTAAAAAACAGATGTCGCTTGAAGAAATAGGTGAATCAATAGGAATATCAAGGGAAAGAACAAGGCAAATAAAAGAAAAAGCAATAAAGCACCTGAGGCAGAAAACAAAGAACAGGCTGCTAAAAGCTTACCTGGGATAACTTAACAACATAGCCCCTCTTCTCAGGAGGGTTTTTTTATGACCTGAATTAAACCTTTAGTGAAAATTGACATCTAATAAGGCAAAACAAAGAATTGAATTGAAAAATATGTTTAACTTAAATTAGAAGTCATGAAACCAAAAAGATTAATTTCAGGATTGATCGGGATGATCGCAATTACGGCTTTCCTGATTATTTCGTGTGAAAAAGAAAACACAAGTACAATAAGCGATGAGGTTATACAGGTTTCCGAGGATGATGCACTTGCAACCACAATATTTGATGATGTCTATGACGATGCTGAAAATGCATTGACCAGCCTGCAGCTAAAATCCGCGGATGCCATAATTTGCAGAAGCGTCGATTATGAATGGCAAAATGACACTCTTATCGTGACCATTACATATGACGGGGACTGCCTGTATGAATTTAATAATAATCCGCACTGGAAGTCAGGTAAGATAATAATAAAAAGGACAGGGGGAAGGTATTATGAAGCAGGTTCAACAAGAATTATAACCTTTGAGGATTATTATGTCGACAGTGTAAAAATCGAAGGTACCAAAACAATTGTTAGTCAGGGTTACAATGAGGACAGCACATCCATTACATTTGATATAACCCTCGGTGGAGGAAAACTTACTTTTCCTGACGGTACATTCATGACCCGCGATGCCCAGACAACCCGCGTAATGTATCTTAATGAAAACGGTTCTGTTGACCATTACCTGTTAAATGGTACTGCTACCGGAATAAATATTCTCGGGGAAGAATATACAAGGACTTTATCTGATCTGTGGATTGAACCCGGATGCCCCTTTATCCTGAGCGGTACGGTTATTATCGAGATAGAAGGTCAGGATCCGATAACTTTGGATTACGGAGATGGTACATGTGATGCTCTGGCAGCAGTCACCAGAAACGGGGAAACAAAGAATATTCATCTCAGATTAAGATGGCAGCGAAGAATAAGAGTATCAGGGAAATAAATAATACTATAAAAAGAGGATATTTACGCTGGTATCCTCTTTTTTTTGTCATTTTCCAACTTCTATCTGACGGATAGAAAAATCATCAAAATATACTTCTATTTCCTTGAGATTATTCCAGATATAAATATGAAGAGTATCGGACTTAACATTCTCTGGTATCCTCACATTTAATTCAATTTTCTCCCATTCACCATTTACATCCTGGATAGATGCCCCCGCTTTGTAATACTCACCTGGTACATCTGTAGTTGCTACCAGTATCCCCGATGCTTCTTTGCTTAACCTCCATACATTTATTTTATATACCTCTCCATGTTCTATCTTAATTTTTATGCCTAAGCCGTAGAGGCATCTACCAGTTAATTTTACAGAATGTCCTCCCCTGAAAAATATTTTATTGTTCCGTAAGTTGCCGTTGTCAAAATAATTTTTTCCGTCTGAAGAAATGAAGTGATTATTATCTATAGTCTCACAATTGCATGATATTTCCCTTTTTACCTTTATCAAAGACTTTATCATACTATTATCAACACTTAACTCATAGATTACTTCACCGGTCCTATTATTTATATAAAGCTCCTTTATGTCGACAGCTTTATAATCACCAGAAAGAATGTTTGTAAAGTTCTTTACAATTTTTTGCAATAAGTTATTATCCTTTCTTACGAAATATAACCACATTCTGCTATAACGTGATGCAATATTAAATGCAGGAAATGTAATTTGCCAGTCATAAAACTCTCCGGAACCGACATTATAAAAATATGTGTCAGGAAATTTCTTTTTCAAAGTTCTCCCGTAAAAGTGCTTTTGGTTGTCAGCGTAACTCATGCCAAAATAGAGTGCTGATTCCATGAAAGCTGATTTGCCATGCTTATTATTGACTATTATTACTGGTTTATTACGGCGATTTTTTTCTATATAGCTTACGGTTTCTTTACTGGGATTATTAAGGTCAGGTGAAAAGCTGTAATTTATTATCAGCCTTAATAAAAGGAAAAATCCAAATAATATAACTGCAAATGTCAAAATCCGTCTTTTAATGAATCCGGCCGGAATTATTCCCAGTTCCTTATATATTGTTATAATCACGAAAATAGTTGTAGCAATTAAAATATGTGCAGGAATCATATAGTGAAATGAATAGTGTTTGGCTACTATAATTATTTGTGCAGTAACAGCAATAAAAATAATAACAAGAAGCCTGTAATATCTGCTTTCTTTAAGCAATTTCCTGTATCCTGAATGCAGGTATAAACCTATTGTAAGAATAATAATTGCATATACTATTGTAAAAATGTATTCATCTTTAAAAACCTTAAGTAAATTTTGAGCAAAATCACTTAAGTTAACAACTGCCGGCTCCCCCGTTCCGTATTTTCCCGTAAATATTATCAACCTTTTAATCCATAAAATAAAATGCCCAAATCTGCTTATTGCAGGAAGAATAAAGATAAAAAAAGCTGCAACCGTAATTATCCCATATTTTAAACGGGCCTTAATCCCCTTAAATACCAGAAACGGTATTAAGATTACTGGTAAGAAGACCACCTTAACGGCCAGGCCAAATCCCGAGATTACAGCAAACAATATAATATATTTGTTTAATGCTCTTTCATTACTCTCGTGTAAGTATTTGAAAATATATATTATCAGGATTAATTCGGTAAAAGTAAGCATGGGTTCTGCCATTACAAAAGAAGCAAAAAACATAGCGGCTTTGCTGAAAAAAAGTGAAAGTTGAATAAAAATAGCAAGGGAAAGGTTTTTGAACCATCCGAAAATAAAATATCCTGTCAGAAAAATTGTAACAGTATTAATTAAAACCAGTACTATACTGATATTAGCCAGATATAACTCCGGATTAATCAACACTGCATCTACCAGGCTGCTATCATTTCCAAACAGGTAAGTAATTCTTATAATAACCGAGATAAGTATTTGTAAAGGTGTTCCCGGATGACCAGTCAGTCCCAGAACTATTTTAAAATTAGCGAGATTTAATCCGTTAAATAAATAAGCGTAGGCAGGATCATAAACCGACATATAAAAATATGAATATTCAATTCTGAATATCCATTCAAAAATGAAAAAAAGTAAAGGGAACAACAACAGGATAAAATAGTTACGTTTATACACTTATCAGTAAAATAAAATATTAACACCCTGTAAAAAAATACGATAATAACATTATTGCTATAATAATGCAATAACCCTGCAATTATTCTTTTATTGAGTTAATAAAATTCCTGATGCTGTCTTCGAGACCCGACCCGGTATCTTCCAGTGCCCTGATAAAAGCACTGCCAATTATCGCTCCGTTTCCATATTCACATGCCCTTCTGAAAGTTTTATTATTAGATATCCCGAATCCTATGAGCCTTGGATTTCTTAATTTAAGGCTTTTAATACGTTCAAAATATTCTATCTGCCTGCTTTCTATATCATCTTTTACACCGGTGGTTGATGAGCGTGATACTATATATATAAAACCATTACTTATCCTGTCAATTTCCCTGACTCTTTCATCACTTGTCTCAGGGGCAACTAAGAATGCAACTGACAATTTATGCTTTTCAAACAACTCTTTGTATTCTTCCAGATAAACATACAATGGCAAATCAGGTAATATCAGTCCGTCAATTCCCGTTTTTTCAGACATAATACAAAACTCTTCAATGCCGTATTGTAAAACAGGATTAAGGTATCCCATCAGGAGAAGAGGTATATCTGTCTCCTTTCTTATATCTGCCAGTTGCCTGAACAATAATTTCAGATTCATGCCATTTTTCAGGGCTATATCATTACTTTTCTGAATTACGGGTCCGTCTGCCAGGGGATCGGAAAACGGCATGCCTATTTCAATTATGTCAGCCCCGTTATCTGCCAGAGACCTTATTATCACCCCGGTGTCATTTAAATCAGGATAGCCTGCTGTAAAATATACCGATAGAATATTTTGTGCCTTATTGTCAAATAGTTTTTTTAGCCTGTTCATTCTGTTTGTATTTTAAATGTATTATTTGTCACCCATATGTTTAATGTAAGTATCAAGATCTTTATCTCCCCTGCCTGAAAGGCAGACTGCGACTGTATTATCCGGACTGAATTTAATGCTCTTCAGTATTGCGAGAGCATGTGCTGTTTCAAGTGCCGGTATAATTCCCTCCATCTTTGCAAGCTGGTATGCGGCTTCCAAAGCTTCTTTATCTGTTGCATGCCTGAAAATTGCCCTTCCTGTTTTATTGAGGTGTGAATGTATGGGACCTATGCCCGGATAATCAAGTCCGGCAGATATTGAATATGGTTCCGTTATCTGGCCGTCTTCATTTTGCATGACCATACTTCTGCTTCCATGCAGAATGCCGGGCCTGCCAAGCACCATGGTAGCCGCACTGTATCCTGAGTCAATACCTTTACCACTGGCTTCAACGGCTATTAATTTCACTTTCTCATTATTTAGGAAATGATAATATGCCCCTGCAGCGTTACTGCCCCCTCCGACACAGGCTATTATATAATCCGGATAATCTCTCCCTGTTTTTTCCTTTAACTGCCACATCATCTCTTCACTAATAACTGACTGCAGGCGTGTTACCATATCAGGATAAGGATGCGGGCCGACAACAGAACCTATAATATAGTGTGTATCAACAGGATTGTTTATCCAGTCTCTTATAGCTTCATTAGTAGCATCTTTAAGTGTCTGGTTCCCGCTATATACCGGCACAACCTCGGCACCAAGCATTTTCATACGTAAAACATTCGGAGCCTGCCTTTCAACATCGAGCTTTCCCATATAAACTATACATTTGAGATTCATTAAGGCACATACAGTAGCTGTGGCAACACCGTGTTGCCCTGCCCCGGTTTCTGCTATAATTCTTGTCTTTCCAAGCCTTCTGGCAATTAACACCTGTCCGATTGTATTATTTATCTTATGTGCACCGGTATGAGCCAGATCCTCCCTTTTAAGATAAATATTTGTTTTATAGCAACCAGATAATCCTCCAGCAAAATAAAGTGGTGTCGGCCTGCCAGCGTAATCTTTAAGCAATTGCCTGAACTCTTTCCGGAATGAAGGATCATTAATAAACTTCAGGTAATTGAGCCTTAATTCCTCAATATTTTTATACATCATTTCAGGAATATAGGCCCCGCCAAATTCACCATAAAAGCCTCTTTCGTCAACATCAAATTTCATGATACTTTAAGATTTAAATTCTTTAATAAATTTTTTAATTTTTGATATGTCTTTTATTCCCGGTTCCTTTTCAAATCTGCTGTTTATGTCAACAGCATGAATATTCAGATAGTCAAGCTGTTTAATCAATCCGGCATCTGCATTACCAATACCCCCGCTAAGGAAGACAGGCTTTTCGTTATCATATTTTCTAAGTATATCCCAGTTAAACTTCTTGCTGCTACCTCCAAAAGTGCTGCATTTTGTGTCAAAGAGAAAATATTTGCAATAAGGTTTAAAAGGATTTATAGTATCAAAATTGAATTCATCATCGATATGAAATACTTTAATTACTGAAATCCCGGCATTAAAAAGTTCCATGCAGGCCGTTACAGGTTCACTTCCATGAAGCTGTACTAATTTTAATCCGAATAGTTCTGATTTTTCCAGAATATAATCTTTGCCGGCATCCACAAAAACACCCACTTTAGATATACTTCCAGGTATAGAATCCAGTATTCCTGAACTGAAATCCTCTCCAATGAATCTCTTTGATTCGCGATAAAAAATAAATCCTATATAATCGGGATGAACTTTAACCAGCTCCCGGATGTTCGATTCTTCCATCATCCCGCAAATTTTGATATTTATAGTCTTACTGTCCATTCTTATAATTCCTTTACAAAATTATCAAAAGACTTTGCCGGATCATCATCCTTCATAAATCTCTCCCCTATTAAAAATCCATTATATCCGTGATCTCTCAATTTCCTTATATCTTCGGGTGAGGATATGCCGCTTTCGGATATCTTAATAAATTCTGAAGGGATTTTTTCTGACAGCTCAAGTGAAGTGGTAATATCAACTGAAAAATCTTTCAGGTTCCTGTTATTTACTCCGACTATGTTAACATATTCACTCACAAAATCAAGTTCATTTTCTTCATGAATTTCCAGCAGCACCTGCATATTTAATGAAACTGCAAGTCTCGCCAGTTCCCTGGCATGTCTGATATTTAAAATAGAAGCAATTAGCAGAATAACATCCGCCCCGATTGATTTAGCTTCAACTACCTGGTATTCATCAATAGTAAAATCTTTCCTTAATATTGGTAATGAATTTATTTCCCTGGTTTTAATCAAATCATTATTATTTCCTCCGAAAAACTTATTATCAGTAAGGATGGATAATCCCGATGCCCCTCCATATGTATACCCTGTTGTCACATCTTCAACCCTTGCCTTATCATTAATTATTCCTGAAGAAGGTGACTTTCTTTTATACTCTGCTATGATTCCGGATTTACTGCCATCAAGCAAAAAATCAGTCAGCATCAGGGGTACTCTTCTGAAATATTTGCTCTTCTCAAGCTCTCTGACATCATTCAGGTGCTTATTAGCTTTAACCTCTTTTCTTTTATATGCTGCAATCTCTTCCAGGATTGTCATGGTTGCAGATCAATTAATTTTTTTAACGCTCCAAGTGCTTTTTTCCCCAGTAATGATTCACGTGCCTGCTCAACACATTCTTCGACGGATTTATTACCATAAATACATTTAAGTCCCATAGCAGCATTGGCAATAACCACACTATTATGTGCTTCAGTGCCATTGCCATTTATTATATTATTGAATACTCTGGCTGCCTCCCGGGCAGTATTTCCTCCGAAGAGATCATCATGACCCGTTCTCTTTAAATTCATATCCTCCGGAGATAATATTTTATCCGAATCCTTTGAAATAATCCTGAAGTTGCCCGTTAGCGAGATCTCGTCATAACCATTAAGACAGTATACTATACAATAGCTTATGTCCGTATCTTTATAAACATCATTATATAAATTCATTACCTCCTCGCTGAATACACCGACAAGTTGATTTTTTGGCCGGCATGGATTTATCATAGGGCCCAGAATATTAAAAAAGGTTTTAACTTTCAGACTTTTCCTCACAGGTGCGACACTTTTCATGGCAGGATGAAATAAGGGAGCATGCAAATAACATATATTTGCTTTTTCAATTTCATTCCTTATTTTATTTTCGTCGTTGCTGAACTTATAACCATAATGCTCGAGGATGTCTGAAGAACCGCTTGCTGAAGAGACAGCGTAGTTACCATGCTTGACGACTTTTAAACCTGCTCCTGCCAGTATAAAAGCAGTCAGGGTTGAAATATTAAATGTATTCTTTTCATCTCCCCCGGTTCCGCACACATCAATTGTCTCATGATCCGGTAAACTTACCGGGATACAAAGTTCAAGCATCGCATCCCTGAATCCTGCCAGTTCATGAGGCGTTATCTTTCTCATCAGATACACAGTCAGAAACGAAGCGATTTCAGGTTCCGAATATTGCCCCTTGCCAATCCCGATAAGGATGTCTTTAGCTTCCTGCCTGCCAAGCACTTTATGATCAAACAGATAATTTAGTGTTTCTTTCATTAATTTAAATTTTAGTTTTATAAGTAATATAATAATTCAAATTTGACAGATGGTTGTCTGGTTACAAATTAAGCCAGTTTTCAATAATTTTGAGTCCGTGTTCAGTCAATACGGATTCAGGATGGTACTGTACGCCTTTAAGATCATATTCTTTATGGCTTATTCCCATTATTAAGCCCTGCTCATCTTCACAGGTAACAGTAAAGCATGCCGGGAAATTATCCCTTGAAAGTACCCAGGAGTGATATCTCCCGACTTCCATTCTGTCCGGCAAATGATTATATAAAGGATCTCCCGGGGTTAAAACCGATATAATACTTGACACTCCGTGATATACCTTATTGAGATTTATCAGTCCTGCCCCAAAAGCCTGTCCGACTGCCTGGTGGCCGAGGCACACTCCCAGAATGCTTTTCGTTGCTGCATACCTCTTTATCAAATCAAGACATATGCCTGCCTCAACAGGAATTCCGGGTCCCGGTGACAAAAGAATCTTATCATACCTGTCAATATTGTCAAGTATAATTTCATCATTTCTAAATACATCAACCGGTTCCCCGGTTAGCTTTTCAATATAATGTACCAGGTTATATGTAAAAGAATCATAATTATCTACTACAAGTATTTTTCTCATTATCTGTTTTTATTATCAGTTTATACTTTCGGCCATAAGAATAGCCTTTTTTAAGGCTCCCAGCTTATTATTAACTTCCTGAAGTTCATTTTCCTCGCGGGACTCGGAAACTATCCCTGCTCCTGCCTGATAGAATAATGTATTTTTTTTGCATAAAAAAGTCCTGATCATAATAGCGTGGTTCAGATTTCCTTTAAAGTCCATAAATCCGATTGCCCCGCCATAATAGCCACGGTTCTGGTTTTCATACCTGTCAATTAATTCCATTGCCTTGTATTTCGGAGCCCCTGAGAGAGTCCCTGCAGGAAATGTTGCAGTCATCATATCTATGGCATTCGAATTCTTATTCAATATACCCGACACGGTGGAAACCATGTGCAACACATGGGAGTAATATTGAATTTCGCGGTAATTTTCCACTTTCACGCTGGCAGCATGCCTGCTTAAATCATTCCTGGCCAAATCAACAAGCATAACATGTTCGGCATTCTCTTTGGCATCATTTGCCAGCTTATGTGCCAGTAGTTTATCTTTTTCATCATCACCTGTTCTCTTAAATGTTCCTGCTATAGGATTTATATATGCTTTCCCGTTCTGGATTTTCAGCTGTGCCTCAGGTGATGACCCAAAAATCTTATAATCTCCATAATCAAAATAAAACAGGTAGGGAGAGGGATTTATTGAACGCAGTGCCCTGTAAACGTTGAAGTCGTTACCTGAAAATCTCTGTGAAAATTGCCTTGACATTACTATCTGGAACACATCACCGCGGTAACAGTGTTTCTTGCCCTTTGTGACTATATTCATATACTCATCATCGGTAAGATTTGATATTTCCTTTTCTTCGGGCAGGAATTTGCCGGAAGTAATTATCCCTTTGTATAACAGAGATTCTATTTTATCAATCTGACTTTTTTGTTCATCTAATTGGTTTTCAATTATATGCAGTATATTTTTAAAATGGTTTATCGAAATAATATATTTATAAAAGCTATATCTGACATCCGGTATTTTATATTCATCAATGACCGGGGCTTTAAGCTTTAATGTTTCAAAGTACTGTACAGCATCATATGAAGTATACCCGAATAATCCGTTAACAGGCACTGCTATGCCTCCCTCTGTCTGCTCAAAAGCACATAAAAACTCATTAAAATATTTATTAAAGGACTGTATGTTTTTTAATTCAGCTGATACCTGTGAGCCATCAGGATAATTTTGTATGGCTTTACCTTTGTCAACAATGAAGCTTGCAACAGGATTTATACAAATGAAGGAATAGCTGTTTTCATTACCGCGATAATCAGAACTTTCCAGTAACAGTGAATTTGGGTATGCATCACGAACCTTTAAATAAATACTTACTGGAGTAATTGTATCGGCAAGGATCTCCTTTACATTCGATTTTATTTTGTACCTGGTCATAAATATTATTATTAAGATTATAAACTAAAAGCGGCCTACCGTGAGAACGATAGGCCGCTTTATATCTTTATTATGTACAATTAAGTGGTCATACTCACGGTTGACGCGAATTAAAAAACCACCACCATATTGTATACATTACTTTATTCACTATTATAATTTTCTGCAAATATAACAGTTTAAAATATATTACCAAATTATTATGCAACCTTCAGCTTTTTCATATTTACTTTTTCCAGTTTTTCCTCTGCGTATTTTAGTGTAACCACGATTTTATTCGTATTTGTTGAAGGCAGCTCAAACATAGCATCAATCATAATATGCTCACATATAGAACGCAGTCCACGTGCTCCTAATTTAAATTCTATAGCCTTCCTGACAATATAATTCAGCACATCCTCTTCAAAAGACAGGTCTATTCTGTCAATTTCAAAGAGTTTTATGTACTGTTTAATTATTGAATTCTTTGGCTCTGTTAAAATTCTTCTCAAAGCTGCAGTATCAAGAGGATGTAAATAACTTAAGACAGGGAGCCTTCCTATTATCTCGGGTATTAACCCGAAAGATTTCAAATCCTGGGGTGCAATATATTGCAGCAGGTTGTCTTTTTCTATCCTGTCTGTGTTACGGCTTGCATTATATCCTACAATCTTGGTATTCAACCGTTGTCCTATCTTCTTTTCAATTCCATCGAATGCTCCTCCGCAAATGAATAATATATTCTTTGTATTAACAGGAATCATTTTCTGATCGGGGTGTTTTCTCCCTCCCTGGGGAGGAACATTTACTATTGAACCTTCCAGCAGCTTAAGCAATCCCTGTTGTACTCCTTCTCCCGAAACATCCCTGGTAATTGACGGATTATCACTCTTCCTTGCAATTTTATCTATCTCATCAATAAATACAATACCTTTTTCTGCAGCTTCAACATTATAATCTGCAACCTGAAGCAATCTTGTAAGGATACTTTCAATATCTTCACCAACATATCCCGCTTCAGTGAGGACTGTAGCGTCAACAATTGTGAACGGGACATGAAGCATTTTTGCTATAGTCCGTGCCAGCAGTGTCTTGCCTGTGCCAGTCTCTCCAACAAGTATTATATTGGATTTTTCTATCTCCACATCGTCAGTTTCCTTCTGATTTGATTGCATCAGCCGCTTATAATGATTATATACAGCGACTGATATGAATTTCTTGGCTTCCTCCTGTCCGATGACATAAAGATCAAGAAATTTCTTTATTTCGGCAGGTTTTAATAACTTGATTGTGTTGACATCAAACTCATTATTTTTTTTAAGCTCTTCCTGAACGATATCATGTGCCTGTTCAATACAACTATCGCAAATATGCCCCGAGATGCCAGCTATAAGCAGGTTAGTATCTCTCTTTTCCCTGCCGCAGAAAGAACATTTATCCATCACTAAATATTATTAATACTAATTCTATAACCTACTGAACCAAAGTATACAGAGCTACAAAATTAATAATTGTTATTAAAAAAGTCTTGATTATGACTAATTAATATATAACAATCATTTATTTTTTCTTAACACTTCTGACAAGAACATCATCAATCATGCCGTAATTTAATGCTTCACTGGCTGTCATCCAGTAATCCCTGTCAGCATCTTTCTCCACTTTCTTTACCGCATTGCCGGAATGTTCAGCAATGATATTATACAGTTCATTACGCAATTTAAGAATTTCCCTTGCTGTTATTTCTATATCCGAAGCGGGACCTTGTGCACCGCCCATAGGCTGGTGGATCATTATACGCGAGTGTTTTAATGCTGATCTCTTGCCCTTGGTACCCGCGCATAGCAGCACAGCGCCCATAGATGCCGCCATTCCTGTACATATAGTTGCCACATCACAACTTATATATTGCATTGTATCATAAATTCCCAGTCCGGCATGGACTGCCCCTCCAGGTGTATTAAAATAAATCTGTATATCTTTCCCGGGGTCCGAAGAATCAAGATAAAGCAACTGTGCTTCAATTATATTTGCCACATAATCATCTATCGGCAATCCCAGAAAAATTATTCTATCCATCATCAACCTGGAAAATACATCCATTTGTGCAATGTTAAGCTGACGTTCCTCAATTATTGTAGGAGAAATATAGTTATTGTATATGGATGTATACGTGTCAAGCGTTAAGCTGCTTATGCCTAAATGCCTTGTTGCATATTTCCTGAAATCTTTGTTTGTTTCCATAATTTTAATTTAAATAATATTATTTGGTTGGCTTCTATTTTTCAAGTAATTTGTTAAATTTCTCTAATGATACCAATTTATTTTCAATTTTTGCTGTATTTCTTATAAACTCTATTACTTTATCCTCATATTTCCTTTCAAAGAATTGTTTCTTTTCACCGTCTTTTTTTAGCAATTCATTTGCATATTTATTCAGATCTTCTTCTGATACATTGGTTATTCCATAATATTGGATAAACTGCATTCTTGCATATTGTTTAACATATTGAAGTATTTCTTCTTCCGATACTTTAATGTTATTCTCTTTAATAACTTTATTTTTTATTAACTGCCACTTAAGGTCTTCCGTGAAATGGTCAAAGTCTTTGTTGATCTGTTCCTCAGTATATTTATCCTTGTTTATTGCCAGCAGCCACCTTTTAAGAAACTCTTCAGGCAGATCTTTTTTGAATTTATTTAAACAGGCATTCCTTATATCCAGTCTGAACTTATATTCAGAGTCTCTATTCAGGTTTGCTTTAATGTCTTCATCCAGTTTCTTTTCAAAATCATCTTCTGATTTTATATTGTCCTTTCCGTAAATTCTGTCGAAAAACTCCTGGTTGACTTCAGCCTTTTCAAACTTTGAGATATTCTTTATAATTAGCCTGAATTCCCCTTTCATTAATTCAACTGTTTCTTTACTGACTTTAAGCAATGCTGCCAGATCAACGCTGTTTGGGAATGCTTTCTTTAAATCAATTGTCAGTGTATCATTTATTACCCTGCCCAGTAAACTTGTTATTATTTTCTCATCTTTAATTAATTCAAGAGAAATTGATACGTCCTCGGCTCTAATGCCATTTTCTACAACATTGCCTTCACTATCTACCTGTATCAAATCTGCCTTAATAATGGACTTTTCATCTGCAACCTCAACAGTTTTCAGGGAACCAAGGCGTGATTGATAGTTTGCAATATACTTTGCTCTTATTTGATCATCAATTTTGACGGTGTAAAATGGAATTTTGTCTTTTGCTGAAACGCTTATATCCAGTTCAGGAGCCAGTCCTATATCGAATGCAAAGTTAAATTCCGATTGGTTATCCCAGTCTATCTGAATCTGCTCCTGTTCATTTGGAAGTGGCTCTCCCAGAATATTCAACTTTTCGTCAATCAAATATTTCGTAATAGACTCTGAAAGAATTTTATTTATCTCTTCAACAAGTACAGGCCTCCTGTACATCTTGCTTATTAATCCAAAAGGCACCTTGCCAGGTCTGAATCCGTCAATTCTGGCCTTTCTTCGATAGTCTCCCAGCACATTATGTACTCTTTCTTCATAATCTTCTTTCTCAATCATTATTCTTAGAACAGCATTAAGATCATCCTTATTCTCCCTGGTAATATTCATAGAAAAAACTCAATTTATAATTTATATTCCTGCTTACTTAAATGACTATATATTTCCAACATTAATATCCTGATTTATAAATGACAGTACTACATAAAAATATTGTACATATATTCCGCCGGATATACAGTCTGTTTAAAAACCCGCTCTGTATGCCGCATATTTACAGGTACTCAAGCGGTTTTCCGAAAAGTGCGGATGAAGGGACTCGAACCCCCACGCCCGAAGGCACTAGATCCTAAGTCTAGCGCGGCTACCAATTACGCCACATCCGCATAATTTCAGGTTGCAAATTTACCATTTTTTCCCAAATATTATAATTCCCTGAATTAAACAATTCCAGTTATCAATGCAGGCTGTCAGCTATTCCAGGGCTGACCACGGGAATTACCTTAATTCAAAATTCTTGCCCAGGTAAACTCGTCTAACCTGTTCATCCTGTGCAAGTTCTTCAGATGTGCCTGATTTTAATATTTCTCCTTCAAAAAGCAAATACGCCCTGTCTGTTATTGAAAGCGTTTCATGTACATTATGGTCAGTAATTAGGATGCCTATATTTTTAGTTTTCAGTTTTGCTACGATCTCCTGAATATCTTCAACAGCAATCGGGTCTACCCCTGCAAAAGGTTCATCCAGCAGAATGAATTTCGGATTTAAAGCAAGGGCCCTGGCAATTTCTGTTCTCCTTCTTTCTCCCCCTGATAGTTGAATACCAAGATTTTTTCTGATTTTATTAAGGCCAAATTCATTTAATAACGATTCCGTTCTGTATTTCTGCTCTTCTTTTGATAAATCTGTCATTTCAAGTATCGCTCTCATATTATCCTCAACGGTGAGCCTTCTGAAAACTGAAGCTTCCTGTGACAGATAACCTATACCTTTCCTGGCCCTTTTATATACCGGTTCATTTGTAATATCTTCATTATCAAGATATATCTTTCCTTCATTAGGTGGAATAAGTCCGACTATCATATAAAAGGATGTTGTTTTACCTGCTCCATTCGGTCCCAGTAATCCAACAATTTCTCCCTGTTCAACATCAAAAGAGACATATTTAACAACAGCCCTGGATCTGTATCTTTTCACTAAATTTTCAGTACGTAGTTTCATTTTTATTTCAGTAAATTAATTAACCAGCAAGCTTCTCTTCCTGTTTTCTGTGAATTCTTTTCGATATTGATATGCTTAATTCATACAACGCAATTAACGGGAAAGATACCAAAATCTGACTAAACACATCAGGGGGAGTAATAATTGCCGCAACAGCAAGGATAACAATTATCGAATGTCTCCTGTATTTCTTGAGAAAAGCAGGTGTAATTATTCCGATTTTACTCAGGAAATAAATTATAACAGGCAGTTCAAACAGGACTCCGCTCGCCAGCACAACGGTTGCTATTATAGATATATAAGACGTAAGATTAATTTCATTGACTACTTTATTACTTACATGGTAATTCTCCAAAAAATTAACTGATAAAGGAGATATTACATAATATCCGAAAAGCACACCCATAATGAATAGCAAAGAGCTATAAAATACGGCTCCCCTGCTGGTTCTTCTTTCATTTTCATGTAAAGCCGGGTTTATAAATCTCCAGAACTCATAGAATATATATGGAAATGCTATAACAAGACCTCCTATAAGAGATATCTTTATGTGCGTCATGAACTGACCGGTCATTTGAATATTCTGTAACTGGGTTGGATTTGAATTTATACACAACCGCTCACTATTTACTATTTTGCCAAGCTTGCAGAGCAGCCTGTTGGTCAGAAAATCCGGTGTCCTCGGTCCGAATATTATTCTGTCAAATACAATGTCTTTAAAAATAAAAGTAACTATTGCAGCAACTGTAACAGCAACAATTGAACGTATAAAATGCCACCTCAATTCCTCTAAATGTTCAAGAAATGTCATCTCACCCTTGTTTTGCTCTGCCATCTACATATATGTTATTAAGGAAATTTAACAAAACAGAATATAGTAAAATTGAAAAAAAAATCATAAATTTAATATTACAAATGTATTGATAATTCTTAATTATTAAGATTGAAAGATACTTTTATGTCTATTATTATACATATACTCATTAATAAAACATTTATTAATAATCAGCGTATAAAGGATGCAATTCCTTGAAAAAGACAGGATATCATTCCTTATAATAATATAAATTGACTGGAACCAAAAACCGCATGAAATAATCAAAGAAATAATTTTAGGTGGATATGAGTGTTGGAACAGAAATTTCATTATCTGAAGTCCTCAAGAGGTATTTTGGATTTACGAGATTTAAGGGAAATCAGGAGCTTATAATTAGAAATGTCCTGGCAGGTAAGGATACATTTGTATTGATGCCCACCGGCGGTGGTAAATCATTGTGTTACCAGCTGCCTTCGCTATTGATGGATGGTACTGCAATAGTCATTTCACCACTTATTGCCTTAATGAAAAATCAGGTAGATTCAATGCGCAGTTTTAGTGAAGAAGATGGAATAGCCCATTTTTTAAATTCTTCTTTGACAAAGCCCCAGATTGAAAAAGTAAAGCAAGATGTCCTTAGCCAGAAAACAAGACTCTTATATGTTGCCCCGGAATCTTTAACCAAAGAGGAGAATATTAAATTTCTTAAGAATGTAAGGATTTCTTTTTATGCGATTGATGAAGCCCATTGCATTTCAGAATGGGGACATGACTTCCGCCCTGAATACAGGAGAATCAGGCCTATTATAAATAAAATTGGTCCTGCCCCGTTAATAGCGCTTACTGCCACTGCTACTCCAAAAGTGCAGCACGATATCCAGAAAAATCTTTGTATGCTTGATGCCAGCATATTTAAATCATCTTTCAGAAGGCCCAATCTGTATTATGAAATCCGGCCCAAGAAGAACGTAACCAAAGAGATAATAAAGTACATAAAAAATAATCATGGGAAATCCGGTATTATTTATTGCCTGAGCAGAAAAAAAGTGGAAGAACTGACCGAGACACTGAAGGTTAACGGTATTAAAGCATTACCTTATCACGCAGGAATGGATTCGGTTACAAGAACTGAAAACCAGGACAAATTTTTGATGGAAGATGCAGATGTAATTGTCGCAACAATAGCTTTTGGTATGGGCATTGATAAGCCCGATGTCCGCTTCGTTATACACTATGACATACCAAAAAGCCTTGAAGGTTACTACCAGGAAACAGGACGGGCAGGCAGGGATGGTGGTGAAGGTAAATGTATCGCCTTTTACAGCTACAAGGATATCCAAAAACTTGAAAAATTCATGCAGGGTAAACCGGTTGCTGAACAGGAAATTGGCAAGCAATTATTGCTGGAAACTGTTTCCTATGCCGAATCCTCTCTGTGCAGAGTGAAGCAGCTCCTGAGTTACTTTGGTGAGGAAATGAAAGTGAACTGCAACAATTGTGATAATTGCCTGCATCCCAAAAAGCAGTTTGAAGGACAGGACTATATTATCAAAGTATTAAATGTTATAATTGCTGTAAAGGAAAAATTTAAGGCCGATCATATTGCCAACATGCTGTCAGGTATAAAGAATAATGCCATCAGATCATATAAGCATCACAAAATTGAGCTTTTCGGCATTGGTAGTGAAAAAACCCCCAGGTTTTGGGGCGCCGTCATTCGCCAGGCACTGATAGCGAGGCTTATTGAAAAAGAAATTGAAAATTACGGATTACTGAAGCTTACAGACAAAGGGCATGAATTTATTAAAAATCCTTCACCATTCATGTTATCCGAAGATCATGAATATGCAGACACTGATGATGATGATGATATTATTACTCCTGCTATGAAAAGCGGGGCTGTTGATGACGAACTGTTAAGTATTCTGAAAGACCTGAGAAAAAAAACATCCAGGACACTGAAACTACCCCCTTTTGTAATATTTCAGGATCCTTCCCTCGAGGACATGGCTATTCAGTATCCTGTAAACATTGAAGAATTGCAGAATATCACGGGCGTAGGAATAGGAAAGGCAAAAAAATACGGAAAAGAATTCGTTGAACTAATTAAAAAATATGTAGAGGAGAAAGAGATTATCCGCCCCCAGGACATGATAGTAAAATCCGTAATAAATAAATCAGGACTTAAAGTATATATTATTCAAAGTATTGACAGGAAGATATCTCTTGAAGATATTGCAGAGGCAAAAAATCTGGATATAAATGGACTGCTGGATGAAATCGAATCGATAGTAAATTCAGGAACAAAGCTAAACATTGACTATTTCATTGATTATGTAATCGATAAAGAGCGTCAGCAGGAAATATTTGATTACTTCAGAGAAGTAGCGGAAAGCGAATCAGTAGAGGATGCACTTCAGGAACTTGGCGAGGACGAATTTACAGAAGAAGATATCAGACTGATGCGAATAAAGTTTATTTCAGAAATGGGAAATTAAAGCCTGCATATTTTCTGTTCTTCCATTTATAGCCGGCAATATTACCGAGTATTCCTGTAAATGAAATATACAGGGGATAAATAATCTGAAAAATAATCAAATAGTTTAACAGGTCTCTTTTGTTGAAAAATTTAAGTATACTGTTAAGAATAGTAAAATCTGCTATAGTCTTACCGGTTAACAATGCGGGATACAACAAAAAGTGGTTACCGGTGAACATTAAAATCATTGAAATAAGTATAGACACATTTAAAGCAAACACTACTATTGATGTATATATAATATCGTAATCTTTATAATATTTTGCCTTTGATGCCCATCTTATTCTTTGCCTTATAAAATCACGAAAACTGAGCTGTGGTTTTGTATATACTATAGCATCTCTCGATTTTAACAGTTTGATCTCATGCTGATAATTTTTTTTAACTTTAAGCATGAACAATGTATCATCTCCCGATACAGAAGTATCACTCAAAGGATCCCTAAATTTATAATACAGTTCTTTTTCATATATAAGATTTGCCCCGTTACAATAAACGGGATGTGATATGCCTGCGGCCCCTGCCCCTGAGCCGATAAGACTTAAGAATTCAAGTTGCTGGAATTTTTTAAAAAAAGAAGCCTCGGGTAAAAGATCCACTAATCCGATAATCATTTTAGGTTTATCATCAAGAAGATAAAACGAAGTGACTGCAGAAATCCAGTTTCGGCCGGTCCTGCAGTCAGCATCAGTAGTTATAATCAGTTTCCCTGCCGCATTTTCAATTCCGGCTTTAATAGCTGCCTTTTTACCGGAAATATTAACCGGCAACTGAATAAGCCTGAAATTACTAATATCCCTGCAATAGTTCTTAATTATCCCTGCAGTTGAATCTTCAGAGTGATCATCTATTAAAAGCACTTCATATAATTGTCCGGGATAATTCTGGTTCGCCAGGTCCTTTATTAATCCCTGGATATTGTTTTCCTCATTTCTAAAGGGAACGATAACGCTGACAGATATTTCCCGGGAATAACTATCGGGTGAAAACTCGGCAGCCCTCTTCCATCCCGCCCGGTAACGAAATATTCTGATGGAATATAATAAGAGTATTGTTAGCGCAGTTATCCAGAATATGTACATATAAAAATATTAAAGGTAACCGGGAGTACGTACTAGCCTTTTACTGAAAGCCACCTGTCTATTTTCGAATATAACTCATTAATATTAACGGGCTTAGTTACAAAATCATCACAACCGGCATTCAAACACTTTTGCCTTTCTTCTGTTATGGCATTTGCAGTTTGGGCAATAATAGGAATGTGTTTATTATACTTTTTTATTTCCTCAGTAGCTTCCAAACCATTCATTTCAGGCATTTGAATATCCATTAACACAAGGTCAATTTTTTTATTTTTCATACAAAGCTCAACAGCCTGGCGCCCGTCAACAGCATGAAGTATTTCAGCTTTGGTCTGCTTTAGGAATCCTTCCAGAAATTTGTAACTAAACTTATCATCTTCAGCAATCAGAAATAATTTACCTTCCCATTTATAGTCTGTTCTCAGTTTTACCTTATGCTCTTCCTCAACTACCTTTTTAGTAGCCAAAAAAGGAACTGTAAAATAGAATGTCGACCCTTTTCCTGCATCAGATTCGGCCCACATCCTTCCACCCAGCAAATCAACCAGCCCCCTGGATATTGCCAGTCCCAAACCCGAACCCCCGTACTTCCTTGTAGGTGAACTATCTGCCTGAATAAATCTTTCAAAAATTACCTTTAACTTCCTGGGAGGAATGCCAATTCCGGTGTCTTTGACATAAAACATTAACTTGTTTTTATTGGCAAGCACATATCCAAATTCAATAAATCCATCATTAGTAAACTTAAATGAATTGCTGATAAGATTAGTTAATATCTGTCGTATGCGGTTAGGATCAGATTTTATATAACAATTATCATTATCGAAAGCCTTTTTTAATATCAATTTAACATTGGATTTCTCCTTTTTGAGACTTTCGGATAAGAAAGATGAATGAACCTGCATTAATAGTGAGTTTAAAGAAAAGTCACTTTGTACAACTTTTATCTGTCCCGCTTCAATCTTGGCAAAATCAATTATATCATCAATGAGGCTTATCAACATCTTTCCGTTATTATTGATGATGTCAAGGTATTTCTTTCTGTCCACCATGCTCAGGTTATCATCATTCAGCATTTCTGCAAAACCGAGTATGCCGTTCATAGGTGTTCTTATCTCGTGAGACATATTTGCTAAAAAAGCTGTCTTAAGCTTATCTGATTCCTCTGCCTTTTCCTTGGCCATAATAAGTTCGTATTCCAACTGGCTTCTGTGCAACGCTACCGATACCTGGTGCACAAACGTTTCAATAATATGCTTAAACTTAATAATGCTCTTATTTAGTGTAAGAATAGTAATATTGCCCAATAACTTATTATGCCTGGCTAATGTTATATTATATAGCTTATGCCCCTTTATGGCCTCCTTAACATCCTCCAGCTTTTGCATATTTTCTTTATTGAAATTTTTAACCAGGAGCTCTTCTTTCAGTGTAATAACTGTACCCGCAATACTAATATTTGATATATCTTTACTTATTGAAAATACTATACCTTCGGGATTCCTGCCCAGGATACTTTTTATTTTAAGTTTATTGTCCATTAACCCCGATACGTATTCAACGCAATACTTTTCGTCCTTTTCCCTGTACGATGTAACAATCACTACTGCATTTTCGAGGAAATTATATAACTTTTCAGAAATATATTTATAAATATCATCTTTTGAAGAGATCCCCAAAAGGTCGAGAGCAGAATTACTTAGGAATATTAAGTTATCATGGTAAACTCTTTCCTTTAGCTCTCCCATCTTTCTTTCAGATATATCTCGTGAATTAACAATAATCCCGTTTATTGACGGGTTGTCAAGCTGATTGGAAAAAATACTCTCTACATAAATCCATTTCTTATTCTTGTGAAGACAACGATACTCCCTTTTTATTTGCTTGCGTGGATTCTTAAGAACTTCATTAAAGAATTCCTTAAAATATCCAATATCATCAGGGTGGACAATATCAAATATTGGTTTATTTAAAAGTTCTTTTATTGAAAAATCAAATATTTTGTTTCTTAATGCGCTTTCGAAGATTATTTTGCCTTTTTTATCAAGTATGGATATGGCATCAGAAGAATTTTGCAATAATTCACGGAAGTGCTCTTCATTCTCTTTGATTGTGCCCTCCATTTTCTTACGGTCAGTTATATCCCATGATATGCCGGTAATGCCGATTAATTTACCCTGTTCATTGAATATCGGCGTTTTAAATGTTTCAATCCATTGCTTGCCTTTGCGTGTACTCTTGACTTCTTCAACAAGCTGCCTTTTACCACTTTGCATAACTTCTATATCATTCTTATGGTACTTATCTGCCAGCTCTTTAGAGTACAAATCATGATCAGTCTTTCCGATAATCTCTGATGCATTTATGTTATGATACAAAGCAAAAGACTCATTAACTGAAATGTACCTGCCTTCATTATCTTTCAGCCATGCTAAATGAGGAATATTGTCAAGTATAGCTTTTTGCTGTGTTTTGGTCTTTAAAATCGTTGACTCAAGTTCCCTTTGTTCAGTAATATCATTTATTACCGACACATAACGGTATACACTGCCTCTGTTATTGAACACCGGAAATCTTCTGGTCCATACCTTTTTTATTACTCCTTTAGCATCGATTATTTGATACTGCTGATCCATCCCTGATTTATCTGTAAGTTCTTTCTTTCTGTATTGTATGTACTTCTCCTTATCATCAGGATGAATACAGTCTTCAAGCAGGGATGGATTTTTTATAAGCTCCTCAACTTTCCAGCCATAAATTCTCTCAAAAGCAGGATTGGCATAAAGAATATTATTCTTACCTGTAAGGACAAATACAACATTTGAATTCTCAGCCAGTTGCCTGAATCTCTCCTCACTTTCTTTTATCGCATATTCAGCTGTTTTCCTTTCAGTAATGTTTGTTGAAAAAACCGTTACGCCCGTAATATTGTTGTGTTTATCAATTATGGGATTAATAAAATTTTCAAAATATATTTTTGCTCTGTTTTTATTATAAATGAATTCCTGTATCAGCTGTTCTCCCATAAGTGCTCTTCTATATATTTCTTCCCACTTTTGTTTTTCTTTTTCAGGCAACACTTCTAATATATTTAACCCAATGCTTATATCTTTCCTGAAGAATGTCTTAAAGAACTTTTTAAAATAGGTGTTTAATGTTGTTAATCTGAAATTCCTGTCAACTGACCATATGGAATTCCTGGTGCTTTCGATTACTGCTGTTAAGTTAGCCTGATTATCAATAATCTGCTGTTCTGCTATTTTTAAATCTGTAATATTCCGTCCAATGCCAATTAATCCATTAATATTGCTCCGTCTGTCTTTAAGAGGAATTTTCGAAGTGTAGGCATATAATACTTTCCCAAGGTGACCGACATATCCCCTTTCTTCTTTATTAATTACAGGTATCCCGTCATCAAGGGTTTCTTTATCATCTTTTAAAAAATTAGCGGCAAATTCATTTTGAATATTATCTAACCCTGTTTTTCCAATGAGCTCGTCCGCAGACTTTGCTTTAACTAATCCGATAAAAGCTTTATTAGCAATGATAAACCTGCCATTGGCATCTTTAAGGTAAATGTAATCCGGTATATTATCTATTAATATTCTAAGTTGATTCCTGTCCTGCAGCAATAATTCCTCCGTTTTTTTTCTCTTAGAAATATCTTCAACGGTACCTGCAACATATAATGGCTTGTTCTGTTCGTCATAAACAAGTTTCAGACTTAGATTTACGGGAAATGTTGAATTGTCTTTTCTTCTGAAATAGGTTTCATGACTGATAATATTATTTCTTTTTATTAGTTCTCTAATCAGATTTCCCCTCTCACCCGGAATAGTATATATCTGCGATGATATATCTTTTACAGAATTTACGGCTTCTTCGGGACTGTCATATCCCAGCAGCCTGGAAAATGCACTGTTTATTTCAATATACTTCCCTTCTATTGTTGCCTGAAATACACCCAGCGGCGAATTATTAAATAAAGACTGGTATTTCTCAATATCAATCAAATATAAGGCCTTCTCTCTTTCAAGTTTCTTTATTTCCTTTTCAATATCCTGATATTTCTTTTTAGTCGCCATTATACGGACTAATATTATAAATCATTAGTAAATATAATTATTTCTTAAAACAATCATATCTAATTATTGTGCATCTTATACAATTTGTAATTAATTAACTAACTATGTTATAGTGATTTATATAAACGTATAAATATTTAAAAAGTTACTCCGATTTCTCATCATAATTAAAATTCATTTTTATATATCTGCTTTGTGAAATATATTGCATATAGTATTATTACAAATCCCGGCATATTCTCTTGTAATTTACAAATACAACAGGCTTTCCAATTTAGGTTTCTTCACGCATCAATTGGTAATACTTTATAACCTGTAATAAGAAATAATAGTTTAGCCTTAAACCGAAATTTTGAAGTATAGTTTAAATTAAGCAGATTAATACAGCTTATTATCTGGTTGTTTTATTTTTAATTAAATATATATTTTTATGATCTGCTAAGGTCTATGTAATATTAATACCCTATAAATTGTAATAAGAAAAGGCCTTTAACAAGATTGCTTTATTTATTTTTCCGCCGGTTAATCTCGTCCCTTATTAAAGATGCCCTTTCATAATTCTCTTCTTTAATTGCCTCATCCAAAAGTGCTTTTAGCTCTTGTGAACTTATTTTATTAAGTTCCTCATTGGGTATATCATCCTCAACACGCATCTTCCTGGCAACCGGCTCCGATTTGGACCGCGGTTGAGTTTCTTTTTCAAAATCCAAAATGATACCTGATTTTCGCATTATTTCCTCTGTTGTATAAATAGGACATTTGAAACGTAAAGCTAACGCTATTGCGTCCGATGTTCTGGCATCAATTTCGATTATTTGTCTTCCATTATCACATGTGAGCTTTGAATAAAATACACCTTCTTCAAGTTTATAGACCGTAACCTCCAACAAGTTGACTTTAAATGTTCTTGCAAAGTTAAGAAACAGATCATGTGTTAAAGGTCTTGGCGGTTTAAGTCCTTCCAGCTGAATGGCAATAGCCTGAGCTTCAAAACCACCAACTATAATCGGTATTCTCCTTTTCCCGTTTTCCTCGGCCAATACCAGTGCATAAGCCCCGGTTTGAGTCTGACTATATGATATTCCAAGTACATTTAGTTTAATCTTACTCATTCGCTACACAAGTTCAGGTAATTTTTATCAAATGCTTTAAATTATATACAAATATAATTAAATACTTATTTATTTGCAGATTAGGCGTAATATAATATGGTATAAGCATAAACCTGCCTGTAATCATAATATATCCTGTTTTATACAATCTTAAAATTATCAGACATTTATAAAATAAATGAATGTATTTGTTTGCAGTTCACCTAAACTTTTATAATTTTGCAAACCCAAGTTTTAAACCTGTTGATATATTAAATCGATGTATGCAATAGTTGATATAGCCGGACAGCAATTCAAAGTTGAAAAAGACAAAAAAGTCTATATAAATAGAATTAACGGAGAAATAGGTTCAAAGGTCGACCTTGAAAAAGTATTATTTATAAATAATGGAGGAGAAGTAAAAATCGGTTCACCTTATCTAAAAGATGCCGTAGTAACCTGTAAAATATTATCCCACTTTAAAGACAAAAAAATAATTGTATTCAAAAAGAAAAGGAGAAAAGGATATAAAGTATTAAACGGGCACAGACAATTTTTAACTGAGATATTGATTGAAGATATATCTGAAAAAAGAACAGCCAGGGAACCAAAAGGAGAGAAGGAGGATGAAAAGAAGATACCGTTAAAAAAAGAAGCTGTTAAAGTTAAGATCCTTGAAAAAGAAACTATTAAGAAGACAGAAGATGTTAGACCCGCTGAAAAGGCCACAGCTGACAATCTCCCTTCAGAAAAAAAAGTAAAAGCAAAAACAGGATCCCCAAAAAAAGTAACTGCAGCAAAGAAGGAAGGAGCGGCAAAAACTGCAGCAAAAAAAGCGGAACAGGGAAAAACCGGACAAGCCAAAAAGAAACCGGCCTCAGCAGCCAAATCAAAAGTCAGTAAGCAGCCAAAATCGCGGAATACTAAAAAAAATAACTAATTATAAATTAATAAAAAATGGCTCATAAAAAAGGTGCGGGTAGTTCACGAAACGGAAGAGAATCGCAAAGCAAACGTCTGGGCATCAAACTGTTTGGTGGCCAGGTTGCTAAAGCTGGTAACATTATTGTTCGTCAGAGAGGGACAAAACACCATCCGGGCAAAAACGTTGGGATAGGAAAAGACCACACATTATTTGCCCTTATTGATGGTACTGTTGAATTTAAAAAAAAGAAAGACAATAAATCTTTCGTATCAATAGTTCCCGGGTCAAATTAATTATTATACAAAATAATTCAGATCTCCTGCTTATTTCTTTTATACTAACAAATAAACAGGAGATTTTTTATTTAATATTGTAGTGATAATCTTCTTTAATAAAAAATATGCTTACAATTAATCATATCCGTGAAAACAGGGAAAAGACCATTGAGAGGTTGAGAATCAGGGGTTTTAATGCCGATGATATTATTGATAAGGTACTTGAAGCTGATGAATACAGAAGGAATATTCAGAAAAACCAGGATTCAAAACAGGCAGAACTTAATGCTCTTTCAAAAGAAATAGGAATATTGATTAAAAATAAAAATGACAAACAGGCACAGGCAATTCGTGAAAAGACATTAAAATTAAAAGAAGAAATTAAAGAGCTAAACCTTGGATTTACACGCGCTCAGTCTGATCTTATTGAACTTTTAAAACAAATTCCAAATATTCCCCATAAGTCAGTTCAAGGTGGCACAGGACCGGAGAATAATGAAATTATCAGGTCAGGAGGAGAAATGCCCAGATTTAACTTTAAAGCTTTAGCTCATTGGGATTTAGCAAAAAAGTATGATTTAATTGATTTTGAACTGGGAAATAAAATAACCGGGGCAGGCTTCCCTGTATATAAAGGTAAAGGGGCAAAGCTGCAAAGAGCATTAATAAACTTCTTCCTGGATGAAAATGAAAATGCAGGTTATCTTGAATACCTGCCACCCCTTCTGGTTAATGAAGAATCGGGATTCGGAACCGGGCAGTTACCTGATAAGGAAGGATTAATGTATCACATACCCTCGGATAACTATTATCTTATTCCTACTGCTGAAGTTCCTGTTACTAATTTATATCGTGACCTGATATTGAATTCTGAAGATTTACCGGTTAAAAATACGTCATATACACCTTGTTTCAGGCGTGAGGCCGGTTCATACGGCAAAGATGTCAGAGGATTAAACCGTGTTCACCAGTTTGATAAAGTTGAAATTGTCCAGATTCAACATCCTGAAAAATCATATGAAACATTGGAGGAGATGGTTGCCCATGTTGAAACCCTCGTTAATCAGCTGGAACTCCCATACCGTATTGTACGGCTGTGTGGTGGAGATATGGGGTTCTCTTCTGCTCTTACCTATGATTTCGAGGTTTTTTCTGCCGCACAGGAAAAGTGGCTTGAAGTGAGTTCTGTATCCAACTTTGAATCATTTCAGGCAAACCGCCTTAAACTGAGAATCAGGGAACCAGGTTCAAAACGTACGATTCTTGCACATACGCTGAACGGCAGTGCTTTGGCTCTTCCAAGAATTGTTGCCGCACTGATGGAAAATAATCAAACTGAAACAGGAATAAGGATTCCGGCTATATTAAAAAAATATACGGGATTTGAGTATATAAGCTGAGCTATTCATATACCACTTCAGCCATTTGAACAATCTGCGGGTCAAACTTAAGCCCATATTTTAAAGCGTTACTCTTTTTAAATTCAAATTGTATTGTCCCATTCCTTATTACAAAGTTTATAGCTGAACCTTCATTAATAAGTCCTTCTTTCTCAGTAACAATAAGGGTTGCCCTGTTTTCTACCATGTCAATTATCTGTGGTAAAAATCTGCTATGCCAGTAACCGACAAATAATATATGGCATTTCCCTATTATTGAAGCATCCGAATAGTGCCTGATGACAATATCCTGACCCCCGACCTTCTTTGCAGCAGTTAGTTCTTTTAATTTCAAAAATACCGATTCATGCCCTATAACATCAATTACAAAATCACCTGAACTATATTCCTCAGGCCAGTCAAAATGCTTTGTGAAATTATAAAGAAACAGGCTTATGTATTTTTCCTCCTGGGCTTCCACGCTACTTGTCAGAAATACTATAAATAACAGGCTCCAGAAAATTGTATTCCTATTCATCCATCCTAATTTTCTATAGAAAATTTCAGTTTACTAACCTGCTTATTATTTAGCTCGTCGTATGCAATAATATCAATAAAATAATTACCCGGTTTAAAATTTGTAATTGGTAACTCGGTTTTCACGGGATCGTTATTTATAATGTACTCAAGTTTTTTCCCACCTGAAGCATAATCGGTCGAGCCCAGATAAATAATCGTATTTGAAGGATATACTGTATATTCTTCATCCCTGATTATTTTGGAGCCAATCGGCGGCACACTGAACTGGTAATGAATTATAGGAGGTGTAAGATCAACAAATACCCCCTTTGCCTGTTGCTTTGCTTCATTACTTACATTATCTATACCATAAAATGTGATATTATGAAATCCTTCCTCATTAATTTGAATTTGCGAGGAATATTCATTGAATTCGTTATTATCAATTTTATAATAAATCTTGCTTATCCCTGATTCATTATCAGCGTTATCTATTAAAATTTTTGTATCTTTTGTAATATACAAGGTATCCCGGTTAAAAAAATATAACCCGGAGAAACTAATTCCTGCCTCAGGGGCCCTGGAATCAACATATACCTTCCGGGTACCAAGTGCTGCCCAGTTACCTACATAATCAATAGCAGTATAATATACAGTATTCAGTCCGGGATTGCTAATGCTGAAAGGTTTATTGTACTCATTTAAAATCAGGGAAGAGTTAATTCCATACTTGATCTTGTCAACTCCTGATTTGTCATCTTTGGCAGACAGATTAATCATAGTCACCGGTGAAATATAAAAATAATTTCCCTGATATTTATTACCCTCAAAGCTTAAAATGACTTCAGGAGGTGTGTTGTCGATATAAAACTCGAAAATAACATCCTGGTTATCCCCATTTTCGCCAGACCCAGCTTTGGGAGCAATACCGCCAATAACTTTTTTCTTTTCCTCGTTGCCTAAATTATCAACAGCATAATAAGATATAGTCCCCACTTCAGAACCAAGTACTTTAACAGGTATAGGTGTGCTGTATATTAAAACATTACCGTTATTTATCTGATAATAAGTAGCCTTCACTCCCGATAAAATGTCCTTGCTTTTTAAAATTATCTTCGCATCAGGTGACAGATAATTGTCATTTGACAACCCGTCAACTTTATATTCAGTCTGAGGCTGGGTCATATCTATAATATAAGACTCAGTTTTTATGTCCTCGGCATTGCCAACATTGTCCACCGCATAATACTTCAGAGTATATTCTCCCTCCTCAGTCAACGAAATACTGCCTGTATAGGGTTTTAAAGCTTCATTATTTATGGAATAAAATATTTGCTCCACTCCCGATAGAGCGTCTGTTGATGTAATTATTAATTCTATACCCCGTCCAAAGTATTTCTTACCATCCCTTATATAGGAACTTGTCCCTTCATATTTCACTTTTGATTGCGGAGGATGGCTATCGGCATAAACTTCAAATATGATGTCCTGCTTCGGATATATCACATTCCTGGTCTCAGTATCGACACACCATGGAGAACGGACAGTATTATACCCTTCCGTATCAAAATACATAGGATTTGAATATTTGGTAGTTACTTCACTTTTTAATAAATAACTCTTAGCATCATCCTCCGGAGATGTCGATACTCTCAAATATACGGGTAAAGACTTCTGGATGAAAACCCTTCCCGTTGGCGATATATATACCTTTTTTGTATGTTGTAACTGCTCCTGGGCTGAAAGTGTTACAATCAACAAAAAACTTAAGCTTAAAATCAAAAACAATTTTTTACCTGTTTTATTCACACTAATCGATTTAAGTTTCATATACATTAATGTTTTTAAAAAAATACCAAATATGTCTAAGAACTGGTTTTAATGTATTTCTGATAAATGTGCAAGTCAATTTATCGTTCATGTACCTGATTTATCCTATAACTGAAATTAAGTTATTAATAAGAAATAACAAAATTAGATATTCATAATTTTTGGTATATTATGCAATTTATTATAAAAATACTTCAAAAAGATATTAATTCATTACTATTATCAATAAATAATTAATGGATAAAGATAATAATAACCGGAAGTCCTGTGTTTTTGCCTTTTTAACTATTATTTTCTGGTCAACCGTAGCTTCAGCATTTAAAATCGCTCTTAATGATTTAAATATCCTGCATCTCTTGCTGATTTCAAATTTCACGGCTATCTTATCTGCTTTTATTATTCTAATTATAAGTGGCAAATTATATAAAATATTAAATTATAGCATCCTGTATCATAGCCGGTCACTTTTTCTTGGATTCCTTAATCCGTATATTTATTATATAGTATTATTTAAAGCATATTCACTGCTCCCTGCACAAATTGCACAACCCTTAAACTTTACCTGGCCTGTTGTATTAACTGTTATGTCAATTCTATTACTGGGGCAGAAAATATCATTTAAAAGCATCCTGGGAATACTCGTTAGCTTCATCGGAGTTATTTTTATTTCAGCCCAGGGCAACTTAACAAGCTATAAAATAAATAATCCCCTTGGCATCTTTCTGGCATTGATATCAGCGGTTATCTGGTCACTATACTGGATTTATAACATAAAAGATAAAAGGGATGAAGAAGTTAAAATATTCTTTAACTTCCTGTGTTCAGGAATATTTATAATAATTACATGCCTTGTTTTGTCAGATTTTAAAATTATGCTGACAAAAGGCTTTTATGCCGCAATTTATACAGGCCTGTTTGAAATGGGAATTACCTTTATATTCTGGCTTAAGGCATTGCAATTATCAAAGTCAACTGATAAAATAGTCAATTTAATATATATAACTCCTTTTTTATCACTAATATTAATACACTTTATCCTTAAGGAAGAAATATTTATTACATCCATTATTGGATTAATTTTAATAGTTTTGGGTATAATAATTCAGCGATTTAGATAGTTATTAATAGTTCCTATGATTAGTCACTTTTTATAAATAATACCTGGTGAGGTGATAAGTTATTATTTGCTGAACAAATTATGGTTATTATGTTGAGGATCTGTGATAATATAAAGATATTTAAAATATACTATCGTTTCATAAAGTCTTTATTAATGCCTGTTGCTTTCATCATTCTCATTCAGGCGTGTACTAAAGTTGATATAAATGATAGTTACCTGGTAAACAGGGAGATCTATAATTTGATGCAGGATTTATATCTGTGGTATGAATACCTGCCTGATGTTGATGTCGGCAGTTTTGATAATCCGTATGAACTTATGGACTATTTGAGGCATGACCCGCCGGACCAATGGAGTGTTGTGCTGCCAAAAGAAGAATATAACCGGTACTTTGAAGAAGGAGAAATGATTGGTCATGGAATACTTTTAGGAGAAGACAGCACAGGCAGAATAAGAATTTGTTTTGTGTACAGGTCTACCCACGCATTTGAAGAAGGTGTAAGAAGGAGCTGGATCGTCGACTCAATAAATGATGTAGCAGTTACGCGTGATAATTTTAGCGAACTCATAGGTCCTAAAGAAATCGGCATAAGAAATAAATTCACATTTATAAATGCTGATGGAGAACCAGTAACCCTTTATCTGGTTAAAGAATTGCTGGATATAACGCCGGTGTTATATTATGATATTATACATGCAAATAATAAGCTTTTTGGCTACATGGTGTTTCAGGACTTCATTGAAACGGCAATTTCAGAAATAGATGATGCCTTTACAGAATTTAAGAACAACAGTATTGATGAGCTTATTATAGACCTCAGATATAATTCCGGGGGAAGCTTGTCAGTGGCAGAATATCTAGCCGGCTGGATTGCAGGAAGTAGTAATTCGGATAAAGCCTTTATAAAATTACTTTATAATAACAAACACCATGAACTGGATACAGTCGTTAATGTCCCGTTCAAAGAAAACGGATTATACCTGGAAAGGATCTTTTTTATTGGTACAAATTCGACTGCTTCCGCAAGTGAATTATTGATTAACGGTTTAAGTCCGTTTATGGGCGTTTCCTTAATAGGTGATAATACATATGGCAAGCCCGTGGGTATGCTTGCTATACCTTTTATAAATTACGACTACGTGGTTTTACCCGTTTGCTTCAGGTTCACAAATGCCAATGATGAAGGTGATTTTTATGACGGCCTTGTTCCTGATTCTTACTCAGATGATGATATAACAAGAGATTTTGGCGATCCTGAAGAAGATTGTCTTGAAGAAACACTAAATTATATGGAAACCGGAATACCTTCAGCCTTGCATTTAAAATCAACAGGAAGAACGAATTTACTGGAACCTGTCAGACCTATAAACAAGTTCCTGAAAGCATATTAATTTAATGTTTGTGAATTGAAAAATGAAAGAATAATACTGGGTATTGACCCCGGAACTAACATAATGGGTTATGGTATAATAAAGATTGTTAATTCCCTGCCCCTGCTTGTTAATCTTGACATTATTGAATTAAAAAAAATTACTGATCATTATGTTAAATTGAAAAAATTATTTGAAAAAACAATAGAGCTAATTGAGCATTATCTTCCTGATGAGCTTGCTATAGAAGCTCCTTTTTATGGTAAGAACGTACAGTCAATGTTGCTTCTTGGAAGGGCACAGGGTGTTGCAATTTCGGCTGCACTGAACCGGGCAATCCCCGTATTTGAGTATTCCCCGCGAAAAATAAAGCTTTCAATAACCGGTCATGGCAATGCATCAAAAGAACAGGTTGCAGCAATGTTGAAGAATATACTAAAAATTGACAAAATCCCCAGGAATCTCGATGCCACAGATGGTCTGGCCGTCGCTATGTGTCATTTTTATCAGAATAACTTATTAAATGAACCGGGCTCGTATAAAAGCTGGAATGAATTTATAAAAAAAAATCCGGGAAGGATAAACCAGGAATAATAATTAATAACAAACTTTTTACTTCAGGGCTTCTTTAATCATCTCCGCAATCTCCCTGAATTCCGTATCACTTAATTTTAGCTTGGGTTTTGAAAAATCAATATCATATAAGCTGTTTACAGGTATAAGATGAATATGTGCATGCGGTACCTCCAGTCCGAGCACAGCCACTCCAACCCGTTTACAATCAATAACCTTATCAATTGCTCTTGCAATCTTTTTTGAAAAAACACCTATGCCCGCCAGCAGCCTGTCATCCAAATCAAAGAGGTAGTCTATTTCTATCTTGGGAACAACAAGTGTATGTCCTTTGGCAAGAGGATTTATATCCAAAAAGGCTAAAAAATCATTGTCCTCATCTATTTTGTAACAAGGAATCTCTCCTCTTATTATTCTGGTGAAGATACTCGCCATTTCACCAATTAGTTTAAAATTCAGGGATTAGATTTTAAAAAGAGCCATTTTAATTACAGGCTATAAAATATTATCTATCTTGATATTTCAATAATCTCATAAGAGATAACTCCGGAGGGAACATTAATCTCCACAATATCGCCTACTTTCTTTCCTATTAGTCCTTTAGCTATTGGCGTGTTGAAGGATATTTTACCTTTCTTCAGGTTAGCTTCACTTTCAGATACAATAGTATACTCCATAATCTTATTATTAAGCTTGTTTTTAATCTTAACTTTATTTAGTATCTGAATTCTTGAAGTGTCAATTTTTGACTCATCAATAATTCTTGTGTTATGCAGCATATCCTGAAGTTTAGATATCTTCATTTCAAGCATTCCCTGGGCTTCTTTCGCAGCAACATATTCTGCATTTTCTGTCAAATCACCTTTATCTCTTGCCTCAGCAATAAGTTTTGAAATAGCCGGACGCTCAACATTCATCAAATGATCCAATTCTTCTTTCAACTTCTTCAACCCTTCTTCAGTAACATATGAGAAATTTGCCATATTACAGACTCCGTTTAATTGAAATTATTAAAAAAACAAAAAAGAATCCCGAAAACTCAGAACTCTTTAATAAACACAAAATTAATGAAAAAAATTTAACTTAAAAAAATTGTACGCTTAGTATAAATATTAAAAATATAAAATTATTTATAATAATACTAATATTCATTTCTTTTAAGAATTTCCGAATATATAATTGCTGTTCTTAAATCAAATTCTTCTTTCTTTTCTGCTGATTCAGAATAATCAGTTATTGCAGGCTTTTCTTCTTCAGTAACTGAGCGTCCCTCACCGTATTCAGTCTCTGCAAATACATCCGGTGATTCATATGAAGTGTCACCTGAATTAAGATTTCGTTCTGTTTCTTTAAACACTGCTTCACCCTCCACATAACTTTTATTATCGGCCTTCTTTTCTGCTAACATTTCTTCAGTCTTGCTCTCCTCTTCGGCTACTACATATTCCTCTTTAGCGGCTGCCGGTTCTTCTCCGAAAAAACCTGCAAACGGATCAAATTCAGTTTCATAACTTTCCCCCGTTTCTGTGTTAAAAGGTGCAGGTGGAATTGGAGGGGTTTTTACTGATCCCCGTTTATTTTTTTGTCTGTATACACTGGCCAGTATACCGATAACAGCCAGTAACAAATAAATAATTATTCCAACAAAATCTTTCATAATTTATTTCCTTTTTTTTCTTTTCTTAAAATATTTAATAATGAATATGCCGTTATGACTTCTGTTGAACCTGCGGGCTCTCCTGTCCGCCTCTTTCATTCTCTTCTGTGTCGTTTCATCCTGCATTTCTCTTCTTCTTTTTATTACATCCTTACGGGCTTTCAGATAGTATCTCTTTTGCAGTTGTTCAATTTTCTCAGCATCCTTTTGAGCCAATTTAACCTTTCCTGATTGTGACCGCAAACCAAGAATTGCTAAATTTGCAACAATTAGAAATAATATGATACGTTTAATGATCAGATAAATACTTTTATTTAAATCCAGGTATTATTGAAAATTAAAATTACATACTCAAAGTTAAAAATTTTTTTTCTAATAGTTCTTTTTCATTTGCTGCCTGTAAAATGTGAAAAAGAAAGTTGTGATGTTGTACCTGACACATATGTTAACATTTCATTAAATATGGTACTTTTCAACCTTGCTCCTACACAATCGATGGTAATAAATAACACTATTGCCGGTGTAAGTTCATTAGGCTATAACAATAACGGAATAATAATATATTGTAACAGTGATGACGAGTATTTTGCATATGACAGAACATGCACATATCATATAAGTGAAAGTATTCCTGTCGAGGATCCCGGCAATTTTATGTATGCAGTATGTCCTGTTTGCAGTTCCAGATATCAGTTATGGTATTCGGGTTTCCCTTCCGATGAAAGTGTTTCTCAATGTCCTCTTAAGCAATACAAAACAGCCTTTAATCCCAATACCAATATATTATATATTTACAATTAGAATTACTTTGCAGAAAAATTAAAAGAAGTTGTCTTTCTGATTCCTTTCCTGAAATATTAATATCTGTAATGATCAGATTTATATGGCCCTTCAATGGGCACGCCTATATAATCGGCCTGCTCTTTTGTTAACCTGGTAAGTTTAACGCCAAGTTGCTCGAGATGTAACTTCGCCACTTCCTCATCCAGTTTTTTTGGCAACCGGTATACTCCGACAGCATAATCATTTTGCCGCAGATCTATTTGGGCAAGAACCTGATTTGTAAAAGAGTTGCTCATCACAAAAGAAGGATGTCCGGTTGCACATCCCAGATTTACCAGTCTGCCTTCGGCAAGAAGAAATATTGAATGCCTGTCCGGAAAAGTATATTTATCGACCTGCGGTTTAATGTTTATTCTTGTAATTCCTGAAAAAGCATTCAGATTATCTACCTGTATTTCATTATCAAAATGTCCTATGTTGCATATAATTGCCTGATCTTTCATCCGTGTCATATGCCCGGTAGTGATTACGTCTTTATTACCTGTCGCTGTAACAAAAATATTTCCCTCTTTCAAAGCATCCTCCATTGTAGTTACTTTAAATCCTTCCATTGCAGCCTGCAATGCACATATTGGATCAATTTCCGTCACTACCACCCTTGCCCCGTAAGCCCTCATCGACTTTGCACAACCCTTTCCCACATCTCCATAACCCAGAACGACGACAACCTTGCCGGCTATCATTACATCGGTTGCTCTTTTTATACCATCAGCGAGGGATTCCCTGCATCCGTATAAATTATCGAACTTTGATTTGGTAACCGAGTCATTAACATTTATGGCAGGCACCAGGAGTTCTCCCCTCTCCTGCATTTGATATAACCTGTGAACCCCTGTTGTTGTTTCTTCAGATACTCCTTTCCAGTCCTGCGCTATACGATGCCATTTCCCGGGATCTGCTTCAAGGGTTTTCTTAAGCTGGTTAAGTATCACCTTTTCTTCATTATTTGATGGTTTTACTTCGACAACAGAAGGATCATTTTCAGCCCTGTATCCTTTATGTATAAGAAGAGTTGCGTCTCCACCGTCGTCAACAACCAGGCTGGGGCCCTTGCCACCCGGAAAAGTAAGCGCCTGATCCGTACACCACCAGTATTCTTCCAGTGTTTCCCCCTTCCATGCAAATACCGGTATCCCTGCTTTGGCTATAGCTGCTGCAGCATGGTCCTGGGTGGAAAAAATATTGCAGCTTGCCCATCTCACTTGTGCTCCCAGTTCAACAAGAGTTTCTATCAAAACAGCCGTCTGAATTGTCATATGCAGGGAACCGGAAATTCTGGCTCCTGCCAATGGTTTTGAATCTTTGTACTTTTTTCTTATTGCCATAAGACCGGGCATCTCTTTTTCAGCTATTTCCATCTCTTTACGCCCGAAATCTGCAAGTTCAATATCTCTTACCTTGTATTGCTGTGTTTCTGTTAATGTCCCTTCT
>CAYWUI010000020.1:43756-56508 GCA_964461435.1 uncultured Bacteroidales bacterium | reverse complement strand
CCGGCATATTAAATCTCCTTATATTTATTAATTAAAGACAGCAATATTCTTTTAAGTCATAGATTATATATTCCTTCAATAAAAAAATTATTTTAAAACCTAACTACTAAAGAGACTGCAATTCTGCCACCTATTACTCATTAGGTTTTTGATAAACAAATTAACTGCCAAATAGTTATAAAATATTTTTGCTTTATGCAAAAGAGTTATTATAAGATTGAATATTTACTTCATCTGATTAATTGTATTCCTTGATTTTATTCCCAGGTATCCTCCATGATGCCGTTTGGCATATTCTTCGGCAGAGAAGCCAATTTTTTTCATCATCAGAACAACCAGTATATCTCCAATGACTGTCATTGTTGTGGTTGATGTTGTAGGTGTCAGCCCAAGCGGACAAATTTCGTCAGGATGGCCGGTCTGAATAACAATATCTGCGACTCTTCCAAGCTCACTGTGGGGATTTCCGGTAATGACAATTATAGGTACTTTATTGATCAGTTTTCTTGACAGGTCAACAAGTTCAAGAATCTCCCTTGTTTTACCTGAATTTGATATTAGCAAAAGAATATCATTTTCCTGCATTATGCCAAGATCACCATGTTGTGCGTCACTTGGATGCAAAAAAATAGATGGTGTTCCGGTGGAGCTGAAAGTAGTTGCAATATTTGTTGCTATCTGGCCCGCTTTGCCCATCCCGCTCACTATAAGTTTACCCCCTTTTCTGTGTACATTTTGAAAAATTAATTCTACAGTTTCCTCAAAAGCTGCTGTAACAGGTATGTTCTGTATAGCTTCTGCTTCGGCTGTCAATAACTGTCTGATATTCTTTTTCATTAATCAAATAAAATAAAATTGTCCTAACAAAGATATAAGAAATTCGGAGGTACGAAAGACAGGTATCTGAATATTTACAGAAAATTACTCATTTTCCTCAGTAACTCATTCTTTTTTAAGGGCTTTGCTATATAGTCACTACAGCCGGCATCCATGCATTTATGCCTGTCCCCCGACATGGCATAAGCTGTTTGGGCGATAACAGGGATCATAATTCCTGATTTACGGATCTGCTCTGTAAACTCAAAACCATCCATCTCGGGCAATCTTATATCCAGTAAAATTATATCGGGTTTCAGGTTTTTGCACTTGCTCATTGCTTCATGACCATTTTCAGCCCTGATAACCGTTGCATTGGTTTGAGAGATTACTGCATCCAGGAATGCATAATTAAGATCATCATCTTCAACAACAAGAATCTTTTTATCATGCCAGTTATATTTAATTGTTTCCTCTTTTTCGGGCCATTGCTTCTTTCCCTTATCAAGTGGCTTATATGGATGTGTAAAATAGAAAGTGGTTCCTAATCCTTCCTTTGATTTAACCCATATTTCTCCCCCTAAAATTTCAACAAGTCCTTTGGCAATAGGAAGTCCCAGTCCGGTCCCCCCGTATTGCCTTGTATGTCCTTCATCTGCCTGCCTGAAATATTCAAATATTATTGAATAGAGTTCCTCATCTATACCTATTCCTGTATCCTCTACAAAAAATTGAAGATTATTATCCTTATTAAGGGTATATCCAAATTTTATATCACCTCTTTTTGTGAATTTGATTGCGTTATCTATCAGATTATTCAAAATCTGTCTTAACCTGGTCTGATCCGTGAATATATTGCTTTCTTCGTCACTTAATCCTTTAAATAATACTAACCTGATATCGGTTCCCTTCTCCCTGGCCGCCAGTTCCCTTTCGAAAAACAAATTAAGTTCAGAAACAAGTTCATTGATATTACAGTATGCTTTATTGATTGTCAGCTGATTAGCTTCAATTTTTGATATGTCAACAATATCATCAATTATATGTAATAATTGCCTGCTGCTCATAGAAATTATATTCTCATATTCTTTTCGTAAATCAGAATCAATATTTCCTTCCTTAATCATTTCGGTAAATCCTACGATACCGTTCATAGGGGTTCTTATCTCATGTGATATATTAGCCAGGAAGGATGTCTTTAACCTGTCACTTTCCTGGGCTTTAATTTTAGCAATTCTTAATTCCTGTTCAATATTTTTTTGTTCGGTAACATCGCTGGCAATACCGGCAATCCTGTAAAAGTTTTTATTTTTATCATATATAGGGAAGATCCTGGCCCATATCCAGCGGACTTCTCCGTAGGGTCTTATTATTCTGTATTGCTCTGTATAGGAGTTGTTTTTTGCGGATTTATCAATGTCAGGCCATAAATGAAAGGTAGTTTTATCTTCAGGGTGTATCCATTTCCGGATGATCTCAGGATTCTTAATAACTTCGCTTCTACTTCTGTTCCATATTTTCTCAAATGCAGAATTCATGTAAAGTATTTCCTGCTTATTTCTTAACCAGAATATATCATTTGAATTTTCCGCCAGTTGCCTGAATTTTTCTTCGCTATCCAGCAGCTTTTCATACGTAAGACGGAGCTCTTTATTTTGTGATTCCAGTTTTTTATTCAGACTAACCAGTTCGTTATTGTTTATTTTCAATTTTTCTTCGGCAATTTTAAGTGCTTCGTTTTGCTGCTGGTATGCCAGCTCTTCAAGTTTACGGTCTGTTATATCAGTATGGGTTCCTATTATCCGTAAAATATTTCCTTTTTTATCTTTCTCAACACTTTTACCCCTTGACTGAATCCATCGTACCATTCCGTCATGTGCTTTCATCCTGAATTCCAAATTAAGATAGGTATCCTTATTATCTGTAAATGATAATATTTGCTTTTCGACATATTTCCTGTCTTCATCAAATACCAGGTCAAGCATTGTTTCAAGTGTATGAGGGAACTGATCCTTCCTGTATCCAAGCATTATGAACCATCTCGGACTATAGTATACTTTGTTTTTAACCGGACTATAATCCCATATTCCATCATTTGTTGCTTCCAGGGCCAGTGCCTGCCTGGTTTCACTCTGTTCCAGCCTGGACAAGGCATCCTGAATTTCATCGAATTTTGGCACACATTCTTTTTCAATTATATTTTTATCTTTATCCCTTTCTTTAGGTTGTGCAATCAACGAAATATATTCTTTTGTTTTATCCTTTAAATCCGATTCATTTTTTATTCTTTCCGCAATATCGAAATATGTTGCCACTATCAATTGTGATGATATTTTAAAGGCAAATATCTGAAAGGCGCTTGCAACTTTACCGCCTTCAAGATTTATTTGCTCTTTATGCAACGTCTGCCCGTTTTTAGCAAGTAACTCAAAATCATCAAGCAAATCAATATTTTCTTTTGCCGGAACCACTTCTTCAATATGCCTGCCAATAACTTGCCCGTTGTTTGTCCTCAATATTTCATCTGCAGCATTGTTTGCCCCTATTAAATTCAATCTGCTTCCGTTGACTTTATAAAGCTGAAAGCCCAGGTGGGAGAATCTGAATAGTTTTATTATCTGTTTCTCAATGTCAGATAATTTTACTGATTCACTATTTATTTGATTATTAAATGTCATATCATGACTTATTCTTATTATTATTAATTAAGGTACAAAAAAAAATAGAATATTCGCAAATCCGGTTTATTGGAAATAAAAATACTACACCTCTTAATTTACGAGGTATTATTTTTTATTATATTATTTGTTTAATTATTTACCCCCCTTATTAATATAGTTTATAAATTAATTTATATATCTTTAAAATCTTTATCCCTATTTTGTTGGGGGATTAAAAAATTATTTTATATTTACAACGTAAATATTAATAATAACTTTAAACTTTCAGCTATGAAAAATATCAATCTGCATGTTTTGCTGGCAATCACAGTATTATTGTTTCCGGCAGTAAATATTAATGCACAGGAAAAAGATAATTCTTCACCTGTATCTGTAGGGGCAGATCTTGTAAGCCGATTCGTGTGGCGCGGCACTGATTTCGGAGGTTCACCCAGCATACAGCCCAATATAGAGGCCGATATTTGCGGGATAACCTTAGGTGCCTGGGGTGCTTACACAACCAATGCTCCCGGGGTACAGGAAGCTGATCTCTACATTTCACGTACCATTGCAGACCTGGTATCTGTCGGATTTACAGATTATTTTTATCCCGATGATGCAGCGGGCATAGTGAATTATTTTTCAGATTCAACTCATGTTATTGAATTAAATGCCGGACTATCAGCAGGGGATTTCAGTTTTTCAGCAAATGTTAATTTAATGAATGATGATGACCACTCCCTTTATTTTGAGGCAGGATACAGTTTTGAATTTATAGAAGTGTTTGTTGGAGCAGGGAATGGCCTTTTTACTGTTGAAACAGCAGTGCCCGGTTATGATCCTGTTGCCAATCCTGATCCGGATGATGACTTTATGGTTATTAATTTTGGTGCTTCAGCATCAAAAGACATAAAGTTATCAGACAGTTATTCAATGTCACTGTCATGTTCATTTATAGTTAATCCTTATACCAGGTCACCGTTCCTTGTGCTTGGTATTTCGTTTTAGTATAAAAAACAAATCCCTGCGGATACCGGGATTTTGATCTTTATTTAAGGTTTCGGATAATGTTTAATTAATTCCAGGTTTTTATCTATTTCCTCCTGCGGTAATTCGTAGTCTGCGAGCTGACCGGTAAGGAATTTGTCATAGCCTGTAAGATCCATTAACCCATGGCCGCTGAAATTAAATAATATAACTTTTTCCTTTCCTTCCTCTTTTGCCTTCTTTGCTTCACGTATAGTAGCAGCAATAGCATGCGTGGTTTCAGGGGCAGGAATAATGCCTTCGGTCTTTGCAAATAGTATTCCTGCTTCATAGCTCTCAAGCTGATGCAGGGCAAGAGGAGTTAGAAGTCCTTCCTTTATTGCTTTACTAACCAGCGGAGCCATGCCATGATAACGTAATCCGCCAGCATGAATAGGCGGTGGTATAAAAGTATGGCCAAGCGAATACATAGCCACAAGGGGCACCATCTCTGCAGTATCACCATTATCATAAACATAGGGGCCTCTAGTCATGGTCGGGCATGATGCAGGCTCAACAGGAATGATATCAATCTTGGCCCCATGCAGCTTATCATAAAGAAACGGAAATGACAAACCTGCAAAATTACTGCCCCCACCTGCGCATCCGATAATTATATCAACTTTCTTTTCTCCAAATTTCTCCAGCTGCTTTTTTGCTTCAAGTCCGATTATTGTCTGGTGCATGCAAACAAAATTAGTAACACTGCCAAGCGAATACCTTGTTTGTCCGCTCTTATCAGAAACTGCAGCTTCAATTGCTTCACTGATAGCTATTCCAAGGCTTCCCGGGGTATCAGGAGTTTTTTCCAGTATTGCCCTCCCTGTATTTGTTTCTTTACTCGGACTTGCAATACAATTGGCGCCCCATGTTGCCATCATAAGTTTTCTGAACGGTTTCTGATCAAAACTTATACGCACCATAAAAACTTTACATTCCAGTCCGATTAACGCACAGGCAAACGCAAGCGCACTTCCCCACTGTCCGGCTCCCGTTTCTGTGGTCAGACTTTTAATGCCAAACTCCTTGTTGTACCAGGCCTGGGTTACGGCAGTATTTGGTTTATGGCTTCCGGCCGGTGAAAGGCTTTCATTCTTATAATATATCCTGGCCGGGGTTTTTAAAGCTTCTTCCAAATCATAGGCCCTGTGAAGGGGTGAAGGCCTCCATCTAGTCAATAATTCCAGTACACCTTCGGGAATATCAATCCAGCGCTCCTTGCTATATTCCTGTTCAACGAGGTTCATCGGGAATACAGGTGCCCACGCTTCAGGGGGAACAGCTCCGTTAGGACTCATATATGGAGGAATATTAATGTCTGCTGCCAGATTATACCATTTCCTTGGCATGTCTTTTTCATCAAGGAAAACTTTACGCATTCTAGTCATAAAAAATAAATTTTAGGGTTAATACTTAATAAATTTAAAAAAGCATGTTTGTAACAACATGCTTCAAAATATTTTCACCTCCCCTCAAAGACATGTTGCTTTCTTTTGCTGCAACATCATTTACCAGAGGAAAAGCAAAAATTTATACATAATAATTAAAGACATTTTCGTCTTGTTTGTTACAAAAATAAATAATCTGCTCAATATTCCTAATTTATTTTACATTTTATGCAGTATTTAGCTACATATATCCTGTTATTTTTTTGCTCCTTGCTCATCCAGTTTACTGACAATTTCTCTTAAGAACTTTTCAAAAGGCCTTTTAAACTCTTTTCTTTTTAGCGCAAATTCTACAGTTGTTTTTAAAAAATCCATTTTATTGCCAATATCATACCTTTTCCCTTCAATTGTAAGTGCAATGATGCTATTACGTTTTAACAACAATCTCAGGGCATCTGTCAGCTGAATCTCATTACCTTTTCCTCTTGGTGTTTTTTCAAGCGCATCGAATATCTCGGGAGTAAGGATATATCTTCCGGCAATAGCCAGGTTCGAGGGGGCTTTATCCACTTCAGGCTTTTCTATAAGCTCATCAAGCTGCATTAACCTGTCACTTATTTTGCTTCCCCCTGCTATGCCGTATCTTGACACTTTATCCCTGGGGACAGTCTCAACTGCAATTATTGTCTGCCTGTATTGCTCATAAGTATCAATAAGCTGCTGTGTGACGGGAATCACGGAATCAATGATTGTATCGCCCAGTAATACTGCAAACGGGTCCTTCCCGCAATGAAACCGTGCATGATATATGGCATCACCAAGACCATTAAGTTCTTTCTGCCGGATAAAATGAATATTTGCCATATCTTCAATATGTCGAAGCTGAGTATATAATACCTCATCTTCCTTTTCCTGTATTTTACTTTCCAGCTCAGGATTCCTGTCAAAATGATCTTCAATTGATCTTTTGCCCTTGCCGGAAATGATCAATATATCCTCTATTCCCGAGTCAACACATTCCTGCACTACATACTGAATTGCAGGCGTATCAATAATCGGGAGCATTTCTTTGGGCTGAGCTTTGGTCGCGGGCAGAAAACGTGTGCCAAGACCTGCAGCAGGAATTATAGCTTTACTTATCATGATTTATACAATATAGGGTTTTATTACTCTCACATTAATTTTTTTTAAGTTTATAACCAGCTTCCTGAGCACCTCATCATCTTTGTATGAGCCTATAATGGTGCCGCCTGAGCCACTGAACTTGGCTGAAGCGCCGCATGCTCTTGCAGTTTTAACCATTTCCAGGTTACTGTCAGATATATTCATTATTTTGCATCTCAAATCGAAATTCATGTTTATCAACTCATCCAATTCATTATGATTGCAGTTATTAATTGCTTCTTTCCCTCTTTCCGCCAGTGAAGCTATCTCTGACAGGATTTTATGCACAACAACATCACCGCTTTCAAATCTCTGTTTTACAGTATTAAAAACTTTGCCTGATACTTTGCTCAACTGTATCTTATATGCCAGGTAAAGCCTGGGTAAGTTTGCAGGATTTAACCGTTCATATTTTCCATGTTTATGTTCTTCCATGTATGACTTTTCAAAATCCATATAAACACATCCCTCGTACACCTGTATAACTCTATCCTGAAGACCTGCATTTATACCCAGTTCATCAACCTCTGCTGATAATATTAATGAAGGTAAGTAGGGTAAAGAGATTTTAACGTTAAAAAACCTCATTAATCCTTTAATAGTTGCAGTAATAATAGCACTCGAACCTGCCAGTCCGACTTGCCTCGGTATTGATGACTGGTAGCGGATAGTAAAATTTTTATTGGATAATTTTATCCTGTTGTCTTCACAATATTCACAGAATTTCTTCACAGCAGCCTTTATTAAACGTGTCCCTCCATAATAACCGGTTAAGTTTACAGAGTCTGCCAGATGATATATATTTCTGAACCTGCTACTGTCGACGGCCTGCTCCTCGATTACCAGGTCAGGTGATTCGTATATTGAAATAATAGCACCAAAATTTCTGATAATAATAGATATGGTCTTGCCAAAAAAACCATCAGAAGGATTACCCAGAAGTCCGGCCCTGGCAAAAGCCCTTGATTCAATAATCATGCAATTTCACATTAATATTATACCTGGAATTAACTTATTTCTTAACATCTGTTTCCAGCACTTCCAGTCCCTGCCTAAACACAATGTCAACCGGAATATCTTTTTCTTCCAGCTTCTTTAGGGAAGTTGCAAGGTCGGCGTCAATAACTCCGTATTTATTAATAATTTCATTTGCTTTATCATAATCCCCGTCACCCTGCACAATAATAATAAGCTCTGACAATGAATTAACCGCTTTCTGCAATTCATTATAATTTACTCCATATTTCCCGTCTTCATTTATGTAAAAAGCTCCCTTTTCCTTGAAATAGTTGAAACGGATTAAGTTTGCCTTCCCGTGTGCACTTGTTGCTCCAAAACGTATAGAGCGGAAAATACCTGCAAGAAAAGTTACATAATTGTCCATCATATCATTATCAATCTCTCCCATCTCATGAAGCTTATTAATAAGGAAGAGAGATAAAATATCGGCCTTCCCTTCCTCAAAAGCACTATAACTTTCTTTTAGCGCTTCTCTTACAGTACCTTTATTATTAATAGTATTCTTTATTCCTAATCCGTGTGCTACTTCATGATACATGGTATTGGCAAAAAATGCATCAAAGGTTATATGTTCCTGTTGATCTTCCATTATCAATTCCTGCGCTATGGGAATCAGAATCTTATCAAACTTTGCCTTCATTGAATTTTTAAGCTGGAGTTTCCTGCTGCCTTTGACAAGCTGCACCTGCTCGTCATTAGGCAGGTTTATTGCTATAGTTTTTGATCCGGCATTACAATCACCGGCATAGTATATGGCATCGTAAACGGCCAGATCAGAGCTGCTTCCCGGCGACTCGGACTTGTACTTTTTATCTGCCGGCAATTCCTTCTGCAATTGTGGCAGAAATGATGAGTACCTGTCAAGCCTCCTGCTCCATTCCATATCCTTAATAAGAATAAAAGCTTCAAATGATGCTTTATATCCGAAAAGCTGATCTTCATATGTTTCAATAGGCCCTACAACAAAATCAATTTTATTCGTTTTCATGTCCATCCATGCCATATCACTTTCAAAATAATTATCTGTTAAAAACGCTTCAGCCCTGAGTTTCAGATATTTCTTAAATCCCGGATCCCCGGCAAGTTCAGCAGCCTCGATCATTAACCGGGATGCCCTTGTCAGTTCGTCTTCATAAGCTACATGGTAGGGCACAGAAACCAAACCGCCATTATCATTTCTTTTAATTATTGTATACAGACTTGTTTTGCCATCAGCACCAAATGACATGAATTCTTCCTTTGTAATATCAGCAGGATAAAAGTTCGCTCCGGCAGGTTTCTCTCCCGCGCTTTTAATAAAGGGCCTGTTATTATTAAGCCTTTCCCATGGTCCATAATTAATCAGTGCATATTTCCTCCCTGCTTCAGTATCAATTGACTTTAACAATTCTTCCTTATCTCCGTATGCCTGTTCCCAGAAAAGTCCGTCCATGATTTCAGATATTTCAATTAATATGGGAATCATCTTCCTCTGGTTTTCACTCAATGTACTCAGATCAGCTGTCAGCTTCACTTCAGCAAAATCTTTTATTCTTTTCATAATTTCATCATTTGTAATATTTTGCCCTTTATTAGAGTCTCTTTTGCATAAACCCAGGGTAAATAATAATATAAGAAGGGCACAAAGTTTTATCTTCTTCATTTTGTTAATTTTTTAATATAATTATTAGCGATTAACAAATTTAAAATATTATTCCTCAATTTATATCTTAACAAATTATTTTTGAAGCCTCATTAAGATTAAGTCCTGATGAACAAAATATTCAATTTAAAAGCAAACAGAATCAAATTTATTGTTCATAGGTTTTCCCGCCGTTGATTATAATACCGGATCGAAGAACAAATGCCTGCGAACAGGCTGCCACGTTATTTTAATATGACCTGGCAAAAAGTACACGTTGCTTTGAAGGTTTCCCCGTAAGAATACATTTTCCGTCTTCAGGCTCTGATTCCATAAGTACACATCGGATTGTGGCCATTGTGTCTTCCTTAATCCTTAACTCTGTTTCTGAAGTCCCATCCCAGTGCGCCAATACAAAACCTCCTTTATTTTCAATTATATCCTTGAACTCCTCATAATCATCTGTTTTATAAGTATTCTTTTCTTTGAAATCCAGGGCTTTTTTAAATATATTTTCCTGAATTTCATCCATGAGAGTGATAATAACTTTTTCAATACCTTCCTGGGGATAAGTATGTTTTTGCAGAGTATCCCTCCTTGCAATCTCTGCCGTCTGGTTTTCAATATCTTTTGGCCCGATAGCCAGGCGCAAAGGGACACCCTTTAGCTCATATTCAGCAAATTTCCAGCCAGGTTTATGGGTGTCACGGCTGTCATATTTTACAGAAAGTCCTTTATCCGTTAACTGTTTTTTAATTTTTTCTGCCTTCTCGGAAATTACAGCCAGCTGATCATTATTATTATATATAGGTATAATAACAACGTGAATTGGGGCAAGTTTAGGAGGTAAAACCAGTCCGTTATCATCCGAATGTGCCATTACCAGTGCACCGACAAGTCGGGTTGTGACGCCCCATGAAGTTGCCCATACATAATCCATTTTACCGTGTTTATCAGTAAACATAACATCAAACGCTTTTGCAAAATTCTGGCCCAGGAAATGTGAAGTACCTGATTGTAAAGCTTTACCATCCTGCATTAATGCTTCAATGGTTAAGGTATCAATTGCTCCGGCAAAACGTTCATTTTCAGTTTTAACTCCTTTAATAACAGGCAAAGCCAAATAGTTCTGTGCAAAATCGGTATAAACATCAAGCATCCTGTATGTTTCTTCAACAGCTTCTTCCCTGGTAGCGTGGGCTGTATGCCCTTCCTGCCATAAAAACTCGGTTGTTCGTAAAAACAGGCGGGTGCGCATTTCCCACCTGACGATATTTGCCCATTGATTTATCAGTATTGGCAGGTCCCTGTATGATTGAATCCAGTTTTTATAGGTACTCCATATTATTGTTTCTGATGTGGGCCTGATAATAAGCTCTTCCTCAAGTTTGGCCTCAGGGTCAACTTCCAGGCCTGAACCATCTTCAGCGTTTTTGAGCCGGTAATGAGTTACAATAGCACATTCCTTTGCGAATCCTTCAACATGTTTTGCCTCTTTACTGAAAAATGATTTTGGAATAAACAGGGGAAAATAAGCATTGGTATGACCTGTATCCTTAAACATCTTGTCAAGTGCTGCCTGCATTTTTTCCCATATTGAGTATCCATATGGTTTTATTACCATACATCCACGAACAGAAGAGTTTTCCGCCAGTTCTGCCTTGATCACCAAATCATTGTACCACTTGGAGTAATTCTCCTCTTTATTTGTAACTTCTTTAGCCATAATTAACTTTTGGTATGATATTTGTTATTTTTATTTTGAATGAATTATGATGCAAAATAAAAAAATAAAATAATATATTCACATAATAAAAATAAGAAGGAGGAGAACCATGAAAACAACTGTGCAAATATCAGGTTTTATCGGACTTGTTTTAGGTTCCTTTTTAGTAAGTTTTAAAACTGCAGCACAATACGACGATATATACTATAGTCCCAGGGATAAATCTGCTGAGGTTAAAGAAACTGCGGTTGTAAATGATGATAATAAAAGAGACAAGAGCGATTATGAAAAATATATAGAATCATTGGAGGAGCAGCAATATTCTTCGGAAGACTCTGTTTATAAAGACAGTCTGCAATATGAAGAGGATCAGAATTATGTAGATCAGGAATATTATGAAGATGAGGGGAATACATACGTAACTAATAATTATTACTATGATGATGATTATTATTACGCTTCAAGAATAAGACGTTTTCACAGGCCATTTTATAATTTTGGATTTTACAATTCATGGTACAGCGATCCTTACTGGTACGATTACGATCCCTATTACTGGGGTGGCGGCTGGAATTTGGGATTATCATATTATTATCCGTCATGGGGTTTTGGCATGTCATACGGCTATCCCTATTATTCATCATGGTATTCTCCATGGTACTATCGTTCGTACTGGGGAGGTTACGGATATGGAGATTATTACGGGTATTACTATAATGATTATTACAGGCCACAGGGAAGAATCTATTACGGAAGCAGTCACCCGGTATCAGGCATTAGCAGAACCAGGGGATCTGTAACCGGACCGAGGGTGGCCACTCAAAGGAATGCTACAAATAATATAAAATCAACAAATTCGGGATCTGTAAACGCCCGTCCCGTTGATTATCAGGGCACAAGAACCGGGGTTACACGTTCTGATTATACCAGGGGAGGCAGCAATGCTTCTGGTCCTGGAACAGAAAGAGCACCGACGACAAAGTCAACAATGCAAACAACACGGCCCTCCGGAACTTCAAGGGAAAGCAACTACTCATCAAGTTATGCAAGACCATCCAATTACACACGTCCTGCAAGCCGAAGCCAGGAATATACAGGACCATCCACCAGACCTGGTTCCAGCTCAAGTTATACAAGACCAAGCTCAAGGAGCAGCTCCGCATATACGCGACCTTCTTCAAGCTCCGGAAGCAGTTCAAGCTACTCGAGACCATCACCTCCTTCAGGCAGCGGTTCGAGTTACTCAAGACCAAGCAGTAGCGGTTCGAGCTCCTCAAGGCCAAGCAGTAGCGGTTCAAGTTACTCCAGGCCGAGCAGCAGCGGTTCGAGCT
>CAYWUI010000020.1:0-43656 GCA_964461435.1 uncultured Bacteroidales bacterium | reverse complement strand
AGGCCAAGCAGTAGCGGTTCAAGTTACTCCAGGCCGAGCAGCAGCGGTTCGAGCTCCTCAAGGCCAAGCAGCAGCGGTTCGAGCTCCTCAAGGCCAAGCAGCAGCCCCAGCAGATCATCAGGTGGTAGCTCAAGAAGCAGCAGCCCTAGCAGGAGATAAAATACAACCTGTAAATAACAGTATTTCGAAACATTTGTCAAACATTCAAAAAAAGACACAATGAAAAGGATAGCTTTAATATATCTCATCATTTTATCTTCAATAATCACTAAAGGACAGGGATTTGAAGATGCCCTGCAGTTCTCGCAGAACTTTGCAGGAGGGACAGCAAGGTACACATCTATGGGAGGAGCATTTGGTGCACTGGGAGGAGACATCTCAGCATTAAGCATCAATCCTGCCGGAATAGCAGTATATCAAAAAGGAGTTTTTACTTTTTCTCCGGGTTATAACAAATATATCTCCAAGACGAGATATTACGGTACTGACAGAAAAGAATTTGGCAATAACCTTAGTATTGATAACCTGGGTATGGTAGCCGCAATAAAATCAAAAAATAAACAGCTTGTTAACTTTAATTTCGGATTCGGGTTTAACAGGATTGCTGATTTCAATTCCTACCGGATTTTCGAAGGCATAAATCCGGGAAGTTCCCTGGTTGACTATTTTCTGGAGGAAGCAAGAGGTAATAATCCTTATAATCTTGATCCTTATGTTGAAGGATTAGCGTACAACGGATATGTAATAGATCTGGATACCAGTGCTTTGCCAAACCTGAATTACATAACAGATATGCCTCCGGCAGATGAAACATATCAGAAAAGAATAACAGAAATAAATGGCAGGATTAATGAATGGACAATTGCCTTTGGTGCAAACTATGCACATACTCTTTATGTTGGAGGAGCAGTAGGTCTCCAGTCAATATTTTATGAAGAATCGTTTAATCACAGGGAATCAGATTTTATTTATGATAATGAACTGCTTTTTGATTATTACAGATATAACTCTTACAGGGGCAAAGGCTACAATTTTAAATTCGGTTTCATATTCAAACCTGTACAACTGGTAAGAATTGGGGGTGCCATTCATACCCCTACAGTTATCAGTATTGATCGTGAATATGATGGCAGTCTGTATTCTGTTTTTGCCAGTCCGTCCAATATTTATCCTACGGATCAAAAAGGTAATTATTATGATATGGGATTAAATGATTACAAATTGGTAACTCCGCTTAAGGCTATTGCCAGCATAGGTTTACAGTTCAAATCACTGGCACTTGTAAGTTTTGACTATGAATATATTGATTATTCCCAGATTCGTTACAGGGAAAGCACTGATTTGAATGATATGGATGAAATAAATGTATTATTTTCAGACTACCTGAAACCGGCCGGAAACATAAAAACCGGTGCTGAGATAAAGCTGGGAGACTTTTCCTTCAGGGGAGGATACACACACTATGGTTCGCCTTACGGCAAAAACGACTTTAACAGTGATGCCAAGCACTATTCTGTATCATGCGGACTGGGATTTCGTGTAAATGATCTCTTCTTTGATATAGCATACAGGTATTCCGTCAAAGAAGAATTATTCAGGGCATATGATTACTTTGACAGTTTCGTGGATTCAGAATACAGGATATCAAAAATAATAGCAACAATTGGTTTCAGGTTTTAATTAAATAGGTACATTTATTTAATGCACTGCCTGATAATATTCCCGGAGTTCGGGCCCTCGTTAAAAAGTAAATCAATTATGCTCAGGTTTGGCAAAAACCCGTGTTTCTCAGTAAATACCTGACTGTACGTGTAAGGGATGAACCTGTTGTCTTTTTTGGCAAGCCTTTTCTTCGGGTTTATACTGTACCTTAAATCCGCCTCACCGTAATATTTTTTATGAAATGACGCTGTAAGAAGAATTTCAGCATTAATATCAAGGAAATCAATAATTAATAAAAGCAGCTTCTGGTTAAGATCCAGGAGCCTTTTTTCTTTAATAACATAAAAGGATCTTAAATTATCTTCATAGAATTCAAAGTAAGGTGATGAGTGGTATGCAGATACAATGGAATTCCAATGAATCCTCTGCCAGCTTGTATCATAATCGACCAGTATATCTTTTGTCTTTGTCAGGTTGCCGCCTGCCCTCTTTACGGGAACAATGAGAGGTATCTTCCCGTTGGTGCCGTAAATATAGCAACGGTTTCTGTATGATTGCTTAAGGTATGTCTCATGCTGCTCAATAAATACTTTTGAATAGAGCTTAAACTTTGTAAAATATTGTACCGGACCCAGGTAGGCTGTTGAAAGGACAGCGCTACTGTTTGCTGATATGATATTTTCAGAATTAGTTTCCATAGAACCTGCCCTGCCATGTATTTCTTTCCTCAAGCCTTTTTTCCAGCTCCACCAGAATTTGATCATAGCGCAGCCCCCATTTTGGACCCATGTTATACTGCGGGGGCACCTCACCTGCTACTCTTTCTACAATAAAGGCGGGATTTAAAAGCTCAAGGTAGCTGACAATAAAATCAAGATATTCATCAAATTTAAAAATATGGAATTCGCCAGGCTTCGTTTTATATTCTTCTGCAATAGCTGTTCCCCTGATAATTTGCAGCTGGTGAAACTTAATATTATTTAACGGTAATTTTGAAAGTAATATTGCCGAATTTAATATTTCTTCCTTTGATTCGCCCGGCAATCCGAAGATTGTATGTGCACCTGTACGGATACCCATTGATACTGTTTCATTTATGGCCCTTACAGTATCTTCAAACGCATGTCCGCGGTTGACTCTTTTAAGGGTATTATTATTACATGATTCAATACCGTACTCAATAACAACGTAATACTTTGCTGACAGCTCCCTGAAGTAGCTCAATTTATCATTATCAATACAATCGGGCCTTGTACCAACCACCAGTCCGATTACCTTTTCATTTTCAAGTGCCTGATTATATATTGGTTTCAACTTTTCAAGCGATTCATACGTATTTGAATAGGCCTGAAAATATGCAATATATTTGTCAGCAGTCTTGTATCTTGTCTCATGAAATTCAATACCTTCCAGTATCTGTTGTTTTATCGGTTTCTCTGCCTTGCAGTATGACGGATTAAAAGCATTATTATTGCAAAAAGTGCAGCCTCCTGTTCCTTTTGTTCCGTCCCTGTTCGGACATGTAAATCCTGCATTGACAGATACCTTTTGAACCCGGCATCCGAAAAGAGTCCTTAAATAATTCGGATATGCATTAAATCTCCTGCTATGGCCCCATGAAAATATCATAACAGTAATCTTTAAGCTTTAACTATCTTGCCTGCACCCATATACCACACATAAGATTCTATGTTGCTGTATCCCATTTCTTTCAAAAGAAGTCCGTATTCATTTACCTGGTCCAAATATTCCTTTCGTTCAACATTGCCGAACTTATAATCTATAACCAAAGCGCTGCTGTCTTTTATCAGAACCCTGTCAGGTCTTCTTACGGAGCCATCGGAAAGAACAATATCCTTCTCGTTGTATACTTTCCAGCTGCCGGAGAACCAGCTTCTGATTTGAATATCAGCAAGTATATTTTCAATATCCTGCTGAATTGATTTTTTCTGTTCAAGCCCTATTTTCCCTTCAATATATACTTTCTCAATAGCACTTTCAATATCATCAATTGTAATGATACTGCAAAATATCTCATGCATTATCTTGCCATAATTAAGGGGACTGGTTTTAATATCGGCATCAGGAGCAAAGAAATCACGTGCCTGGTATGCTATTCTTAGTTTTTTTCTGCTATCAGACGTAGTATAACCTTTGATTCTGTCTGCCGAACATCTCTTATAATAATCACCAGGCTTAATATTCTCCAGGGAACCATATTCAAAAATATTCTTATCATTATCGTAATATTTATCAAAGGACAGCAATTCACTGTTTTCCTTCTTTAATTCAGCATTGTCATAATTACCGGAACACAAACTGTACAGCAAATCAGAGATCCTGGAAATCTTACTGTCCGATTTGCTGCTGTCAGTGATACAAAACAATGCGTCACTCGCCCGTGTAAAAGCTACATATAACAAATTCAAATTATCAATAAAGGCCTTCAGCTTCTCAATATAATAATCACCTGCAAACAGAGTATCTTTAAGGTTTCTTATATATCTGACAGGAACAACATCCAGCTTATTAAAGGGGCTTTCCGGCGGTTTACACCAGATAACAGGTTTATTTAAATAATTGTCTATATTCCAGATGCAATAAGGCAAAATTACCGCCTTAAATTCAAGGCCCTTTGATTTATGAATTGTCATAATTCTGACTGCATCCTGGGCTTCAGATATGGAAATGCTCTTCTTAAATCCTATATTCTCCCAGTGTTCAAGAAATGTATATATGTCGGATGATTTCCTGCTGGAGTATTCAAGCACAAGGTCCTGAAAAGCCTGAATAAAAGGTATCTCACCGGCAATACCACTTAAAGAGAATGTTTCAACCAGACGTTCAACCATCTCATAGAGAGAAAGGCCCCTCAGGTAATCAACCTCACGGATAAACGACTCCGGCAGCAGTTCATTTATCATTGATTTATAATTAATAGAACGATAATCATTTAATAATATTCCAACAGTACCTTTTTCTTTATTTTTTATGTAATTCGAATATTCAAAGGCAATAAAATAATTATTAATATTATCGTTCTCATTGATAAAAAACCTTAAAATGGCAATGATGAATTTCACCGCTGAAGAACTGCTGAGATAAAGTGATTCCTCAGATACTACATCAAATCTGTATTTTTCTCCGGCATCATGATTATTTTTATACTCTATTAAGAAATCTGCAATATCCTTTCCCTCATCTTTTTTTCTTGTCAGTATAGCTATATCTTTTAATCTGTATCCTTTGTCCTGTAGCTCTTTTAGAATAGCAATAAGGTTATCTTTAACTTCGTTGTTCTCCCTGTCATCCTGAAACTGAATTTTTACATAACCTCTTCCCTCATCAAGGGGCATTTCACTTGACTGCCATACATCATCATATATCTTAATGATATTATTCTTAAGTTTTTCTGTATCGGGATGGACTCCGAATTCAGATAATTCGTCATTGAATTTCATCTGCAGAACTTCCGATGCCCTGCTAAAAAAAGAGTTATTAAAATCAATAATATTCCTCTTGCTTCTCCTGTTTATATTAAGAGGTTCATTATTAATACTTTCTTTAAAAAACTCGTCATAGACCTTTTCAGTTAATATTTCCCAGTTGGTGTTGCGCCATCTGTAAATTGACTGCTTGGCATCCCCGACAATTAAATTATCGAAATTTTGTGCCAGGCTATTACCAATCAGGGGCCTGAAATTATTCCATTGGAATCCTGAAGTATCCTGAAATTCATCAATCATAAAATGATGAAAATAGTTGCCTGTTTTTTCATAAATAAAGGGAGCATCATTATTCTCAATTATTTTATTCAGGAATGCTGCAGCATCGCTAATCAGGAATAAATTCTTTTCATTGGTATACTTAAAAATCTCATTTGTTATGTCCGATAATATACCGAGAGTATAGATGTTGGAAATGATTGTCACGGAAGTCAGGTAATCACGGTAATTATCATTAAAGAAATCAATTACACTAATTAACAGTCCGTTCAGTCCCTTTTCAAATACTTCTTCAATCCTGCTTTTCAGTCCGGACGATTTGGTATACCATTTTTCCGGTGAGTTCACAGCTTCCAGTACCCTGGCTCCGGGTTTCCGGAAATCCCTTCCGGCAAGCTTATGAAAATATCCTGCCGGTCCGGTATATTTATTGTTGAAGTCTTCTACAGTAAGTGAATAAGACGATATTAATTCAAGACCCCGGGTCCCTTTTTCTGCCAGTGTATTTTCAAAATGGCTTTTTATCCTGTACAGATCAGATAAATAGCTTTTTAAAAATTCTTTATTATTTAGTTTACCTGCTATTTTATCGCCGAATTCCTTGAATTCCTCTTTAAAAACCTGATTTCCCAACTCTGAAATAACCTTTTTAAAATTCCAGCTCCTCCCCTCCTCAGTGCGGCTAATAGCAAAATTTATAAGCCATTCCCTGAGAGATATATTATTATCGGCCTCAAGAAAAAGTCTGTTAATAGCCTCTTCCAGCACATTCTCGGTATCAAGTTCAATTGTAAAACCACTTTGAATGCCTATTTCGCGTGTAAATGACCGTATAATCTTTTGAAAAAAACTGTCTATGGTACTTACTTGAAATCTGGAATAATTATGTAAAATTTTCTTTAGAATTATATCTGATTTAGTTCTTATAATTCTTTCCGATAATCCTGTATTTTCAGAAATAAAATCCAGGTAGGCCGAATCCTGGTTAGTTGATAATTTGTGTAACTCACCGATAATCCTGCTTTTCATCTCCTCTGTTGCCTTATTGGTGAATGTTACTGCCAGAATATGTCTGAAATTGTCAGTTTCCCCGTACAGCAATTTCAGAAACTCGCTGGTAATCTTATGTGTTTTACCGGAACCGGCAGAGGCACGAACTATTGAAAGTTTTGACATCAGACAACAATATTAAATTGTGATAAATAAATATCTAATATCAAGAAAATCTTTCAATTTATAAAACATTATAAACCAACTTTTAAATAAAGAATAAAAAAGGGACAAAAAGAGGGACAGCCCCCATATTATAAAAGAGGGACAGCGCCCGGATTTAGGGCAGTCCCTCTTATTTTAACGGCACTATAACCTGCCGTGTGATATATTGAGTCTGACGCTAAAAAAGTCTATTTAACATACTCATAATAAAATGTATCGACATATAACGTATTCATATATACCACATTCACTATTTTCCTGAATTCGGTAACCGGATATCCATACTGGTTATATTCGTATTCATACTCATAATTCGGAGGAATAGAGCACATAAGGAGATTTTCAGTGTAATACTTTACAGGATTATTATGCTGGACGATATCAGTGGGCAGCCCCCAGTTATACCTCGGATTATTTTTATCATCATATTCATACTCACTATATGACATGTAAAATTGAGATTCGCCGGCCACGCCTTCTGTTCTTGTAATAACATTTCCTTCTGAATCATATGTATAGGAAATGTTCCACTTATCAGCATCGTCAAAGCTGACAATACCTTTTTCAATATTGCCGTCTCCGTTATATATATATTCAGTTGTTTTATAGATTACGTCTCCTTCGTAATATAAATTCAGCTTTACATATCTTCCTGACTTACCATACTCATAGGTTTCATAATAACCATATGAATTTCCCTTTTTGATCGCTCTGCCTGCTTCATCATATTCATATGTCTCATAATTATAAACTGTGTCACTGGAGTAATAGTTGACCCTTATGAGTTTTTTATTTTCATATATAAATTCCTGGTATATTTTGTCCCCTCTGTAGATCCTGCCTAATAAAAAATCAGTATTAAGTGGCTTAATATTTACCGGTTCCTTTTCACATCCTGAAAAAATAAATGCAGTACCGATGCACAATAAAAGGATTAATGCTTTAAGGATTTTCATTTTTGCGGATTATTATTTGAACTGTATATACTGAAGATGAAAAATGGCCGCTAAGGTTGCGTCAAAAAAAATTGCCTGCAGGTATCGTCGAAACATGATTTGCATGCATCCTTACGTAATATTAAAAGGGGAAATCCTCCTGTTGCTCAGTCTCAAGCTTTTCAAAATGAGGTTTTTCAGCTAACCGGTGAAAATCATTGCCATTAACATAGATAGCTTTATAAGGCTTAACAGGACATGCATATTCGCATGCTCCGCAACCAATGCATGTAGAGGGATGTATTTCCGGAATTGTCAGGTAATCCTTATAAGGGACCATTCTGACGGCCTGGGTGGGACAATGTTCGGAGCATGAACCGCAAGCTGTATTGTCGGTATATACAACACAATTCTTCATAATAAAATGTACCCTTCCTATCTGTGTCTGCTTTTTATCTTCTTTACTTAAAGGTAATATTGCCCCGGTAGGACATACTTCGCCGCATAGAGTGCATTCATAATTACAGAAATTTGTCTTATAATCCATATGGGGCTGCATCATCCCTGTAAAACCGTATTCAAGAAATGATGGCTGCAATACTGAAGTGGGGCATGCTGTTACACATAAATGACAGGCCGTGCAGTTTAGTTTGAAATGCTCCAGTCCCCCCGAACCGGGAGGTGAAACAGGATTTTCCCTGACAACCGGTATTAACTTTTTAATCCCGGTATTAACGGATTGTGAACTGACAAGCTTTGATAATCCTAAGAGTCCGGTTGCATATATAAATGACTTTGCAAAAAATTCTCTCTTGCTTTTATCGGGAATAACCTCCTTAAGCACCTGTTTTGTCCTGTAACTGTAGCTGTAGTGTATTCCATTATCGGAACAGGATTTTATGCAATTATAACAAGCTATGCAACGCGAAAAATCAACAGTTGTATTCTTAATGTCTATGCAACTCGCTTTACATACAATTGCACATTTGGCACACCTGGTGCATGCTATACTGTCAATTTTAATTTTGAAAACCGATACCCGTGAGATTAAGCCCAGAATAGTACCAACCGGACAAACAGTATTGCAATATAGTCGCCCGTGATAGTACGAAATCCAGGCAACAAATACCAGGAAAGCGGCAGGAAATATTGCCGCTGCAATATTGAAGTATTTATAGGCAACGGGTGGTACAGAATAAATATTCAGCTCTTCAAGAAACAATGAAATAACATTATTTATTCCAATGGCAAGCGGTCTGACCAGATCCGAAAATATTCTGCCAAAAATACTATAAGGGTCGAGAATATATACAAGGAAAATACCGCCAAAAATCACAAATATTAAAGGTAATGCCAGGAATATATATCTGAGTGCCGTATGGGGTTTCGAATATTTGTACATCTTTTTCTTCCTTATCTTCAGGGCAATGAAGGATATTATATCCTGCATGACTCCCAAAGGACATATTGTGGAACAATAAACCCTGCCGAACAATAAATTAATAATAATAACAATGAGAAAGCCTGCAGCTGCAAAACCCAGAATGTGCATGAATTTGAGGAGGGAAGGAACAAACTGCAGGAAAAGTATGGCACCGGAAATATTAGCTGGAATAAATCCCCTGAAATCAATAAACAGCAGGGAAATAAATATTAAAAAAAGTAAAGAAAGATATACTCTAAAAGTTTTCAGAACTCTCTGTTTCATAAACTTAAACAGTAATTCTGTGTATATTAAGGTTTTCGAGATTAGTGGTCCCCGAGCCTAACTTTTCAGCCAGCGGGATATGCCTCACCTCTTCCGGATTTAGACCAAATATCTTGGCGGATGCAGCATCAATTGCCACGATATCAGTGCCCAAAAGCTGGTACTTCATTGTAACAACATCAGCAACAGATACTCCCCTCGGCCCGTTTCTTTTCAGCACCCTGTAGGCATCAACAACATTAAGATCGGGCTTGCGGTATGTAGTAAAGTCGGCAATGCACTGCTGCAGATCATTGGCATGCCACCAGCTTCTGTCCCATACAATACCCATAAGGTTTTTCATTGCTATGGATAACCTTGTACCACCATGGCATTTTAATGTGGGGACATTTATAAAAACATCAGACTCAAGTATTAACTCATGAACCCTGGTATTTTTAAGTGTTCTGCCTCCCGGCACCTTTACCGGATGGTAGTTTATTTCGTTATTGCCGGGAGCTACCATGCCACCGGCCTTTCTTGCCGCATCTTCAATCCCGCTGTTTTTATAACAACGCGTCCATTCACTGCATGTATGATCAAATACATAAACCGTCTTTGCTCCTGCTTGCAGACAATGTTCAATAATCCTTCCAATAAGTTGCGGGTTTGTATTTGCAGCCCTTTCAGGTGTTGCATCCCATCCTATATTTGGCTTGATAACAACAGACTGGTTCTTCTTTACAAAATTTGACATTCCCCCCATTGCCTTAATAGCACTGTCAAACATATCAACCGGACTGCCTCCTTTTACTGCTACAAGGTCATAGGGCAATGCACCGGCCCTGGAACTATTAAGTGCAAATATATCTTTATTATTTAGCAGAGAAAATGCCGTACCCGTTATAATTCCTGCTCCAACAGATTTTTTAATAAATTCTCTTCTTTTCATATGTTAATTTTAATGGTAATGAGATCTATTTATCAATTTTAAACGGAAAGTTAGTTAATTTTACAAAAAATAGTAGCGTTGCCAGGTATTTAGAAAGTATTTAGAAAGAATTCAAATTAAATCAGCTATACCGCATAACAAACAATATGTTATATTTATATAACAAATCTTAAATAATGCCTATTTTAGCAGGTTATCAAGTTGTTCAACATAAAATATCATACTTTTAGGATATGAAAATATTATATTATGATTGCTTTGCAGGAATAAGCGGTGACATGAACCTTGGCGCAATGGTTGATATTGGTGTCAGGCCAGAATACCTGACATCAGAATTAAAGAAGCTGAAGGTTAAAGACTATGAACTGAATATTTTTAAAGATAAAAGAAAAGGCGTCACAGGTACCAAAGTTGATGTTATAATAAAAGCAGGGCACAACAAATCAACCCATATAAATCATAAACATGACTATCGCAATTTGGAAGACATACGGAAAATAGTGAATAAAAGTGATCTTAATGACAATATAAAGAAAATGAGTCTTAAAATTTTCAGTAAAGTAGCTGAAGCTGAAGCCGTCATACATGGCAAAAACATTGATGAAATATTTTTCCATGAGGTTGGTGCAATTGACTCAATAGTGGATATTGTCGGTGCTGCAATTTGTATTGACTTTCTGAAGCCCGATATAATATATTGTTCAACAGTTGAGCTGGGAGGCGGGTTTGTTGATTGTGCACATGGTACACTGCCTGTTCCTGCGCCTGCATCAGTTGAAATACTGAAGGGGAAACCCGTCAGGACCGGAACGGTTGATTATGAGGCTGCAACTCCCACCGGTGCAGCAATTGTTGCCTCATGCGCCGACAAATTCACAGACCATATTAACTTTACAATTGAAAAAATAGGATATGGAATTGGCAACAAGGATGAAAATATTCCTAATGTACTTAGAGTTTATACGGGGCATGATACAACAACCGAATCAACAGAAAAAACATCATCATTGATTATTGAATGTAATATCGATGATATGAATCCCGAGTTTTATGATTTTACAATCGATTCTCTGTTCAATGCAGGGGCAAAAGACGTTTATGTGACCCCCATAATAATGAAAAAATCCAGGCCGGCAGTAAAATTAAGTGTACTCTGCGATATTGAAGCAGAAAAGCAAATTGAAGAAATCCTGTTCAGGGAAACTTCTTCACTGGGTTTAAGAAAATATACAGTTGAAAAAATTATGCTCAGCAGGAAATTGGAATATGTTAAGACAAAATATGGAGAAGTTAAAGTAAAATCAGCTTTTTACAGGAACAAACTAATAAAATCAAAGCCCGAATATGAAGATTGCATAAAGATTGCAAAAGAAAAAAATATACCTCTAAATGAGGTATATAAAATGGTAGAGAAGTTACTGGATGAAAAAAATGAAAGACCTCATAAAAAGTGAAAAATATAACAGGCTGACTGAATATCTTAAAAAACTTAATAAGGTTGCCGTGGCATTTTCAGGAGGTGTAGACAGCACATTCCTGCTGGCGGCGGCAAGGATTACTCTTTCGGAAAATGTCACTGCATTTACGGTAAGGGCCCCTTATATACCCGACTGGGAGATTGATGAAGCAAAGCAAATTGCAGACAAGCTGGCTGTTAAACATATGGTTTTCGAAACAGCGATAGATGACTCTATATTACACAATCCCGGCAACAGGTGTTATTTGTGCAAAAGGTTTATTTTTACGAAGTTAATAAGTGAGGCACAAAAGCTTGGAATCGCTTATGTTATTGAAGGTACAAATGCCGATGATACAAAAGATTACAGGCCGGGAATAAAAGCTTTAAAAGAGCTCGGTATTATAAGTCCTCTCCTTGAAAACAATATCACAAAAGAAGATGTCCGGAATTTTTCAAAGTTGCTGAATCTGCCTACATGGGATAAACCTGCTTATGCATGCCTGCTTACACGTATTCCCTATAACACTGAAATAAAAGAGGAAGAACTCAGGCGTATTGAGAATGCAGAAGTTTTTTTAATGGGGCTTGGTTTCAAGGGTGTCCGGGTTAGAAGTTATCACGGCCTGGCCCGAATAGAACTGAATATATCCCGGATTGCTGATATCTTTCATAACACCTTAAGGGAAAGGATTGTAAGCAAGCTTAAGAGTATTGGTTTTAAATATATAACAATAGATATTGAAGGATACAGAACAGGCAGTATGAATGAGGGAAATTAATAAAACTTAAATTAGTTACTGATATGAATCCTGATGAATTAAAAAAACTATTAAAGAAAGTTAAAGGTGGAAAATTGAATATTGAGCAGGCACTTGATCAGCTTAAAAATTTCTCATACAAAGACCTGGGACATACAAAAATAGATGCCCACAGGGAGCTGAGGACAGGCTATCCTGAAGTTATATTCTGCACGGGTAAAACTGTAGAGCAGGTTAGTGATATTATAAAACATATGTTATCCAGGAATAACAATATACTGGCAACAAGGGCAAATGAAGAGATATTCGATGCTGTGAGGCGTTTTTGTCCCGATGCTCAATTCAATACTTTAGCCAGGACTATTACAATAAAAAGAAAAGATATGAAATCCCCTGCCACTACTATCACTGTTGTTTCTGCAGGCACATCAGACATTCCTGTTGCTGAAGAGGCAGCGATTACTGCGGAGTTTTTCGGCAATAAGGTGCAACGTATATTTGACGTAGGTGTTGCAGGAATACACAGGCTTTACGATAAACTCGAGGACATACGCAAATCAAGGGTGATAGTTGTTGTTGCAGGAATGGAAGGCGCGCTTCCAAGTATTGTAAAAGGACTTATTGATAAACCTGTTATTGCCGTGCCGACAAGCATAGGATACGGTGCAAACTTTAACGGTCTTTCAGCCCTGCTTGGGATGTTAACCAGCTGTGCCAGCGGAGTGACGGTTGTAAACATCGATAACGGATTCGGGGCAGGATTCACTGCAAATATGATTAACAGGTTGTAGATCAGGCTTTATACTTTAACCGATGACTTGATTATGGCCTACTTTCTCCAGGATATTGCCCAACATGTATATTCGGAATATAAAGATGACCTGCCGGATATTTGTATAGTCTTTCCTAATAAAAGGGCACGGTTGTATTTTAATAAATACCTTTCGGAATTAACCAGGAAACCATTATGGGCTCCCGACTATTATACTATAAATGAGTTAATGCAGGACCTTTCAGGTCTGCAGGTTGCTGATCCAATAACCCTTGTATTTGAATTATACTCAGCTTTCAAAGATGAAACACATTCAACTGAAAGATTTGATGACTTTTACTTTTACCTGGAGATTATGCTATCTGATTTCGATGATATTGACAAATATCTAATCGACCCCAAAGATATTTTTAAAAATCTGGCCAACATAAAAAACATAGAGAACTATTTTAATTACCTTACAGATAAACAAATAGAAGTAATAGGCAGGTTCTGGAATACTTTTAATCCTGATAATATTTCGGAAGATCAGAAGAGCTTCCTTTCCTTATGGGAATCAATGTATAAGATATATATATCATTTAATGAAAGGCTCAGGAATAAAAACCTTGCTTATGAAGGCATGGCATACAGGGAAGTAGTAAATAAGGTCAATACAAATACTGTAAATAATCTGTATGCCAGAAAGTACATTATAACAGGATTTAATGCTCTGAACAAATGTGAGAAACATTTGTTCAGACATCTTGATAATGCCGGAAAAGCAGAATTTCACTGGGATTACGATGATTATTATATCAATAATACAATACATGAGGCGGGTTATTTTCTGAGGGATAATATTAAAGAATTTCCTGCGCCCTTAAATTTATTTTCACATGATAACATCTTAAAAGGGGAAAAGCATATATCATTTATATCTGTACCCTCAAATGTCGGGCAAGCCAAGGTAATACCCCTGTGTTTGCAAAAAACAGGGGATCTAAAGGAATTGGATTTAACCAGAACTGTTATTGTACTTGCCGATGAAAATATATTGTTGCCCGTATTGAATTCGATACCTGAAGAAATTGATGAGATTAATGTTTCAATGGGCTATCCGTTTAAAGAAACCTCTGTTTATACACTTATTGAAAAATTAGTTGATATACACCATAATATCAGAAAAAGCAAGGATGGCAGGATTCAATTTTACCATAAAGATGTTATTGCATTATTAAAAATGCCTGTATTTACTGGAATACTTAAAAGTGAGATTGATGCACTAGTGGAGAATATTACAGGTCTGAACAAGGTATTAATAAATAAAGATGAACTGCAAATTAATGAAATCCTTGCCAGCATCTTTCATGAGATCAATAATCCAAGGGATATACCCGGATATATCCTTAAAATACTTGAAGTCATTATTAACGGATATAAACAAAATATATCGGAAACCGGTTCGCAAGTAAAAGTTGAAATGGATTTTGTATACCATGCTTACATTTATATACAAAGGTTTAACGAGATATTGAAGAATACAGAGATTGAATTTTCAGCCGGTACACTTTTCAATCTTCTTGCCGGCATTTTGAGAAAACTGAGCATCCCCTTCAGTGGCGAGCCACTGGCAGGTATACAGGTAATGGGCATACTTGAAACCCGCACACTGGATTTTGACAATATAATAATACTGTCAATGAACGAGGAGATTTATCCCAAATCAATAAATATACCTTCTTTCATTCCTGTTAGCCTGCGCTATGGGTTCGAGCTGCCAACACCTGAACATCAGGATGCCATATATGCATATTATTTCTACCGGCTTATCCAGCGTGGCAGGAATATTTTTCTTGTTTATAATTCGAGGACTGACGGACTTTTTACAGGCGAACGCAGCAGGTTCCTGCACCAGATTTTTTATGAACCGGTTTTTAAGGTCAATGAAGAAAGTTATACCTACGATATTTCACCATTTATCAAGAAACCTGTTACTGCAAGGAAAAATGTTAATGATTCATCTACCCTGAAAGGATATATTAGTCCGGATTCCCGCTTATACCTGACTCCAAGTGCTGTTAATACATACCTGAATTGTCCTTTAAGATTTTATTTCAGGTACATTGCCGGATTGAAGGAACCGGAAGAAATCACTGAAAATGTTGATCCGGCAATGTTCGGAAGCATATTACATAAGGCTGTTAATATGATATACAAACCTTATATAAATAATGAGATAAATGAAGATATTTTAAATAAAATTACCGGGAGCAAAAGCATACATGAATCGGCTGTAAATGATGCTTTCCTTACCGAATATTTTAAAGAAGCAGATAAAAAAAGCAATGTTGATATAACAGGAAGAAACTTAATAATAAAGGAAGTTATTAAAAAATATGTTAAACAGATCCTTGAAATTGACAGATTGTATTGCCCTTTCAGGATTATAAGCCTTGAAAAATATTATGCTGCGCATATGCCGGTGGTTATAGGTAATCAGCCTGTACAATTAAGAATAGGAGGTATTATTGACCGTATTGATGAAAGGGATGGAAAAATAAGGATAGTTGACTATAAGACCGGTGAGGCACAAAACTCTTTTAAAAATACAGACTCTCTTTTTGATGATAAAGGTTCTGAAAGAAACAGTGCCGTTTTTCAGGCTTTAATGTATTCGCTGATCTATTCGCTTAACGCCGGAGAAGCAATAATTATTCCTTCACTATATTGCGTAAGGGAGACATTTAATAAAGATTTTGAGTACAGGCTGATATTAAATAAGGGCAGGAAAGATGTTCATCCGGTCAATGATTTTAAGCTACTGGAAGCAGAGTTCAGCCAGAGGCTGCAGCAATCTGTCAGCGAACTTTACAATGATAATAAGGAATTCACTCAGACCGATGACATAAAGATATGTGCATTCTGTCCATACGTGAGTATCTGCCACAGGGAGAATTGATGCGTTTATATGAAAAATATTATATAAACATCTCTTGTTTATTATTTAATTTTACTTTACAATCCCCTTTATTTCCGATACTGCCGATGCACCAAAAAATCCCAGTGCATTTCCTGAAATATTGGATGGAGGTGAAGCAGGAGATGGTCTAAAAATTCCTCCGTCATCTTTAAACTGATTGATTAATGCTTCGTAAAACCGAAAAGTTTCTTCTGTTATTGAATGCATAATTATTCTTACCGAGTCGCCGGGTAGAAGCCAAATATAAGCATCCCTCCAGTAATGTACCGATGTCCCCTCCCCCACATTAAGGCTGTTGACATATTCATTCATATACTCATCACTAAAAATAGATACACCCCATGGATCATAATCACTGAATACGGAAATATCCGAAACTGATGACCCTTCCCCACCATCAATGAACCTGAACATGTAATAATTCTTTTCCCCCTGCGGTTCAGCAAATGATATCAAAGGAACATACCTCCACTCATGCTTTACAGCATTATAGTATTTACTGTACTTCAAACTGTCAATTCGCGGTGCATAAGGCATGTAAGCCTCTGCCGTATAAATACTGTTATTATGTATTACTTTAAGATAATATGTATGATAAGGCTCTCCTTTGATTTTTGAGGTTTTATACGTGCCGTCTGCAATTGAATCAACAACATATATCTTATCATGCAAAGGATCATAATCATATTCGTAGTAATAATTAGAAACAAGAGTATCAACCATTCCATTATCATCCGATATAATGACAACAGCATCTTTTATTAATTCATAATTATCAATTCCCATATTATAATTATTTACATTTTTCGTAGTGGTCCGTGAAACAATTATCCTGTAAGGGCCTCCACAGTTAGTTATCCAGCCTTCAATAACAATATTATAGTTATCACTTTCCAAATCTAAATTAAAATTTTCTGTACATGACATTATTACTAATAGAAATATCAAGTATTTCATTTTTTTCATAGCCTGTATTTATTTATATTTAAAATTTAAAATTGTATGTTACAAATGGTATGACACCGGGAATATACAGTTTTGTTGCATTAATATCATTGTAATCATTTATATCTTCAATATCAAAATAGAGAGAGAATACATTTTTCCGGTTATACACATTATGTATGCCGAATATCCATTCACTTTGCCATTTCCGGGCTTTATTTGTTTTTCTTTTATAAGTTAATGAAATGTCAAGCCTGTTATATGAGGGCAACCGGTATCCGTTTCTTTCGGTGTAATAATTAAACACAATATTATCATAAGCAAAGAAACCTTTAGGAATGGTTATAGCTCCACCTGATTTATATACGAAATCAGAAACAAATCTGAGAGTTTCCGAGATATTATATGAAAGTACCATGGATATTTTATGTCTATGATCGTTTCTGGCCGGATAGCTTCTGTTAAAGTTAATCCCCTGAATTTTTCTTTCAGTCCTGGCAAGAGTATAACCAAGCCATCCTTTTAATCTTCCTGTATTTTTGTTAATAAAAAATTCTGCACCATATGCTGTGCCTTTACCAGCTCTTATCTGGGTTTCAATATGCTCATTTAAAAATAAATCTGCATTATCAATAAAATCAATAACATTATACATCTTCTTATAATAAAGCTCTAAAGAGGTTTCAAATATATTATTCATAAAGTTTCGGAAATATCCAACCGAAATCTGATCTGCTGATTGTGGCTTTATACTTTTATCAGAAGGCACCCAAATATCAGTAGGATAACCCACAGAAGCATTAGTTAACAGATGTAAGTATTGCCTGGTACGAGTATATGATGTTTTCAATGAATTTTTATCATTTATAAGATATCGTGCAGAAATCCTGGGTTCAATTGAATAATATATTCTGTTCATATTTTCTTTATTGGCTAAATCTTCATTATACCTTGTATAATAAGTTATAAAAGGCGAAAATCTTATCCCATAATTTACAGCAAGCCTTTTATTAATTTTTTTATCGTCTAAAATGTAAACTGCTAGTTCTGTTGCATATTTTTTTTCAAGGCTAAAAGCATTAATAAAAGAAGTTGTATCAGTCGGGGTAATTTCTCCGGGTGAGAAAAGGTGGTTGTTAACAGCTATACCGAATTTTAAATGGTTATTCGGATTTGGATAATAATCAAAATCCAGTTTTAAATCCAATTCTCTCATTCTGGCGATCCATAAATAGCTCATTCCGTTATCAGTGAAAGTATATTTATAATTATAGTCACTGAGAATTATGCTTGTATTCAGAAATGTTTTTTGATTAATATTATAGTTCCAGCGAGCAGTTGAAGTAAAATTGCCCCATCTTAAACTGCTTCTGTCATCAAAACTTGGAAAATAAAAATAATCTTCACCTTTATAGGAAGATAAATAAATATGATGCTTATTATTTACCTGATGATTTATTTTAAAATTAAAATCATAAAAATTTATTTTTGTTTCATCAGGATAATTATTAAATGCAGGTAAATATACAATCTTATGAAGAGCGTTGCCAATGGTACCAGGAAGCGAAGTATATGAATATCTCCCTGAAAGTAAAAAGGAAGTTTTATCACTAAATATCGGAGATTCGACTGTTAAACGGCTTGCAAAAGTATTGATACTGCCATTTGCAATAAATTTTTTACTATTACCTTCTTTGGTCCTTACATCAATAACTGATGAAAGATGCCCTCCGTAATTTGCCGGCATATTTCCTTTATATATTTTAATATATTTAATTGCATCATTGTTAAAAGAAGAAAAGAAACCTAAAGCATGTGTAGGATTATAAACAGGTGCTTCATCTAAAAGTACTAAATTCTGATCATGGCTCCCTCCTCTGACAGATAAATTTGTTAGTCCATCATTCGCTGCATCAACTCCCGGAAGTGATTGAGTACTTCTTAACACGTCAGTCTCTCCCAGGAATGATGGAAGTCTTTTAATTTGAACAGCATTCAATCTTGCAATATTCATATCTGTTGATACAATATTTTTATCAGTGGGATTGAAAAAAATTTTTACTTCTTCAACTTCAGCAATATTTATTTCAAGACTTATATCCAACCTTGTATCATTTTCCAGGACAACCACTTTTTCGTATGTTTTATAACCCATATATAATACTTTAATTGTGTATTGTCCCGGATAAGTAGAAATTGAGTAGAAACCATAATTATTCGATACAGTTTCTATTCTTCTCTCAGGAATATAAATTGCTGCTCCTATTAATAATTCACCAGTCTCTTTGTCTTTAATAATCCCACTTAAAATACATGATTTATTTTCAGTTGTCTGCTTTTTATTTCTTAATAGAATATAATTCTTATAGACTAAATATTCAATATTTATTTGATCTTCAATAATTTCTAATACTTCTTTAAATACAAGAACTTTTTCAGGGAAAGTGATTTCTTGCTTTAAAGGTATTTCCTTCGGATCATAAGAAAAATTTACCTTTATATTTTGTTCAATATCGTTTATTAATTCTTCAAGTCTGTATTTAGATTTGGTTAGTGTAACTTTTAGACTTAAGATATCATTTTGGGAAAATAATTTACCTTTCATAACAATGACTAACAAAAAAATTAATTTTGCTTTGAACAAATTCTCCTGCAATTTCATTATCTGTTTATATTAAGATTAATCTGATTTATTGTTCCTATATAGATAGACTGTATCATTTTTAATAATAAAACTAAAATCAAATGTTCCCGCAACAATGTTCATTACTTCCTCTAACGAAAGATTAACGAATCTTACACTTAAAGAATAATCATCAGGTATAATATCTTTAAAGACAATTTCTTTCTTATAATATTTCTCTAAGTCACTGATGACTTCAGTTAGAGAGTTGTTTTCAAATATCAGTACTCCTGTTTTCCATGCTAAGAAATTCAGGTTTTTATTCAGCATCTTTATAGGAGTGGTTTCATTTAATGCTAATATTCCGGCAGAATATTTTTCAAGTGTGATTTTATTTACTTTATTCTTTTTATCATAAAACTCTACTTTCCCTGATGATACTGTCACAACAACTGATGAATCAGACGTATTTGAATTTATATTAAATGAAGTACCAATTACTTTAACAATTGAATTTTTTGAAAGTACAATAAACGGTTGCGTTTCCTTCACTGCCACTTCAAAATAAGCTTCGCCCTGTAACAGAATTTCTCTTTTATCTTTCCTGAAGTTTCCTGGAATTTCCAATTTACTAAAGGAATTTAACCAGATTTTTGTACCATCGTCCAGAACAATTTCTTTCTTCTGCCCTTCAAATGTTGTAAAATACCGGGTATTCTTACTTTGGCTTACATAATATAAGCCAAGAGATAACATTATCATTAAAGCAATTGTTGCTGCAATTTTATACCAATTTTTGTGCAACTTTCTAATGAATATTGTATTATTATTTCTGTTTTCATATAGTTTAATTTTTGCCAGCAACTTCCTTAATTCATTGCTTATGTTATAATCTGGTTCTCTTCTAAATCCCAATCCCAGAATTTGAATAATCTGAAGTGCTTTATAATAATCCTCTTTATTATCAGGATATTTTTCAGGCCAGCCATTCCATATTGAATCCTTAATATTACCCTTTTTTAAAGCAAATTCTATAAATGTATCCTCATTTATAAAGTCTTTATATCTATAATTGCCATAATCTTTTTGCCTTTTCATAGATGTTCATATTATTTATATTAAAGACGGGACGAATAAAACTTTATAACCTTTATTCTATTAAAATTTGTGAGAAGTATAAAATGAAGTATTACAGGACTATTTTTACATAAAAAAGAAGAATAAGTATTATAACAAAATTATATTTTTTAATGTTTTCAGCCCTCTATAGATATTGTTTCTGACACATTGAACATTTAGCAACAAAATTTCTGAAATGTCCTTAATACTTAATCCTTCAAAATATCTTAAATAAATAGTTTCTCTTTGGCGCTTAGGCAGGTTATTGAGAGCGTTATTAAGTTTATTTTTTATTTCAATTGCTCGTTGGTTATTAATAATAAAATCTTCATGGGAAAACTCAATATCAAATTCTTTCTCACAAAATGTTTTTTTAAAAATAAGTCTTGATTTTGAGCTTATTTTATCTATTATTAATCTACGTAAAGATTTTAATAAATATAGTTTTATAGAGTTAACTTCATTAAGTCGTTCCCTGTTTTTCCATAGTTTCAAAAATAAATCCTGGATACAGTCTTTAATAAATTCGGTATCAGTTTTTAATTTGATGCCATAACTAAACAAATAATCATAATTTTCCAAAAATATTTTATTTAATGACTTTTTACAGCCTTTCTTAAATTTTATCCATATTAACAAGTCATTATTTTTCTCCAATGACAAAAAATTTAAACAACAATTAATCCCGTTTAAAAAGTTAATCATCAATTAAATCCGGCCTTCGCTTTTTAGTTTTTTCCAGTGCCTGTTCCAATCTCCACTTATCAATTTCTGCGGTATTACCTGATAACAGAATTTCAGGCACCTTCAATCCTTTGTAATTTGCGGGCCTGCTGTACACAGGCGGAGCCAGGAGGTTATCCTGAAATGAATCAGTAAGAGCAGACGTTTCATCCGATATTACTCCCGGTAAAAGGCGGATTACGCTGTCAGCAATAATGGCAGCGGCCAGCTCACCTCCTGTTAAGACATAATCCCCTATAGAAATTTCACGTGTCACCAGATAATCTCTTATCCTTTGATCAACACCCTTATAATGACCACACAGAATTATAATATTCTTCAAAGTTGACAGATAATTGGCTGTCTTTTGATTATATCTCTCACCATCGGGAGTTGCACAAATTATCTGATCATAGTGCCTTTCGCTTTTCAGTTTGCTGATCAGAAGGTCAACAGGTTCGATACACATAACCATTCCCGCCCCTCCTCCAAAGGCATAGTCGTCAACCTGTTTATACTTGTTTTTGGCATAATCCCTGATATTATGCACAACAACTTCAGCAAGTCCCTTATCCTTTGCCCGCTTGATTATAGAATGATCCAGAGGACCTTTAAGAAGTTCGGGTAAAATTGTCAGAATATCAATTCTCATAATATTTAAGATTCGTTATATAAAGGTATTATGTACTGTTAAACTGGTAAACTGTAAGATAAAGGTAAAAATCTATAATTTAAAGTTATAAAGTTTCAAATAATCCTGAAATTCAACATTAATAAGAGATTAAAATTGTTCCCGTATGCATAAATACCTTTAAAAAACTTTGACTATTAGATGTTAATGTATATTTTCGTACTTTGTTTTTTATATATTCAATAATAAAATTGATTAATGCCATATACTTATGGTAAAGAACAAACCTGAACACTCTGTTCTTAATGAACAATTCAGCGAAATTAATGAAAATGCTGAAAATAATAAGAAGTCAGGAACGTTAAATAAGAATACTGCAGAACCAGCTAAGGGTGTTAATATTATGAAGGAAGAAGAAACAATTAAAGCAAATAAGGAAAAATTAAAAAATTCCAAATCAGTAAGAGAGAAAGTGTCCAAAGCTGAATCCGGGGCTAAAACCAAGGCTGAAGCTAAAACTAAGACCAGGACCGCAGCAAAGTCCGAATCCGGCATGAAAACTGCCGGTAAAAGCAAAGCAACGAAAGTTGCAAAGAGTTCAGCAAAAGAAAAGCAGGATATAACAAAAAAGAAAGCTGTAAAGGACAAGTCAGCCCGGGAAAAAGGGGCAGAAAAACAAGGAAAAGTAACTGCCGGGGGAAAACCATCTGCAGAAAAGAAATTAAAAAAAGTCAGCGCAAAAAAGCAAAAAACAGGTAAGTCAAAAGACGTTGCACAGGAGCTGCCTGAAGGTAAAGATAAAAGGATAAAAAAAGAAAAGGAAGCCGAAAAGGAAGCCGAAAAGGAAGTTGATATTTTACAGCAACCTGAGAAAGAGCAGGAAGTAATTGACTTCTCATTACTTAGTAAAAAAGACCTGGTTGATACACTCAAAGATATCGTTGAAAACAAACCCGTACTGGTAATTAAAAATGATGTTGAATTAATAAAAATTTATTATTACAAGAAACATAAAGCCGAAGTAGATCAGAAGAAGAAAAATTTTCTTAAGGAAGGTGGTGATATTGAAGATTTTAAACTGGAAGAAGAACCCCTGGAGCAGTCACTTAAGGAGTACCTGAAAAGATATAAAGAGCTTAAGGCTGAGTATAACAAGAAACTTGAAGAGGAAAAGCACGAAAACCTGAGAAAAAAATACCAGATAATAGATGAAATAAAAGACCTGGTAAACAGGAAGGAATCCATAAATAAGACGTTTCACGAATTCAGGGAGCTGCAGAAACAATGGAGATCAATAGGACTGGTACCTCAGCAGAATGTAAAGGACCTCTGGGAGACTTACCATCACCATGTTGAAGCATTTTATGATTATATAAAAATCAACAAGGAATTACGTGATCTGGATCTTAAGAAAAACCTTGAATCTAAAATTGAGCTGTGCGAAAAGGCCGAGGAATTACTGCTGGAACCTAATATCATATCGGCATTTAATGAATTGCAGAAACTGCATGAACAATGGAGGGAAATCGGTCCGGTTCCCGCCGATATGAGAGTTGAAATATGGGAAAGATTCAAAGAGACCACTTCAAAAATAAATAAAAAACATCAGGAATATTTTCTGAACCTTAAGAAAGAGCAGAAAAAAAACCTTGAAGCCAAGAGCATTTTGTGTGAAAAAGCCGAAGAAATAAGCAACTCCATCATTGCAACACATAAGGAATGGGAAATCAAGTCCAATGAAATAATTGAACTGCAGAAAGTGTGGAAAACGATCGGATTTGCACCTAAGAAAGACAATAATAAAATATATAACAGATTTCGTGCAGCTTGTGATAGCTTCTTTAATAAAAAAAGAGAATTCTATCAGCAAAACAGGGAACAGCAAAATGATAATTTACAGCTAAAAACAGACTTGTGTGTCCAGGCTGAAGCATTACAGGATAGTACTGAATGGAAAAAGACTACAGAAGAACTTATTGCACTCCAGAAAAGATGGAAAGAAATAGGGCCTGTTCCATTTAAGCACTCCGACAGAATATGGAGAAGGTTCAGGCATGCATGTGACAAGTTTTTTAGCCACAAAGAGACTTATTTCTCAGAGATTGATAATTCATATGAACAAAACCTCAGGAAAAAAGAAGAATTAATAGAAAATATTGAAAATTTAGATACTGCTGATAAGGTTGAAGAGTGTCTGAAGAAATTGAAAGAGTTCCAGAGAGAATGGGCTAAAATTGGATTTGTCCCATATAAAAACAAAGATGCCATACAGGATAAATACAGGACCGCTATTAATGAAAAATTTGATGGCCTTAATGTTGATGAAAATCGAAAGAACATTCTCAAATTCAAAACCAAGCTTGAAAGCCTTAAAAACAAGCCAAACGGTATTCAAAGAATAAGTCAGGAACGGGATAAATTTGCCAGTAAACTTAAACAGCTTGAAAACGATATTGTTTTATGGGAGAATAATATAGGATTCTTTACTAAAACCAAGAATGCGGAGTCCATGATTAATGCTGTTGAATCCAAGATTGAAGATGCAAGAAAGAGAATAGCTTTACTTAAGGAAAAAATAAAGCTAATTGACGAAATTGAATAATTAAACCACAATAATTGGCTTCAACAAAGTACATATTTGTCACAGGGGGAGTAACTTCTTCATTGGGGAAAGGTATAATTTCCGCCTCTCTGGGCAAACTCCTGCAGGCAAGGGGATATAAGGTTACCATACAAAAGCTTGATCCCTATATTAATGTTGATCCGGGTACTTTAAATCCCTATGAACATGGCGAATGTTATGTTACAGCAGACGGTGCAGAGACAGACCTTGACCTGGGTCATTATGAAAGGTTTCTGGATATTTCCACTTCCCAGGCCAACAATGTTACTACAGGAGGTATTTACCAGACAGTAATAAATAAGGAAAGACGCGGTGACTACCTCGGTAAGACAGTACAGGTAATCCCCCACATAACAGACGAAATAAAAAGGAGGATAAAACTGCTGGGGACAAAGCAAAAGTTTGATGTTGTAATAACGGAAATAGGAGGCACCGTAGGCGACATCGAATCCTTACCATATATTGAAGCTGTGCGCCAGTTAAAATGGGAACTTGGTGTTACCAACACACTGGTAATTCATCTCACACTTGTACCCTACCTGTCAACCTCAGGGGAATTAAAAACCAAGCCCACGCAGCACTCTGTTAAAGTCCTTCTGGAAACCGGGATTCAGCCTAACATACTGGTTCTGCGTACGCAAAAGGAACTTACAATAGACATAAGGCGTAAAGTTGCATTATTCTGTAACGTGGAGCTTGAATCGGTTATACAGTCCATCGATGCTTCAACAATATATGAGGTGCCGATACATATGCTGAAAGAAAAACTGGACCTGACGACGCTGAAAAAACTTAACCTTAAAGAGCATGGACCCGCAGACCTGGGACCGTGGAAGAACTTTCTCAAAAAACTTAAAAATCCGAAGCACTATGTTAAAATAGGGCTCGTTGGCAAATATATAGAATTGCATGACTCCTATAAATCAATAAACGAATCTATTATTCATGCAGGGGCAGTAAATGACTGTAAGGTAGAGGTTAAATATGTACACTCAGAGCAAATAAATGAGAACAACTACCAGGAAAAACTAAGTGGTCTTAAAGGAATAATAGTAGCCCCGGGCTTCGGAGACAGGGGAATAAACGGAAAAATACTGGCAGCCAGGTATGCACGTGAAAACAATATACCCTTTTTCGGAATATGTCTGGGACTGCAATGCGCAGTAGTAGAATTTGCAAGAAATGTGCTGGGATTAAATAAAGCGCATTCTACGGAAATGGAACCCAAAACACCTGATCCGGTAATCGACCTCATGGAAGAACAAAAAGGTGTTACAGAAAAGGGAGGCACCATGCGGCTGGGAGGATATCCCTGTATTATTAAGATGAATACAAAAGTATATAAGGCGTATAAAACAAAAAAAATTACCGAAAGACACAGGCACAGATATGAATTTAACAACTATTACCTGAAAGATTTTGAAAACGCGGGGATGATAGCTGCCGGAATAAATCCCGGCACAAACCTTGTGGAAATTATGGAGATCAAAGACCATAAGTGGTTTATCGGGGTACAGTTCCATCCTGAATACAGAAGTACTGTCCTTAATCCGCACCCCTTATTCGTAGATTTTATCAAATCAACAATAACCCGGTAATATTTATTTTTAATTCCGTATTTTTTGGATTCCTGGTATTTTCCCCTGTCATTAATATTAACTATGTCATTATAATGCCTTTAGCGCCTTATATTTATAAAGCCTTAACCTTGTCTTAACATTTAATTTTCGATATTTATAAATTTATTATTTACATTTACGGAATTTTAAAAACAATTAATTGTCAGATCTGACTGATCAGTTTTTTAAAATGATCAAAATAATCTATATATATTAATTCTGTAATAATCAATAACATTATAAAATTTTCAGAACAATTATGGATAAAAATTCAATTATAGGAATAATTATTATAGCAGCAGTTATTTTTGTGTGGGGCATATTAAGCAAACCTGACAAAGCAGAGATGGAGAGACGTAAACATGTACTGGATTCATTAAATAAAGCACGGCTGGAACAGCCTGATACAAATATTATAGAACCGCAGCAGATACCGGCAGTGCCTGAAGCTGAAAAAGAAGGTGCAGCAGACAAGTTAAGTGCTGAGAGAATGCCCGCCAGAAGCGGACCTTTTTCCGGGCCAGAAACAGGCGCAAATGATTTTTATACCCTTGAAAACAACCTTATCAAGCTTTCAATCTCTGCAAGAGGAGGCAGACCCTACAGCGTTGAACTTAAAGAATATAAAACATATGATTCATTGCCCCTTATTTTATTTTCGGGCGATTCAACAGTATTCGGACTTAATTTCTTTACTCAAAACAGCATGCTGATAAATTCCAATAACCTTTACTTTGCTCCAATGTCCGATAAAAAAAATATAATAATCAAGGACGCACCCGCGACTTTACGTTTTAGATCATATGCAAATACAGGTGCGGATTCCGGGACATATTCCTATGAAAAGAAATATATAGAATATGTATACACACTTGAGCCTTCAAGCTACATGGTTGACTTTTCAATAAATATTGTGGGCTTGCAGGATATAATACAGGAGAATATCAGCAGTATTGAACTGGACTGGAGCATGTTTATCCCTCAACAGGAAAAAGGCAAGCAAAACGAGAATAATTACACTTCAATTTACTACAAATATGACAATGATAAGGTCGTAAACCTGGGTATTCGTTCTAAGCAGAAGGAACAGAACAATAAAAAGCTAAATAGCGACAGGATAGATGACCGAAATTCCATAACAGTAAAATGGGTTGCTTTTAAGGATCAGTTCTTTAGTTCGGTAATAATAGCAGATGAAAACTTCCTTCAGGCCAGAGTAGAATCCGAAAGAATTGATGATAAATCCATGTATCTGAGACATGTTACTGCAAAACTGGATATTCCCTTATCGGTTGATAATACGATTAAAATACCATTAGGCTTTTACTTTGGCCCTAACAGGTTTAATACTTTAAAACAATATAAAGATCTGCAGCTTTATGATTTGGCCTCAGTAGGAAAAGGAATAACAAAATGGATAAACCAGTTTGTGATTATCAAAATATTTAACTGGCTCAGTAGATCAATTAGCAACTACGGAATTATTATCTTGCTGCTAACAATAATTGTAAAGGTGGCTTTGTTCCCGCTTACTTACAGATCATATCTCTCCCAGGCAAAGATGAAGGTACTAAAGCCCCAGATTGATGAGATAACCAAAAAATATCCCAAAGGTAAAGAAATGGAGCGCCAGAAAGCGACAATGGACCTGTATAAGAAAGCAGGTGTCAGCCCTCTTGGCGGATGTCTGCCGATGATACTGCAGTTCCCGATTTTGTTTGCCATGTTCAGGTTCTTCCCGACATCTATAGAATTAAGGCAGGAAAGTTTCCTCTGGGCACAGGACTTGTCAACCTATGATTCTATACTGGAATGGAGCGGCAATATTCCCGTTATCAGTAAATTATATGGAAATCATATCAGCCTCTTTACATTGCTTATGACTATTTCCACTATTCTGACTATGAAACTGGGAAGCCAGGCAACAAGCAGCAGCCAGCAAATGCCTGGAATGAAATCCATGATGTACTTCATGCCTATTATGTTTATGTTTATACTGAACAATTTTTCAGCCGGACTGACATATTATTACTTCCTCGCTAACCTTATTACTTTCGGTCAGAACTTCATTTTCAAGCAGTTCATAAATGAAGAAGAAATTCTGAAAAAGATGGAAGCAAGGAAATCAAAAGTCAAGAAGAAGTCTGCTTTCCAGACAAGACTGGAAAAAATGGCAAAAAACAGGGGTTACAAGCTACCAAAAAAATAAATGTGCATGCCGGTGAACAATAATTAATATTCACTACAAATGGAATTAATTAATAACAGGTACAAAATTGACGGCATTGACGTTCTCAGTCTGTGCAACAAATATGACACTCCTTTATATGTATATGATACAGCAAAAATGAAAAATCAATACAGCAGGATGCTCAATGCATTTAAGGGAGTTGATATAAAAATAAATTATGCCTGCAAGGCATTAACTAATATAAATGTACTGAAATTCTTCAAAAGCCAGGGCTCAGGTCTTGATGCCGTGTCAATCCAGGAAGTTGAATTGGGATTAAAAGCAGGATTTAATCCCGCGGATATTATATATACACCAAACTGTGTCTCCATAGATGAAATCGAAAAAGCTGCCAGGCTGGGTGTAAAAATCAATATCGATAACATATCGATTCTCGAGCAGTTCGGACTTCGCCATGGTAATAAGGTCCCCATATGCATAAGAATAAACCCACACATTATGGCAGGAGGTCATCATAAAATCTCTACCGGCCATATTGATTCAAAATTTGGCATTTCTGTCTACCAGATGCCCCATGTACGCAGAATTTTGGAGGCAAACAATATGAATGTCGAAGGCCTCCATATGCATACAGGTTCAGATATACTCGATATCGATGTATTTATAAACGGCGCTTTAATTCTGCTGGATGTTGCCAGGGAGTTTAAGGAACTGGAGTATGTTGATTTTGGCAGTGGCTTTAAAGTACCATATAAAACAGATGATATTTATACAGATATTGAAGCACTTGGGAAAAAGCTTACCCATGACTTCAAAAAATTCTGCAGCGATTACAAAAAAAACATTACATTAATTTTTGAGCCGGGCAAATTCCTGGTTAGTGAGGCCGGCTATTTCCTGGCAAAGGTAAATGTGATAAAGCAAACAACATCTACGGTATTTGCCGGCATTGATACAGGGCTTAATCATCTTATCAGACCCATGTTTTACGATGCCTACCATCATATAATAAATATATCAAATCCTAAGGGTAAATCCAGGCTATATACAGTTGTCGGTTATATATGTGAAACTGATACATTTGGCTGGAACAGGAAAATAAACGAAATCACAGAAGGAGACATTCTTGCTTTTTTTAATGCTGGTGCTTATTGTTATACGATGGCTTCGAATTATAATTCAAGGTACAGGCCCGCTGAAGTCCTTATTCATGAGGGGAAGGATCGCCTTATCAGGAAAAGGGAAACAATGGATGATCTGTTAAGAAACCAGGTCATAACAGATATTTAAAGACCGTTTGGATTAAATTTTGTTTATGCTTAAAGGTTTTAAAAAGATATGAAAAGAATCATCCTGTCATTTCTATTAATAATACCTGTAATATCATTTGCACAAAGAGATAAATCAATGGTTTCAACTGAAGAGAATCTTCAGAATATCTCAAGATCATCCGGTGTTGTGATAATAACCAATATGGATGAACTCTACGAAGGAATAAAAGGTACTCCTTACCTGTTCCCCGCATGGAGGCAAGGTAATATTTATCTGAAAGACAGTTCGTATATTAAAAATATCAAAATTAAATATAACATCTATACCGATGATGTATTATATTTAAACACCGGATCCGGTGATTCCCTTATAATAGGCCGATCCCTCATAAATGCATTTGAGATACTGGATGATTCGGCAGGTGACACAATCTTATTTAAAGATATGAATCTGAAACCTGGCAACAATAGTAAGAGCAAATTTATTAAGGTTTTATACGACGGAAAGTCAAAATTTTTAATAAAGTATAATAAGTTCTTTATTAAGGCCGATTACAAGGGAGCATATAATGCAGGAAGGAAATATGATGAATATACTGACAATTACCAGTATTATATTTTGAAAGATAATAATGAGCTGAATAAAGTAAAGCTTAATAAAAAATCAGTTATTAAGGTTCTGTCAGATAAAAAAAACAAGGTTAAATCCTTTATAGACATACAGGGGCTGGCTCTTAATAATGAAAATGATATTATAAGTGTACTGGAATATTATGATAGTATTACAGATTAGCAGTAATTTTAATAAATACAGGTCTTCTCATTTAACTTCCGGCCGGCGAATTTCAGTCCTTCAACTATACCGGTTCTCCAGTATTCCCAATTATGACTTCCAATTCTTACATGATATTCATGAGGAATATTAAATTTCAGGAATACCCGGTGCAGCATCTCGTTTCCCTCCAATAAGGAATCATTCATTCCGCAATCGATATACCAGTTAATACCTTTTAATTTATTTGCTATACTGTCGTCAATAATATAAAAAGGGCTGTAGCTTTTCCATAGCTCAGTTATTCTTTCTTCACCGGTTAAATTATTGCCGAACAGGGGCGAGAATTTTTTATTATAATTTTCCTGTTTTTCATTCAGAATCATTTCATCGGAGCGTATAGCAGCACTTAAAGCAATACATGTTTCAAATTCGCCGGCATGCAAAACAGATTGTATCACCGCTCCAAATCCCCCCATTGACAAACCTGCTATAATGCGGCATCCGGGATGTGAACAGGTTTTATATGTCGAATCAACAAAGGGTATCAACTCCTGAATAAATATATCTTCATAGCGAAACTCACCCGCATAATCATTTATATAATAAGAATTCCTTGCGTCCGGCATTATAACAATCAGTGACGGTATCTCATTTAACCTGATAAGGCTGTCAATAATAAGATGAATATTGCATCTTTCTATCCAGCTGGTTTCGCTTCCGCCATATCCGTGTAAAAGGTAAAGAACAGGAAAGCTATCTACCGAACTGCGGTAAAAGGGAGGTAAGTAAACAGAATATGATAATTTGCTTCCGGCTATATCACTGCTAAACTCAAGGCTCTGGTATACAGTGCCATTAATACTGCTGTTAAGCTTTGCAAAGGATTGGGCTTTTAAAGAAGAGCCGGTGATATGACATACAAGGAGTGCTGCAAAAAAGGAAACAGTCTTTAGTTTCGGTACCACAGGCATCCTTAAAAAAAATATTGTTATATACTATACTGAACTTTCAAGCCTTATATGCCGGATAATATCTCCGGAACTGACAAACGAACCATTATGACACCCGGTAACATTGCAAAAGGTTATGGCATTATTAAAATCCAGACTGGGGGTTAATCCTATTATTACCATATCAGCATCACTTCTACAATTGCATTTAACAAGTTTTTCAAATATTATGCCGCAATGCGGACAATAAAGTTCATCTTTGATCCCTTCTTTCAGTGTTCCTGACAGTACTACCTTGTCAAAATCCCCTTCTATAGCTGAAATAATAAATTCACCTTCCTCGCCGGGCCTTTTAAATTTTATTTTCAGGCCTGGCTCTCCATTTATCTTATAATCCTCGTCAATTAAATTACATCCGTTCGGACAGAATGCCTCTTTAATGACATATCTTACCTTATCTTCCTCCTTGCCGGATTTACTCTTTCTCCTGTCACTTAATGGCATAATCAATCTTCCGTCCTTGTTAAATCTTGTCATACAAATCCTCCTGTTATACTATTAAATATGGTTTCTATTTGTATCGAGCATGTTTTCAAAATTTATTATTCGGCATCAGACAATAAGGCTCTTAATTCGCTCAATCTGTTTCTGTTTATTTACTTCTCTCAATTTACGTGCGGTATTTGTAAAATATTGATGGTTGGAAATAAATTTCATCTGCATTTTATTCCATTCGTTTAAGGTCCCTACTTTATTCTGGTTTTTAAGTTCACGGTAAAGAGTGTTTGACACGGGGATCATATCACTCCTTCCCAGGTAATCAAGATCGGAATCACATATTATTTCTTCAAGCTTATTCTTTGGCTCCGGGGGCAGCTTTGTTGCCATTATCAATTCGCATATAGTCTCTATCTGTGACTGTGTATAATAATAATTAGGTAATACCTCCCTGGCAATCAATGTACTGTTAAACTCATGATCATCGTAATTTACGGTATGACCGGTATCATGAAATAATGCTGCCGTTTTCAATAATAATAATTCATCATCAGGCACCCCTTCACCAAGTCCGATTAATTCAGTTTGCGTTACAACATCAACAGTATGTTTGACATTATGATAATATAAATTGCCTGAAAGTTCCTTTTCAAGTTTATCAAGAATTAACTCCTGTAAATCCATAAATTGTATAAGCCCGAATCTTATGCTGAATTTTTTATTTGGTATTAATCCTTTGTTCTGCAAGGAAAATTCCTGCTTAATACCCCTGACTGAGTACATTTCAATATCACCTTTATACTTAACAGGCATTTTACCAAAATACTCACAGTTAAACAGGTCTTTAATAAGTTCATAGGTATTGCCTGACACCAAAATCTGTCCGTCTTCACAAAATGATTTGATTCGTGCTGCAAGGTTTACAGTATCGCCTTTTATTTCGTAGTTAACCTTCTTCCTACCTGTTTCGGTTGCTACTACAGGCCCTGTGTGTACCCCTATTTTTAATTTCCATATCTTTTCTTCATTATAAGACTTTTGTAATTGCTTAATATAATATTGCATCTCTACAGCAGCCAGTATAACCTCAAGAGGATTGGTAATATTCTTTTTTGGAATACCACCCACACACATTATAGTATCTCCAATGGATTTAATGCTTTTTATCTCGTACTTATCGATAATGGTTTCCAGCTGTAAAAATATCTCATCAAGATTATCTACAAGAGCCTGGGAGTCCATGTCAGCGGAAATATCATTAAAGCCCTGAGTATCAGCAAACAAAACTGTTGCAGTTCTGTATTTTATAATATTTGTCGTTTTGGGAACACTTATAAGCCCTTCTAATTTTTCATTCTTCGCCTGGGCAAGCAGATGTTTATATTTTTCAAGTTCCTGAGTTAATTGTTCATTCTGGTTTGCGAGTTTTTCATTCTCTGTTGCCAATGACTTGTTCTGACTTATAAGCTCTGAAATATGCCTGAGGAAACTTGCTTTACTTTTGGCCATAAACTATTTGAATAAAATTATCTATTTGCAAATATTAAAATAAAAATTATATTTTGGAAAATCTAAAGTTTATACGCAATTTTAAATATTTAGTTTATTATTAGTTGTTCCTATAAGGTAATAAAATTATTAATGAACACAAAATTTATTTAAAATAGTGATTTTATATTATAAAAAGACTAAATATTATTAACAATTATTATAAACAGGGATTCTTTTATGCATAAATTAACAATTCCTTTTCACAGTCAGTTTTTTTTAATTTATCTTACCCTTTAAAATCATGCTTTTTTCAGTATCCATGCCAGTGATCATCACCGTGACAAACGTATTCCTGATACAATCCTTATTTTCGAACTTAACAGGGACATAACATTCCCCGTATCCACTGGCCAGGCCGTCAGAAGTTATTCTCTCTACCAGCACCTGCTGTGTTTTATTAAATAGCGATTTGCGATAAGCCAGCTTATTTTTATCTGACAATTCCCTGATTATTTCGCTCCTTTCATTTTTTATCTCTTCCGGTATTTGTTCAGGCAGATTTCCGGCATCCGTACCTTTTCTCACAGAATATTTGAATGTATGTATATGGCTAAATCCTATATTCTTAACCATATTGCAGGTTTTCAGAAAATCCCCATTTGTCTCCCCCGGGAAACCGACAATTATATCGGTAGTCAGATTTATTGACGGGCAGCGGTTTTTTAACTTTTCGACTATATTAAGGTAGTCAGCCGTATTGTATACCCTGCGCATTTTCGAGAGTATCTCATCTGAACCGCTCTGCATGCAAAGATGAAGATGAGGGCATAATTTCGGATTAGTAAATAATGTAACAAATTTATCCCCGAAACCTTCAGGTTCGACACTCGAAATTCTCAGCCTGAAATCCTCCGGAATTTCCAAAACCTTTTCAACAAGATCATCAAAGTTTGTGCCATCATGACTGTAAGAGCTTATATTTACCCCGGTTAATACTACCTCTTTATAGCCTGAAATAATTAGCTGCCTGATATTTTCAACAATATTTTCTGCCAGCCTGCTTACTGCTTTTCCCCTGACAGCCGGCACAATACAATATGAACAGAAGTTATTACATCCATCATTGATTTTTACAAAACCGCGTGTATGATAACCTCTCTCCGCCGCCGAGAAATTAAACAAATCTGGTTTAATATTACCGGCAACCAAAGGCTTCCCTTTAAAATGATTATCAACCAGATGAAATACCGAGCTTTTAATTTTATTTTCAATTATAAAATTAATATCATTCCGCTTTTCAAGATATTCTCTCTGGCTGTTTACCATGCATCCCGTAACTACTACCACAGGGGAACCTCTTCTTCGGCATGCCTGGTTGATATAATTTTTTGACTTATGATCACTCTGATTGGTAACCGTGCATGTATTTATAACATATACATCAGCCTCATCGGAGAAATCCACAATTTCATAATCAGCCTTATAAAAATCAGTTATTAACGAATCACTTTCTGATTGATTTAACCTGCATCCAAGTGTCTTGAAAGCGACTTTTCTTTTCATAATTTTGCCGGTTCAGCCTTCGCTTTATAAACTAAATCCCCTTCGGCTGCAAATTCGGCTGCCGAGGTAACTGTTATATATACAAAACTGCCAATTAAGGAAATATCATCTGATTTAAATCTTATTATAATCTTGCCCTCGGTTATTCCTGAAAGATATCCCTGTTTCCTGTCAGCGCCCGTGACAAGCACCTTTATATTATTATCAATCAGCTGTTTATTATAGCCCTTTGAATGCTTCTTTAACTCACTGGTAAGGATATGGAGCCGTTGTTTTTTTATTTCAGCAGGTATATTATCAGTCCACCCCGAACTTACGGCCCCGGGACGCGGCGAATACCTGGCTATATAAGCCATATTGAACTTCAGTTCTTCCATTATCTTTATAGTATTCTCAAACTGCGCTTCGGTTTCACCGGCAAATCCGACAATTATATCTGTAAATATTGTTACCCCCGGGAGTCTCTTCCTTGCCAACTTAATAATTTCCCTGTATTGCTCAACAGTATGATTCCTGTTCATTTTTTTCAGTATAGAATTATCTCCCGACTGAAGAGGCAGATGAATATGGTTTGCCAGGCACCTGTATTCAGCTATTATATCAATCACTTCAGCAGTCATATCCCTGGGATGAGGGGAGGTGAAGTAAACCCAGAAATCCCTGCCTGATGACCTGCCAAATTCACCAATATTTCCAAGAAGTTGAGCAAAGGATATTTCGTCTCCCTTTTTGTCCAATCCGTATGAATTGACATTCTGCCCCAGCAAAGTTATGGACTTATAACCTCTGTTGACCAGGTATTTAATTTCGTCCAATATTTCTGCCGATGGCCTTGATATTTCCCGTCCGCGCGTATATGGAACGGCACAGAAGGTGCAAAATTTATCACAGCCATTCTGGATAGGTATAAATGCTTCAAAAAAAGATATGTATGATGGCGATATATCCCAGAATTCCCTGATTCTTTCTTCAGGACGGGAAAGATCCTGTTTCTCACCGGTATATATATTCTGCTTGCTTGTTGGTGTTACAATTCCATATTGCCTGATCATTTCAGGCAAATGCTGCAGATCACTAATATTAAAAACAAGGTCGAATAATTTTAAAAACCTCCCTTCATCAGCCTTGAGTACACATCCCGATAAAAATGTAATAAGGTTTTTGCTGTTTTTCCATTTGTTCCATTTGTATATCCTTGAAAAAACCTTGTCAATAGATTTCTGGCGCACTGAACATGCCAGGACGCCCAGCAGATCGGCCTCCTCCTCATCATCAGTCCATTTATAGCCCATACCGTCGATCACGGTGCGGAAGCGCTCGCTGTCGGATTTATTCATTTGGCATCCCAATGTCACAAGGTTGTATCTCATCACCTGAAAATTCCCGCAAATTTACATCAAACAAATCAAAAATCGAAAATAAATAATTTGACAAAGGTTCATTAATTTTCTAAATTGCACTGGTAATCATGATGCACATATTAAATGAGTAATAGTATATTAAATAAGGTCTATTCCAACATTATCAGATTATTTCAGCATCATGATACAATAAGTGATGAATCAGGTCCCAGGCGGAAGAGGGGTGCCGGCAAGAATAAAACCTGTCCTGTAACCGGACTAGACATATCAATGCAGCCGAAGAACAGTAAATTTCTCAGTTATACAGGTGTTAAGTGGTATTATAACAACGATTACGAGACTTACAGGAAACTCCTGGAGCCCATGTTAAGGAAAAGGTGGAAGTACAAATCGCTTAAAGACCAGTTCAGGGAGGTTGCTCATATTGTAAGAAACAGGGACAGTAATCCCCGTAATAATATTAAAAGAATACTCGCCAGGATATTGAATGATAAAAATACGCTTTTCAATAATGTATCACTCATCGACAGGAAAAAACTAAAAAAAGCAGGATTAAATGATTTGTCTTAAAAGTTGCCCGACTGGAGTTTGAAATGATAAGTGATATAACCTTTCTGATGAAAGGGGGCATCGGTCCGTGCAGTAAATTTTGATTTCAGAGCGGCTGATTTGGCGGCATTCAGCAAGTAGGTGTCCAGTGTTGTTGAACCTTTAACTCCCGGATTGACGCTAACAACATTACCCTGCCTGTCAACTATAATTTCCACTTTTACTATACCCTGTTTCTGGTAATTTAGCTCCGGTTTAGGAAGAGATATGCTTCCCCTGCCCTCAAGGTCAAACGATATGCCACCTGTCCCAAGTGAGTAACTATCTGAATCGACACTGCCATCCGGACTTCCCTGGTTACCGCTTTGACCTTCAGCACCTTCGGAACTTTCCGAAGATGATGATTTGCTTTCCCCCGAATAAAGTGCACGTTTATCAACCTGCCTCGGCTTTTCCTCAGGCTTCTCTGCCGGTTTTTCAACTTCCCCGGGGGTCTCCTCAACTTTCCTGATGTCCTGTTTATTTTCAGTTTTCTTTTTTGCTACCGAAGGTGCTTTCTCAAAATCCTGAGTCAATATATCTTCACTTGCATCTTCCGTGCTTATTTCCTGTGAATGGGGCACTGACTGCTGCATAGCTTTATCTATTTCGGGCGTCTCAGCAGGTTCTAATATTCCGCTTCCGGAAGATTCATTACCGAAATTAATGGTTATCGCCTCCGCACCCATTGGCTCTTTTGGTCGTGTGAACCCAAAAAAAATCAAAATAAGCAGGATTAAATTGTGAAAGATTATGGTTCCCAATATGCCATTTTTATCTCTTGGCATAGCTTTAAGATTTTATTACTTTCCCGGGGTCTCCGGGGATGTAGCCAGTATTAATTTATACCTGTTGTTCTTGGCAATGTTCATAACTTTTACAACCTGCCACAGGGGAACATCTCTGTCAGCCCACAGGGAAATCACAGGTTCGGTCCTAAATTTAAGCCTTTGCTGCAAAATCGGTTCCAGTTCATCTAATGTTGGAACTCTCGTATTTTCAATGTAATAGCTCTGGTCTTTATAAATCAAAATTTTAATTACAGGTGTTTTGTTTACCTGGTTTGTGCTTTGCGGCAGAGTTAATTCCAAAGCATTATCAACAATAAGTGTAGAAGTCAGCATAAAGAATATTAATAGCTGAAATATCACATCTGTCATACCTGCCATGCTAAAAGCCACACTTATCTTATTTCTGGAACTTAAGGCCATATTCTGGTTTTATGAATATTATTTCTTTACCGGTTCATTCAGCAGATCCATAAATTCGGTACTGGTAGCTTCAAGTTGAAAAATTATCTTTTCAATTTTCGATACCAGCAGGTTATATGCAAAATAAGCCAGAATGCCAACAATAAGACCTGCAACCGTAGTTACCAGTGCCTGGTAGATTCCGCCGGATAACTGTTTGACAACTACCTGGCCTCCTGCCTCTGACATATCAATAAAAGAACGGATCATGCCCATCACGGTACCAAGAAATCCGAGCATTGGTGCGCCACCTGCCACAGAGGCCAGCAAAGGCAATCCTTTCTCAAGCTGGTATATCTGAAGCTTCCCAATATTTTCAATTGCTGCACTAATATCATTTAGCGGCCGTCCTATACGGCTGACGCCCTTCTCAATCATCCTGGCAACCGGATTGGTGTATGACTGGCACAAAGCATATGCAGAGTCAAGCTTCCCCTCATGAATATAATCTTTTATCCTGTTCATAAAATTTATGTCGATCTTTGATGCCCTTGATATGGCTCCCCATCTCTCGAAAAAAATGTAAACTGCAACAATAGAAAGCAATAGTATCGGGACCATTACCCAGCCCCCCTTAAGAGCCAAATCAATAAATTTAACAGTCTCCCCTGATATACCTTCATTTTCCATAGCATCAGCAGCCGCTAAAGCTGTATCAGTTTGTAATAGCATTAACATAGTCATTTCTTATTATAAAGTTTTGCTAAAATTATGAAAACGATTAAAATTGAATTATATTTTTTGTTTATAGTTATTAACTATTTTTTTAAAGTATTCTTATCTCTTTTCCCGAAAATTGAAGTGAAATATCTTTTCCAGAGTTCCCCCAGGTTATTGAACTCTTCTTTAAACACCACACCAACACCCTGGGTATACGGGGACAATTCAGTCAAAAGCTTGTCATTTGAATGATTAAAAGCCTTCAGGCGTAACTTTTCCGTTATCTTATAGTCCAGGTCAAAATCACCTACAATATTATTCGAAGATTCGGCGGCAGCATTTGTAGTAACATCAACATTGCCATTAATGCTCAGCTTGTCATTTAACAACTGGGTAGACAGTGCCAGTTCCACTTCATCGTTGGTGAGCTGGTTATCAAAGTTGGGCCGGTAGTTAATTCTTATGTCATAATCACTGCTTATTTGAGAAAGCCAGTTGCTGAGCTGGTTTGACAGAAATTCGCCGGCATTGACACCTGCTACGTTAGAATATGGGGAACTGTACGGATAGTCACCTCCCAATCCCCCTCCCGGCGGCGGGCGCGGCACAAAACTGTTTAATACCAGTAATGCTATAAACTGTAAATTAAGTTCTTCTTCAGTATTTATCTTATTATTTACAAGTGCTCTCGTCTCTTCATCAACTGTCGGCAGGTAGATATCATACTTGATATTCGGTTTCATAAGCTTGTCTGTCATAATCAGCTGGCAATATACAGTAGTTTTCCGTTTGTACGTGTTTTCCGCGCTACCCTTGCCGGATTCATTTCCCGGCAAATCATAGCCCAGCAAATCGAAAAGAGCTGCTTTTGTCGGATATATAGCTTTAATATCTATATAAGCATCAAGAGGATCGCCGTTCCATTTTATAACACCATTGTCAATATCAAATTTCCTGTTAATAACATTCTCCAGGGTAAACAGGTAGTCACCTTCCTCAATATAATACTCACCGAATATATTAAATTTTCCCAGCGTGTTAACCTGCAGGTTAATGTTTCCGTAACCCCTGCCTTTCATTATATCGCCGACCTTAGGATCGAAAATAAGCTGCACTTCAGCATCAGGCGTAACTTCAAGATCTACATTCAGATTTAAAGCCGACAGATCGACTTTATATTCCCTGATATTATTTTCAGGCACTCCCGCAGTATCTTCATAAAGAAAAGTCACAAAGTTGTATTCCGAAATTTCGCTCTCATCCGAAAGGGGTATAAAGAACCTTGTATTTTTGTCTGTACGTACGCCGGCATCTATTATTACGTTTTTGGGTGTGCCCTTTATTGTTATGAAACCCGAAGCAAAAGCCGTACCGTAAAAAAGACTGTTATCGGACTGGGTAGTATTTAAGAATAACAGGTGATCAGCATCAATCTTAAGATTAAAGTTAAAATCCCTTAAATATGCACTTTGAATAACACCATTCAAATATGCAAAATTCCCGTAAATGTCAATAAGCGTAATATTGTTGAAGAATATATTATTATTGATTATTTTAATACGGTCTGTAAAATTATACCTCGTGTTAAGATAACTGATTGTAAATGCGGTTTTCTGAAATTTAAGGTCCCCGTTAAGTACTGGTTCTGCCGTATTTCCGGATATGGTCAGATTGCCTGAGACAATACCCCTGCAATCACTGAAAACATTTTGCAAATAAGGATTTACCAGGTTTAACCGTAGCTTATTCATTTCAATATTTACCTGGAGCTTCCCTTCATCCTTTGGATAATAATCACCATTTATGGCTATTGTGTTTAGCTGGCCCCTTTTTGCCACAGCATCAATATTAATTGATTTTTTATCATTGCTCCAGGTGGAATTTATTATTGTATTTCCCAGTTTTTCATCATTAATAACCAGTGTGTCAATGGTAAGCCTTGAATAAAACACTGGATTTTTATAGAAATTTGATATCTCGGTATCACCGTTTAATATGCCTTCGATCTTAATACCTTCAGATCTTGAGAAAATATTGATATTCCCCAGGTTGAAGTTATTAAATCCCATTATAATCTTATCATCCGGCAATGACGATATTTTACCATTGAGCCTGAGATACTGGTTATCATGATTTACTTTAAAATTATCAACTAAGATGCTGGAACTGTCTATGAGTATATTACATTTGTTAATATGCCATAATGTGTCTGTAGTTATAATTTCTGTAGGAAGTAAATTTACCGATATTACCGGAGATTTGTTGCCCGGCTCTTTTATAAACTTTGTTACCGCCTTAAGTACACCCTTGTAAAGTACTGTATCCCAGTTGTTCCAGCGCGTCATTAGGGTAACACTGTCACTGCTGATGTCCGAGTATATAGTAAAATTCTCCAGATTTATCTTATCCTTCAGGCTAAGGCTCTGGCTGCCCGACACAACCGAAAAAATACTGTCATTTGACTGGCAGTTAAAATACACGTTGTTCCATGTGTTACCATAAAATTCAATCCTGGGTGACTGCAAGAATAAAAACAGATGATTTGTATCAGGATTAAATTCACCTTTGCATACCGTGTTCTCGGCTATGAAAAACTGGGGCATGAAGTATTCAAAAATTGGCCTGGTTTTCTTAAAGTTGACAGTAAAACGGAATCCATTTTTAAATTTATCAATCTTTGTGCATTCGGAATTTACAAATGAGGGGAGATATGAATAAATAAACTTTTGCAGGGATTCTTTTATCTCAGCCATCTGGTAACTCCCGCTAATATCGGCATCAACAAAATCTGAACGGATTACCAGGGAATTGGAGTCTGCATTGTTCTTTGCATATACACTAAAATCATATATCTGAATTTGATTATTATTCTTTGTGAAAAGGGAGTTGAGCAATTTAACCTCGCCGTTAAGGTTATCAATTGAATTGCCCCGAACATTGGCCTTAATATAAAATGAAACCGTATGTGACGAATCTTTCCTGTCAAAATTCAGAGCAACCAAATTAGCACGGGACACATTGGCAGTAAAATCAACATCATAAATATCGCTGGAGAAATCGACCATGCCCATAAATTCAAGGTTTATATTAGGGTCAGTGATACTAATGGACCCGTTATAGGTTTTATCTGACAGTACACCTGATAATTTAATATTCTGATATTTATATTGCTTAATTTCAAGACTGTTAATAATACCGTCAATCTTTGCATTTATTGTCTTGCCGGAGCAACTGTATCCGTCGGCATTTACATTAAGTGTAACCAGTCCTATATTTTTTTCATTGCCCATAAGTCTGCCTATATTAAATTGCTCAGCTTTTAATTTTCCGTTAAATGTGAAATAATTGTTAGTATCAGGTTTGAATAACACATCCGATGAAATTTTACCAAGATTAGACTCCATATCCCCATATGCAACAAAATCATCAACAAATCCGGTAAACTTCCCCTTATAATTAATTGTGGTTAATTCTTTAAATCCTTCTGACAGGTTGAAATTGAGGCCACCGGGCAATTTAAGGGATTCAAGATCACTGACAGTTGTACTGAAATTTATTAAATTTATGTAGAGGAAGGTCTCTTTAATATCCGGCAACCCATTTGAATTAAATTCGCAGGAAATCTCCGAATTATCCCCGTAACTAATGTTGATATTCCGGCCCTTTAAATTACTTATAAAACCTGTAAACTCTCCCGATAAATTAAGCTGCTGACAGGAACCTTTGAATTTCAGGGAAAAGAAAGCAAGATCATAAAGATTCAGCTCCGAAGGGTAAAGCGATACATCAAGTTTGACCCTCTCATAAAGCACCTCCCTGTCGAAATCCTTAAAACTGTTAAATTGTAAAATTATCTTCTCCCCTAAAATTTTAGACAATTTTGTTTTTATGATCACATCCTTAAATGAAAGGTGGTTCTGGCAAATGCTTGTTTTAGAATAAAAATTTTCAACGTCAAATCCACTGTGATCTTTGAAGCTCAAGGATTTAATTATAAAATTAACGGTATCTGCATCCTTACTCAGCCTTCTTATATTTGTATTGAAATCTGACAGGATCAAATTTGAAAAATCAATGCCTTCCTTCCCTGTTTCCGGATTACTGAGGATAAGGCTGAATTTACTATCCTTAAACTTTATGTTCCTGATAGTCAATAATTTGCCCTGCCTGGTTGTATCTTTTCTGCTTATCGCATCAATGATAAACCTGAGATTTATTGTACCTGCAGAATCAGTAGCCAGACGAAAGGTTGCATTTTCGAGAGTAAGGGTATTTATCGCGATACGCTTCCTGTTAGGAAATTTTACAATCGAAGCACTGACACGGTCAGCATATAAAAGCGTGTCATGTTGTAAATCTTCAATATAAAACTTGTTCAACCTTACCTTGTTAAAGAATGTTATGTCAACAGATTCAATAGTAAACCGGACATTCAGATTATCAGAAATGATCTCAGTGATCTTCTTTGCCACGTAAGTCTGGATTCTGGAATTCTGAAGGAGAATGAAACATGATGACAGTAATATTAATATTGCCAGAAATACAATGAATAATATTTTAATGATCTTTTTAATACCTTTATCTTTTATATTTTAGAACGCAAAAAAAATAAAAAAAGTTTAATAATTTACAATATTAATTAAATTAA
>CAYWUI010000019.1:33162-56769 GCA_964461435.1 uncultured Bacteroidales bacterium | reverse complement strand
CCATTTTTTTCAGTTTCGGAGATAGGGAAAATAACTCTTTCGGAAATGGCCGTGTCCAGGGAAAATTCGATTTCATAATGTGATGAAGCCAGCCACATTATTTGACTAAGGAGCAATTCTTTAGGTGCAGAAAGTTGAGATTTTTCCCTGATTTCATCTACACACCTTTTCAGTTCACCATAAGTAAAGTTATCGCCTAGTTTTCCTAATACAAAGGCCGGAGAAAAAGTGTTATCAAAATATTGCATTTCATTCAGCTTGCTTATAAAGGATTTTTTATTGTAAATATGCCTTTTGATAGACTCAGCCTCATCCAACATGCTGCCAACAGGTTCAAAAACCAGGTTATAATTATTATCAATAATACCGAGACGGAAGACAATTGAGGAAATATGACCCTCTCCTGTTGCCCTGAAACTTACAATTACTCTTTTTTTCCCTGCCATTAATTCTGTTTGATCAGGATGTTCTACTATGGATGGATTAAAAAAAGCCGCTGATTCAATTGCATATTCCATTGTAAAATAGGACCCAATAAGCACTTTTCTTGACAGATCAATATTATCCTGGTTAATATTCAGTTCTTTAAACAATGCATTCAATTTATTGAAATGCTTTTCGAATATCTTTGAAATATTTCTGTGACGTGTGGAATAATGTCTCAGCACCTGGCTCAGTGCTGTTTTTACCTCGTCTTCTGACATAGTGAGTACTTTGCGGATTATATTTTTACTTCTTTCGTCAGTATAATAAAAAAAGCGGGCGATAACCCTGGTCGGATCGGGGTAAAGGATAACACTCTTTCTGGTTACCGTAACTTGCATAGATTAAGATTTTGTATTTAAAATTAATCAATAAATGTAATATATATTTTACTAAATCCTGAATACATTTAAATTGTTTCCGATTTTGTTGCCGGAATTTCCTTCATATATTTTCTTCTTTGGTGAAAATTAAGGTAAGGTTTAGCCTGGAATCATTTATTAATCGCTGGATATTTTCATTAAGATGAAAATTCAGGGTCCACAAGTTATTGTTACAAAATATATGCTATTATGCAGAAAGCTGTTGTAGCTAATTAATTTTTACAATTTTCCTTGTTGTTAAATAGTTGTCAGATCTTATTTTAATACAGTATATACCTGTTTCCAGTTGTGTCAAATTCAGAATTAATTTATCGTTCTTAATAATATGTGAGTATGAATTCACTAGAATTACCTTTCCTTCCAAATTAGTCAATGTAATCTCATAATTACCTTTTTCGGAATCTCTTAAATCAATATATAGTTCATCAGTGACAGGACTTGGAAATACACGAATCTTATTCATGCTTTTACTCCTGATATAAGAAATCGTATCTGTTTCAGCTTCGGTTACTTCAAGTTCGACAGGTATAACCAGAACTGAATTAATAAGTGAATTGGAGTTAATCGTAATGTCGGCATAATAATTATCAGGATTCAGCCCCGCACTATTTACACTTATTATCATTAATTCGGAGTTTTGTGAAGCCAGGCTGCCACTACTATTTTCAATTTCCAGCCACGATGTGCTCTCCTCAGCATTCCAGTTTAAATCATCTTCACCTGTATTCACAATATTTATATTATCACTGGCTGTTGAATCTTCCGGAACAGTAAAAAATAGATTATCAGGTGTAATATCAATTACTGGTCCTGATGCTTCAGATACATTTATAGATATATTATGGACTGCCATGCCTCCGTACAAATCCGTAACAATTATCGAAACATCTGTTACTCCGGTATCTCCGGGTGAAGGAGTTCCGTATAAATTTCCATAATCATCCAAATCTATCCAGAAATGAGACTGGCTTGCAATAAACCAGCTCATTTCGTCACCCATCACAGTGTCCGGATCAGTTTTTGTTAAAATACAATAATATGGATAACCGACATATGCATTATCAGTAACCGGACCCTCAATTACCGGGTCATGATTTACATGTTGTATGTTAATTCCGGAATATTGAAGGCTAAAATTATTATTTTCATCCGTTACCTTTAAAATAAGCACAGTGTCCCCGGCATTTTTTGCATGAGGAGTGCCGGTCAATTGTAAACTGTCATTAATATTTATTGCATTCAACCAGCTGGGCTTAACAACTGCCTCTACAGTCAGTACATCTCCGGGATCAATGTCTTCACATAGTGCTGTATATGAGAATGGAACATCCTCGCTAAGAAATTCCGTTTCGTATATTGAGGAGGTCAGGCTATTCAGAAAGTACGGTGCATGTCCAAGGTCATCGGTATACGGGGAGTTGAACCAATTTAACAACCTGGATACAATAGTATCGATATCTTCAGAATCACCATATTCATCCAGGAAAAATCCCGAGCGGAAGGTCTTATAATTAATCCCCGTATGGGAAATCGCTGTCGGAACCGGGTATGAATTTTCTCCTTCCAATGGTGTTCCGAATACAACCTGCACGTTTGCAGAATCTGTTAAAGGGTAAGTCTGGATAATAAAACTGAACAATTCCGGCTCATTACATCGAACAGAAATGCCGTCACCTATCGGATTTCCATCAATGCCTTGAATAATTTCATTCCCTGTAACCATTGCATATTCAGGATACATTTTTCTTTTCCCGATACCGAAATAAGACATTAATCCTCCGCTTCTCGGCGAAATACCGCTCATTCCGTATGTTAAGCATCCAAATACAGCCAATGCTTTTTTATCCGATGATGATGCCTGATTTATATAATTAATCAGTTCTGCCGAATCTGCAGCAAGGGTGTTATTTTCATCAACCCACACAATGTCATAATCATTTAATGAACATGCAGGTAATTTTGTATAGCGATTACATACATTTAAAACATCACAGGTATGGCCCAGATTGTTTAAAGCTTCCCCAATAAACGGATCGGAGAATAAACTGTCATTATCATTTCTTAATACTATCTGGTTTGAATAAGGATAAACCGGAATGGCTTCACTGTATGATGTAAATGGTATCCCATCAACAGTACCTGTTGCTTTTAACCGTACCTTCTGGTGTCCTTCAGAAAATAACAGACCCGAATAACCGGCCGAACCGTTTATACATGTTTGGGGTCCTGAAGGTGATATAGTGACAGTACCTGCAATAGAAGAGACACTGTCTGTTTTAACTGCAGAAAGTACCAGATCATTACAGGTCACATTTTTGCAAATATTACCTGTACTATTTGCGACCGACACCTTAAATTCTTTAACGAAGCAGTAATCTGATCCGTAAAGAATACCATCAGGCACACCGGTAAAGATAAACTGAGCGGGAGTTAGAGTAATTTTAATAGCCCCCGATGTTATGTCGGAAGGTTCAATAGCCATTAATGAGCCTGTTGTATCAACATATACATCATGTGCACCGGAAATTTTAAAGTCAAAGGTATTGCCATCAATAATTACTCCGTTTGTATCTAACCATATTTTTAAGGTGAATGTGACCGAACTGCCTTCCGGAATGGATGTTAAAATTGATGAGCCATTGCCAAATGAGATTATGCCTTCATTGATAGAATCGTAACTTATTGTATTACTTTGCCATGTTAAAGTTGCCCCACCGAGAGTTTCAGAGAAAATTAACGAGGGACTGGAAAGTGGTCCTTTCCTTATGTTTAGCTGTGTGACTTTTGTAGGCAGCCCGTCATTAGCAATATCGTTAACAGTAAAGTCAAAAACTTCCAGGGCATTGATACTGTCATTGACTGTTTCAGTTATTTCAGTCGGTTCTGACAATACAGCAGAGGCTGTAAGAGTGGAAGTTGCGTCTGTAACGGTTGGGGCACACAAGGTTATATCATGTGTGAAAACCAGGTATGATTGACCGCCAGCAGTGCGTACGCCAACATAAATTGTATTTGTTTTAAAATCGAGGCCTATTCTGGAGCTGCCATCTATCTGTTCCATATAACTCCATGCTTTTATTGTTTGCTGACTGCTCCAGCTTCCTCCGGTATTATTTGCATAATATACGTGATCACCGGTCCCCCAATAAGCTACATGAGCATAACCATTTTGATCGATAGCAATACCCGGTTTATGGTATTGGGCATTTGTTTTCATTGTTCCGAAATAAATACCTCCCTGAGAACCACTTATGAATATTGAGTCTTCGTTAAATGCATATACATCTGTCATTGGTGAGGTAACTCCATTGCCATTTATCGAATGTTCGCCTGTCCAGGAATTACCCCCGTCTTCTGTTTTACATATATAGTAATAGCTGCCATTTTTTGTGCCCACCAGATAACCTAATGATTCATTAACAAAATATATCCCGTAAAGATCGGAGACATAACTGGATACGCCCGAATTCTTTTGCGTCCACGTGCTTCCTCCATTATATGACACATGCACTTCCGAATTTTTACCTGCAACCCAGATAGTGTCTTTTCCAAGGGTACATAAATCAAGCAAGCAATTATCATTTCCTATATCAGAAACAGACCAGGTATCTCCACAATTTATTGTAATTAAAACTTTGCCGGAATCTGCCGCAATGTATCCTGTATCGGGGGTTGGGAACTCAATAGCATAAAGATTCGTAAGCACATTGGTTTGTACCTCGTTCCAGTCAGTGCCGCCATTTATTGTCTTCAGAATTGTGCCGCTATCACCGATAGCAAAACCGCTATTTGTGTCAAAAAACCAGCAATCGTTCAAGTTCACAGTAACACCTGTTGAATCTTCAAACCAGCCGTCACCCACTAATGGCACATGCCTTCCTCCATTTGAAGTATACCAGAATTTCCCCTTGTCACCTACACAGAATGCATTTAAAGAATCAACAGGATGAATGTTATTAATTGTTGTCGAATTGTTAACGTACTGTGTCTGATAATGATCCCAGTTATCATCTGTTCTGTATATTCCGCCTACACCTACATTCCACGCCCTGTTTATCAGATCAGGTGAAGGGACAATTGCTTTACAATCTTGTGCTGCAAGCTGGGTATAAAGTAAATAGTATTCCGAATAAATTCCCGGTTCACTAATAATGACTGCATTACTCCATCCGCTTTCATCGCGGGTGCTGTATAATATATCGTCCAGTTCCCAAACTGCATGTACAACGCCATCTGCATCTACTGCCAATGAAGGAAAATAACCGTCATAACCATTCATTAATTCGGGTATTGAATCGAAAATCCCATTGGTAGAATGATTATAATATAAGTTTTTTCCATGCCCTGCTTCATATTTATAAATACTTCCAATCCAATGTAATCCATCGTTATTATCTATAGCGGTTGAATAGGAATAAAGTGTTGAATTGGCATCAAAACCATATGGCATCATTGTCTGTATGGTTAAATCTTCCGAATTCTGATAATATATATTGCCATAATTTGAATCATCCATCTGATAAAAGATATGAACCGTATTGTCGCTTGAAACCTGAATGTTCGGATAGTGCCCGTGATATCCAGGTTCCATAAAAAAATCAACACTACTCATAGAAGGATTCCAATATCCGACAGTAAAAATTGCTCCGTTTTTTGTATGTCTGTAACATAAATGAGGAAACTTGTTTTTTACTGCCAAAGCCGGGAAATAGATATCATCTCCCGAAGGAACATTTTTAGCAAAGTGAGCTAATATTCCGCTTACATTCTCATTCGGATCCTGTGCATAGGTATTGGACAGTACATCCTGGTTCCCAAAATGCACATAACCGTCCTCATCAACTTGTACAAGAGGAGACCAGTCCTCTAAATCCCCGACATATACTTCATTCCAGGTAACCTGAGCTTTTAAAACATTTAAATTGTATAAGAGTAGGAAAGCAATTACAATAACTCTAAGTAGTTTAGAAGTTCTCATATAATAAATCGCTTAAATTATTTACTGTAAATTGAAAAATAATGAATTGAGAGTAAAACTTGACAGGAGATAAAAGAGTTTAGGTGTAAAATGTATTGCTTATATAAATTTAGTTTTTATTATTTAATTTTCCAAATGCATATAACGGACAAATTAATTATTCAAAAATCACAAATCCTATCAATATCTTTAGCCAGAAAGTTCGAAATCTTGCCAGACAACTCCACTAAAATAGGGACAGCGCTTAAAAATACGGGTGCTGTCCCTATTTTTTACTGAACTACCAGTTTAAAAGTTGAATTCTCTACTTTTAAAACATAAATCCCCCCGCTTAATGAAGTAATATCGACACTCTGTTCTTCCGAATTCAACGTTATTTCAAGTACTTTTTGCCCTTTTAGATCATAGATAGCAGCATTTTCGGGATCATTTTTTATCCTTTTCATATTAATTGTACTGTTTTCAGGATTAGGATATATTTTTATTACGGCAAATTCAACTTCATCAGTTGAAGATGCTACATCCACAGTAAGCGTTTGAACTACATCAGCCGCCGGATAATATAGGAAATTCCCCTTCTGTGAAGCTGTAATATCCGTGGTACCGGCACCTGTCAAGGTAACAGTATTTTCATCTATAACAGTTACATCGGTATTGGAACCGGCATACGATACAGGTAAATGAGAGCTTGTAACTGCAGTTAGTTCAAATGGTGTATCTCCCATTCTCTTTTCCGGCAACCCGCTGAAACTAATAGTCTGGTTAAGCCTGGTAAAAGACCTGTCAGGCAGCCAGTCATAACTATAATCGGGATGCGTGTTTCGTGAAAATATATTTGTAACTGTATAATCAGGAGTTTCCCCATCAGTAAGCTGCCGGCCTATTGAAATCCTGCTTGAAGTATCGGAAACGGGCCCGAAACACTGGTATTCAGAATATATTGCAGGCAGCACATTCCAGGTTTCCCATCCTGCTGCGCTCAGGGCTGCCGGCTCTTCGCAATTAATAAAGACAGTCCGTGGTGCTTTTTGCCAGGGCCTGCCAAGGACAAAACTGCCAACTGGTGTCCCCTCATAACCTATGGCATCAGCAGTAATCTTACAATTAAGGAATACATAACCGAAATTATAATTAATCTTATTCTTTCATATAAATAAAATTACAAGTGTGTAACAAAAAACAATATGGATGTTAAAATAATCAGCGTAAATGCAAATAATGTCTTAATACTTTGTTTTGTCTTATCTGTTTCTTTGATAGAATCGATTATCAGCAAAACACTGGTTACTAACAATCCTAACCGGGAAATCCATACCAATATGCCTGTTCCAGGCCAGTGCATCGTTCTAAAGGCCAGAGAGATTACGACAACACACATCGCAAGAGCACCGGCAACTCCAACCGATTTTTCAAGACCTGTTGTCAATGGTTTGATTCCAACGAATAAATAAACAATAAAAAAAGCCGCTAAACCTAAGGCACTTACACAATGAATGATATTTGCCCCGAACCAGTGATTCAGTTTAAAAATCATACCGACTATAAGTACAATAACTGATATTATACCTAAAGTACCGTTAATTTTTTTCATGTCTTTAGATTTAGGTTTAACATAAAGGATTGAATATAAAAGTAATAATAAATTTAATTTATAGAAGAAGTAAAGCGCCCAATTTTTTAATACGGCCGCTGTACCTCTTTGCTTTCTGTTAACATTGACCTAATCTAATAAATCATTATATATAGAATAAAAAGACTAATCCCGTTTCAACGAAACGGCCTGTTGCCTGATAATATTTCAGAGTTTAAAGGATATCAATAGGATTTTATTATTAATATTGCTCTAATATTATTAAAAGCAAGCATATTCAAATTTTTATTTAATTATTGCAAAGCATGACAATTCACAGGAATATCTGTTTGATATTAATTTTCCTGGCAGTATCATGTCATAATAAAGAAAATTCTCCTTTATATACTCATAAAGATAATATATCTGCTGGTCAGCATATTACAACCGTCGAAGGCAATAATGACTTTTACGCTTTTGCTATGCCTAAACAACACAAAACTAATCTACCTTTGTTCGTGCTGATAGATCCGCACGGTAATGGCAGGCTCGCCATTGATAAATTCAGGCCCGCGCTTCAGGATTACCGGTTTGTAGTAATCGGACTTAATAATGTACGGAATAATACTCCGCATTACGATATACTGATTAAGAAGGCAGTATCCAAAGCAATAAATGAATTACCGGCCGATCAAGAATGTATTTTTTACTGCGGTTTCTCGGGGGGTGCACGTATGGCCTTTCAATATGCATTGACTAATGACTGCAAGGGAGTAATGATGTGCGGTGCGGGGCCTCAAAATAATATTGCCGATAAAATTAAGTTTCCCCTGGTTAATGTGTCGGGACTTAAAGACTTTAATTTTATAGAGCAATACTATCCACCTGACAGTTATCTGGCATTGAGACCTGATTTTATCTCTTTCTATTTCAAAGGAAAACATGAATGGCCGCCACCTGATATTATAAAGGAAAGCATTTCATTTTTAATGTTGAAGTCAGGGCTACAGAAAAATATTGCTGAAAAGAATATAAAAACTGTGCTCGATAAAATAGACAGCCTGCTATCAGCTCAGTATTATATGCAGGCATTTAAAGTACTGGAAGAAGCGTATAAAACGTGTAATGACAAAAATCAGGAAATTCTCCTGTCTGAATTAAGAAAAATGAAGAATGACCAGAATATTAAAACCTATTTCCTTTCTTTTGAGAACATTTTAAGAGACGAGATTGCACGCAATCAGTATTATTACAGGTGTCTGTTTACTGAAGACATTAACTGGTGGATGACAGACATTGCTGAAATCGATGGGATGTCTGAAGTTTCCTCAGATTCTTTGATCGCTTGCTCCTATTCACGTACAAAGGCTTACCTGGGAGTGTTACTGTACTCGGTTACAAGTTCTTTTGTTAATAACCAACAAGATAAAAAATTAACTGAAAAACTCATAGCAATTTATGAAAATCTGGAGCCTGAAAATCCTGATGTGTATTATTTAAAATCATTAAATGCACTCCGCCAGGGCGATACAGCATCTTGTCTGAACTACCTGAAAAAATCAAAAAAACTGGGATTTTGTGATTTTTCCCTGCTGAAAAAGGACTTCCCTGTTGGTGTATATAAAAAAGTTTTTAATGGAGGGACAGCACTTGAATAAAACTGGGGCAGCTGCCATATTATTTTTCAAAAAATATGGACGCTGTCCCCCATAATGCTAATCAATCTTAATCGGATATATAACAATGGGAATACCGAATTTAAAAAACCTTTTCTGTATTGAAAAAATAGTATGGTTATGCAATAATTTTGACAGGTAAAATGTCTTTGAAAAAACTAACTGGCCTCCAAAGAAGGTAACGCTCGTGAGCCTGGACATAAGCCTCTTCACAATCCGGTATACTTCATCCACAGGATCCGTCCCTATAGTCCACATACTTTTGCCGTACAGGCCAAACTGATTAGCAATCCTGACATATTTCTCCCCATCTTCCTTAACTGACTTTTTGAAATTTTCCATTTCTTTATACCCTCTGTAAATTTTGGAATTAATTACACCAATCCTTATAAAAATAAAATTCTTATAAACTCCTTTGAAACTCTCATTGATTCTCAGGAATGTATATAAACCCGTACCTCCAAAACCACTAACCAGGATGATTGCTGTTTTTTCGCCGCGATCAAACCTGGTTACAACTTTTTGTTTCTGGCCGGACTGATATTTAATAAGTGTTTTCTCAAGCTCGGAATAAGCAGTTTGTTTTAGCTTCTGTAAACGAAGTTTTGTTTTGTAATAGTGTCGTCTCATAATAGTAGCTAATAGTACCAATATTCCTGTAATGAATAATGTGATCCATCCCCCTTTCCGCAATTTGACAATAATAACGGATATTAGAATAAACGTCGTTAAAATAACTCCGATCCCATTAATGATTAGTTTATGAATCCACTGTGCAACTTTACGTTTGTGTGTCCACCAGTGCCTTACCATTCCTAATTGGGATATGGTAAAAGTTATAAAGACATTGATACTATAAAGCACAACCAGGAGGGTTACGGATCCCTTCGTAACTATCATTAATAAAATAGAAGCTGTTCCCATTAATAATATACCATTCATAGTGACGAGCCTGTCGCTTAGCGCTGCATATTTTTTCGGGAACCAGAGATCAACGGCCATATTTGCCATAATTCGCGGACCGTCCATAAAACCTGTCTGGGCAGCAACAAATAATAGAAAAGCTTCCGAAGCAAGGGTAATTAAAATAAATCCATTAGCCCAGCCGTGGCTCCAGTTAATTGTTATGCTGTCAAGCAATACGGAGTTTAATGTTTTATGTGAACTGATCTTTACGCTGTAAAGCGCATAGGCAATCATTAATCCCAATACCATAAATGATAATGAGAATGCCATAAGAGTCATTGTTTTTCGTGCAGTTTTAACCTTTGGTTCGCGAAGTATAGGCATTCCATTGCTTACAGCCTCTATACCCGTAAAAGTACCTGCCCCCATGCTATATGCCTTTAAAACAATGAAAATAGTACCTGCAAGTCCCAATTGCGACAATGATGAATTTACTCCATCAGCCATTTCATTGGCGACAGTCGAAAAACTGCCCGCATGTCTAAGTATCCCATATACAATAGCAAATATATGGGTAACCATAAAGATTACAAAAATGGGAGTGAGAGATAAAACCGACTCCCTGATACCTCTTAAATTTAAGAATATCAAAAGAATAACTCCAAGGATTGCAACTATCAGCTTATAGCTCTGCCACTGCATAGGGAAAAAACTGAAAATAGCATTCGCCCCGCTTGAAATAGAAATTGTGATAGTAAGCATATAATCAATAATCAGGGCACAGCCCGAGATCATACCTATTGTTGGTGATAACAATTTGCTCCCTACAAGGTAACCACCACCTCCGTGTGGAAAAAGCTTAATAATCTGGTTATAACTTGAACTAATAATGAAAATTGTAAAAACAGTACCTAATGCGACGAAAATAGCCAGACTGGTATGGTCCTGCAAATGCCTGAATGCTTCTTCAGGCCCATAGCAGGATGATGAAATTCCATCTGTTCCCAGACCTACCCATGCAAAAAAGGCTATCAGCGATATCCTTTCAAATGTAGATTTATCCTGCAATGCCCTGGCTTTGCCAATAAAGGTATTCTTTAATTTATCCAGGAATGTCAACTTTATTTTAGTCTCAGCCATAATATAATCAATTGCTTATCCTTATAAAGAATGAGCTATTTTATTGCAAACTAAAATTTAGTATAATATTTAATGAATTTCTAAATTGGCACAACCTTAATAAACTATCGATTTTTTACCACAAAGCCATGACCAAAGCCAGCATAAATATAACAAATATAGCCAGGCAGATAGATACTGTCAGCCAATTTGTCCTTCCCTGAAAATTATGATATTGTTCCATATATTTAATTTTTTTGTTATATAATGATTCAACCTGCAAATTCATGCTTTGCAGGATTTAATTAACACCTGATAATAAAATACAGAATATTCCCCGGAATAATGCAAGTGCTATGGTGAGTGTATTAATGGAACAATGAAATAAGTGTTGATAATCTTTAAGGATTCCCTTCCGTGTATTAATTCTTTATTTCTATTTAATTCAGATATGAGATCATTTGCACTTATTGTGAATAACAAAGAATCCCTTAAATAATAAATTATAATATTAACTGAATCTGAACGTATTCCTTCATCATATTGTCCAGGCCTTTCGGAATGATATTGCGTATCCTTAATAACCGTATCCTGAACAAATTTTTCATTTATTAGGACTTCGTTTTTGGTGAAAAGCCCCAATAAAAGAAATATTAAACCTATAAGTTTCATGTTATTCTGCTACTATAATTTAGACGTTCAATAATGGAAAAGTTACTTGCGCAAGGGATAACATAAAATAGGGACAGCGCCCATATTTTTCATAAAGTTATTATAATTGATAGTGTTTTATCTCCCGATAAATCGGCAAATTTCTTAAAATCAGTTTGGTAGAATGTCCTTGTTTCCCGATAACAAAATTTCAGCATTTTCTTCGCGGGGTGGCTATAATAGTAAATTCATGCAAAAGCCCATCAGGGAATAAAACAAGATTGATTTTACAACGTTCAGATGTATTAAAAAGTAATATTTCTCATAATCAGGGGGCGTCTGATCTATAAATAAAAAAACTCACAAAAAACCATGAAAAGTAGGTTTTTTATCTCTGCTAGCTCTACTATTGAATAACCCCGACAGATTGGGCAACTATTATTTCCTGATTCTCCCTGAGATTTAAGTTGTTTGCCAGAAGATCCTTATCCACGCTGCCCCTGACCACACAACCCAGTCCCTGTGAAGCACAATATAAATAAACATTCTGTGCAATAAATCCGGTATTAATATGTGATGTTTTGGATCTGCCCACGGGATCACTATCTTTTGATTTTGAATGATCGGCAATATAAACAAGGTTGACCGCAACTTTTTCAACATAGTCCTGCCTGCCGGTATACTTGCGTAAATCTTCATCCTTTATTTTTACCAATGAATGATTTGCTGCGTTGTATATAAATACCCCGCTTTCTGTAAACACATAGATATCAATCTCTTGCTGGTTCCGTGATGAAGGTGCGGTCCTTTTGCCTTCCCCTGGCCTGTTTATGCCAAAGGCAGCCCATAATAGATCTGAAAATTGCTGGTCTGTGAGTTTTTCTTCTGAAAAGCTTCTTGTTGATTTCCTGTTTTGCAGAGCTTCCATCAGTGACATAGCTCCATTTGTTGAATGAGGCAACAAAGGAATTATATCCTGGGCAATAACTGAATTACAGAAGCAGCCCATTAAAACTGCAATTATAAAAAAACCCCCCTTTTTCATTATATATTTATTATTACATTATTTATTTAAAATATGACTATCCTTAAAATCTGTGCAAATATAATAATTTCGCGGTAGAAAAATCCGGTGCATATTATTTAAAGCTGATGGCTGAATGATTGGTCATCTGCTGAGGAGAAGGTAAAACTGCTGACGAATAATCAACCTTGCCTTATGGAGGACTGCCACCCGAAACTCCACGAATCTATTGCCAGTCAGGCACTAACCCTTTTATGTAATGGGCTGCAGCACCGCGGATAAAATACGCATTGTTTGCCAGTATGTTCCATAATAAATCACCCGCTACTCCTGCAATTATTCTGTATGACCCAGGTGTATGGCACTGAATGTATGTAAAGTGACATCCTCCAAAGCCTGCTCCCGGCCAAAATGGCAAGGATTAATGCAATAAATTAACAAGCTTATTAAATTTTATTATATTTAGCCAAATTAATGCCCGGGTCAGAACAATAAAAAAATAACATGACTAATACGGCTCAAAAAACCGGCAATTACAGGTGGCGGATCTTAGCGATGCTTTTTGTTGCAACCACAATTAACTATATGGACAGGACAATAATAGGTGTTCTTGCCCCTACACTGCAATATAAAATTTTTAACTGGTCGGATGCTGATTACGCCAGTATCAGCATAGCATTTAAAATTGCATATGCCCTGGGTATGCTTACTATGGGGGGTATAATCGACCGGTTCGGAACGCGCATAGGTTATACTATTTCAATTGGTATATGGAGCGTTTTCGGCATGCTTCATGCTGCAATACGCCCTGCATTCGGATTTATTGGCTTTGTTATTGCCCGCTTCGGACTTGGTTTCGGAGAATCAGGTAATTTCCCCGCAGCTGTCAAGACTGTTGCAGAATGGTTTCCTAAAAAAGATCGCGCCTTTGCAAACGGTATATTTAATGCAGGCACAAATGTTGGGGCAATATTGGCTCCGCTTATAATACCACTTGTCGTCGTTGCGTCAACAGGTAAGAACTGGCAGTTTGCTTTCCTGACTACCGGAATTTTCAGTGCCATATGGGTAATATTATGGCTTTCAATATACAGTAAACCTGAAAAACATCCTAAAATATCAAAAGAAGAGCTGGCATATATTAACAGTGATTCCCGGGAGGAATCCATTGAGAAAGTTTCCTGGATCAAGCTGTTCCCCATCAGGCAAACCTGGGCCTTCCCCATCGTAAAATTAACAGATGCAGTATGGTGGTTCTATCTTTTCTGGGGAGGCAAATTTTTATTTGATATGTTTGGCCTTAACATACACTCCATAGCACTCCCGCTAATAGTCATATACCTGGTTGCCGACGGCGGCAGCGTTACAGGAGGCTGGTTTTCTTCCTATCTTATAAGAAAGGGATGGAGCATAAACAGGGCACGAAAATTCACTCTCTTAATGTGTGCCCTTATAATTATGCCCGTGATGTTTGTTACAAAAGTAAAAACCGGATTTAAAATTACCCCTGAAAAAATCGAACAACTGGCAGAAGCAAAGGTAAAAGTGGAAGGGAAGCTTGTAAATGTGCCTCAACATGTTATTGAGGATGTTAAAAAATTTGAAGGCAGGGATTTTAAGGCAGCGCGCGATTTTGAAGATACCCTCGCCCTGGTTTACGGAAAAACGGCTACCAAAGATTATATTATGCTGATAACCGAAGCTTCATTAACGGACAAGGGTACTTTCATGGTCAGTGATAAAACCATAAGTGCTGTTAAGAGTAAAGGTATACCCGATGAGCTGCTGTTCAGCCTTAAAAGAATAAACAGTAAAAAACCTGAAAAGAAGGAAAAGGAATCACTTTCTGAATTTCAGTTATTTATAGAAAAAGAAACAGGAAAGATAACAGCCGGCACTTATGAATCTGCAATTTTTAATACTATGCGGACCAATAAATTGTACTGGATTGCCGTACTTTTAATTGCCCTGGCTGCAGGAGGCCACCAGGCCTGGGCAGCTAATATATTTACACTGGTATCTGACGTATTTCCTAAAAAAGCTACAGCTTCAGTTACTGGCATTGGAGGCATGGTAGGAGCAATAGCAGGTATTTCTGCCGACAAGATACTGGGAACGTTATTGTCATCAAGCGGGCCCTCAGGTTATTTCTTCGCTTTCCTTGGCGCAGGATTAATATACCTGATTACCCTGGGTATTGTTCATTTGTTGATGCCTCATATGAATCCGCTGGGAGACGACTTAAAACCTGTAAAAAAATAATGAAAAATAAATTTAACATAAAAGTCCCGCTCATTATCTGCTTACTGGTACTGGTATTTTCATCCGACAGCTGCCGGTTCAGCCAGCGGCAGAAAGTACTTAAGCTGGCACATATTCTCGATCCCACACACTCGGTTCATAAGGCAATGGTCTTTATGGCCGAACAGCTTGAAAAAAAGTCGGGAGGCAAACTGGCTATACAGATATATCCGAGCGGACAGCTGGGTAAAGAAAGGGAGTGCCTTGAACTGCTTCAAATCGGAAGCCTTGCTATAACAAAAGTATCTGCTGCTGTAATGGAAGGATTCGTGGAGGACTATAAAGTACTGGGACTGCCATACCTTTTTGAAAGTAAAGAACATACATTTAAGGTACTGGATGGTGAAATTGGCAAAAGATTGCTACTGTCAGGCGAACATATATGGCTGAGGGGATTGTGTTTTTACGACGCAGGCTCGAGGAGCTTTTACACCAAGGATAAACCTATTAATACACCTGATGATCTCAAAGGAATGGAAATAAGAGTAATGGAAAGTATTACAGCAGATAATATGGTAAAAGCACTTGGAGGAAATCCCGTAAGAGTTGACTTTGGCGAGTTGTATACAGCCCTCCAGACCGGCGTGGTCAAGGGAGCTGAAAATAATCCGCCAAGCTTTTACCTGTCACGCCATTATGAGGTATGTAAATATTACTCGCTGGACGAACACACCACAATTCCCGATGTAGTTCTGATAAGCAGTATAATATGGAATAAATTTAGTGAACAGGAAAAGAAATGGATTCAGGAAGCAGCAGACGAATCGGTAATATACCAGCGAAAACTGTGGCACGAATCGGAGCAGGAAGCATATGATGGTGTTATAAAAGCAGGTGTTAAAATTATTACTCCCGATAAATCCCTATTTGCCAAAAAGGTCATGCCCGTATATGAAGAATTAAAATCAAATAAAAGAATTTATAACCTTATTGAGGAAATTAGAGCTGCAGCTCCAAAACCTGATGATGATGAAAGTAAGAACAGTTATTGACAAAATACTTGAGAAGTTACTGATCGTACTGATGGCAGTCCTTGTTATAGATGTCTTATGGCAGATAATAAGCCGCTATGTTAATAACCTTATGATTAATAACTTTAATGTTCAGATTCCAATAAAATTTTACTCCTTCACCAGCGAACTGGCAGGCTTTCTGCTTATCTGGGTGGCTCTGGCAGGCGCTGCATATGCCTCAGGGAAAAAGCAACACCTGTCAATAGACCTGCTGGCGACCAAATTAGGCGATAAAGGCAAAGCATATTTATCTATAATTATCAACATACTGATCCTAATCTTTGCTGCAACGGTACTGATTGCCGGAGGTTCATGGCTGGTTTATACAAGGTTTTACCTGGGACAGATTTCCGCATCTATGGAAATTCCCATCGGAATAGTATATATCATATTACCTTTATCAGGATTATTAATAAGCTATTATGCAATAGCCGAAATTATTTTTATTAAAAGTTCAATAAAGAAATAACAGACCTGGAATATGGATTGGACAGGTATTTTCATACTGGTACCGACATTTCTGGTTTTCCTCGCACTGGGCGTCCCCATTGCTTATAGTATAGGATTATCGGGCATCATGACAATGCTTGTATCTATAGATGTGTTGCCGGCATTTACCACCATGGCCCAGCGTATGGCTATGGGACTTGATAGTTTTACCCTTCTTGCCATACCCTTTTTTATTTTTGCCGGACAGCTCATGAACCGCGGAGGAATTGCAATTCGCCTGATTGCATTTGCCAAGGTGCTGGTGGGCCGGCTGCCGGGAGGACTTGCCTTTGTAAATGTAATAGCAAATATGCTGTTCGGGGCGATATCAGGGTCAGCAACAGCAGCGGCCTCAGCAATAGGTACAATATTACACCCCAGAATGAAGGCGGAAGGGTATGATGAAAACTTCAGCGCCGCAATAAATTCAAGTTCTGCAACAACAGGTCTTATTATTCCTCCAAGCAACATTCTTATTGTATATTCCCTCGCAAGCGGAGGTGTTTCAATATCGGCATTGTTTATTGCAGGCTACATACCCGGAATACTGATGGGATTATTTTTGATGATCGTCGGAGCAGTATATGCCTACAGAAAAAAATATCCTGTCGACGAAAGAATACCCTTTAAACAAGCTTTGTTTAAATTGTGGGACGCCGTACCCAGCTTGTTACTCCTTATAATAGTTATTGGCGGATTGATTGCCGGCATCTTCACTGCAACAGAAGCATCGGCGATAGCCGTCCTCTATTGCCTTGTCCTCTCATTTGTTTACAAAGAATTAAAATGGAAAGATCTGCCTGGTGTAATATTAAAAACTGTCTCAACAACAGCGATTGTAATGTTTTTAATTGCTACATCCATAGGATTGTCATGGATAATGTCATATGAAAATATCCCCCAGACAGTTTCTGAAGGGCTGTTAAATTTAAGCAATAACCCTGTAATCATTCTGCTGGTTATTAATTTAATCCTCCTCTTTGTCGGCACATTCATGGATATGACACCTGCTGTACTGATCTTTACTCCTATTTTTCTACCAATAGTCACCCAGCAGCTTGGTCTGAATCCTATACATTTTGGAATAATATTAATTATGAACCTGTGCGTGGGACTTATTACTCCACCTGTAGGTACAGTTCTGTTCGTAAGCTGCAGCGTGGCCAATGTTAAAATTCAATCTGTTATAAAACCTTTAATACCAATGTTTGTTGCTATGATAGTGAGCTTATTCCTGGTAACTTATATACCAAAACTCAGTTTATGGCTTCCGGGATTATTCGGCTTCTTAAATAATTAAAATAACAAATATGAAGAATATTAATTTTCAAATACGCTATGCTTCGCATCTTATTGATGCCAAATCATACGATACGCAGAGGCTGAGGGAAGAATTTCTTGTCGCTGATATTTTTACGGATAATATGATATCACTGGTTTACTCAGATTATGACAGGTATATCGTCGGCGGAATTTTACCCTCTGGTGAAATCCTTAAACTCGATACTATAGACCCCCTTAAATCTGATTACTTCCTCCAGAGACGTGAGGCAGGGATCATTAATGTCGGGGGGACAGGTATAGTTGCGGTAGACGGAGCAAAAACAGAACTTAAGTATAAGGAAGCTATATATATAGGAATGGGTGCAAAAGATATAACTTTTGCCAGTACTGACAGAAGCAAGCCTGCAAAATTCTATATTAACTCCGCCCCTGCCCACAGGCAATATCCTGTAAAAAAGGTAACACTGGCCAATGCTGTCGTGCAGGAAATGGGTAGCAAAGAATTATCGAACCACCGAAAAATAATGAAACTGCTGGTTAATGGAGTTGTTGAAACAAACCAGATGCAGATGGGTATGACAGAGCTGCTTGCAGGGAGCGTTTGGAATACTATGCCTCCCCATACTCATTCGCGAAGAATGGAGGCCTATTTCTATTTTGAAATCCCCGAAGGCCAGTCCGTATGCCATTTTATGGGACAGCCACAGGAGACAAGGCACATATGGCTTCAAAATGAGCAGGCCGTAATATCACCAACATGGTCGATACATGCCGGTGTAGGCACAGCCGGCTATACATTTATCTGGGGGATGGCTGGTGAAAACCTGGACTATGGCGATATGGATATAGTGCAACCTTCTGAATTAAAATGATAAACCTTTAAAACCAATTTAGCTATGTCACTGGATTTATTTGATCTTACCGGCAAAACCGCACTTGTAACAGGTGCAACGCACGGGCTCGGTATGGCTATAGCTATCGGACTGGCCAGAGCAGGTGCCAGCCTCGTGATAAACGATATTTCAGTTGATAAAATTGAAAATGCACGTAAAGAATACCGGGCTCTTGGTATTAGTGTAAATACATACCTGTTTGATGTAACTGATGAAAAGCAGGTTATAGCGAATATTGCCACAATAGAAAAGGAGGTTGCCCCAATAAACATACTGGTTAATAATGCAGGTATAATTAAGAGGATCCCCATGCTCGAGATGGGTGTTAATGATTTTCGCGAAGTAATAGAAGTTGACCTTGTCGCACCCTTTATCATGGCTAAACATGTTGTAAAGAGCATGATCTCCCGTAAATCAGGAGGGAAGATCATTAATATATGTTCAATGATGAGTGAGCTGGGGCGCGATACCGTTGCAGCATATGCGTCGGCAAAAGGAGGACTCAAAATGCTTACAAGAAGCATGGCAACGGAATGGGCAAGGTACGGCATCCAGGCTAATGCAATCGGACCGGGATATTATGCCACCAGCCAGACAGAATCCATAAGGAAAAAAGGACACCCCATGAACGAATTTATCATAAACCGTACTCCGGCAGGAAGATGGGGAGTCCCCGAAGAATTGCAGGGTGCAGCGATATTTCTTGCATCCAGAGCCTCCGATTTTGTTAACGGCCATGTGCTTTACGTAGATGGAGGCATACTGGCTACCATTGGTAAACCTGCAAACGAGTAAGAAACATTATAGTATTAATAGCCGGATAATAAAAGGAAAACCTATGTATATTGAAAAATATTCATTCGGAACAGGTGACCGCTTTGGAAAAGAAGGTGAAAGCCAACTTGAAGCCGTTCAGGAAATAAATAACCTTGGAGTAACAGTTGTACCCGTATGGAACAAGTCACACCGCGAACATTCTATTGTAAAAACCACCCAGTCCGGTCTAGCTAAAGAAGCAGCTGATGCAGTAGCAGCAAAAGGATGGAAAGGTAACTACTATGTCGATGCTGACCATATCGGACTTTCAACAGTTGACGAATTTATGGACTACAGTAATTTTTTTACCATTGATGTTGCCCACTTCATTAACCGGCCTGCAGCTGAAGACATTAAAGCTTCATTTGTACGGCGATATAATCATTACACAGGCAACCTTGCTATTCCCGGCATTGATGAGGAACTGGATGTTAATGCTGATTTCTTTGAAAATTTTGCACATAAATACCTGCTTGCAATAACCGAAGTAAAAAAAATATATGACTATATCGAAAAGAAAAAGGGGAAAAACAAATTTATTCCGGAAGTATCTATGGATGAATGTGAGATTGCACAAACCCCGCTTGAGCTGTTTTTTATTCTTGCTGAGCTTAAAAACCAGGGAGTTGAGGTGCAGACTATTGCACCAAAATTCACCGGGTTATTTGCCAAAGGTATTGATTATATTGGCAGTATAGAAAGATTTGCAAGGGAATTTGAAGAGGATATTGCAGTAGTAAAATATGCAGCCGGGAAATTCGGACTGCCTCCTAATCTTAAACTTAGTATCCATAGCGGAAGCGACAAATTTTCAATCTATTCGTCAATTAGAACCGCAATGAGAAAATATAATGCCGGAATTCATATAAAAACAGCAGGGACAACATGGCTGGAAGAAATCATCGGCCTTGCCCAAGCCGGAGGCGAGGGACTTGAAATAGCAAAGAAAATTTATAAAAACTCACTCATAAGGTATGATGAACTTATAAAACCTTATGCCACAGTACTTAATATAGATAAGTCGAAGTTGCCTTCAGCCGAAGAAATAAGCACATGGAACAGCGCCCGGTTTTCTGATGCTCTCACGCATAACCAGGTTTGTTCTTGTTATAATCCTGATTTCAGACAGCTGATGCACGTTGGTTATAAAATCGCTGCTGAACTGGGGAATGAATTTTCAGAAGCCCTGGTAAAATACAGGAACATAATCTCTGAAAACGTCAAATACAATATCCTGGAAAGACATCTGAAACCATTATTTATTTAAAATAGGGACAGCGCCCATATTTTTTTAGATTAATATCATTACAATGACAAGTATTGTTATTATAACCAAAGCTATTATATAGGCAATCCGGTTGCCACGTCTTTGAGCCAAATCATTGTTTAACATATTTCAAAGATTTATTGACAATATTAAGACGTTGCATTTCTTTGATGTAACCTTTTTTATATTAATGTCGTTCAGAGAATCCTAAATATATTATATATACTATATAGCCTGCAAGAAGTATAGCAGCTTCCCAGCGATCAAGCTTATATTTTTTACCGCTAAACATGGCGCCGAACAATAAAACAGTTGACACAGATAAAATAATAAAATCAAGGTTAAAAAGGGTATTATAATTTATTGGACAAATAACAGAACTAACACCGAGAATAAAGTATATATTATAGGGCTTCACAAAACTAATTTATAATTTTTACATTAAAAAATTGGGTACGAATGACTTTACAAATCGCATTTTATCCTGTTGTCCCGCTCTGTATGCTGTCAAAGCAACCAATAACACTGAGATATGAGCAATAGTTGCGTGATTGCAGTTAGCATTATATCCTCTTACGGTTGGATTTTGCATAGCAATTGCCAATAGACGCGAGAAAATCCGCTCAACAGAGGTACGTTTATTATAGAGTTCTTTGAATTTTTGTGTATCATAGCCAATTTCTGACCTGATGCTTGGTTCCATTCGAATGAGTACATTGCAGCCTTTACCCTTGAAAAATTTTGGATGTAATATAGGGCATGTGATGTGTTGATATTGGATTTGTTTGTCATAAATGATTGGACAGATATATTGACAATAAAGGATTCCGGTTTTTTTAGGACGCATTTTCCCTTTGCGATGCATCTCAAGACCTGCTTCACAAATCACTTTGCCTTCTTTGATCTGATAACCTTTAGCTTGTTCATTTCGTGGATTGTGAGGAATAATAGCCAATGCATTCAGATCATTGACGATGAATTTAAGTAAGTCTTCGGAATCATAGTTGGCGTCGCCTATTACTGCCTGGATATTAAAATTGAAAAAGGAACATGCCTCTTGTATAAGATTCTTTGCAATGTTGATATCAGAGACATTTGCTGGTTTGGTAATCTCCCAGATTGGTAGCTCAGTAGCTGTATCATTTATCACATGATTACGATACCCCCAGAAGTACCGGACTTCTTTTTTAAATGGATTTGGGAAATGGATCAAAACGCCTAAACGTGCATCATGATCACCGGCAGGTATTCTGGTTTTGTCAAATCTGTCAGACATTGAGGTCTTCAGGTTGTTTTCTTTCAGCAGTGCTACAATGGGACAAGAATCAATGGCAACAGAGTTACCGGATATAACCCCGGCTTTGATTAATTCCTGAACTAATTGTTGACGTATAGAGATGAGTTCATGATGTTTGGTGTCGTGCAGAAATGAGGAAAAACGTTCGGTTGAAGGTGCCGGTTCCAGTGGGTAGAAACCTAAAGCTTTGGATAAACTTGGATTATTATTAAGTTCAAAGGTCAAATCTGTCAGATATGGAAAGCGCCTCAATGATTTGTAGATTAAAGCTTTAAGCATACTGTTTTTGCTTACTGGTCGTCTTCCGGTCTTTGGGATGTTTTCTTGCAGCATTGGTAGGTTCTCAAAGAGTTTTTCATATTTAACCGCTGGCGGTAAGTCAGCCAGATCAAACAGAAATTCTGTATGGTGCATAATTGGTATCCTTTAGTTTTGTGAAAGTCTATGAAATTTTTCATAAATTGGATACCAACAAATTAAAAGTTAGAAATTTAAATATCAAATAAACAAAATATTACAGACATGCAATCACAGGGTTTCACAAAACTAAATCTTTCTAACCCATTCAATTTTTGCATTAAAAACATGTCAAATATGGTTATTTTTGTCATGAATGATTGCCTATATCATTAAAAGTCAACAGGTTACAAAAAGTTAGAAAATATCCATTTTTAACTCTATGTATCTATCTGGCTAATAATTAGTTATGAGTTTTATGAAATCCTATATATATTAAAAAGATTAGAACCTATAACATTACCAACAGCTATATCAATGTTTTTCTTGAATGCAGCTACTGCTGATGTTGCTAATTCGGGAAGGAAAGTACCTGCAGCTACAATTGTTAAGCTTATAAACTTCTCACTTGTACCTAGCATCTGGGCAATGATTATGGCTTTATCCACAACTATTTTACTACCTGTTACAAGTGATGCCAGGCTTATTACTATAAGAAGAATCGTAACTCCGGGTTTATAAGTTTTATAATTAAGTCCGGGTAATTGCTCTTCAGTCCTGGCATTTTTGAAAATATAATAAAGAAATATAATAAAGAAATATAATAAAAAATATCAGGAGTAAAATACCATCAATAGTGCTAATTGTATTAATGTCTCTGTAAAACAGTCTGTCATTTGCCATTAACAAGACAATTAGCGCTGCAAGTAGTGAGAGGGGAATTTCTTTCCAGATAGTCTTCACCTGAATAGTTAATGGGAATATTAAACCTGATAATCCTAAAATAAACAGTAAATTAAAAAGGTTGCTTCCAACGATATTTCCAATTGCAACAGCATTATATTTGTCTATGATTGAAGCATCAGCAGTACTATATTTATTTAGAGAGGAAATAATATTTACCACAAGCTCGGGTGCTGAAGTTCCAAACGCGACTATAGTAAGACCTATAACAAGTTCTGATATTTTATATCGCCTATCTAGCGAAACAGAACCGATTA
>CAYWUI010000019.1:0-33062 GCA_964461435.1 uncultured Bacteroidales bacterium | reverse complement strand
ATATGAGGGACAGCGCCCATATTCTATTATTTTTTTGTTTTTGGTCTCCCGCGTTTTTGCGGGCTTATTTTTCTTCCTGTCATTATTTCAATTTTCTTGACAAAATTATCATTGCCTGCTGGACGTCCTGTTAAAATAGATTTCTTAATCTGTTTGACCAGTATTTCATTATTATCAGATGCAAGAAAAGAGCTCCAGTTATCTATAAGATCAAGTTTTGCTAAGTGACTCTTTGCCAGTATAGTGTTTTCAAAATTATTAGTAATATGCGCTTTGGCACTTGACCAGGGATAATCTTCAGGATTTTTTACCAATCCTGCCTGTACCGGATTCCTATCGATGTATCTTATGGCTTCATGTAAATGTTCACCATCCAAGGGGCATGAATAAAAACGACCCTGCCATAAGTGTCCCTGCTGGTTTATTTTTTGATTATAGTATTGCGCATAACACATATGGGCCATGTTAAATGTTCTCGCCATTGATTCTTGTTTTGATGGCACAACAATAAAATGCACATGATTATTCATCAGACAATATGCCCAAATTTCCAGTTCGTACTTAATTCTATAAGTATTTATTATTTCGAGATAGTGAATTCTGTCATGGTCGGTGCTAAATATTTTCTGACGATAATTCCCTCTCTGAACGCAATGATGCGGCACACCGGGAATTACCACTCTTGCTATTCTGGGCATATTTATTAGATATAAATTTAAGATCGAAATAATTATCAAATTTAATTACTCCGAAAAAATATGGGCGCTGTCCCTTTATTTTCTATAGTGAATGGTAATTTAATTGCTATTAAAGCTCCAGATCATAATAAGCTAGGCAATTTCATTAGTTTTGTTATACTAATATGGCTTTATTCCTGCATTCCCAGTTTTACTATTAATAACTCTGTCTGTTGCCTAATAAGGGCGCTGTCCCTATTTATGATAGGGGCATCACTTTCATATTAAAATATGGGCGCTGTCCCTATTTTAACAATAGTTTCAGCACTATCATCGCAATTACCATCAGAACCAGGAAAAATATCAAAGGTACCAACCCATGAAATTTGGGTTTCCCGGACTGTGCTTTTAAAGTTTTTGTCGTTGCCATATCATATAAATTTATAAGTTTTATTATAACCTGCAGTCTCAAATTGCATTATGTCAAATTTTAATACTTACCATGGCATTCTCCGGCAAGGCATGGTATATTGTTTCGTCATCATTCCCCGGAATGCTTATTTTGATAACCGGACTATAAGGAGGGATTTTAAAACGAAGCATATGGTGCAAATTCACCCATGCCTGTTTCAGGCAGTTCCATGCCCTGAAAGCAATCTTTGCTCTTACAGCCCTTAATGATCGTGCATTTTCCTGCTCAATAAATAGCCTGAATCCATGATTAAGTGTTAAAGAAATGTATGCCTGGTTTTCTTTTGTCGTGTCGGGCAGAAATAATGATTTCTCAGCCTCTATAGTATCTTTTGGTGCCTGTTTGTAAATTACAGGCTCTTTTTTAATGGTTGCATTTTGCAGTTCTACTCTCAGAGGTGATGAAAAAAGGGTCATATATGTCCGGTTATCAATTGCTCTGAATAATCTGCTTGCTTTATACCTGCTTATTTTAACCTGATGAAGAGGAATACCTTTTATTTCAAGTGCAACAATACTGTCTTGCAGATTAACCGACAAGCCAATAGAATCAGATTTTGCCATCATCAGTCGCGATTCACGGAAGGCTTTGTTTTTATTCAGATCAAAAAATTCCGGATGCTCAATAATACGGGGGTATGCATACGGAGCATTTTGCCGATTGCCTGCTTCAAGCCGGTTTAACTGATTTATCTTTCTTGCCGGAGCAATTATTGAGAACCCAAAATAGCATAAGATAATGACTGACAATACGGCAATAATAATTTGCCTTCGGCTTATCTTTATAATAAATCCTGATAAACTGTTTCGAACTATGTCAAATATTCTTTTCATATTCAAATCCTGTTCTCAATAAATATATACCTTTGACCCTATATTTAAAGTATGGTATATCACTTTAAGATCCTCATCATTTAACCTGATGCAGCCATGCGTTACAGGCAGTCCTAATAACCTCTTGTACAAAGTCCCGTGAATAAGGTATCCGTGGCCGAGACTCAAAGAATATTCTCCAAGCACTCCATACTCAAAGCGAGAGTAATGATTTAGCGACGGCACAGGCAGTCCTTCTTCAATAAAGGCCCAGTCAGGTTTTTTCCATACAGGTGATGGGGTTTTTCCCTGAACACGAAATTCTCCCCTCGGGGTTTTAAATATCCATTTCTGCTGGTCGCCATTTTCAAGCAGAATATAACTCCCTGTTGAGCATTTTCCATGCCTGATCAATTTTTTATTCCTGTACAAATAAAACTCATTTTCAGTTGTATTTACAACCAGAAAAGGCGACCATGGAGTCAGTGCAGCAAGTTTTTTATCCAGTTTTTGTATTGACTTCTCTACTATGATTTTCTGGGCAGCAATAGCATCAATTTCAGCTAATGAATATTCCAGGGGCTTACTGTGTCTGACAGGAATAATAATTTCCTGTATCCATGGCACAGTAAAAACAATAACGGCAAAAACCAGCAATATGATAAATATGTTCCTTAAAAACAGAAACTCTTTGACATGTTGCTTAACATAATAATTAAGCCCGGACAGCCAGCCGGAAAGTCGCTCCCTGAGATCATTAAATATCCTGCTTAATTTCAGCCAGATTGAATTTATATAAATTATTTTGCTGTCCATTTACTGTTTAAATCATTTAAGTATATCTTCCACGGGTTTTAAGGACCCGACAATAGTCAACATTGTTCCTCTCTGAGCAAGTTTATAAAGAATGTCCATATCCGAATCCATTAGCGCTATACAACCATCAGTCCAGTCCGTTCCTTTGCCTCCTTGTCCGTGTATCTCTATTAAACCTCCTATTTCTGATGATTTTAATAAAGAGCCGTTTCTCTTATCTTTACTAAACCGCTGCCTGTCAATTTCATTAGGATAGTTTAACAAAAGAGCCTTATAATATTTTGTTTGGCGCCCTTCCTTTTTTTCTATTACCTGGTAATGCCCCTCAGGTGTTGCTTTATCTCCCATATACCGTTTATCACCAATCCAGTTTTTGCCGAGTTCAAAACCGAATGTATACTTAACTTTGCCCTTGGAATAAACAAAGCACTGCCTTGAAAATTTGTCAGCAAGAATTGTATATGAGTTTGTATTTGCCGAGAATTTAATATTCTGTCTCGCTTTCTCCTGCCAATCCTGATAATTCTTAAAATAGTCAGTTAAAAGTTCCTTTGCATGTTTATATGATCCTGAAATATAATCTGCCGAGACAGCCAATTTTTCGTTGCATAATGCATATTGCTTACCTTCATAGGCAATTATCGCCTCTGATAACAGTAACCGGCCCCTGTTATTATCAGTCCTTACCGATTCCGGAACCGGCAGTTTATCGAACAGGCATTGAAATTTATTTATTTCGTTCATTAATGAGTCAATACTTATTTTTAATCCTGATTTTAGTTCTGCTGCTCTTTCCAGTGACTGACCTTTAGCCTTTTCTGCCAGCTCCGCAGATAACAATATAAGATCTTTCACTTTCGTAAAATCCCTGCTTATGAAGAATTTCTTGTTTTCCCTTTTCCAGCAGGCTATCGCTGAGTCATACATATACTCTGATTGATAAAATAAATCTTCCGAATAAATATCTGATCTTAAAGACCTGGCTTCAGAAATAGATTTCCGGGCCATGGCAAATTCTTTTACCGGCGGCTTGTCTCCAGAAATAATAATCAATATTGCCCCAATGGCTGGAACGACGATCGTTAAAAATGCTATAAATAACTTTTTCCTGCTTACCTTCATTACCCGTAATTATGCTAATAGCAAATAAAAAAATCCCCGGACCATAAAATCCGGGGTAATTATTCTGATTTATATATTGAGTTGTGAAATCTTTATCTCTTCGCCCCTGAATATTTGGCGATAACATTCTTTAGCTCGGCATTTATCGAGCTTGCTTTTTCTTTTGCTGCTTTTACCTTATCAAGGGCCTGAATATATTGATTGCCTTCAAGCATTTTTGAAACCTCATCCACTGAACCCTCAATAATAGTTATTTCATTCTTGATTTCCAGCAGGGCAGCTGATCCTTCTTTTCCCCTGGGAGCCTTGGTTATAAGTTGCTTATCTTCCTGCAATATTGTCTTAACCTCAGCTAATGCATTCTGAACTTCCGTTTTGACTTCAGTTTTTCGGACTTCGGTCTGCTCAGAAACCTGGTTAGCCTGTATAGTTACAGCATTAAGCTCTTTCTTTACTTCACCGTATTTTCTGAATATTTTTGTTTTCTGCAATTCTATTTTTTCTGTAATGACCTTCATAGAGTCCTGAAGTGCAGCATAAGCATCAGGAACATACAGATCGGCGCCTGCGGTTTTGGCAGCTTCAATCGCGGAATTGGCTGAATCTAACTCGGTTTGCGGTACTTTCGAACAACCTGATAAAAGTAATGTAACAACACCTAGTGTTGTTAATCCAATCAAAATTTTATTTTTCATATTTATTTAAAATTTTAAAATATTAATATATAGTATTGTCAGAATTAGTTTAAACCATGATTTTCCTAACCGACCCTGCTGTTTTAAATGGTAAGCAACAATGTTGGTATCGATTTACATGTAAAAACTCTCGTGATTATGACGCTGAATTTTATCAAAGTAACTGAAAGTCCAACAATTATTATTATAGGTCATTATTCTTTACAACCTTTAAAATGTTACCCTGTGCATCGGAATTTATTATTAACGATGCATTGTTTGTTTCAATATTTACTCTAAAATAATTGTCACCTTTCATTGTTTCAACCCTTTCGGAATAGATGATTATTGATCCCGGATACTTCCCGATAAGCTCCTGCCTGATTTTAACAGGCAGTTCATTATCGGCAATTACTATTCCTGTCTCGATCCAGTTGCCCTCTTCATCATACAGTGAAGTAAACAAATCACCATACTGATAAAATTCAATACTATAAATACTGCTATCCTTTACCCAATTTATATCACGTGCCTTAGGATATTTTTCAAAAAAGGGATCATTAATTTTTTGAGGTAAATCGCCCGTCTGTGCATTTAGGAAAAGCGCAAAAAACAGAAATGGTATAATAATAATTCTTTTCATATACTTTTTTAATTGATATTTCTTTATTAAGACGGGATGATCTAATTTAGTAACAGCAATATTCATTAATTAAAAATGAAATACGATACTTTAAAATCTGCCAGGGACGAAGAAATAATTTCAAAGATTATTACTGAAAACCAGGTTAACTATTTTGAAATTTTATATGGCCGGTATTACCGGAAAGTGCTGGATAAATGTTACAGCCTTTTGAAAAATCACCAGCTGGCAAAAGAGTTTACAGAAGATATCTTCTCCAAGACATATGAAAAACTGAAAACATTCAGGAACATTTCCTCTTTTTCTTCATGGTTATATTCCATAACATACAACCATTGTATTGATTATCTAAGGCATAAAAAGAAACTTCATTACCCTGAGTGGAACAGGGAAAATGAAATTCCCGGGATAATAGATGAATCAGGTGATAGTCCGGACACAATTAATTACGATGATCTGCTGGTTATTCTGGATATGATTCATCCTGAAGAAAAGGCACTTTTAACAATGAAATACCAGGATAATATATCATTAAAACAAATTAGTGAATCCTTGAGAATAAGTGAGGATGCAGCTAAAATGCGGTTAAAAAGAGCAAGAACAAGAGTCCTGTATTTATACAAAGAAAAATTTCTTAATGAAAGAAAATAGTATAAATGTTACTATTATGATAATCTGCGTCTTCATTATGTAAAAATAAGAATCCATGGAACAGTTATTTAATAAAATATTTGCAGGTGACAATGTTAATCCCCCCGAAAATGTTAAGCAAGCCATTTATTATGCATTTAAAAATCCTGTAAATATTGACTGGTATGTAAGAAATGAAATTTATGAAGCAATATTTTATGATAACAGCAGGGAGCATATTGCAAGAATTAATGCCCGGGGAAAGCTCCTTGATTACAAGATAAACCTGGAATTGGATGCCCTTCCTGAAAGAATAAAAAAAACTGTTGAATCAAAGGGAGAGATTATGAATGTTGTCTCAATACATAACAAAAAGAATATTAGCTACGAAGTAATAATAAGAGATGCTGAATTAAAGCGTTATATTATTAAAATAAATAATGATGGCAATATAACTGAGGAAAAGCTTCTGTAAGAGTATATTTTATAGAAAGAGACCCCATGATTTTTAATCAGGAAATATTTTATCCTATTTTTGCTTATTGTATACAAGATTAAAACCTCCTTTAAGTATAAATTATAAATAATGAAATTACTAATAGTCGAAGATGAACCCAAAGTTGTTGATTTTCTGAAAAAGGGACTGGAAGAGCAGGGATATGAAACAGAAGTAGCATATGATGGTCAGATGGGTGAAAAACTGGCTCTGAGAAACAAATATGATGTGATACTCATTGATGTTGTCCTTCCCTTTATTAATGGATACGAGCTATGCAAGCGAATAAGAGAAAGAAAACAGCAAACACCAATCCTGATGTTAACAGCACTGGGCACTACTGAGGACAAAGTTACAGGCTTTGACGCAGGAGCAGATGACTATCTTGTTAAGCCATTTGAATTTAAAGAACTCCTTGCAAGAATAAAATCACTTACCAAAAGGACTTCGGGAATAATTCAAACATCCAACTTAATAAAAGTTGCTGATCTTGAACTTGATATAGATAAAAAGGCCGCTTTAAGAGGAAATAAAAAAATTGAACTGACTGCAAAAGAATTTGCTCTTCTTGAGTTTCTCATGAGAAACAAAGGCAGGGTAGTTTCTCGCACAGATATTGCCGAGAAAGTCTGGGATATAACTTTTGATACGGGAACAAATATAGTTGATGTATATATTAATATTTTAAGAAAGAAAATTGATAAAGACTTTGATAAAAAACTTATACATACAAGAATAGGACTTGGCTACAGCTTAGACGAAATATAATGGAAATACAAAAAAAGCTGACTTATCAGTTTATTGCTATCGTAGCATTAATACTGATCTTTTCTTCACTGGCGATTTACTTTTCATTCTCACAGTCAAGGAAGGAAGAATTTTATGACCGACTAAGCAGCAAAGCAAAGCTTGTGGCTCAAATGTTACTGGAAATTGATGAAATTGATACCGAACTGCTAAAAAAAATTGAAAAAAATAATCCTTTAAGCCTTCCAAACGAAAAAATTATTATCTATGATTATAATAATAAAATAATATATAGTAATGATGAAACTGGTGATCTGAAAATTTCTGAAGATTTAATAAATGAAGCAAGGCTGGAAGATGAGATTAAAATAAGGCAGAAACCCTATGAGATACTTGCCCACTTTTATACCGGACAATATGACAGGATCATAGTCTTTACTGCTGCTACTGATATCTTTGGCCTGAATAAATTAAAAAACTTACGGATTATTTTATTAATTGTATTTGTTCTTAGCCTGGTCATTGTTTTTTTTGCCGGAAGGATATTTGCCAAAAGAGCTCTTAATCCCATTTCAAGTATTGTAACACAAGTTGACGGTATAAGTGTATCTAACCTGAATAAAAGGGTTGATGAAGGTAACGGGAAAGATGAAATTGCACGGTTGGCTAAAACATTTAATAAGATGTTGCAGCGCCTGGAATCCTCCTTTAAAATTCAGAAAAATTTTATTGCCAATGCCTCTCATGAGCTCCGAACTCCATTAACAGTGTTAACCGGACAACTGGAAGTGGTATTAATGAAAGCAAGAAACAATTCCGAATACAGGGAAACACTCATATCAGTGCTTGAAGATATTAAAAATTTAAACCTTATATCGAACAGGCTTCTGGTACTGGCCCAGGCGAGTTCAGAATCAGATGAAGTTGACTTTTCCGTTATCCGGATTGACGATGTGTTATGGCAGGCAAGAAATGAAATCCTGAGACGAAATAAAAATTATATAATAAATATAAACTTTAGTGAAAGTATTGATGACGAAGAAAAGCTGACAGTTTATGGTAATAATTTACTTATGAAAACAGCCGTAAATAACCTGATGGATAATGCATGCAAATATTCTGAAAATAATCAGGTTGACGTCTTTCTGAATTGCATTGAAGACACCCTTGTAATGAAATTTATTGATAAAGGTATGGGCATTGCAAAAGAAGAATTGAAAATGATATTCCAGCCATTCTACAGGTCTAATAATGTCATGAATATAAAAGGACACGGAATAGGCCTGTCGATTGTGGAGAAAATCACTCTTCTGCATGAAGGTAAAATTGAAGTTAGTTCAGAACAGGGTAAAGGTTCTGTGTTTGCTCTATACTTGCCTGTTTGCAAAAAATCTTAACACTTATCACATTTTTTAATTTGCCCTTAATAAATTCATTGCCCTGCAATTATATTCATTGAAGTCCGATTAATTTTAATCATTTTTTAATTCTCTCTTAATCCCCCCTTAATTCAACCAAAATACTTTTGGTTAAAAATTATAATGTCTAACTATTAAATGATGAAATGATGGAAAATTATAATAGAAAAAACAGTGTTGTGCTCATTGGAGCGCTTATAACTTTGCTTACTCTCTCAGTAGCATTCTTTGTAGTCAATACATCCCTTAAAAGACAACTGGGAGATCAAAAGATAAAGTCTGAAAAATTACTTTCAGAAAAGCTTAAGCTTGACAAATCAATAAAAGAACTTAGAATCGATATGTCTGCCCTAACGGGGAAAAATGCTAAACTGGACAAACTGTTGACAGAAGCTAATAAAAAGCTGCAAAAGAAAGAAGCCGAAATAAAAAGGTTGGTTGCTGAAAATGCCACTGTTGGGGAACTCAGGGCACAAGTCAGGGAACTTGAATTATTAAGGGAACAGCTTAACAAAGATATTGCAGGTTTAAACGTCAGTATTACTCAACTTAGTGACGCTAATGCGAGCTTAAATGAATTTCTTGCCCGTGCTAAAAATGAAAACGAAATATTAGCCACTGATAATACAATTTTGAAAGCTATGGTCGCAGATAACTACCGAATTGAAGCATTAAGAGGAAAACATGAAAAGCTTACTATCAATGCCCGAAAAACCGATAAGCTACTGGTAAGTTTCGACCTGCCCTCTGACGTTGGTAAGAACCTTTACTTTAAAGTGAAAACACCTCAAGGTGACGAATTTTCCAGTAAAACTGATTTGTCTGCTATAATTAATATCGTTGAAAATAATGACGGGCTGCTTGCCAGTGCCAGCTCCGATGTAATAGGTAGCATTGGCACGAAACGGGTAGAAATGATATACAAACCAAACAAAAAACTAACAAAAGGAGTGTACAGGTTTAATGTATACAATGAAAATAGCTATCTCGGAAGCACGCAATTAAGATTAAAATAAAACCATAATAACCGGGGATGGGAAACCATCCCCTAACTTTAATATAAAAATGGTAAATGCATTCCTTAATATTCTGGAAATTTTAAGTTTTGATGATAATCTTTTCAGAAAAGAATTCATAAAAACTATACGCTGGATATCAACAGAGGAATTTGAAACAGTAAGAAACTGGATGTCGAACAACAAATACTCGGAAAAATATCCTGACTTGCTGACACTAGTTCAACAATAAAAAGAGGGACAGCGCCCATATTTCAAAAAATATGGGCGCTGTCCCCCCTTTTATCTTAATGTTTCTGAGTATTCTTTATAACTGAAATTGAACCGGGGCAGCAATTCTTCAAATATTTCGCCGGATTCCAGCATCTCATCATCCCCTTCTTCAAAAAGCCACTTTATATTAACTACCTTATTTTTCTGATTCGCATCTATAGTCCTGAATAAATCCAATAGTTGCTTCGAAACACTGGTATTAAAATATTCGAGGTTTACTTCAATATTTATCTCATCAGCACTAAACTCCCTTACCCAGGCTATAAGTGGCTGAAAAAACTTAAAAGCGTCCTCAAGCAAAGCCCTGCCTTCAAGTTTAATCTCTCCATTTGTTTTAAATGAAATCGTTGGAACAGACTCAGTCCCTTCAATAAAGAGGTCCTCCATGATAGTATAAAATAAATATTCCCGGTTTAATTCTTTAAAATTACTCCAATACTAAATAAATATTTGAATTTATTGATAAATAACCTGTTTTGTTTGACTAATTTTAATAAATATGGGACTAAATAAAAATTATTAAAGACTCTTATTATTAACAATCATTGATAGTTTTAAACCAATCCGGCTAACAATTCAATAGCTTCATCCACATTATCAGCTATATGCACCTTATTATTCCCCATGTTCCCGAACAATTCCTTACCTTCTTCACTGCTGTTAAGGAGTATCACCTCTTTACCGGCTTTAATGGCAAGTGCGATCTCCGATATAGTGCCGGGTCCGGTACCAACTGCGACAATAACTCTGCTTGACAGTATATTTATGTTATTCCTGGCATTCCCCAATCCCGTAACAACAGGGATATCAACATATTCCGATAATGCTGCATAATTCTCTCCCTGCAGTATGCCCACTGTCAAACCGTTATTTTCCTTTGCGCCCTTGCTGGCCGAATGCATAACACCTTTATTGCGTCCGCCTGTTAATAATACCCAGCTTTGCCCTGCAATGAACTTCCCTAAAAGATAAGCATCCCTTATATCATCGCCCGTTGCCGCCTCACCGGGACCCATTACGCCAATTATTATATTCATTTAAAATAATTGATTTCGTCAGATGAAAAAGACATTACATATAACAAGCAATTTTTTTTGAAAATAGCATATCACGCGGTATTAAATAAGATTTCTTGATTCAACTGCTTTTAATATAATACTTACTATTTCGTCTATCGACAAAGTCATACAGTTAAATGTTAAATCAAACCTCGTATAATCAGTGTTCTTGCCCTCAAAGTAATCCCTGAATTGTTTTCTTTTTTTATCAATATCAAGTGTGTACTTTTCAGCTTGTTCAAGGCTCATGTTAAACTTGGCACTCGTTCGAAGAACTCTCCATTCCAAAGGAGCCTCGAGATTAATATGTAAGGATTTAGGGATGTCCCTGGTTATTGCCACTCCTCCCCTGCCTACTATTACTACATTCCCTTCGATACCCATATTTCTGACTACCCTGCCTATAGTGTTCCTTATCCTCCTGTCACTTTTGTAATATTTAGTGGACTGGGCTGCAATGATATCATCTATAAGTCCTTTTTGTTCATATTGAAACACATATTGTATTTTTGAAGGATGCAGGTCCAGTTCTTTTGCCGATTCGCTCATAATTTCTTTTGTAACATACTTCCATTCAATATTTCTGCCCTTTACAAACATCTTCCTTGTTAAATGTTCTACGAGCTTTTGAGCTATTCTTCTCCCGGGGCAACCGTATTCCCTGGAAACGGTAATCACCGGTCCGGGTTCCTTTTCCTTAATATCATTCTCCCTCAGCCTGTCGGACATATATTTGATTAATTCCACTTTCATATAACTAAATATTTTTAAGTGATTCCTTATAAAGTTAATATTTTAATAATAACAATTCAAGTATTTTTAAATATTGAATTATAATAATATACAATAAATTAGTCTCTTTCCCTTCATATACTGATAATATCTAAAATATAGCACATCTGGCTGGCGGACTAAAAATGGATTTGCTTTATATTTGTTATATTTATTGGCTAATTATTGAATTTATTTTGATTATTAATTAGAAAATGAGTGAATTAAAAAATTTAAAGCTACTGGAAGAATCCATAAGAAACATTCCTGATTTTCCAAAAAAGGGCATTCAATTCAAAGATATTACTACTGCCCTTAAAGTACCCGGGGTATTTAAATTTACGGTTGACCGCATAACCGGCTATTACAAAACAAAAAATATTACTAAAATTGTTGCTGTTGAATCGAGGGGATTCATTATTGGCGGGGCCTTAGCAGCAAGGCTGGGGGCAGGATTCGTGCCGGTCAGGAAGAAAGGGAAATTGCCTGCAGAAACATATTCCGTGACATATGCCCTGGAATATGGTGAGGACACTCTTGAAGTTCATAAAGATGCCCTTGACAAAAATGATATTGTCCTGTTGCATGATGACCTGCTCGCGACCGGTGGCACTACACTGGCATCAATCGGACTGATAAAGAACTTCCGGGTAAAAAAGATTTATTTAAACTACATTATCGAACTCGACTTCCTCAACGGCAGGAGTAAAATAGGGAAAGATTTTGATATATATTCACTTATTCATTTTAATCTATAAGACACTGCCCTTCTATTTCACGCGGGATTTCTATGCCCATAACTTTCAAAAGTGTCGGTGCCACATCGGCAAGAATTCCGCTTTTAATTTTTTTATATTCATCGCTTACCAGGACACAGGGCACAGGATTCAAAGAATGTGCCGTATTTGGTGACCCGTCTTCATTGAGGGCATTGTCAGCATTGCCATGGTCAGCAATGATAAGAGGGGTATATCCATTTCGTCTTGCCGACTCAACAACTTCCCCAAAACATGCATCAACAGTCTCCACGGCCGTCCATATTGCATCATAAATACCTGTATGGCCAACCATATCACAATTGGCAAAATTCAGGCATACAAAATCATACTTATTTTTATTTAGCTCTGCAATCACTGCATCTTTTACCTCAGGGGCACTCATTTCGGGCTTCAGATCATACGTGGCCACCTTGGGAGAAGGGATTAAAATTCTATCCTCATTGTCAAACTTTTCTTCCCTGCCCCCGGAAAAGAAAAAGGTGACATGCGCATATTTTTCAGTCTCTGCTATACGCAGTTGTTTTAATCCTGCTTTGGCTATCAGTTCTCCCATTGACATCCGAACATTCTCTTTGTCGAATATTATTCCCACTCCCTTAAAGGAATCATCATACCTTGTCATTGTAAGATATTGCAGATCCATAGTCTTCATTCCATAGTCCGGAAAATCATCCTGTGTCAATGCCCTCGTAATTTGTCTTAACCTGTCTGTCCTGAAATTGAAACAAACCACTACATCTCCGGCACTAATAGTGCCGAGAGGTTTGTTGTTTTCATCAACAATAACTACGGGCTTTATAAACTCGTCAGTAATACCGTCATTATAGGATTCCTTTACCGCCTGAAGGATATCTCCCGCTTTTTTGCCGGTACCATGAACCATCAGGTCATAACCCTGTTTAATCCTTTCCCATCTCTTATCGCGATCCATCGTGTAATAACGACCTGTCAAAGAAGCAATAACTCCATTTGAATGCTTTAAATGTTGCTGCAGTTCGCTCACAAATCCCAGTCCGCTTCTCGGATCCGTGTCTCTTCCATCTGTCAGGGCATGGATAAATACATTCTTAAGTCCGTAATCCCTTGTAATGTCGCACAGTTTATACAGGTGCTTGCTCAGGGAATGAACACCCCCATGTCCGATGAGTCCTATAAAATGAACACTCTTTTTGTTGTCGCGGGCATATGTGAATGCCTTGACAAGCTCAGGATTACTGGTAATGCTATTATCGTCACAAGCCCTGTTTATCCTTACCAGGTCCTGGTATATAACCCTTCCGGCACCAATATTCAAATGTCCGACTTCCGAATTCCCCATCTGGCCTTCAGGCAATCCGACATTTTCTCCATCTGTAAGTAACTGTGAATTCGGATAATTTTTCCTGAGGATATCCATATTGGGTGTATTTGCCTGATGAATGACGTCACCTTTTGATTTGTTGCCAATTCCCCATCCGTCAAGGATAATAAGTATTGCTCTTTTAGCCATCTCAAAAAATAGTATTTGGTATTAATAGTTGAATATTTGAATCAAATAATAGCACAGACCAGGTTATCTTTGTTTTATTGTTTTTATCATACTCTTATCATTGCAGCTGTTATATTCACATTGAATAGTAACATGACTTACGTAAAATTTGTTCCTGAGAATATCGTGAATTTTGTTCCTTATTTCTTCAGTCTCACTGATTTTAAAATCTTTAGCCAGGTCAAGATGGCATTCGAAATGAACTTCCTTATCATTTAAGCTCCATGCATGAATATGATGTATATTATCAACTTCGGGCAGCTGCTCAATAGTAATTTTAACCTTCTTCAAATCGAGTCCCCCGGGGGCACCCTGCATCAATATATCAACAGCCCTCTTTAATATGAGGTATGTACCCCTTAACAAATAAAGACTTACTAAAACTGTTATTAACGGATCAATCCAGTAAATCCGGTAAAAATATATAAAAATCGCGCCGGTAATGACAGCTACCGATGAAAAAGTGTCTCCCAGCAAATGAAGATATGCAGCTTTGATATTTATGCTTTTCTGTGATTCTTTTTTTAAAAGTATAACACCTAATAAATTCGCTATTAGTCCGGTTAAAGCCACAATCAGCATTATCAGCCCTTTTACGGGCTGAGGATCTTTAAGTCTTTTTACAGCTTCAAAAAAAAGATATACTATTATTACTATAAGGATAACTGCATTAAATAAAGCCGCAATTATTTCTACCCGTTTATACCCGAAAGTTTTTCTGTCAGTGTATTCCCTTTTACTGACAAGGTGAGCAATATATGCAATAAAAACAGCAGATGTATCGCCAAGGTTATGTAAGGCATCAGAAAACAAAGCCAGGCTGTTGGATACCAGTCCGCCAATAGTTTCTGCCACAGTAATTGTAAAATTAAGCAAAGTGACAAGCAGCAGCCTGCCCGAACTTAAATCATTGTTATTGTGACCATCAATATTATGATGTCTGTGTGCCATGGTTCAATGTCCGGTAAATATGATTAGTAAAAGCTTGGACAGGATAATTTCAATTATGTTTCCGATTTCTTCGCCCTCTTAATAACAATAAATATAATCCCGATGATGATAAAAGGTATACTGAGAATCTGGCCCATGTTTATGGGAAGGGAACTTTCAAATTCCACCTGGTCTTCTTTAATAAATTCAATTAAAAACCGTGCAACAAATATTGTGCACATAAACATCCCGAACAGGAATCCATCTTTAAATTTCAGTTTTTTGTTCTGATTAAGAAACATAAGAAGCAGAAAAATCAGCAAGTATGATCCTGCCTCGTATATTTGCGTAGGATATCGCGGGACTCCATAAACTGTAGCTTCCAGATGATATCTTCTCCTTTTTTTCTCAATCTTATACTTAAGATTATCAATATCAGGGTGCACAATATTATTCTGGTACTTTATTCTTATCAGTGCATCCCTGAGCATAATTTCTGCAAAGCTCCTGACATACTCTTCACTTTTAACTTTGCCCGAGAATTCCATATCCATTTTTATTGGAACGATACCTCCTGTATTGATTGTATCTTTCAGATTATCATAATATTTAATGTGCCTTATTCTGTCATTATCCGCTCTCATGAATAAATTTGTAAAATCTCTTACATATACAAATCCGGAATTACTATTTGTAGGATTCCCATAAACTTCGGAATTCATGAGATTACCTGTTCTTATAAAGAATCCTGCCAGCGCTACCATTATTGCTACTTTGTCCAGTGTCCATAAGAAGGATATTTTCGATTTTCTGGAAAAAATATACATCCCTGTGAATATACCTATTGCAGCGCCATGACTTGCAAGTCCCTGGTAGCCCGTAAACTGGAAATCCACACCAATCTTCCCCTTCCAGGGAAGAATCATTTCCAAAGGATGTTGCATATAATAATCAAACTCATAAAAAAGGCAGTGTCCCAGCCTTGCCCCTATTATTGTACTGATAACCATATAAATAGTCAGCCTGTCAAGAAGATTGGCGGGCAATCCCTCCTTCCTGAATATCCTCCCCAGAATTATATACCCCGAAATGAATGCCAGGACAAATAATAAACTGTAGTACCTTATCTGAAAACTCCCAAGGTCAATAATTTGCGGTTTGACATTCCAGATTACAAAACTTACAATCATTATTTGAAGGTTATGTTATTACAAAACTAATAAACAAAATAGAATAGAAAAACATATATTTCTATTAACTCAATATTTTAATAATTTTAAAGTTTGTATGTTTGTGTGTTCATGCAAAAATAAAATACCACATTGAACAAATCAATTTATATATATATTATAGCAGGCTTATTTATTGCCCCTGGCTGCGCCAAGGTAGGATCGCCAACAGGCGGGCCCAAAGACATAACACCTCCCAAGATTGTCGAAAGCAAACCCGGCAACTATTCGACAAATTTTAGCAGTAAAAGAATTGAAATAACATTTGATGAATTCGTACAACTTAAGAACATTTATAACGAATTAATAATATCACCGCCGCTAAAAGAAAGGCCCGAAAACAAGCTAAAGGGAAAAAGCCTTGTTGTTGATTTGAATAATGAATTAAAAGAAAATACAACTTATACTTTGAATTTTGGAAATGCTATTGCAGATAACAACGAGGGAAATGTGCTGGCCAACTTTGAATTTGTCATTTCAACAGGAGATTATGTTGATTCTTTATCAGTAACAGGCAAGCTGGTGAATGCTTTTAATTTGAAACCCGAGAAGGATCCGGTATTTATTATGCTCCATGAGAACTTAAAAGATTCCGCACCTTATTTTGAAATACCCTCTTACATAGGAAAAACCAATAAGGATGGCGCATTCGCAATAAACAACATAAAAGCGGATACTTTCAGGATTTTTGCTTTGAAAGATGCTAACTTAAACCTTTTATTCGACGCCAATGAAAAAATTGCATTTGTTGATTCATCATTCGTGATCAGCCCCGAATTGATTGAAACAACCTGTTACTACCTTGCCGATTCCCTCCTCCCCGCAGATAGCACTGCCGCGGATCTTAAATTACGGGGATTTGCAATAGACTCTATAACCGGAGATACACTAAAAGTTGAGGAGAAACTAAAATATGCACTCCATGTTAATCTTTTTCTCTTTCAGGAAGAGAATATCTACCAATACTTAATTGCAAAAGAAAGAGAAACCAGGGAAAAGTTGGTATTCGCGTTTAAAAGGCCATTATATGACAGCCTGGTAATAGAACCGCTGAACTTTGACTATGGCAGGGACTGGTTTATAAAAGAGAAATCAGTCAACAATGATACAATAATATGCTGGATAACGGATTCTTTAATAAGCAATATTGATACTGTCTCTTTGAAACTGAAATATACGGTTGTTGATACGGTTAATAATTATGTCATACAGACCGATACAATTAATTTAAAATACAGGGAACAAAAATCCAAAAAGCAGCCAGTCAGAAAAACCAGGGAGGATCAGAATACTGAAGAAAAAGACAAGTATCTGAACCTGACTTTTAATGTTGCCAAAAGGGCTACAGTTGATTTGAATAAATCTATTTGGATCAGTTCGGACAAACCGGTTGCCACTTATAACTCTTCGCTGATAAAACTATATAAGCTTGAAGATACTCTTGAATTGGTCCAGCCATTTACATTTATAAAGGATTCGGTAAGACTGAGAAAATTTAAATTGACAACCCAATGGGAAGAAAGGATGAATTATAAACTGTTAATTGAGCCGGGGGCATTTACGGATATCTATGGCCTCTCCAATGACACGGTATTAATAAATTTTGCTACTCAGAGGGCTGATTATTACGGAGCCCTGATATTAACGGCCGAGAATGTTGTCTCTCCCTTGATCATTCAGCTGCTTGGAGAGAATGAAAGTCTCGTTAAAGAGAAATACGTTTCTCAGAACAGTATTATTACGTTTGATTATCTTGAGCCCAAAAAATACCTGCTTAAAATTATTTATGATGATAATAATAACCGCCATTGGGATACAGGAAATTACTTAAGAAAAATTCAGCCTGAGAAGGTAAAATATTATACAGGGGACATTAATGTGCGATCAAACTGGGATGTTGAAATAGCGTGGAAATTTGGCGATTAGCCGAATTTTGTAAATGCCAGTGCTGCAATACTCACCCTCGTATTATTTATTTTTAATATTTCGGAGGCACAGGCTTCAAGTGTTGAGCCCGTTGTTACAACATCGTCAACAAGGAGTATATGCCTGTTCTCCGCCCTGTTAATATTTTTAGTCTTAAAAACACCTTCAATATTCTCCCACCTGTCATACCTGCTTTTTATGGTTTGTGTTTCAGCAGCCTTTGTCCTGTAAAGAATATCAGTTACTACCGGCCTGTTTATACTTTCCGATATTCCCCTGGCAATATATTCACTCTGGTTATATCCCCTTATTCTGAATTTTCTGTAATGTAAAGGCACGGGATGAATGATATCAATATCCGGGGAATATGTATTTTTCAAATCTGCTCCAAACAGCCTTCCCAGATAATAGCCCACATGCTTCTGCCCGTTGTATTTTAACTGATGAATAATATTTTGAAACTTGCTGCCTTTATAATAATAGCAGAATGATGTTGCGGCCTCCAGCTTCACTCTCCCCCAGAAAAGGCGCGCCAACTCGTTATCATTATCCAGATGGAAATTTGTCCTGGGAAGTTCATATAAGCACTTCGTACAAATGGAATTCTCCTGTATATACAGATTATTACCGCATGCGGGACAAACACGGGGAAATACCAAAGAAAAAAAATTACTGATTATATTAAAAAAAATATTCAACTATTGATGACAGTAAATCATATAATCTTAATCTCATAGGTCAGTTTCATAGCTTTCCTGTAAGATTCACTTACTCCGCAATACTTATTCTGCGACAGCTCTATGGCCCTTTCAAGCTTATCCACAGGTAAATCACTGCCCTTAAATTCGTAAATAATATGCATTCCTGTAAAATGTTTCGGGTGTTCTTCGGTGATGTCCCCTTCAACTCTCACATTGAATTCATCAACCTCAATTCTCATTTTTTTTAACAGCGAGACTACATCAATTCCTGTACATCCTGCCAATGCAACCATCATCAGAGGCTTGGGGCGCGGCCCCCTATCTGTCCCCCCAACTTCAGGCTTAGCATCTACAAAAATTTTATGTCCGTTCAAAATTGTCTCAAATGCAAGGTTATTAATCCATTTTAGGTTTACAGTATCTTTCATGGGTATAGATTTTAATTTCCTAAACAAATAAAATAAATAAAGGTTCTGATTAAAACAGGCAATAGCACATATATACAATTATATATTATATAGAACCCCAAACCGCGTAAATTTACAAAAGATAGTAAAAGCATTATCAGTAATCACATAAAATTACAATAAACGGACCTGTAAAATCCAACGCCAGGGGCGCAAAATAAATTTATGTACAGGCAATTACTAAAAGTTAAGTACGTTAGATCGCTGTTTAATAACTTTTTCTTAATTTCATTCGTTTAAAATTTTATAATTATTTAAAAATAAATTCGCTATCACATGTTTTTTTAATCATGCTTTTTTGATTTTATGATTAATAAGAATCATGTTCGTTTCATTTTTGTATATCCGATGTTTAAATGGAACACAGGATTAAGGAAATAAAGAGAGCATCGCTGGTAGCTATCACCGGCAATGCTTTACTGGCAGTAATAAAAATAGTAATCGGACTGCTGGCGGGAAGCCTTGCCGTCGTTGCAGATGGTATAGATTCTGTGGAAGACATTATTACTTCATTCATCACCCTGGTAACGGCAAACGTATTATCAAAACCTCCGAATAAAAAATATCCTTACGGCTATGGCAAAGCAGAAACTATAGCGACCAGATTATTATCCCTTATAATCTTTGCTGCCGGTATCCAGCTTGCAATAATATCAGTACAAAAAATAATTAAAGGTACCCATGCGGAGCTCCCCCTGAAAATTGCAATATATGTGACAGTAATCTCAATAATAGGCAAGGCTTTTTTGTCATATCACCAGTCTAAAACCGGCAACCGCATAAACAGTGAAATGCTGAAAGCCAACGCAAAGAATATGCAGAATGATATATTGATTTCTTTATCAGTATTAACAGGACTGATTTTTACCCGTTTGCTGAAAATGCCGGTTATCGATTCTATTTCTGCCCTGGCAGTCAGCGCCTGGATCATAAAAGTTGCAGTTCAGATATTTCTTAAAACAAACATCGAATTAATGGACGGGATAGAGGATAATAAAATATACAATACTATATTTGAAGCCATTGATGCGGTAAAAGGTGTTAAAAATCCCCACCGGATAGTAGTGAGAACTGTCGGTCATAAATTGAAAATTGGTGCTGATATCGAAGTTGACGGTGATCTCAGCTTAAAAAAAGCCCACGAGCTGGCTCATAAGGTGGAGCAAAGCATAAGATCAAAAATTGATAACCTTTTTGACGTTACCATTCATGTTGAGCCTGTTGGTGATAATACTGCCGAGACAAAATATGGCATATCAAGAGAAAATTTGTAGCTCCACAATAACCGGCTCTTATTACGAATTGTTTATCCCTTACTTGAATAAATATTAAAAAAAACGCCGGGAAATGTAAGAAAGATTTATACCCGGCGCTTTACCTATATTATGGAAACTCACTCCTCCTCCTTTTTCCTCACGTAATCATTAAACGCCTCTTCTCCCTGCTCTTTCCAGTAATCATCATAATATTTCCATTTCTTATCAAAGGGGTGATATTTAAAAACTCTCCTCCTCTGTGAAAATTTGTCTCTTTTATGATCAGGATGAGGATGCTTGAATCCCCCTAAGATTATGCGTGCTAAAATGATCAATCCCACAGCCTGCCAGAAAGTGATAACCTTAAGTCCGAATAGCTCAGGCATCAACCAGTTCCATAACCATACAACCACATAGCCAAACAGAAAGGCCAGTGCTACAGCCCCCATTAAGCCAAGAATTGCCAAACCTATTATCTTAAAAACATAGATAATTTTTGGCTCACCGTTTCTCCGTAAAATATGTTCTACCATTTTATTAATGTGTTAAGAGTTATAATTATTTTTATCGTCTTTTAAAATTCTTTGCAGTTTGCTTAAAGCCCTGTGTTTTCGTGCTAATAAAGTGCCGACAGGAATATTCCATTCCGATGAAAGATCATTGAATGACCTCCCGTTAAATTCAGTTTCAATAATGATATCCCTGTCCTTTGATTTTAATTGCTCCATAGCATCATACATTCTATTATATATATATTCATCCTTATAAAAGTCTTCTTCATTCTCGTCCGATATTGTTTCTGCTATAATATTTTCATTTCCCGTATTGTCTAAATATTCGACATGCAGGTTTTTCCTGTTTTTCCTTCTTATATCAATAATCTTATTTTTTATCGACCTGTAAGCATATGCTGCTAAGTTTTCAATAGGTTCATTAATGCTTGCTTTGGAATATATGTTAAGTACCACATCCTGGATAATATCTTCTGCATCAACCGAATAAGAAATATAATCAAGGTAACCGTGCACATAATTAATAAGCTTATTGTATTCTGTTGAAAAAAAATTTTTTATTGCAGATCGTATATTTTTTTCCTGTTTCATATATTACTGACGTAAAATTTTCTATTTATTGCAATTTACTTTTAAATAATAAGACATTCCACTAAGTCCGGTTGATTTCCCGGATCAGTGAAATTATTTTTATCCCTTTCAAAATACCAGGAGACATGCTTTGCAGATCCTTTTTTAAGATTTGTATATGACCCTGAAATTCTTTTTTGTTCATGTTACTAAAATTTGGAAATAAATAATGCTTGGAAATGAAATATTTATTAAATTGAAATTTTTAAATCTTTATTGGTAATAAAGAATCTTGACATCCTGTTTTTGAAAAAATTAACGATTTACAGAACAATTTGCTCAAACAACCGCATATGATCCATATAAAAAATTTAATCCAATTATAAGATTATGAAAAAACATGCTCTTTTATTTATTATCCTGTCATTCGCCGTATTTTGCGGCAGTTATGCTACCAGGCATTATGTTAACTGGATTGCCCCCGGGAATAACGACGGCACCACCTGGTTTGATGCATTTATTAGTATAAAAACTGCAATAAATGCAGCTTCGGCCGGAGACACGATATTTGTGGCCGGTGGTCTTTACCCTGCATCGTCAGGCGACAAGAATCAATATATCAGGCTTAAACAGGGTGTGGTAATTTATGGGAGTTTCGTGGGCGATGAAGATCCCATAACCCCGGACGTCATCAATGCCAGGGATTATGAAAATAATGCTTCCCTGATGCTGGGAGATTTATATCTGAACGATGCCAGTGGCTCTACTGACGAGAATACCTATCATGTTGTCGTTGCAAAAGGTACAGCGTCAGAGTCAATAGATTCTGCTACCCTTCTTGACGGATTTTTTATATACGGGGGAAACGCTACAGGAGATAGTGACAGCACATCCGCCGGCGGGGGAGTATACCTGTCGGCCGTTAATGGAGGGAAATGTAACCCTACATTAAAGAGACTTATCATATTCGGAAATTATGCCAATGAAGGTGGGGGAATGATGTTATATGCAGCAACCGGCAGTGATTGCAGTCCCACCCTTGACAGCGTTTTATTCAGGGGTAATTATGCCGACGGCGGGTCCGGACTGTATTGTAAAGCCCTGGGTGGTACATGCAACCCCACGCTCCATATTGTTGATTTCAATTATAATACCCTGTCCGGTGTTTACCCGGGTAAAGGTGCAGCCATGTTCAATTATGCCGAAAATACTACATCCCCCGCTGAATGTAGTCCGGTTATCAACACTTCCGAAATATCACATAATGAATGCGCACTTGACGGAGGTGCAGTTTATAACCTGGCAGGCGGAATAAATCCGGGAAATTGCAGCCCCCGGTTTGTAAATATGAGCTTCTATAAAAACGGATCTTATGGAATCTTCAACAAAATCAATAAAGGAACATGCACTCCCGTATTAACTAATGTAATACTGTGGAATGAAAGCATTAATAATGTTGGCGGCGTAACTCCCGCTATCGATCATTGTATTATTGAAGGATCAAATGGCTCGGGTGCAGGATGGGATAACGGACTGGGAAGTGACGGCGGAGGTAATCTTGATGCTGACCCGCTATGGGCAGACGCGGACGGAAGGAACTTCAGTTTGCTGGCAGGATCACCGGCACTCACCGCAGGTGACGGCATTGAAGGGATCAATATAGGAAGTTACCAGGGAGCCGCAGTAGGAGAACCGCCAAAAATTATTATTGTCGGCGCCCCCGAACATTTCGGAAATGTAGCGTTGGGACAATCTTCAGGTGAACAGAGCTTTGCCGTAAAAGGTACTAACCTTACCGGCAATATCCTTATTAAGGCTCCCGACGGATTTGCCATAACCACAACAAGCGGAGACTATAGCGGTGATACAACATCAGTTACATTAACACAGAGCGGCGGAACTGTGGATTCAACAAGTATTTACATACGTTTCTCACCGGAAATAGAAAAGGTCTATTTCAACGTGCTGGTACTCACAAGTGATGACGCAGCAAGCAAATTCATTACAGTCGAAGGTAATTGTTACGACGGACCTGAAATATCTGTTACAGGCATTATTGAAAGTTTTGATTCGGTGCTTGTTTATGAATACTCATCTGAACAAAGCTTTACCGTTGAAGGTTTTGAACTTACTTCAGACATCTCTGTCAGTGCTCCCGGCGGATTTGAAATATCCCTGACCAGCGGCGACTATACCGGAGATACAGAAATGATCAGTCTCACTCCCGTCGGTAACACCGTGGCGCCTACCCCTGTTTATGTAAGGTTTGCTCCTGATAAAGCTAAACATTACTCTGACAACATCCTTGTCAGAAGCACGGGTGCGGATGCTAAACAGCTATATGTCAGGGGATCGGGTTATGAGCTTGCAAGTATTATCGTGTCAGGTGTATTGACAGAATTTGGCCAGGTTCTTACAGGCCAGTATTCTGATGAACAGAGCTTTAGCGTTGAGGGTAAAAATCTTCTGAATGACATAATAATCAAATCTCCTGAAGGATTCCAGGTCAGCCTCACAACCGGTGACTATTCCGGAATTAGCGACTCTGTTTTACTCACCATGGTGGTTGACTCTGTAGCGCCTACAATGGTTTATGTGCGCTTTGCCCCTGAAGAAGCTGAACCTTACACCGGAAGCATCCAGGTATCAACAGTTGCCGCAGAAGCAAAATACCTTAATGTATCCGGTGACGGCGCATCAAAGCCCGAATTATCATCATTTGTTGATGACTTAATTGGTTGCGAAGGGGATGTTATTCATGTCCCGGTTGATATTACTGATGATGATGTTAACTCTGTAACTCTTGAAGGCCTGTCAGACAATTCGGATTTAATCCCTTCAGGGGCCATAACATTTGAGGGTACAGGTGGTTCGAGAGATGTTGTCCTCGATCTTGTGGATGGCCAAACAGGAACTGCTGACATTACAATAATCGGTACTAACAACCAGGGTATGCAGGATAGTCTGATATTTCATTTGACCGTTCATCCTAATCCGGTAATAGTAGATATTTCCGTTACGGACGAATCTGCCGGAAATGACGGATCAATAACTGTTACGGCCACATCAGCGGCGGGCGGATTGCAGTATTCTTTAAACGCCGGTGACTCCCAGTCCGATCCGACATTCAGCGGCTTAACCGAGGGTTCCTATCTGGTAGGAGTAGAGGATGCCAATGGCTGTGAAACAAGCGATAATGCGGAAGTTGCTAAGATTACAGGAATTTATGAACCTGGTGAAACAGGACTGGCTGTTTATCCTGTTCCTTCCGACGGTATTCTTTATATCAGCGGTCTTAACAAGCTTGCCGGCCCCTGTAAAATTGCAGTCTATAATAACAGCGGCGAACTTGTATACCTGACCGGCGACAAGGATATCAAATATATCGACCTGGCAGGATTTTCAAAGGGACTGTATTTCCTTAATGTATATCTTGACAATAAAATTTATATCGAAAAATTCTCAATAGAATAAAAACAGGGACAGCGCCCATATTTTAAAAAATTACCCCGAATTCAGCCCTTCTTGACTATTTTCGGGGTTCTTAATGAATACTTCTATAATTTGGGCGCTGTCCCTGTTTTTTTGGCATCAAATTTGTATTTGATCTGATAACAGTTCTTCAATGCTTTAAATATACCTGAAAAAACTTTCAGGGCAAGTCCCGCCAGATGCCGGGACTTTTTATTTTCAGGAAGCTTTACTTCATTATTACCTGCTGTGCCCCGGCACGGGCAGGCCAACCAGTGCTCTGACATCCCTGATAGTTTTTGCAGCAATATCACCTGCTTTCTCGGACAATCTGAATGCCAGCTTCTCCACGTATGACCTGTCCCCCGATATTTCGTCCCTTCTTTTAATAAATCCCCTTGTCAGTTCAACTATTGCATCAGCCGTCACTTCCTTTAAATCCTTATATTTTAAAGTACCTGCTTTATACTGTGCCAGCAGTTCCTTATGCTCCTTTTCCTTATTGCATGCCTTAATCAGGTTAAAAAGATTCTCCACTCCCTGACTCATCATATCTCCCTGCTGATCGCCTGTATCGGTAACAGCGGATTTCACCTTTTTTCTTATCGAGCTTTCTTCCTCAAAAAGTCCTATATAATGCTTTTCATCCAGGCTCTTGCTCATCTTTTTTGTAGGATCGGCAAGGGAAACAAGCTTGGGAATGTCAGTCAGCAGTGGACTGGGTTCGGGAAAATACTGCCCATACTGGCTATTAAACCTTACTGCAATATTTCTTGAAAGTTCAAGATGCTGGACCTGGTCTTTACCTACAGGCACAAAATCTGCTTTATATATTAATATATCGGCAGCCTGCAATACCGGATAAGTAAAAAGTCCGGCCGACACAAACTTCGTCCTGGCATTGCCTTCACCCTGTTCTGTCTTATCTTTAAACTGAGTCATTCTTGTTAACTCGCCATAGGAAGTAATACAGTTAAAGATCCATGTCAGTTCGGTATGCTGGGGAACGAGCGATTGAATAAACAATATTGACTTATCAGGGTCAATGCCACATACAAGTAAGTCAACCACCATTTTGAGCGTATTTTCTTTCAGCTCATCCGGCTTGTACGTCATGGTCATGGCATGTAAATCAACTACACCATATATACAATCGTACTGATCCTGAATATTTACCCAGTTTCTTATTGCTCCGAAATAGTTCCCCAGGTGAATCTCACCTGTTGGCTGAATACATGATAAAACTCTTTTCTTTGACATTATTTAATCTTTTTTTATAAATACTATTTTATTTTAATCTAATCCTTACCTGGCACAAAACTATAAAATGTTATCTAAAAATCGTACTTTTACTTCAACACAGACAAATAATTTAATCTCTTAACGGCATAAAGTGGAATCTGTAAGACAAAATAAAATAGCCAGGCTCCTGCAAAAGGAACTTGCTGAAATCTTTCAGAAAGAAAGCAGAAATATGTTTAAAGGCAGATTAGTTACAGTGACAGTAGTTAGAATTACACCTGACTTAACCCTTGCCAGGGTTTATCTTAGCATTTTTCCTCTAAATGATAATGAAGACTTTGACCAGATAATGAATCGGAATATCAAAACCGTAAGAACTTTCCTGGGAAAAAGGGTGCGCCACCAGCTGAGAAATGTGCCGGAATTATTGTTTTTCCAGGACGATTCCCTTGACTATATTGACAATATTAACAGGCTTCTGAAATCATAATATAAATTTCGTATTGAATTTTCCATTCTATATAGCGAAAAGATACCTCCTCTCCACGAAATCGCATCATGCGATAAACCTTATTTCTGCCATTTCAGTCCTGGGAGTAGCTGTCGGGACAATGGCTTTAATTGTTGTGCTATCAGTATTCAATGGTTTTGATGATCTTATTCGTTCATTATTCAATTCTTTTAATCCCGATCTGAAAATAACAGCCGTTGAAGGTAAAACCTTTGTTGCTGACTCTGTAAAATTTGACACAATAAGGAAAATCGAAGGTGTTGCCGACTTTGCAGAAGTACTGGAAGATAAAGCGCTGCTCAGATATAATAAAAAACAAACTATTGCCATAGTAAAAGGAGTCAGTGAAAATTTTGCTGAGATATCAGGTATCGACAGTATGATGATATCCAGGGATTTTATCCTCAAAGGAAAAAATGAAGATTATGCTGTAATCGGACAGGGTATAGCGTATTTCCTCAATATTAATACTGACATAAATCTGGATTACCAGATCCCTATGGCTGTTTATGTGCCCCGAAGGACCGGGAAAGTAACTATGAACCCCGAACAGGCAATAAACAAGAAATATGTATTCCCGGCAGGTATTTTTTCAATAGAGCAGGGTCATGATTCAAAATATATTTTTGTGCCACTGGAATTTGCCCGCGAACTATTTGAATATAGTAATGAAGTGACGGCAATTGAGGTAAAACTTTCAGACAGGGCGAACATTAAGAATATCCAGTCCGAAATAAAAGACATCCTGGGCAGCGGTTTTGAAGTGAAAAACCGTTACCAGCAGGATGAACTCTTTTACAAAACAATGCAGTCCGAAAAGTACGTTATTTTTCTTATTCTTGTATTTATACTCGTCGTGGCCTCATTTAATGTTATCGGCTCACTAACCATGCTGATACTTGAAAAAAAATTCGATATCTCAACGCTCAGGAGCCTTGGTACAAATTTGTCATCAATTAAAAAGGTATTTTTATATGAAGGGTGTATGATAACCTTGTTAGGTGCAGTCTATGGCCTTATTCAGGGTCTTCTGATATGCTGGCTCCAGATAAGTTTCAAACTGGTAAAACTGCAGGGTAGTGGCACCTTTGTTATTGACGCATATCCTGTAACTGTTAAAGTCGCTGATATTATTGCGGTTCTTTTTGTTGTATTTTTAATAGGCCTTGTGGCGTCATGGTATCCTGTCAGGTATATTACAAAAAGATTTATTCAGAGTGACCGTATATAGGTCTGTGAAATATAGACGTGCAAAGCCTGATTATCAAATAATTATCAACAACATTTAACCTGTCTTTGTTTTCACAAAATTTTAAAAATCAATAACTTAATGTACTGAAAATACGTATTTGAAAGTATAATGTTAAAATGTTATTTTTTTAGGCGGATTATTAAGTTCTACATTTAATTAAAAATATTACTATAATATTACGAAATTCACTCTTTTAGCAGGTTAAGGTGATGAAACTAATTTGATTACAATTCGTAATATTCATTGATTAATTATTATTCGTTGCGGTTGTAAATAATTTTTGATCATTATTATGCAGAAGACAATATTTATACTAATATGTACTGTTTTTTTATATGGTATTGGATACTCTGCAGGTCTTGATTTTATTGTTACTTGTGACTCGGTAAAATGCTTTAACGGATCCACCGGGATAATAACCATAAACATTCTGTCAGGTAATCCCGCATTTACAATCAAGCTGTATAATAAAAAACCGGCTACAAAACAGAAGTACCTGGCGCTTGTAAATACTGAAACCACAACTTATTCTTTCAGGGAACTTACTGCAAATAATTATTATATAACAATTGAAGATTCGGAAGGTAATTTTTTGCAGAAATCTATTGAAATATTCCAGCCCGAAGAATTAAAAGCCGGACAAATAACTATAGAAAAATGCTTTTCGACCCCTGAAATGAACGATGCTGTTTTAAGGGCTAACTGTAGTGGAGGCACAAAACCCTACAGTTATTTATGGAGTGAAAATACCGGTAACCAGACTACCCGGCTGGCAAGAAATATTACACGCGGTACTTATCGCTGCATAATTAATGACAAAAATAACTGCGGGGCCGTTTCAGCTACAATATTCTTTAATGAACAGGTTCATAAGGAATGTTTTTCAAAATTTGAATAATATGTATTACTATGAAAAAAGTAATTTTGACAATATGTATCCTGGTATGTGCTCTAATTTATACCAAAGTTTACGGACAGGATCTGGTCATACAGGTTAGTTCAGAGGCTGTTTCTACTGCAGCGGCCACAGACGGCAAAATTGAAGTAATAATTGATTCGGGGGAACCCGAATATGTCTTCTTCCTTTATGACAATGAACCGTGGCAGGATGCGAATCAAATAAGAAAAAGCGCCCCTACATTTGACGGCAGGTATGTCTTTGAAGACCTGCCTGCAGGCAGGTACTTTGCAGGAGTAATTGATAATTCGGGCAAAAGTACATTTAAAGAGATATATGTAAATATAACTGATAAGTAATTTCAGTTATTTTATACATTGTTATAAAAAGAAAATATTAATAGATAAAAACCTTTTATAATGGACAGGAAGGTAAAAAAGTATATGGGCTTCTCAAATTTGATAATATTACTGCTTATCAGTAAGCTCGCATTTCCTCTTAACTATACAACTACTACCAGTAATGTGTCATGCAACGGGGGAATAAATGGTTCTATCCTCGTCAGAATAACAGAAGCCGGAACAACTCCCTATACATACCAGTTATGGAATAAATTACCTCCCTTCCTTGGCGGTACAGGAACATTAATAAAACAAATTTCTCATAATGCAGATACTGCCTTCTTCGGTAACCTGAGTGCCAATTCAAATTATTATATGTGGGTTTATGATTTTGTGGGATCCAACAAAGGGCAATACAATCCTGTTACTCAGCCACCAGCCATGGCAGCCGCTACAATAACAGTAGTGAAAGGACTGTCATGCTATTCGAGTAGCGATGCGCAGTTGAGGGCCAATATGAGCGGAGGAACAACTCCCTACGATTATATATGGAGTCCGAATACGGGAAGCCAGACCACCCAGATAGCGGTAAACCTGGGAAAAGGAATTTACGCTGTGACTGTTGACGATGCGAATAACTGCGGAAAGGCAGCACAAATAGCGACCATTTTCTTCGTCCCCCCCCACGACAGTATACCGCAACAGATAAATATAACATCCGTAGATACAACACCTACATGCCAGGGGACCAGCTTTGGCACTATCCAGATTAATGCAAACGGAGGCACTCCCGACCTTGATTATGCCATTGTAAATATTTCCACGACAGACTCAACCTTCCAGGAAGGAAATCTTTTTACATCTCTGCCAGCGGGCACTTACCGCACATGGGTAATCGATAACAAGGGATGTACAAAACAGGGGCCGAATGCAGTAGTGAGGTCAGCGCCTCCACCCGTAGCTGATGCGGGTCCGGATATCATTACCTGCACAGGGACGGCAGCCATTCCTATGACAGGTGCTACTGCCAGCGGAACATATACGGGCACACCTACATGGAGCGGCGGGGCAGGATTGGGTACATGGACACAGAATGCCAATCCCGCACTTGCAACATTTACACCAACAACGGCGTCGGGTTCCTTCACTGCCACATTAACTCTGACAGGGGCTCTGGGTTGTTCAAATGCAACAGATACAAGGCTAATAACATGGGGCACACAACCTGTGGCTGAAGCAGGGCCCAATATTGTAACCTGCTCAGGTACGGCAGCCATACCCATGACCGGGGCCACAGCGACAGGAACCTATAGCGGACTGCCAACATGGAGCGGCGGTGGAGGTTCAGGTACATGGACACAGAACGCCAATCCCGCCCTTGCCACATTTACACCGACCGTGGCATCAGGATCATTTACTGCTACCTTAACCTTAACAGGGGCCAACGGTTGCGCCAACGCAACAGACACAAGACTTATTACATGGGGCACCCAGCCCGTGGCCAATGCCGGTCCCGATATCACAACATGCACGGGGACGGCAGCTATACCTATGACAGGGGCCACAGCCAGCGGCACTTATAGCGGACTGCCGGCATGGAGCGGCGGGGGCGGACTGGGAACATGGACGCAGAATGCCAATCCCGCACTTGCTACATTTACACCTGTTGCTGCTTCAGGCTCATTTACTGCCACACTGACATTAACAGGAACTAACGGATGCTCAAATGCTACAGACACCAGGCTTATAACATGGGGTACACAGCCTGTGGCCAACGCCGGTCCGGATATATCGACATGCACGGGAACAGCAGTTATCACGATGACCGGTGCCACGGCCAGCGGCACTTATAGCGGACTGCCAACATGGAGCGGCGGAGGGGGACTGGGAACGTGGACACAGAATGCCAATCCCGCACTTGCCACATTCACTCCAACTGCTGCCTCGGGTTCATTTATGGCAACTCTTACTCTGACAGGAGTTAACGGCTGTGTAAATGCTACTGACACGAGGGTAGTAACATGGAATGATCCTCCTGCAGCCGAAGCAGGTACGGATATAACGACCTGCACAGGCATGGCCCCAATAGTAATGACAGGTGCCATAGCTACCGGTCACTATGTCGGCATCCCTGAATGGGGAGGCGGTAGCGGACTGGGAACGTGGACACTGAATCCCGATGCTGGTCTTGCAATATTCACTCCTTCGGTTCCTTCTGGATCATTCACGGCGACACTGACGCTGACAGGAGCCGACGGCTGTCCGGATGACTCTGACACAAGGCAAATAACATGGGGCACGCAGCCTGTGGCTGATGCCGGTCCCGATATCCTCACATGCACGGGCACAGCAGCCATACCTATGACAGGCGCCACGGCCAGCGGCACTTACAGCGGACTGCCAACGTGGAGCGGCGGAGCCGGACTGGGAACATGGACACAGAATGCCAATCCCGCCCTGGCAACATTCACACCCACCGCAGCTTCGGGATCATTTACAGCAACATTAACATTAACAGGAACAAATGGTTGTGTAAACGCAACTGATACAAGGTTAATAACATGGGGCACCCAGCCTGTGGCTGATGCAGGGCCCAATATAGTTACCTGCACAGGGACGGCAGCCATACCTATGACCGGCGCCACGGCCAGCGGCACATACAGCGGACTGCCGGCATGGAGCGGCGGGGGCGGACTGGGAGCATGGACGCAGAATGCCAATCCCGCCCTGGCTGCATTTACACCAACCGTAGCCTCAGGATCATTTACTGCAACACTGACGTTAACAGGAGCCAGCGGCTGCGCCAACGCCACTGACACGAGGACTATATCATGGGGCACACAGCCTGTAGCCGATGCAGGGCCCAATATAGTTACCTGCACAGGGACGGCAGCCATACCTATGACGGGCGCCACGGCCAGCGGCACTTATAGCGGACTGCCAGCATGGAGCGGCGGAACCGGACTGGGAGCGTGGACACAGAATGCCAATCCCGCCCTGGCTACATTTACACCAACCGCAGCCTCAGGATCATTCACTGCAACATTAACGCTGACAGGAGCTAACGGATGCTCAAATGCGACAGACACAAGGCTCATAACATGGGGCACACAACCCATTGCCAATGCCGGTCCCGACATATCAACATGCACGGGAACGGCAGCCATACCTATGACCGGCGCTACAGCGAGCGGCACATACAGCGGCATGCCCACATGGAGCGGCGGAGGCGGACTGGGAACATGGACACAGAATACCAATCCCGCGCTTGCTATATTCACTCCATCTACGGCCTCGGGATCATTTACGGCAACACTAACATTAACAGGCACCAATGGCTGCGTAAATGCCACAGATACAAGGGTTATAACATGGTATGACCCACCGGCAGCAAATGCAGGCTCAAATATATCAACATGCACGGGAACGGCAGCCATACCTATGACCGGTGCCACAGCAAGCGGACATTACAGTGGCAATCCGGCATGGAGCGGCGGAGGCGGACTGGGAACGTGGACGCAGAATGCCAATCCCGCCCTGGCAACATTCACACCCACTGTCGCCTCGGGATCCTTCACGGCAACACTGACACTTACAGGCGCCGACGGCTGTCCCGGTGACATAGACACAAGGGCGGTAACATGGTACAATCCGCCGGCAGCCGACGCAGGTTCGGACATATCAACGTGTACAGGAACAGCAGCTATACCTATGACCGGTGCCACGGCAAGCGGCAACTATAGCGGAACCCCTACATGGAGCGGCGGAACCGGACTGGGAACATGGACACAGAATGCCAATCCCGCCCTGGCAACATTCACACC
>CAYWUI010000018.1:0-57187 GCA_964461435.1 uncultured Bacteroidales bacterium | reverse complement strand
CCCGCGACCCCAACCTTGGAAGGGTTGTGCTCTCCCAGCTGAGCTACTCCCGCATTATATTCTTTACTCCGGTTATGATCTGATCTCCAGATTTTAATCTCTTTGTGGGGAGAGCAGGATTCGAACCTACGAAGGCATCCGCCAACAGATTTACAGTCTGCCCCATTTGACCGCTTTGGTATCTCCCCTTAGCTTATGAGCCGATGGAGGGATTCGAACCCACGGCCTGCTGATTACAAATCAGCTGCTCTGACCAGCTGAGCTACATCGGCAAAATATCAAAGATCCTTTATATTGCAAAAATATCTGTTAAACATGCAAATTAAAGTTTATTGTAAACACATACTCTTCCCACACTTTAATCCAGCCATGATGATTATCCCAATTACCTATGCAAAATACTTGAAATTAGCGGCATTTAATACCTCTAAAAATCGGTTGGCAAATGTATAAATATTTTGCTTATAACCCAAAATATTTAATTTATTTTTTAGAAGGTTGAATTATAGTCTTCTGAGTTTATTTTTATGTTTGGTTATCTGACGTTTAAGAGCATTAACTGCATTATCGGTTGATTCTTCAAATGATTTACTTTGTTTTTTTGCAAATAAATCATTACCAGGTATTTCAAGTTTAATTTCTGCAACTTTATTATTAAGATTCTGATTGTTTTCAATTTTCAGGAATACTTCCGCACTGATAATATCATCATAGTACTGAACTAACTTTTTTACTTTACTATGAACAAAATCTTCCAGCTTTTTGTTCGCAGCAAATTTAACAGAATTAATCTTAATATTCATTTTGCGTTCCTCCTTGTATTATGCCCTTGGATGAGCTTGTTTATATATTTTTTTTAATCTTTCAAAAGTATTATGAGTATATATTTCCGTAGCTGCCAGGTTACTGTGGCCGAGCAATTCTTTTATGGCATTTAAGTCTGCCCCTGCATTCAGCATGTGTGTCGCAAAAGTGTGACGAAGAACATGGGGACTCTTTTTTTCAATAGTCGTAATTAAATTCAGATATTTGTTTACTATCCTGTAGACAAGCTTAGGATACATTTTATTGCTCTTCTCTGTCAGAAAAAGAAAATCATCACCGCCAGACCTGTACTTCTCCAGCCTTATATCGAGATATTTCTGCAAGGAGTCTCTGAAGACACGGGTAAACGGTATAATTCTTTCCTTGTTTCTCTTGCCTGTGACCTTCAATTTAAGCTCTTCAATATTTATGCTGTTTATTTTCAGGTTTATAAGCTCACTCACCCTGATTCCCGTGTTATAAAACATCTCAATGATTAATTTATTTCTTATACCCTTAAAATCATTTCCAAAATCAATTTCATCGAGCAATATATCCATATGTTTTTTATTGATAAATGCCGGCAGTTTATTATCTGCCCTGGGCGTCAGGATCTTTTCGACCGGATTATAACTAACATGACCCTCCCTTAATAAATATTTATAGAATGACTTTAATGTGGATATTTTCCTTCTGACTGAACGAATAGAAATATTGTTATTAACCAAATCGACAATCCAGCTTCTTATCTTCTTATGATCAACATTACCCGGCTTAAAGTTTTTATCATTAAAATCAGAGAAAGACATAAACTGTTCTATATCATCCAGGTAAGATCTTATTGTGTGAGGAGAATATCGTTTTTCGTACTGTAAATACTTCAGAAATGATTCTTTATGATTCATACATCATTGGATATACTTCTCTAAATTCCATCCGATGCTTAAAAAAAGATTTTGAGTTATTCCTGTTATTCGTATAAGGCTATTCTTCTTCCTGCTGCAATTTTTGAATATAGATTGCCCGCTTTACAACATCGCGTTTTCTTTCCGAAGGCTTTTTAAATGCCTGCCGTGCACGTAGCTGCTTTACTATGCCAGTCTTTTCAAATTTTCTTTTGAACTTTTTTAATGCTCTTTCTATGTTTTCACCTTCTTTTATAGGAACTACGATCATAAACTGTATTTTTAAATGAGCCGCAAATTTATTACATAAAAAGATTTCTGCCAAATTTATCTTAACAAATAAAAAATACAGGATAACAGGATTCTAATTTCAAAATCTTAAAACAGACAAAATTTAAATTGCACAAAAGCTGACTAATTTTCTAATAAATTTAGCTAAAAAATTGCTAAAATACACCAGAATATATAAAATAAATTTTAATTAACCGATAAATAAGGTCTGATCCGCAAGTAAATTCTTTCAGGAAGTATATTGTTGACTGACAGTTCATTAATCTTCTTTATTTCACCTGCATATTCTTTGTACTTTGTAATGGCCTTTGCATAATAATCATTTAAATAGGGATGTTTAGCCAGGTTTTGTTCATTTACATGATTAATATTTATTTTTCTTATTAAAGTAGTATCAATAAATACATTTGCTGCCAGCAAGCCGCATTGTGCTTTTGTAATCCCATATATCTCATTAAATTGACTTTTATCTGAATACCCGCCCAGCAAATTCCTGTATCTGATTGTCCTCTCCGACAATTTCCTTTCCAGTCCCAAAGACCCGGTTAACAAACTTGTATCCGCCCTGTTTATATTTATTAATTCATGATCATCAATTGCATTATAATTATTATTTTTTTCTTCAGGCAATTCTTGTAATCCGCCCCTTTCAACATATATACAGGTAACGAGACTGTTATAAAAGGATGTGTCCATCCCGTATATTTTCAGCAAGTCTTCCTTCCTGTAAAAAAATCCGCCATTAGATCTGTATTTTATGATATTGCGAATTACATGTTTACCAAATCCCAGTTTAGCCAGTTCATTCTCATTGACTGTATTCGGATCAAACCTGAAAAGTTGATTTATATTATCCTTATTTTCCTGTTTATTTGTATTTACAGTATTTGGTTTTTTGCTGTTATGGGATTTAATTGATCTTTCAAAATCAAGCAATTCACTCTCATACTCCTTATAATTGTATTCCCGGTTATTAATGAGCAGGGGCAACATTAAATTGCCTATTATTAATAACAGTATGATAGCAAGGAGAATAATAATACTGTTCCTTTCCGTTCGCGAAAAAGTAAAATAGTCTTTCAAAAAGTTTTTCAGCATAACGCCATGGGTCTTCTTTTATTTAAAAGGCTATTTAGATTTTTTAATTACTCCTGATTTTATTTTCTTAATGTATAAATCAAGGTCCCTTTTCAATTCGGGAACAAGAATATACAATCCGATGATATTAGGAAATGCAGGGGCAAGTATCATCATGTCTGAGAATTTTAGCACATTGTCCGGTTGTGACGATGCACCGATGACTATACAAAACAGGAAAAACAACTGATAAAATGCCATAAAGGGAACTATTTTTCCCGTAACACGGGCTATACTTTTAAGACCTCCTATTATTACCAATCCGACCAGAAATGCCAGTAAAAGGCCTGAATGACATTTATATCGACAATAACAACACTTAAGTTTCAGTTAAACACCCGGTATAATAAACATCAAACATAAGCTAAAACTTAATTAATCCCAAACCACTCATAAAGACATAAGCATTTTTATTAATCCCAAATCTTTAAAAAAATCAACTGCTATTTTAATTAATCCCAAACCGTTCAGAAAAACAAGGGCTATTGCTATAGGTGCTATATATTTAATAAGAAACATGAAGACATTAAGATAGCCTACCCTGAGCTTCCCCCTGTTTGATATTTCTCTCCATGTTTTACCCTTCCCATAGAACCAGCCAACAAAAAGGGCAATAAAGCAACCGCCGAGGGGTAGCAATATTTTTGCTGCAGTGGCGTCGAGCAGATCAAAGAAATTCATATTAAACAGCCTGAAACCTGAAAACCCCCCTTCTGACATTGCGCATAGGGTTCCAATGTATGTTACGGAAATTGTAGCAAATATTGTTGCGTTAATACGTTTCATTTTTAATCTTTCAATAAAGAAGGCAACTATAACCTCCAGCACAGAAATTGATGATGTCAGGGCAGCCACTGTCAGCAATAGAAAAAATAAAAGTGCAAATATTGTTCCTCCGCTCATCTGCTGGAAAATGTTTGGCAGAGTTTTAAATACAAGTCCTACACCTTCGGTAGGCTTTTGGCCGAAGTGAAATACAATAGGAAATATTGCAACTCCTGCCAGTATTGCAACTGCCGTATCTGCAACAGACACTATAACGGCAGAGTTAGCCAGTTTGTCCTTTTTATGGATGTACGATCCATAGGTAATTAATGTCCCCATTCCAATGCTAAGTGAAAAAAATGCCTGTCCCAGAGCATCGATGACCGCCCTTGGAGTGATTTTGGTAAAATCAGGTTTGAAAAGAAAGGCAATCCCTTCCCTTGCATTAGGCAATGATATGGCCCTGATATCAAGTATAATAATTATTATTACCAGCATGGGCATAAGGATTTTTGTATATTTTTCTATACCCTTTTCCACCCCGCCCAAAACTATTGCAGCTGTGAGCACCATAAATATTATTTGCCACAAAACGGGTCTTAATGTCTGAGCATTAAAAGTAACGAACATCTGGTTTATCTCACCTGCTGTTTTTCCTTTAAATCCGTTAATTGCCGACTGGTACAGGTACTCAAGGGTCCATCCCGCTACAGTTCCATAGAAGGCTAAAATCATAAAAGCAGCTAAAATTCCCATTATGCCAATAATATACCAGCGGCTGCCCGGTTTTAATTTCTTAAATGCATCATACGGATTTCTTTGTGTACTCCTGCCTATGACAAATTCTGACAGCATAACGGGTATTCCAATAGCAAGCACAAAAATTATATAAATGATGAGGAATGCAGCACCGCCGTTTTTCCCTGCCATATAAGGAAATCTCCATATATTGCCAAGACCAATGGCTGACCCTGAGGCAGCGGCTATGATGCCAAATTTGCTTCCGAAAATACCCCGGTTTGAAAGATCTGTTGCAGACATACTTTAAAATTTGGAAATGAATCTAAAATAAGGCAACCCTCCAAAGATATGCTTCAGAGGGTTGAAGAGTAAGCTATTGAGATGTTAATTTCTATTCAGGCAGTTTAAATCCTCAAAAGCTATTTTTAATCTTTCAACTACTGATTTTTCCCCTTCACGCAGCCATGCCCTCGGGTCATACTTTTTCTTGTTCGGCTTATCACTTCCTTCAGGATTTCCAATCTGGCTCTGAAGATAATCATGGTTTGCAGCCTCATACAGTCTTACACCGTTCCAGAAAGCCCATTGTGTATCCGTATCAATATTCATTTTTATCACTCCGTAACTTATAGCTTCTCTTATTTCTTCCCTGCCTGATCCCGAACCCCCATGAAAAACAAAGTGCACCGGTTTCTTCCCTGTATTAAATTTCTTTTCAATATACTTTTGTGAATTATTTAATATTACAGGGGTAAGCTTCACGTTTCCGGGTTTATATACACCGTGAACATTGCCAAATGAGGCGGCAATAGTAAACCTGTCGCTGACTTTGCCTAATTCCTCATATGCAAAAGCTACATCCTGGGGTTGTGTATATAATCTTGAATTATCAATACCGGAATGATCAACACCGTCTTCTTCTCCCCCTGTCACCCCAAGCTCAATTTCAAGGGTCATGCCAATCCTGCTCATCCTTTCAAGGTATTTTTTACATATACTTATATTTTCTTTAATTGGCTCCTCGGAAAGATCAAGCATATGTGAGCTGTACAAAGGTTTACCGTAACGTTTATAATGCTTTTCGCCATGGTCCAGTAAACCGTCAATCCAGGGCAACAGCTTTTTGGCTGCATGATCGGTATGTACAATAACAGGAACACCGTATAGTTCAGCTATATGATGTATGTGTTTAGCACCTGATACAGCTCCTATGATGGCAGCCTGGTTAGCGTCCGGCATACCCTTGCCTGCATAAAATATCGACCCCCCGTGAGAAAATTGTATAATAACCGGAGAATTAACCACCATGGCAGCTTCCAGAACAGCATTTACCGAGCCGGTACTTACTGCATTTACAGCTGGTATTGCGAATTCATTATCTTTCGCTATCTTAAATAACAACTGAACATCATTGCCGGTTACAACTCCCGGCTTAATTTTTTCTGATACTTTCATTTTTTATGATTTTCTGTTTTACAATTTTGCTTATAAAAATAAATGGTAAATTTATAAAATTATGCTGTTAAGCTTATCAAATCTATTATATAATTTACTCAATGAACAAAAAACTAGAACGGATAGCCTATTCCAAACTGAAAATTAAATATTTTATAATCGTTGTTATCTTTCCTGTTAATATACTCGTCGGAATTAAAAAAGTCGCTATCCACTATCCACTTGTTTTGTGAAAAAGAAGGATCTCTGAGTTTGAATCCGAAATCAAGTCTTATTATAAAAAAAGAAAAATCAAATCGTGTTCCAAAACCCGTACCCACAGCTATTTCTTTATAAAATTTACTAAAATCGAACAAAGAATTGGGTCTTTCATCATCCGGATTTATTGCCCAGATATTACCCATGTCAAGGAATAATGCTCCCTCTACTTTCCAGAATAGCTTGAACCTGTATTCTATGTTGGCTTCCAGTTTAATGTCGGCCATAGTATTCGGAATTTTTGATTTTGATAAATCCAGATATGACCCCGGCCCCAACTCCCTTGTGCGCCATGCCCTGATACTGTTCGGACCTCCTGAAAAATACTTCTTTTCAAAGGGCAGGGCATTCGAATTCCCATAAGGATAAGCACATCCTATAAAAATACGGTATACAATGCTATTTATCGGGTTAATAAAATTATAATAACGGAAATCAATATCTGTTTTTAAATACTGAGAATAGGGAACATTAAATATTTTGTAACTTCTGCTTACAGAATCTCTTTCTGCTCCCGTTCTTTTGCTGTATTCATGCAGTATATTACCTGCCGATTCTACATTTACCTTTAAAAATATGAAATCCTTGCTTTTTCCTATTTTTTGATTGTTATATTCAAAGCCAATCCTGCCACCGCCGACAAAGTGATCTTCATAGCTGAATTGGAGGTATGAGCCTGTTATTGATTCACTGAAAGCCGTATCCACTATTGGCAGCTGCACAAAGTTAACCTCCAGGGGATATACATAATACTTGATATTCTCACTGCTTCTCCAGTTATAGCCAAACGATGCAGTGGCAATTGTACGGATATAATCAGGCCGTGCCTGATAGTTATATGATAAGGATATAGAAGTTTTAGGGGCATATCTTTTTATAAATCGCTCGGTTTTTATTGGCAGTAAAAACTTCGGGAAGTCAACCTTAAACTCGGTACCAAGCTCCAATGTATGCGATAATCCCGATGCCACGACCCCCTGTATTGCTTCATAGGCTCCCGTGAGTTTCAGATTGAATACCTCGGCTCCCCTGAATAAATTCCAGTTATTATACAGCAGGTTGCCCCTGGCACCAAAGTCACCTGAAGAGTTTGTCCCGACAATTTCAAACTGGTATGACTGGACTTTTCGTTTTGTTAATTCAATATTACAATTAAGCAGATAATCATTTGCAGGGTCATCAGTAGTGTTTTTAAGTTCACTGAAACCTATATTAATAAACTTGAAGAGCCCCAGGGATGACAGCCTGTTATATGTTTTGTTTACATTATTCTGGTTGTAATACTGTCCGGGCAGCACAAAAATTGAAGCATTTATTATAGATGGCTTAATATGGGGATCTTCATTAAATACGTAGTTTATCCTGTTAAAGGGAATAGTGTCATATTTTACCAAATCCTGACTTTTCTGGGCAGCAGCAGATCCCGATTTATAATTAGGATATACATAGACATTGTTTATTTTATATTTATTATGGGGCAAATAATCTATTTTCTGGCCCCTCTCCATTACTTCATATTTTTTTATCTTCATTGTTATATCCACATAATTAGTCCCTTTTACAGGCTGGGCTTCGAAATAAGAATATTCTTTCGAGAATTTATAATAGCCATTTCGTCTTAATAGATTTTCAATTCTTACCCGCTCCATTTGTAAAACTTCTTTATCAAAAAGCATTCCTCTCTTTAACAGAGAGTTAGCTGTATCATTAATAACTATTGAATAAAGGTTCGTATCCAGTATGTCAATATTGATTTTGTTAATGTAATAAGGCTCGTTGGGAATAATATTATAAGTGACTACGGCATGACGCTTTTTAAACTTCATCGTATCTTCAACTTCAGAGTGGTAAAACCCTTTATTTTCAAGATATTGTATAAATTGTGTATATGTTGCCTTTGTAAGATACTGATCCCATATCACCGGCTTTTCGCCTATCTTTCTTAACCATCCGTGAGGCCACTTATCTTTTTTGATATTTGATAAATTGTAAAGAAAAAGATGAAACCTTACACCCAGTATTTTCTTATTGGGGCGCTGTTTCAAATAACTTTTTATTTCATCCTTTTCCACCAGCTTACCCTCAATATTTATCTTGTTCCTGGTTAACAGGTATTCGCCCTCTGGTACATATCTGGTCGAGGAGCAGGAAGTTATAATTAAAGAAAGAATAATCAGAATATAATAAAAACTATGGCGCCCTTTTTCCATGTCTTTTCCAACACTCTTTAATACATTTAATTATTAAATTATTACATTCGCGCAAATATAACTTTTTTATTCACAAAATTTGGTTTTCTTTGCAAGGATCCATATCAGATAAGTATTCAATAATTTCATAAGAATGCTGACTAAAAATAATATTAAACATCTAAGATCCCTTGAATTAAAAAAAAATCGTGACAGGCATAAAGAATATATAGTTGAAGGAGAAAAAATTATTAAAGAACTGATACGGTTAAAATATCCGCTGGTAAAACAAATATTTGCAACAGAACAGTGGTTTAAAGATAATTATAAGGAAGACATACATCACCGTGAGGCCGTCTGCAGTGTAAGTGATTATGAATTAAGTAAAATAAGTTCTCTGAAAACCCCGGGAAAAGTAATCGCTGTGCTGCGTATGCCGGGACATAATATAAATAAAGATGACATTATTTCCAGCCTGTCACTTGTCCTGGATACGGTCCAGGATCCCGGGAATCTGGGAAACATTATAAGAATAGCTGACTGGTTTGGAATCAGGAATATCTTCTGTTCCAGTGAGTGTGCAGACTGCTATAATCCTAAGGTTGTTCAGGCAACGATGGGCTCAATAATAAGGGTTAACATATATTATGTTGATTTAAAGGATTTACTGGAAGAGTATTCATCAATTGCTGAATTTACTATTTACGGTACGTTCCTTCAAGGAGAACCCGTTTATAATAAGAATTTAGAAAAAAAAGCATTCATTGTACTGGGAAATGAATCAAAAGGCATTTCAGAAAGATACTTGCCATATATCAAATCCAGGTTATTTATACCAAAATACAACCGGAATAGCACCGGTGCCGAATCACTGAATGTTGCCGCTGCCGCTGCTGTTATATGTTCTGAGTTCAGGAGGAGATAAAATAGTACCTGTTATTCAAAATGAAATGATATTAAAACCATCCTGGAATACATTTTATCAATGACATTTGTGTATATCTCAATATCAGGATAAGGCCTCTCACCCTTTTTATTTTCAGTTTTTAGAATATTCCTTACACCCCAGGAGGATTTCAGTTCAACAGCAAATTTGAAGTACTGCAGATAAAAATCCATCCCAAATCCTATTTCATAATAACCGTCGAGTAATTTTAGTAATACTATATTCTTTTTTTTGGGATCTTCTTCCTTTTTGCCCCAGTCAAGTCTTGCACCGGCAAGGTCAACCCTGGTATTTATACCACCTATAAGATATGGTCTGAAATTGTTTAACCTGACTGATTTGTATTTTAAAAGCAGCGGAAACTCGAGGAAGTTTGATTCAATTTTTACAGGTACATCATCAGGATCAATAGTCTTACTATCTGCCTGATCCTGGACAAGCAGATCACGGTACTCGATATGCCTTTCTCCTCCAAAGGATATTCCCGGCAGGAATCTAAGATCGAAGTATTCCCCCAGCCTCAGATTTGATAATGCATGAACATGAAATCCGGGCTGCAGTTTAACCACTTCAGCTACAACGGAATAATTAAGGGCATCCTGGGAATGCTTAATATTAAAGTCCATTGCGTTAAATCCCAGTGAGAACCCGAAATGCAAAGGCTTGTCATCATGTGTAGGATCATTTTGCACTTTGGGCCTCTGGGCTATTGAAGTAAGGGAAAACGCTATAAATATGAAAACTAAAATATATCTCAAGGCAAATTTATGTATCATTATTACAGGTACTAAAACGTGAATGCCTTGAAAATAGTATATTATTTTTAACATTCCAATACTTTTATCAAGCCAGATAAAATTATTAATGATGATAACTCTTTAAATACAGGTTATATATGTCTTTATACTGATTAATTGAACCATATGAAATATCATCTATTCTTAATTCTTCTTTTGTAATATGGCCAAGAGCTGAGAAAGGAAAATCCTGCTGAAGCATAAAATCAATAAACTCGGTCTCCCTGATAGGTGATACCGTAACAATTATGCGCCCCTGCGATTCACTATACAAAAAGCTGTCAAGCCTCACCTCGGCAGGGGAAGTAATATCAAATCCGTACCCCTCAATCATTGCAGATTCAAGTAACGCAAAAAATAATCCGCCTTCGGAGATATTATGAGCTGATATGATCAGGTGGTCTTTAATTAATCCTCTGACAGTGTTGTGGAGCCTGCTTTCAATACCAATATCAATTAAAGGTGCAGGTGACCGGCCAATTCCGTGTACAACTTTAATATACTCCGAGGAGGAAAAATCATTTACTGATCTGCCTATCAGGTAAATCATGTGCCCCTTGTCCCTGAAAGCTATAGCTTTGTGATTTTTAGCACTTTTTAATTCCCCCGTTATTCCTATTGCCGGCATTAATGCATTATTTTCAGCATTATCATTACTATTTTTCCGCGAATCAAAGCTTATCGTAAAACTGGCCAGGGGTATTTTAAATTGCCTGATCGCTTCCTCTAATCCATCATAAATAAGTTCGAATTGTTCCTTAAAAGTCTGATTATCTGACCTGCTGATGTCCAGGGCTAAGCTCATTGCCAGGGGCTCGCTGCCGCTGCAGATTGTATCTCTTATTGCTTTTACTATCATGATAATAATACCTGTTTTTATATCTGCACACAAATACTGGGAGTTTGCATTAATAACCGCAGTCAATGATCTGTTCAGAGCTTTGAGTTGCACAATGCCTGAATCTGAAGGTGAACTCGTATTAATGTCAATTGATCCCTTCATTAAATCAAACTGATCTGAAAAAACCGACTTTGTAAAAATTACAGGCTGTTTTATCAGTTCTGAAATAATTTCTTTATGGTTTTCAGGTTCAGCGATATCGTCTGTTAAAAGTTCAGCAATGTTATATTCACTATCACCGTTTTTTTTATTTTCGCGCACGTGTACCGATCTTTCATTTAATAATAATCCAAGGGGTATATCAGCAAAAGGCTTATTGTCAAGAAAACACTGTACATTATTCTGTTTTATTGTCTCCCCTATTATACAAAAGTCGAGAAACCATTTCTTTAAAATATTTTTTGCCTGGCTTATTTTAGTCCTGTCAACACTTATTAATAACGTCCCCGGAATATTCCCGGTCAGTATTTTATACCGGGCATCTTTTACAGGAACATCCGCCAATTTATCAAGATCCAGCCTTGTTCCCAGGTTATGAGAATGCATCAGGTTAACTGCCGCTCCTATAATTCCGCTTTTTGCCACGCACGAGGCCCCTGTAATAATTTTATTATTAAATAATTCAATAACCCCTTCAATCAATAATTTGTCAGGAATATTTCTAACCTCTGCAGGTATGTCTTTACTATTCGGATATTTTTCCTTAATTACGGATAATATGCCCTTCCCATCTGTATTGCGCGGACCGGCATATCCGAGAAGTAACAGGGGCTGCCCGGCATTAGCCTGTGTCAATGTGAGAAGCCTGTCCTTATTAATAATACCCAGGGTCATGATTCTCAAAAGAGCTTTACGGGCTGAATCATTATTAAAGCATATGTTACTTTTGATGACCGGAATACCTGTATTATGAGCATAACCACATATATTATTTGCCGGATCATCAGAAACTGAAGGCTTATACTTAAGCGAATAAGCATGAGCAACGGGCCTGGCCCCTGTTTTAATAATATCCCGTACCGACCTTGCCATTGTTGAAGCCCCTTCTCCCGGGTCCTTATTCTCAGTGCCATGATTTGAAATAATGCTTATTACACATGCATGTTCCTTATTTACCAGTACTGCAGCCGAATCATTATTTATGCTTTTTAAAACAGGGGTCTTATATTCGACAAGTCTGGCAAGTCTGTTCTGACAGTATATAATTTCAGGTTCCTCATATAATAATCCTTTAATTATTTTTAATTCAATATCGGTCGGATTTCTTTTCATAATTTTTTTTATGAGCCCCAGGTCAGAATAAGCTATGCCTGATGTGGCCGATATGCCTGATTTACCTGATGATTTACCTGTATCGGTCGTTTTTGGCATGTTATATACTATTTTTTATTAGTTACCTGTAACAAATATAAAAGATCAATTAAATAATATAATGCAAAGTAAAAAATTATTCGCTGATATTTAGCAAGTTATCCCTTTTAAATATCTTTTAATATTTTTCTAGTACGTAAGTTAGATTTATGCAGCTATGTTGTTATATTTACCATGTTAACTAAAAATTTTTAAAATGTATACATACGAATATTTGTTTGACTTTACCAGGAATATATTCAGGAAAATGGGTTGTTGTGAAGATCATGCATCAGCGGTATCAAAGGTTTTTCTCGCTGCTGAGCTGAGGGGGTTGCCCTCACATGGAATGATAAGAATAAAAGATTATTTCCAGCTGTGGGAGGCCGGACGTATTAATACCAGTCCGGATATTAAAATTAGTTACAAAACCTCCAGTACAGCGGTTGTTGATGGTGACAGGGCAATAGGCATGGTAGCAGCCACCAGGTCTATGGAGGCAGCCATAAATATGGCTAAAAATGCAGGTACGGGATGGGTGTCTACAAGAAACTCAAATCATTTCGGTATTGCAGGATACTATGCTATGATGGCCCTTGATTACGATATGATCGGCATAACAATGACAAATGCCAATCCCCTTGTCGCACCTACATTTTCGGTGAGCCGCCTGTTGGGTACAAATCCGTTAGCTGTTGCCATACCTGCAAAAAACCAGCCTCCTTTTGTCGCCGACTTTTCAACCACACCCATTGCCAGGGGTAAGCTTGCTGTTGCTGAAAAGAAGGGGGAAAAGACGTTGCATGGCTATGTGCAGGATAGCAATGGTAATTCGTCCGATGACCCTTCAATACTTAAGAGGGGAGGTTCAATGCTTACCCTCGGAGGTGATTATGAACACGGGAGTCATAAAGGATATTGCATGAGTTCTGTAATAGATATATTCTCCGCTGTTTTGTCAAATGCTAATTTCGGACCCTTTGTTCCACCGTCTGTTGCCTATTTGCCGGTTCTGGATAAAAAGGTGGGTGAGGGAACAGGGCACTTCTTTGGAGCCATGCGAATTGATGCTTTTCAGGAAGCTGATGACTTTAAAACTAAAATGGATCTATGGATTGAAACATTCAGAAATGCCGAAAGTGCTCCCGGGAAGCCTAAAGTAATGATACCGGGCGATCCTGAAAGAAAAAATGAAGCAAGAATAAGGAGGGAAGGTATAAATGTGCTGCCTGCCATTGCACAGGATCTAAAAGAAATTGCCGGTAACCTGGGAGTTGAGTTTGAAGTAAAATGAGCTTGCAAATTACCACTCATTATACATAAATCCTTGCTTCACAAGCACTTTAAGAAACTGCTGGGAAAAATATACATTGTCTTTTTTGGTATAGCGGTTATCGGTAAACACCTGGGCAAGTGTCTCCTTATTGTTTTCTTTCAACAACTGGTCAGTTAGTGCCGAGCTTTCCTTCTCCCTGTAAATATTATCAATATCCGAAGGTGAATAATCGCTGTACTTTTCCTTGTGAACAACACTTTCCAGGCGCAGCCGGTCTGTCAGTCCGGGATGCTCGGCAGGATGACCCATAACAATTGCAGCCACCGGCACCACTCCCAGGGGCAGATTAAGTATTTCAATAATTTTATCCGCCATATATGTTGCTGTTCCCAGGTAGCAAATCCCCAGGTTATGTTCTTCGGCTGCAAGGGCAACGTTCTGTGAAACCAGTAAGGCATCTATGGCAGCTGTAAAAAAAGAAAGGAAATTATCATATCCGGGATTTGCTTTACGCTGGCGGCACCACTTGTTGAACCTGTTAAAATCGGCACAAAAAGTAATATGCACAGGAGCCTGCAATACCATGTCCTGCTTGAAATGTGCTTCCCACAGTTGTTTTCTTATGTCTTTGTCCTTAGTGATAACCATACTGTAAACCTGCATATTCCCCGTTGTTGATGCCCTTGTTCCTGCTCTTAATATTTGTTCCAGCACCTCGTCATCAACAGGAATACTTTTATATTTTCTTATTGACCTGTGTTTTAGTATTGTTTCCAGCATTTGTCCTTGTTTTATAATTTCCATGTAAAAATATTAACTTTAAAGGACTAAAATATTTAAACCGGCAAATAAATTAAATATTCTTATAAATACAGATTCAGAAAAGCCTCTCCAATTAATATGTCTTTAAAAATTCATAAACAAAAAGGCTGATAAAATTACAAGCCTCTTACACTAAATTCATAATCACCATTGGCCAAACCCTGGTATGATGAGGGCCAACCTAATGTACGCGGCCACTGGGGAACTTTTCCATTAGCCATATCGATATAAATCTCAATATTATCGTTCAACCAGATATCTGTAACACCGCTGTTGCAATACTGTCATCCCTGACATCAAATTGCATATGTAGCGTGTCAACATCCCGGTTCATGGTTAAGGTTACCTTGAAATCTGGTATTGCCATTATTAATAGTCTGTTTTATTGCAATAATTACGGTGAGCCGGCAATCTTATAAAGCAGCCTCAGGGAATCCTGTCCGGGCCTTAAGGTATGAGTAGATTATTAATAAAACTCATATTCATATTTGGTAAGTACCTTAAATTTTGTGCTTGGATAGTAAGTAAGAACCTGTGTACATAATCCCCTCTCGTTGTAAGCATAATTTCTTGTATTGAATTCTTCATCCGGTTTTCTTCTCCAGTTCATCTCTATAAGGTAGCCTTTATCGTTATATTTGAAATTCTTTTTAATATACCTGTTGTTTTCGAGGTTTTCTTCATCAATATTAATAAGCTCTCCGCTGAAATCATATAAATAAGTCAACTTATAATAAAAGTTTCCCAGCCTGTATTTTACTTCGCTGATAACCTTTGATTCATTATTATATACAAATATCCTGTTCTCCAAAGGACTCCTGTCTGCATCATAAATCGTCTCTTCAAGAATATTCCCTTTAGTGTCGTAATCTAAAGACATATAGGATGTAATAATATTCGCCGAATTAATTACGGTAACCCCAGTTGTATTGCCATCATATTTAAAAACTCTTTTTTCATTTAATGCATTTTCTATATAATAGTTAATTTCTGCAAGTTTTCCCTGGTCGTTGTAGAGGTAAGTATTTTTAAACTTCTCAGTACCATCAAATCCGTACTCTGAAATTAAATTCCCCTTATCATCATATCTGGAAATTTTCTGGTAGGAAATATTTTTTCTTCCCCCCTTATGTTTGGTATAATCAGTCCTGTTACCCTGCTGGTTATATTCATATGTTTCATAGGTAAGAGTATCTTTTAATTTATATGTTACGAACTCTACAATATCGCCTCTTTCATTATATTTTGTATAGGAAGTCAGATTACCTTTTTGTGAGGATTTGTTTTTAACGAAATTGTAATCCCAGCTAGTCTGGGATTCCACTTTTTGTTTAATAATAACTTCTTTATTCTTGGTTTCAAATACTGGCTGGGATAACAAGCGTTGCGATAAAAAAAGTACCAGAATAATACTATTTATAAGTTTCATCATACTATACCTTTATAAATTCAATATTTAATATTTTACATATTCAAAAATAATAGAAATTGGTAACTTGTTTAAGAAGGCACATAAAAATATTTGTTAATATTCATCATTATCCGTTATATTATCCTCTTCATCTTCTTCTTCCTCTTCGTCTTCTTCTTCCTCTTCGTCTTCTTCCTCCCACTCAGGCTTTTTAACCGGCGGCCCTTCATTCCTGTAAATAAATGAAAGTATAAATCCTGTCATAGCTCCCGAGAAATGTGCTTCCCATGATATACTGGCATTATAGGGGAAGATGCCCCATACCATACTTCCGTAAAGAAAAACCACCAGCAAAGATATTGCAAGCAAATTAATACTTTGTCTTATTACTCCGCTAAAAAACAAAAATGAGCCCAATCCATAAATTAATCCGCTTGCTCCTATATGGTATGCAGATCGGCCAAAAATCCAGACTACTATTCCTGTACAAAAATAAATCAGGAAAAAAACCCTGTATGCTACTTTATTATAAAAATAGAATACCGCAAGAGAAAGAAAGAACAGGGGTATTGAATTATCAATAATATGATTAAGATTCTCATTGCCATGTATCAGCGGAGATGTTAAAATACCTATCAGTCCTCTGACATTACGTGGATAGATGCCATAATAAATCAGGTCCAGGTCATCGATAATTTCGATAATCTTAACGGCCCACAGCAGAATAAGAAAGAACAAAGGAAAAACAAGGCTAAGCAAAAATCTTTTTCTTTCTATATTATTTTTATTTATACTCAATTCTCTCTAAGCTTATATTCCGGTTAATTTATTTAGAGGCAAATGTTTATAATTTTGAATTTTATAAATATAAAAAGAGCAATCAGCCGCAAGACTGGTTGCTCTTTATCATGACGCTAAAATTCTCTCCTCCCTGGCGGTATACCGGCCGGAGAATTGCATGTCAGTATGAACATGTTACTTCTTTGGTCTTAATTTTCTAACCTGGGCGCCTGCCTGCCATAATTCCGAATCACCCATTTTCTTTAATTCCGCATCAAGCTCTACTTTATAATTAGGGTGTCCTGTTTTTTTCAGAACCACTTTCGTCTCATCTCCTTTCTTTACCCTTTTATATAATTTCCTGAAAACAGGCAGGGTAGCCTTTTTGAATACAGGCAGCCAGTCAAGTGCTCCTCTTTGTGCCGTGGCGCTGCAATTGGAATACATCCAGTCCATCCCGTTCTCATCTACCAGCCGTATCAAGCTCTGGGTAAGCTCTTCAACCGACTCGTTGAAAGCTTCACTGGGAGTATGCCCGTTCTCACGGAGCACATCATATTGTGCCTCCATAATTCCTGCCAGTGCCCCCATTAGTACACCTCTTTCTCCCGTCAGGTCACTGAATACTTCTTTTTCGAATGTTGTCGGGAACAAGTATCCCGAACCAATTGCAATTCCCAGGGCAATTGTCCTGTCAAGGGCTTTGCCTGTATAATCCTGAAATACAGCAAAGCTTGAATTAATTCCCGATCCTGCAAGGAAGTTTCTTCTGACACTTGTACCCGAACCTTTGGGAGCAACAAGAATTACATCAATGTTATCGGGCGGAACGACGCCAGTCTGGTCTTTATAAGTTATTGAGAAACCATGAGAAAAATACAGTGCATCTCCTTCCTTAAGGCACGGTTTTAACCTGGGCCATACAGCTCTTTGTGCCGCGTCTGAAACAAGGTACTGGATAATTGTTCCCTTTGAGGCAGCTTCCTCTATTGGAAACAATGTTTTACCCGGCACCCATCCGTCATTCACTGCCCTGTCCCAGTCATTCTTAAATTCGGGTGCCTGTCCGACAATAACATTAATCCCGTTATCTTTCATGTTCAGCGATTGTGCCGGTCCCTGAACACCATAGCCGACAACTGCAACTACTTCATTTTTTAACGTTTTTTGTGCCCTGGATAAAGGAAATTCTTCGCGTGTTACTATATTTTCTTCAACTCCTCCAAAATTTATTTTAGCCATAACTTTTTTATTTAATTATTAATATTATCATTTATATGTATGGACTGAGCATTGTCCACTTCTTTCAGATAAGTGCTTAACAGTTCTTTGTTCGATCTTGTTATTGCCACTCTTCCTGAACGCGTAAATTGTTTTACTCCGTATTTATTTAATATATCAAACAGTTCCTGGGTATCTTCTTTGTGACCTGTCTTCTCAATTACTGTGAATTCAGGTGTTATTTCAAGGATACGGGCATTATGATCCCTTATGGTCTTTTCCAGGGTATTGCTTTCCAGTAATGCCCTGGTGGGAACTTTATAAAGTGCTATCTCCTGGTGCACTATTTCATTATCAGTATGATAATAAGCCTTCAAAACCTCAACAAGCTTTTCAATCTGACAAACGACTTTTTCCACCCTTTCTTTAGTATCATTTACAACTATAGTAAACTTATGTATTCCCTTGATAGCCGATGCAGAAACCGTAAGACTCTCTATATTCACATGTCTTCTTGTAAATATGATAGTAATCCTGTTTAACAACCCTACATGGTTCTCTGAAAAGGCTGTTATGGTATATGATTTTTTCATTTCTCCGTATTTTATATCCTGGTTATTAAATAAATATTCCCTGTGTTATATATCTGATTATTCAATAAAAATTATGTTACATTTTATTCAATATTTATAATAACATCAGAAACTGAAGCTCCTGAAGGAACCATTGGAAATACATTGTCTTCCTTTTCAATGGAAACTTCAAGAAGAAACGGTCCTTTATAATTCAGCATTTGCTCTATGCCTTTTTCAAGTGTTTTTCTCTCAAGAATTCTCCTGCCCTTAATTCCAAAACCTTCTGCCACTTTTATAAAATCGGGATTTTTCAGATGGGTCTCTGAGTATCTTCTGTTAAAGAAGAGCTGCTGCCACTGCCGGACCATACCAAGGTAGGTATTATTCATAAGAACAATCTTTACCGCGGCCCTTGTCTGGTTTATAGTAGCAAGTTCCTGTATGGTCATCTGAAATCCTCCGTCACCTACAATTCCTATTACCGTCCTGTCAGGAGCCCCAATTTTGGCACCATGTGCTGCAGGCAGTCCGAATCCCATAGTACCCAGACCTCCTGAAGTAACAAAACTGCGTGTATGGTTAAATTTTGCATATCTTGATGCAAACATTTGATGCTGCCCGACATCAGTTACAATTATAGCTTCTCCCCCGGTTTTTTCTGTGATTATGCGCATGACCTCTCCCATTGTTATGCCGGGTTTTGAAGGGTAGAAATCCTTTCTGATAACCTTTTCGTATTCTATCTTGTCACAATCTCTGAATTCCTTAATCCATGAGTCATATGATTTCTTTTCAACAAGCCCTGTAAGGAAAGGCAGAGTTTCTTTAACATTTCCCAGGACAGCTACATCCGCCTTAACATTTTTATTGATCTCTGCCGGATCCAGTTCCATATGAATAACTTTGGCCTGTTTTACATACCTGTTGAGATCCCCGGTAACCCTGTCGTCAAACCTCATTCCTACGGCGATCAATACATCACATTCGTTGCTTTTTATGTTAGTTCCGTAATTACCGTGCATACCCAGCATGCCAACATTCAGGGGATGATCAGAGGGTAAAGCTGATTTACCGAGAATAGTCCAGGCAGCAGGTATACCCGATTTTTCAATAAAGGCACGGAATTCTTTTTCGGCTCCCCCTAGTATTACACCCTGTCCGAATAATATAAAGGGCTTCTCTGCCTTATTAATTAACCTGGCGGCTTCAGCGATCTTATTTTTATCAATCTCGGGTCTGGCAACATAACTTCTTATTGACGTGCATCTTTTATATTTGAAGTTAAGCTTGCCAAACTGCGCATCTTTTGCCAGGTCAATAACAACAGGCCCCGGCCTGCCGGCCTTTGCTATATAGAAGGCCTGTGCCATAACCTCAGGTATTTCCTCGGCTTTAGAAATCAAATAATTCCACTTTGTAACAGGCATTGATATACCGACAACATCTGTCTCCTGGAAAGCATCTGAACCCAGCAATGAAGACGCTACCTGTCCGGTTATGCATACAATTGGTGTAGAGTCTATCATTGCATCTGCAATACCTGTAATAAGATTTGTAGCACCGGGTCCTGATGTAGCCATACATACACCTACCTTACCTGTTACCCTGGCGTAACCCTGCGCAGCATGAATAGCACCCTGTTCATGACGTGTTAATATATGTCTTATCTTATCAGAATAGTCCATTAAGGCATCATATACAGGCATTATTGCTCCTCCCGGATAACCGAATATAACATCGACATTCTCGTTTACAAGTGATAACATTAATGCTTCCGATCCTGTAATTTTAACCTTTTTAGCCTTATCTTCTATTTCTATTTCTGACGTTTGTTCTTTCATTTTTAAATATATTTATTATTGCTATGAATTAAATTTCTCTTATTGCTCCTGTATCAGCTGATGTCACGAGCTTCGCATAAGCTTTAAGTGCTTCAGATATATGCCTCTTTCTTTTTAAAGGAGTGAAAGCCTTATCTCCTCTTTCTTCCTCCGCTCTCCTCCTTTTTTCCATCTCCTCATCAGAGAGAAAAACATCTATCTTTCTTGCAGGAATATTTATCTCTATTATATCTCCGTCTTTTAGCAGTCCTATTTCACCTCCCGAGGCAGCTTCAGGGGAAACATGACCAATGGATAATCCTGATGTGCCTCCTGAGAATCTGCCGTCGGTTATTAAGGCACAGTCTTTCCCAAGTCCTTTTGATCTTATATAAGATGTTGGATACAGCATTTCCTGCATCCCCGGACCACCTTTAGGTCCCTCATACCTGATAATTATTACATCCCCCGGCACTAATTTATCCCCAAGGATATCGTCGCAGGCCGATTCCTGGGATTCATATATTTTGGCAGGTCCTTTAAAAACAAAGATAGACTCATCAACTCCTGCTGTTTTGACAACACAGCCCTTGCGTGCAATGTTGCCAAAAAGAACAGCCAGTCCGCCATCTCTGCTGTAACAATTCTTTATATCCCTGATACATCCCTTTTCCCTGTCGCGGTCCAGTGTATACCTGGCATCCTGGGTGCCCAGTTTAAGGTTCCTCCTGCCTGAGGGTGCACTTGTAAATAAATCTTCTGCTTCCTTATTAATCTTGTCTTTCGTAATATCATATTTATCAAGGGCCTGACCTAAAGTCAATCCGTCCACCCTTTTTACCGATGTATCTATCAGGTTCCTTTTCCCCAATTCACGCATGATACCTAAAATACCTCCTGCACGGTTCACATCTTCAACATGATAGTGTGAGCTGGGTGCAACTTTGCATAATACAGGTACTTTACGTGACAGTTTATCAATATCTTTCAAAGTAAAGTTTACGCCGGCTTCATTAGCAATTGCCAGTATATGAAGTACAGTATTCGTGGAGCCGCCCATGGCAATATCGAGGGCCATGGCATTTGAAAATGCAGCGCGGTTAGCGATGGAAAGAGGTAATACCGATTTATCGCCGTGTTCATAGTACTTTCTTGTATTCTCAACTATTTGCCTTGCCGCTTTTTCAAACAGCTTTAACCGTGTTTTATGAGTTGCAACAACTGTCCCGTTCCCCGGTAATGCCAATCCGATTGCCTCATTCAGGCAGTTCATAGAGTTGGCTGTAAACATTCCGGAACACGAGCCGCAAGTCGGACAAGCCCTTCTTTCAATTTCAAATAATTCCCTGTCAGATACATTAGTGTCGGCAGCCATTACCATAGTATCAATAAGATCATACTTTTTACTTCCAACTACACCTGCTTCCATTGGACCACCTGATACAAATATTGCGGGTATATTCAGCCTCATTGCCGCCATTTGCATTCCCGGTGTGATTTTATCGCAGTTGCTTATGCAAATCATAGCGTCCACTTTATGAGCATTGCACATATACTCAACACTATCTGCAATAAGATCCCTGGAAGGCAGTGAATACAGCATCCCATCGTGGCCCATGGCTATCCCGTCATCTATGGCAATAGTATTGAACTCGGCAGCATAAAAATCCTCTTTTTCAATAATAGATTTAATATGCTGGCCTATATCGTGCAGATGGGTATGGCCCGGCACAAACTGGGTGAAGGAGTTCACAATAGCAATGACAGGTTTGCCAAAATGCTCTTCTTTCATGCCTGCTGCTCTCCAAAGGCTTCTGGCCCCCGCCATAAGGCGGCCTTCGGTAGTGGTTGAACTTCTGAGTTTAATTTGCATATTTCCCGGTTTTTATTGCTGTATAACAGCAGATATATATAATCGAAAAAGCCATTCTTAATGGTAAGAATGGCTTTATATCTTAAATCATAGCATGTTCCATCCTTACCTCAGCATTCTGAGAATGCGGACCACGAGGACAGATATGATGACTATGATATTTTTCATTATATAACAGTTTGAATGACAAATATAGATAATTATTTGTATTTATTAAAAAAAAAATTAAAAATCTGTTATTTACGATAAGCAAACATATACTCATTTCTGATTATTCCGAATCTTTCGGCTGTCTCTTCATCCAGCTCCTCCCCATAATTCCTGTCAGTAATAATAAACCCGGCCTTTTTTAATCTTTCCGGAAAATCCAGTCCGTATAACCTGTAATGGTCTTTTTGCCTGAAATGTTTCTCCCTCTCTTCCGGCGAAGTAATTTCACGGTTTTCATATGTTTCCTTCATTGAATAATCTATCGGCACATGCATCAGGGCAAAGCCTCCCTTCTTAAGCACCCTCAGTATTTCTGACATAGCTCTTTTATCATCTTTAACGTGTTCAAGGACGTGATTGCATATTACCACATCGAATTCATTATTTTTAAACGGCATCTCCTGAATATCAAGTTTCACATCTGCAAGAGGCGATTCCATGTCTGCAGTGATATAATCGATATTCTTAAGTTTCCTGAACCTTGAATAGAAGCATTGTTCAGGCGCAATATGCAGTACCCTGAGATCTGTGGAAAAGAAACCGGTTTTTTCCTTAAGGAACAACCACATCAACCTGTGGCGTTCAAGAGATAAACAACGGGGACATAAAGCATTTTCCCTGATTATATTGTGCCCGTAAGGAAGAAATTTTCTGAACCGGCTGTTACAAATAGGGCACTCAACATTACTGCCCTTATAAAAAAGTGCGCTTATTCTCATAAAAACGTAACTCAACCTTATAAGATGTTTTCTGGGTATGACCCTCAGAATTATAGGAATAAGTTTCTTCATCAGGGATAAATAAAATCTTGAATTAATTTGCAGTTAAAAATATTGCAAAATTTTAAAATTAATACCCATAATCGCAATTAATAATATTAATAAGTGCTATTTTTAAGTGGTTAAATGAACTTTCAACTTGCACCTAATCCCTAAAAGCTGAAAATAAAATGACAAACACCCGTCCTTTTAAAGTCCTGGGGATCCAGCATATTGCCATAGGCAGCAAGGATAAATCCAGGCTGGAAAAATTGTGGGTAGATATATTAGGCCTGAATAAAACAGGCAGTTACAAAAGTGAAAAAGAGAATGTGGATGAAGATATCTTAAAAACAGGAACCGGAGCTGCAATAATCGATGTGGATATTATGCAACCTCTGGATATTGAGAAAAAACCCACTGTGCATGAACCAGCACTGAATCATATCGGACTCTGGATTGACAACCTGCAGAAAGCAGTGGAATGGATGGAAAAACAGGGTGTCCGTTTTACTCCGGGAGGCATAAGGAAGGGAGCAGGGGGTTATAATATTTGTTTTATTCATCCCAAAGGAAATGAGGATTTCCCTTTATGCGGGGAAGGAGTTTTAATTGAACTGGTACAGGCTCCTGAAAAAGTAATCAAAGCTGCCCGTTCTCAATAAGAATTACTATCTCGTTTATTAGCTTGTCTTCACCCTCAGCATCAAATTCACTTTTAAGGTTAGACCCGAATAACCTTGCTAAAGCCTGCCAGAAGAACGCTGAAAGTGAGCCTCTTAATTCCTTAACAAGTTCATAGGATGTTTCACCCGTTTCCCTGTCAATTAATTTTATTAATATCCGGCCCTGGGTCAAAGTGAGCTTTTTCAATTCTTCTTCATATTCATCCATTAAATCCTTTTCAACCTTTTTAATATATTCTTTCTGGGCCTTTTCGGATTTTATTTTCCCGAGATTTGCCTCGATTTCGTCTAACTTCTTCTTTGCCAGCTTTGCATAGGGATAAGCTTTCTTAACATTCCTGATCAGTCTTTTGTACCGCCGGTAATCCCTGCGGGAATCAAATTCGCGCCGGGGGTAAATATATACTTCATCTATACTGGAAAGAAATAATGTATCACCGTCTATTATCACTCCGTAAAGCACATATTTTGCCCCATCCTTGTGCAGCTTAATAGTATCCTGTGCCTTTGAGTTACAGGTCATGAATAATATCAGTGCCCCAAGTGCAATTTTACGGATCATATAAGTAATTTCTGTAGACTTTACAATAAATATGCCAATGCCCGGATTAATTTAACGAAAAAAATCCTTATATGTTTAATCAAAGATTCATTTTTTATAACGGATAAAGTTATTAAAAGCATACCTTCTTCACAATGTTAAAATTAATGGTAAAAAATAATAACCGGTCACTGCAATTTTTATGTAAAATCCTTTATGTAAATCCGGACTTATAGAAAATTGCACATTAATTTAATATTACTCAACTATTAAATCTAATCATTGTTATAACAATATGGTTATAAATAAAATTCATTATTAATTTATTATTTTTACCAAAATTGATGACATGTACGGAAAACCGCGAAAATATACAAACGGGGAAATAACGGTCTATTGGAGGCCCGCTGAATGTATTCATGCAACTTATTGTTACAGTGAACTTATAGAGGTCTTCAATCCGAGAAAAAGACCGTGGATCAATATGCAGGGTGCATCTACCGAAGAAATAATAAAGATAGTCAACAAGTGCCCTACCAATGCATTAACATACAAGTGGAATAAAGATATTGAAAAAGAAGACGGTATGGCGAAGGCTAGTCCTGAATATGAACAGAAAACAGAAATAAAAATAATGGAAGACGGGCCTTTGATAATTAGAGGCAACTTCAAAATTATAGGAACAGACGGAAAAGAAATGAAACAAATGAAGGTGGCTTCAATTTGCAGGTGCGGACAGTCAGGTAACAAGCCCTTTTGTGACGGTACACATAAAAAGACAGGTGTTAAAAATTAATTATATACATAATGTACCAGTGAAATGCCAGTAATTAACAGAATCGAAGCAGCAATAAATTCAGAAATCGGCGAAATTGAAGCCGTCATTATTCATTCTCCGGGGCCGGAAGTTGAAAAAATGACCCCCTCCACTGCGGAAAGGGCTTTATATAGCGATATCCTCAACCTGCCGGTTGCTTCCAGGGAGTACAGCCAGTTTAAAGGAATTCTTGGAAAATTTGCACAGATATTTGAGGTCAAGGACCTGTTATCTGAGGTTTTAAAAAGTGAGCAGTCAAGAAAAGAACTTGTACAGAAGATAGCCCAGACATGTGAATCTCATAATATGTATCATAAACTCATCGAGCTGCCTGAAAAAATACTTGTCAGCCAGCTTATTGAAGGAGTCTTGCTGGAAAAGAACAATTTGACCACCTACCTTAATAAAAACAACTATTCACTTGATCCTTTGCATAATTTCTTTTTTACAAGAGATTCTTCCTTTGTTATAAATGATAGTGTATTTATCGGAAAAATGGCAAAGAAAGTCAGGATGCGCGAAACCCTGATAATGGAAGCTATTTTCAATTATCACCCTCAATTTCAAATAAAAGCATTTAATCCGGGTTATCCCGAAAATAGCAACAGGGATATTACAGTAGAAGGAGGCGATATAATAGTTGTCAGCAAAAATATTTTGATGATAGGTATTGGCACCCGCACTTCTTCCCGGGGTGTTGATTATATAATAAATAAATTATGTGAAAAGGAAGAGTTAAAACATGTGATAGTACAGGAACTTCCGCATTCACCTGAATCATTTATACATCTTGACATGGTCCTTACATTCATCGATGAAAGAACATGCATAGTTTATGAACCTGTAATCTTTAACCGCCTGGACTATCAGACAGTGCTTATCACACTTGATAACGGCAAAGTCAAAAAGATTGAGACTTTGGATGATGTTATCAGAACTTTGAAAAAACTTAAAATTGATGTGGATACTATTCCCTGTGGAGGTAAAAACAAGACTCTGATGCAGGAACGCGAACAGTGGCATAGCGGCGCTAATTTTTTTTCCCTTGCTCAGGGAAAGGTTATTGGATATGAAAGAAACATATATACCAATGAAGAATTGAACCATAATGGTTTTGAGATTATTCAGGCTGCAGATGTATTAGAAGGGAAAAAAGACCTTGATAAATACCAGAAGTTCGTTGTTACAATTCAGGGAGGGGAGCTGGCACGCGGAGGAGGGGGACCAAGATGTATGACTTTGCCGGTCAGAAGGAAGAAATTATAATATCAGAAGCTTCCTGCAGGGTTATTACAGGTATTATATTCATCCCTGATTTATCCAGGAGCTCTTTGGCAATCATTGCATTAGTTCCCTGCAAACGGACGATAACAGGTATATTTATATTTGATACTGATTTGTATGCTTTCGTAATACCTTCCGCAACCCTGTCACACCTTACTATACCTCCAAAAATATTAACCATTATAGCTTTCACATCCCGATCTTTGAGAATAATCCTGAATCCGGCCTCGACCGAGCGGGGACTGGCTGAACCTCCAACATCGAGGAAATTAGCGGGATTGCCGCCTGACAATTTGATCATATCCATTGTGGCCATTGCCAGGCCTGCTCCATTAACCATACAGCCTATGTTACCATCAAGCTTTATATAGTTTAGCTTAAATTCCGATGCTTCGGCTTCTGCCGGATCTTCTTCATCAGGATCTCTCATTTCCGAATATCCGGGATGCCTGAAAAGAGCATTGTCATCGAGATTAACTTTAGCATCTGCAGCATATACCAGGTTATCCGAAGTTTTTATTACAGGATTTATTTCAACAAGCAAAGCATCGATGTCAATATATGCCTTATATAAAGAAGTTATAAATCTTATCATCTCCCTATATGCCTTACCTGTCAATCCCAGATTAAAGGCGATATCATCAGTTTGAGAAGGTTGCAGCCCCTTAACAGGATCGATTTCTTCAGTATAAATCAATTCAGGCGATTTTAATGCGACTTCTTCAATATCCGTACCCCCCTGGGGAGAATACATAAATATATTACGCCCTGTGTTTCTGTCCAGTAATATACTTAAATAATACTCTTCAACCGGCTTTTTATCTCCGAAGTAAACATCCTGTTCAACAAGCACTTTGGTTACTATTTTACCACCGCTGCCTGTCTGGTGTGTAATAAGCCGCATACCTATAATTTCATCTGCGCACTTTCTCACATCATCAATGCTTCCTGCAATCTTTATGCCTCCGCCCCTTCCCCTTCCGCCGGCATGTATCTGCGCTTTTACAGCAAAAGAACATGTTCCTGTTTTCTTAAGTATCTTCCTGGCGGCATTGACTGCCTCTGTGGGTGTGGTCGCAACAATTCCCTCCGGTACATTAATCCCATACTTATTCAATAGTGCCTTCGCCTGGTACTCGTGTATATTCATCCCGGGATATTTTGCTTTGTTAATATTTACAGATACTAAAATATTTATTTTTTTTATCTTACATCCTTTTTATAATGATTTTATCACAAGCATAATAAATATCCTGGAAAATGAGAAAATTAAAAAATTCTGAACTTGACAGAAAATCACTTGAAGAATTCAAAAAGGCCGATAAATATCCTTTTATAATTATACTGGATAATGTAAGAAGCCTTAACAACATAGGTTCTGTCTTCAGAACAGCAGACGGATTTCTTATCAAGGGGGTTTACTTATGTGGAATAACTGCTACCCCTCCTCATAAAGATATACGCAAAACTGCACTGGGTGCAACTGATTCGGTGCACTGGAAGTATTTCAACAAGACTGCCGATGCCATAAAACAGCTAAGGAAAGACGGATATAAAGTAATATCAATTGAACAGACAGATGAAAGTATTATGTTAGATGAATTCCCTGTCCGCTTAGGTGAAAAATATGCCCTGGTATTCGGACATGAAATGAAAGGAGTAGATCAGTCAGTTATTGATGAAAGTGATATTTGCATAGAAATTCCGCAGTTTGGGACAAAACATTCATTTAACATTTCTGTAAGTGTCGGGATAGTGCTCTGGGATCTTATTAATAAACTAAAAAAAAAGCGACCCTGAACATACAGAATCGCTTTTAATGACTATTATATTGGCTTTTTTATTCCACGATTGCTTTAAAAGCTTCATTTTCAAAATATTTTGCAAACTCAAGATCTTTCTTGGCGTGGTCTTTAAGTTCGCTCTTCTTGCCAACAGCAGTACGCAGATTATTCAATACTCCTTCTTCCCTTCCGCTTCTTGCACTGCCAACAGCTTTCAGATAATAAACCATTCCACATTCAACATCACCCATCTGGTTGAGTGTATTTAATGATTTTTCAGTGTCGCTGTTTAACAACTGGGCAAGTGCTGCATTAAATGAAGGTTCGTTACCAAAATAGCTAACTGCTGCTTTATAATCACCCTGTTTAATTTTTATTATACCCAGGTTGTAATTTACAACATCTCCGGCTCCCATGGCTGATGCGAATAGTTCTTCAGCTTTTGCCACATCGCCTTCCATCAAGGCAACAGCGCCCAGATTGTTCTTAATTGCATCATTCTCTTTAAGTTCTTTGGCAGCCATGAAGGCTTCCTTGGCTTCTGCCACTTTACCTAGCTCAACATATACACTTCCGACATTATTCTTAGCCCTGAAGCATTCCGGATAATTTTCAGCAGCTTTCTGATATATTGTAAGTTTTTCATTGAGATCATCAGTTAATTTGGCAGCATATAAGATTTCTTCAAGCTTCAGAGCATCGGGATTTGTCCTGGCCAGTTCTGCGATCTCTTCATCTGAATAACCTATATTATCAACATTAACGTTAATCATTGATCTGCGAAGTTTAGGCAGAATCTTTTCAGCAATTTCCTTGAAAGCAGCGGCAATGTTTTTGATTTCCTTTTCCCTGACAGCAGGATCGGAATACATTGACAGAACCCTGAGTATTAATTCCTTGTCCTGAATATCTGATTCTTCCATAAGTTTTTTAAATCCTTCCCAGTCTTCAGCAGTATATTTAAGATTAAGGAAATCTGCAGCCTCAGCTTCTGTTACATTAGCTTTCTTTAATACTCTTTCCAGATATCTTTCAGCAGATCCCTGTCTGTTCTGTGCTAATTTGTCATTTAAATCATATGCACCATCAGGTGATGCATAGGCTGAAATACCTGCTCCTTTGATCTCTTTTCTTTCAGCTTCGCTGGCTTCCTTAATTTTATTCTGCAAGGCAACAATATCTTCAGCTGAAAGTTCGGAATCCCTCACATTATATTTATTAATCACATAGTGTATGTCAGCATTATAGGTTTCAGGAATAATCCTCTGAAACTTGTCGCCAAGAATAATAGTTTTAGGATTAATCATAACCAGTGCAGGAGTGGCTATAACACCTTCGGCAATTTTAATTCCGGGTATTTCTACAGGAGTTTTTTCTTTAATCTGTGCTGACATTTCAACATACAGTCCTGACCGAAGCATTTCGTCAGTATAAGGAATTTTCCCCGCATAAGAATATTCACCGCCTGCGGATGGGATAACCTTATTATTAGCTTCGACTTTTTCTCCCTGAAGAGTAGTTGATTCAAATTCAGCCTGGCCCCCCTCATATTTTAAAACAGGTGTGGCAACAACCACAGCCTTTTTGTTGAAATACTTTTCAGGAAATTTAGTATTAATAGTAACCTGTACCTCACCGGCATGCATTTCAAGTGGATTAGGCTGTACTTGATAGGATACGTCGCTCGATTTATCGACCATCTTATTTAAACCGCCGCAGCTGCTTAGTAAAAAAGCTGCAACAATAATAGATGTTAAGTAGTTTCGCTTAATTTTCTTCATAATTAATTAATTATTTGTTTTACAATTTCAATAAATGTTTATTATTCTAGTTTTTATTTACAGTTGCAAACTTACTAATGTTTTCAATAAAAAAAAACTATTGTGATAATCACGAATTTCTATTCAGGCAATAAATATAAAAAAAATAATAGAACCTTCTTTAAATCAGCAAAATAAAATTTATAACAAATTTTCTTTTACATATGCATCCTATTGAATAAATAATTCAATAGTATTAGCTTAATAAGCTAATTATAAATTTATTATATTCTATTTTTATTTCAAATAGACCTGAATAAAAAAATTAATCGTGCTTACTGTCAACAGAATATATTTTCAAAGAACAACATTCCTTTAAGCTCACGCAACTTCATTATAATTTTTTTTCCGTGCCGGGCTTATCCGGTGACCTGGAAATTGAATCCCTCATATGAGTATCGGCTTCTATATTTTTCATCCGGTAATAATCCATAATACCAAGATTCCCTGATTTGAAAGCTTCGGCCATAGCCAGCGGAATTTGTACTTCTGCTTCAATGACTTTTGCACGTGCTGACTGTGCTTTGGCCTTCATCTCCTGTTCCAGGGCAACGGCCATAGCCCTTCTCTCTTCTGCTTTTGCCTGGGCAATATTCTTATCGGCATTTGCCTGATCCATCTGCAATACAGCGCCAATATTCTTACCAACATCGATATCGGCAATATCAATTGACAGTATTTCAAAAGCTGTGCCTGCATCCAGACCTTTTTCCAGTACCACCTTGGAAATGAAATCGGGATTTTCAAGAACTACTTTATGCGAATTGGAAGAACCTATTGAAGATACTATACCTTCGCCCACCCTTGCCAGAACGGTTTCTTCGCCGGCTCCTCCTACCAGTTGCTTAATATTTGCCCTGACAGTGACCCTGGCCTTGGCAATAAGCTGAATGCCATCCTTTGCCACTGCAGAAACAGGTGGTGTATTAATAACCTTCGGATTTACCGACATTTTCACTGCCTCGAAAACATCTCTGCCGGCAAGATCTATTGCTGTGGCCATATTAAACTGCAAGTCAATATTTGCTTTTTCGGCAGAGACCAGTGCATGTACCACCTGTTCAACATGTCCGCCGGCAAGATAATGAGCTTCCATATCATTCCTGTTAAGCTTCAGTCCGGCCTTAGTCCCCTCGATCATAGCCCTCACAATCACTGAAGGGGGCACCTTTCTCCATCTCATAAAAATCAGCTGTACCAAAGAGATTCTCACACCTGAGACAAGGGCCTGAAACCATAATCCAAGCGGAACAAAATAAAGCACAATAATTAATAAAATTATTACTCCGATGATATAAAGTATATATGTTCCTATTCCTGTTGCCATAATTAAAGTTTATTTTAATGGTTTAACAATAACATTTGTATTTTGAATTTTTATTATTTCAACCTCAGTATTCTCATTTATATAACCTGACAGTGATTTTGCCTCGATAATTTTATTATTAAATATTGCCTTGCCGATCGGTGCCAGTCTTGTGACTGTTTTTCCCCGCTCACCAACCATAAACCTGCCTTCTTTTTTTATATTTTCAACCGAACTGTCAATTTTTGTATCAAGAGCTATTTTCTTCCATGTTCTCGTTCTCAGTGCAACAATGAATATAATTATTAATACCAGTACTGTTGCAGCCAAAGTTATATTCCCGTACATTACACCATACCTGAGATACGCAGCAAGCACTCCTCCAGCTATTAAAAGAACACCCCCTACCCCGGCCACTGTAACTCCCGGTATTATGAGAAATTCAATAAGCAGCAGTATTATGCCCAGTAATATCAGCAGTGCAATAGCAATAGGTGACATAAGGATAGTAGAAATTCGGATGAAATATTATTCAATAGTCGCACTTAAACCTCTTTCTGTTAATCCGTCCTTAAGCGGCCTAAGAGAACCTGCAGATCCTTTTTTAATGTCACATTTACCTTTATAATGCACTAAAAAGGTGCACTGTTCAGCCTGAATGGTATCCATTTTACATATGCTGATCAGGGATTCAATAACATAATCAAAAGTATGAATATCATCATTATGCAAAACCAGATACTTACCTTTACTCAAATCCTTTTCAACATATTCTTTAAGTTTTGGACGGTTATCTGAATATTCCTTTTTGCCCATCGTGAGGTTATTTAATTAGTTATTATCTGTAAAGCAATTTGAGCAATTATAAGGCTCTCCCAAAAGTATAAAATTTTCTTCATATGGATGAAATATTTATAACTTTATTTGCGAATATTCAATCTCTTTAGCCTTTTCAATTGATATCTTTTTGCCATTATAAAAAGGTACTATAAAGGAATCTGAAAATCCATATTCCCTGACTTTTTCCAAAGCCTTATTTGCTTTTTCAGATGAACTGAAAATGCCCGCATAATATTTTATCATTCCTTTTATTTCTTCATAAGATACTGGGAATAATCCGCCAAAAGTATTGCCTGAAACCGGTTTACTGTAAACACCCAGCTGGATCCTGAAAACCAAACCACCGGGTAAACTAATATTGGAAGGTATCGGATTTAATTCATTGTATGGAGAAGACTGCAAAATATCAAACTCATCATCCGGGTATTCTTTGTTTTGCCTGGAATATGTGCCTGATATATTATGATCAGCAGCAGCAAATGCCGAATCAGCTGATAATTTCATAAAGCCGGGTGATACATATTGGTATATCTTTATACCGTTGATTTCTTTAACTAATTGTATTTTGCCCTTCAAAGTATCAGCTTTAAAATTTCCCTGTTTTAATGAATCGTAAATCTGATATGTATAAGTATAGTTAAAGTCGTTATCCTCAAAAACTGGCTGCCTCATATCGCCGTAATTACCATGGCCGGAGTATGTTGCGCATATATACTGCAGGTTCAGCGTAAGAATAAATAAAAAAATAATTCTATGATATATTCGAAATAAATATTTCATGCCTGAAAAGGCTATAAATTAATAAGCCAATATAATAAATTATATATATAGCAGATCAAAATAATAAAAAAATATATATTTATAATTGATACCAGGCATTATTATAATTAATGCCCGCTAATAAATATGAGATTATATAATAACGTGATTTAAATACAAGTATAATATATTTGCATATCAAAAAATATGTTGATATGTTATCTCATTTTGAAATATCAATACATAGGTTTATATTCGCATATTAATATTCACCATCATATAAAAAATTTATTATGAAAAGTATTAAGAGCATTGTACTGATTATTGTTATAGTCCTTATAACTATTTCCTGTAGTAATCAATCAAAGCGTGGTTCAAAAATTGCTTTGAACAACGAACTTGATTCAGCAAGTTTTGCATTCGGACTTTCATTTGCTAACAGTCTGAAATATTCCAATTATGTTGAGCTGTTAAATATTGATGCTGTTATGGCTGCTATCAGGAGTGTTTACGGCAATGAGAAAGATACGGTTCTTACAAGAGAAGAAGTTACATATATTTTAAATAACTATTTCAGAAAAACAAGAGAAGAACGCATGAGGCGTAATTTAGATGAAGGTGAACTATTCCTGGCCAAGAACAAAAAAAATAAGGGTGTCATTGTGACAGAATCGGGATTACAGTACAAGATTTTAAAAGAAGGCACAGGTAAAACTCCCACTTTAAATGATAAGGTAAAATGTAATTACAGGGGAATGTTAATTGACGGTGAGGAATTCGACAGTTCCTATAAAAGAGGTGAGCCTGCGGAATTTAGTGTCAAAGGTGTAATAAAAGGCTGGCAGGAAGCACTGCAATTAATGAAGGAAGGATCAAAATGGGAATTATACCTGCCCACAAGTCTTGCTTACGGACCAAGAGTAAGACCAGGCACTTTACTTGAGCCTAATATGGCCCTTATTTTTGAAATAGAGCTACTGGAGATTGTCGAACCCGAGGAAAAGAAAGAATAAATATCTCTGAACCTTATTGGTTGTTCCGGCTTGCAACAGTTATGACAACTGAACCCTGAGGGTTTTATAGAAATTGCCGGCATAATCTATTAAGATCATTGTGAAAAGCAGTATAATGCTCGAAGCAAAAATGATTATAACTGTTGGTGATATATAATATCCTTTTATTAAATCTGTTATTGAAACAAAAAATCTATTTATAAAGGTAATATCAATATTACTGGCTCTGAAAAACAGATCATTTATAAAATCCGATATATAGTCAATAAACATCAGGATTAGTATCCCTGCTATGAATAATACTGCCATCAGATAATATGGCAATGCCGGCAATACTTTGTTTTTTTCCATTTCAGGCGCAACCAGGATCCTGTTCATAACGATCCCTGTGAAATCGCTTGATGTCCTTTCCAGACCGATTTTATCAAAGATTTCCTTTGCTTTGTTATGATATTTATCTACCTGCTTCATAATAAATCTGTTAATTCATCTCCGTATAATGTTCTTAATCTATGAAAAAGCTTTTGCCGGTTACGAAAAAGCCTGACTTTCACATTTGATTCAGTAAGTCCCGTTATCTCTGCCAGCTCCTTAATGGATCTATCATCCTGGTAAAACAATGCTAATAATGATTTATCAACCGGGTTAAGCTCATCCAATGCCTGTTTTAATAATCCAACAGGTACTTTATCAAAATTATAAAAATCTTCATGCACATCATCAGCAATATTTAAAAAAGTATCATTCCGCTCATCTAATGAAACACTCTTTAACCGCTTTCTTCTGATTTTTGAAATCGATGTATTATAAGCTATACTGTAGAGCCATGTAGAGAACTTTGATTTCCCCTTAAAATCCTTTAAAGATGTATAAGCTTTCACAAACACATCCTGTGCCAGTTCCTCGGCATCCTCTCGGTTACCCACTATCCGGTATGCAATAGTATAAACCATATCCTTGTATTTATCGACAATTATTGAATAATCTGATATATTACCAGACAGGACACTATTTATATAAAGATCATCAGCTTTTTGTTGCATCCGTAACTTTGACGCTTTATAACTGCAACCGGTTACAAAAAAACTAATTTAATTGTTTTTTTCATACAAATTGTAACCGATTTTGAAAGCCGGCGTCATATTGGTCAAAGTTATTATTTATTAACTTAAAAATTTAAAATCATGGGACAAATGAACGGAGTAATTATTGTTTTTATCATCTTTGCATCAATTACCGGTGTGATTCTTGGAATCATATACCTGAGAAACAAAAACCGGGAACGCTTAAAGATGATTGAAAAAGGTGCTGATCCTTCTGTTTTTAAATCAGAAACAAAAACAGACGGCAAAATATCTTTAAAGATTGGCATATTTCTTATAGCTTTAGCTATAGGTATAATCACGGGCAGCCTCATTGCCAACAATACTTATATTTTTGCCGAAAGTGAAGTTGCTTATTTCTCGGCAATCTTTCTCTTTGGAGGCCTGGGTTTATTAGGGACTCAGCTTATTGATAAAAAGAAAAAGAAATAATTGAAATTAATATATCTGATTAAATTTTAGTAAACTATGAAAAGAGTACTGATTTTCATAACAATCATAATTTTATTCATTTCGTGTGAATACGAGGATGGAAAAATAAGGAACCTCAAAGGAACGTGGAAATTTACTATAGGTGATAACAAGGAATGGGCGGATCCCGAATTCAATGACAGTAAATGGGACAGGATATATGCGCCATCGCGATGGGAAAGGAATAATTATTATAATTATAACGGATATGCCTGGTACAGAAAGAGTTTCAGGCTTGCTCCCAAGTATAAAAGCACCAATCTCTATTTAATATTGGGGTTGATTGACGATGTTGACGAGGTTTACGTAAATGGTAAGCTTGTCGGGTCGAGCGGCAGTTTTCCTCCTGACTATAAAACAGCAGTCAACAGTTTCAGAAAATACCATTTACCGCCGGATATCCTGAATTTTAACAAAGACAATATAATTGCCGTAAGAGTCTATGATAATTATGGTGATGGAGGTATCGTAAGGGGTAATCTTGGGATATATGTATCAAGTTTAATTGCTGTTGATTTAAATCTTGAAGGCGACTGGAAGTTTAGCACTAAAGACAGCCTTATCCGGAAGGATTCTGCTTATAGCGACAAGGACTGGCAAACCATTTCTGTGCCTGGAATATGGGAAAATCAGGGATTTGCAGATTATGATGGCTTTGCATGGTATAGAAAAAGCTTTGATCTGCCACCGCAATTGAAATCGGAAAAGCTGGTTTTGCTCATGGGCAAAATTGATGATATTGACCAGGTATATTTAAACGGGAACCTGGTAGGATCTACGGGAGAGTTTGTTCCTGTGGATGGTCGAATCAGGACAAACGATGAGTACCGCCAGTTAAGAGGATACTATATTCAGGATAATGCCATATTAAAAGACAAGGATAATCTTATTGCCATAAGAGTATTTGATTCACATGGGGTCGGTGGCTTATATGAAGGTCCGGTCGGATTGATAACCCAGGAGAATTATACCAAGTACTGGTTATATAAGCTTAAAAAGAAGAGGATTTTCCCGTTTGAAGATTAGATATTTTATCTGTTCAGTATTAACAAAACCCTGTGAAATTAAAATATCTCGCAGGGTTTTTAACTTATTAAAAAGGTCATCTATCAGATTGCTTTACCGCCTCTTTCACCTGTACGTATCCTTATACATTCTTCCAGGGGAGTGATAAATATTTTTCCGTCTCCCACCTCTCCTTTCTTATTTGTTCTTGCAGTATTTATAATAGTATCAACTGTAATATCGACAAATGCGTCATTAACTGCAATTTCAAGTTTCACTTTAGGTATAAGTCCCGGGATTACTTTTTTTCCCCTGTATATTTGCTCACCTGTCTGTTGGCCATGGCCTGACACCCTTATCACGGTGATACGGGTAATCTCATTTTCAATAAGGGCTTCCCTCACTTCATCGAGTTTAGTATCTCTTATAATAGCTGTTATTAATTTCATGATTATAGATGTTATATTTATTGTTGTATTAGCTTGCATTCAACATACCATATCCATGTTCCCCATGATATGACGCGTCAAGTCCCTGCATTTCACTTATTGCAGGCGATTTAAGTCCGATTACTTTGTCAACCAGTAAGAGGATTAACAGAGTAAAAACTGCAGCATAAGCTATAGATATCAGAACTGCAACGACCTGCACACCAAGTTGCTGTGTGACTGTCCATGTACCTCCTTCGGTCAGGGAGGCAGCTTCATTCATCCAGCTTTTTCTTATAAAAAAAGACAGCATAATTGCACCTGTTATTCCTCCGATACCGTGAACGCCGAAAGCATCGAGACTGTCATCATATCCGAGTTTGTTTTTAAGCAGTATAGCAATATAACATAAGCTTGAAGCAATTGCACCCAGGGCTAATGCTCCATAGGGCTGCACAACACCGGCGGCAGGGGTAACCGCCACTAATCCGGCCAGCACACCGCTTGCAAAACCCAGAGCAGTAGCCTTACCCTGGTGAATACTTTCAATTATCATCCAGGTGATAGCACCGGCCGCTGCTGCTGCCTGGGTTGCTGTCAATGCCTGTGCAGTGTCAAGTCCGCTGTTTACGCTGCTTCCTGCGTTGAAACCAAACCATCCGACCCATAGCAGTCCGGCTCCAATCATCGTGAGGACAAGGTTGCTTGGAGGCATGGAAGTAGCAGGATATCCGCGCCTGGCACCTAAATATATCGCTGCTACCAGTCCGCTTACGCCTGCAGAAATATGTACTACCGTACCTCCTGCAAAATCAATTGCACCGTTCGCTCCCATATTAAATAAGAATCCGTCTTTCGCCCATACCCAGTGGCAAATCGGATTATAGACCAGTATACCCCAAAGTGCAATAAAAACGACATAACCTTTAAAGGTAACCCTTTCAGCAAACGCACCTGCAATAAGGGCCGGTGTAATAATTGCAAACTTGCCCTGGAACATCGAAAAGACATAGTCCGGAACTCCATTATTTACCTCTGTGTCAATTCCTTTAAGAAATAAGAGGCCTTTACTCCATCCGAACCATCCTCCAAGGACGTTAGGCCCAAAACACATGCCATAGCCAAAAATAATCCAAAGCACTGTCATTATTCCCATGGCAGCAAAACTGTGCATCATAGTACCAAGAACGTTTTTTGTCCTTACCAGTCCCCCGTAAAACATTGCCAGTCCGGGAACCATCAACAGTACCAGGGCAGTTGAAGTAAGCATCCATGCGGTAATACCGGTGTCCACCCCATTGCCATCCGAAGCAAGCGAATTACCCGTAAAAATTAACAGCAATACTACTGTAATCAGTAAAGTTCTTTTCTTAAATACTTCCATTTCTTTGAGTTTAGTATATAATTGCAACATTAAAATATTTTTATTAATTATGAGTACAAAGGTATTTATTTTGAGAGTATATGCAAATTATATTATATTTATTTTATTAACTACCCTTTTTATTATATAGTTATTAAATTTATTTAGATATATTTAAATTATTTAACCCTCATATTTATAGGGTTTATATAAAACAAAATCACCTATTCAGTCCTGAACAGGTGATTGACAGAATGTAAGATATTTATATTGAGAAATTTATGTTTATGTAACCTATAATGAATTATAAGTGTATGAAAGAATGAAATGATATGTCAGTTATATTCTCAGAAAAGCAGTATATTATTTTTTTTGCATTCGTCAATTATCTCAGCGGGCCATACACTAGCCTGAATCTCACCAACATGCGCCTTTCTAAGGTAGAACATACAGATTCTCGATTGGCCCAGGCCTCCACCTATGCAAAGCGGTAATTCACCTGAAAGCAATCTTTTATGGAACATTAGGTCTTTTCTTTCCATAGTACCGGTAATTTCAAGTTGCCTGAGCAAAGTTTCCCTGTTAACCCTGATGCCCATGGATGAAATTTCAAATGCTGTTTTAAGAACAGGATTCCACAGAATTATATCCCCGTTAAGTCCCTTATAACCTTTATGTGTTGGCGTAATCCAGTCATCGTAATCAGGAGCTCTTCCGTCGTGAGGTTTTCCGTCTGCCAGCACTGCTCCTATCCCTATTACGAATATTGCTCCATATTTTCCTGCTGCTTCAATTTCTCTCTCCCTGGGAGTCAATTCAGGATATTCAGACTGCAATTCCTCTGAATGAATAAAAGTTATATCATCAGGCAGTATTGGCTCTATTTTGTTAAAGTGCTCATATATAACAAATTCCGTTCTTTTTATAACCTCAAATAATTTTTTTACAATAAATTTTAAAAAGTCGAGATTTCTGTCTCCTTCACCAATCACCCTTTCCCAGTCCCACTGATCAACATAAAGAGAGTGGAGGTTATCCAGCACTTCATCCGGACGGATAGCATTCATATCTGTATAAATACCATAACCTTGCTTAATATTATAATCTGCCAGTGCCAGCCTTTTCCATTTTGCAAGAGAATTAACAACTTCAGCAACTGCTCCCTTCATGCCCTTAATCTCAAACGATACCTTGCGTTCAATGCCATTCAGATCATCATTGACTCCCGTACCTTTTAGCACAAAAAGCGGTGCGGTTACTCTTCTCAGCCGCAATTCCGATGAAAGATTCTGCTGGAAAATATCTTTGACAAGCAATATTGCTTTTTCGGTTTGTTTTAAATCAAGTATTGATTTGTAATTTTCCGGGATATAAAGACTTTTTATCATGCGTTTGAAATATTTAATATATTAATTGCCAGAATTGACAAAGATAATCTATTTAACAAAGCATGAAAAAGAAAGAGGATATTACCTTGTAACATCCCCTGATCGATTTATTTTAAAATGTTATAGTATCATAAGGTTTTCTGCTGAATGGAGATACTTCATTAATATCTTTCCTTCTTGTAATAAACCTTGTCAGTCTCTCAATACCTATTCCTGCACCGGCTGTCTTTGGAATTATCCTGGCTTCGGCTACCTCAAGATACTGGCTGTACTGTTCAGGATCAGTTCCTGATCTTTTCATTCTGTATATGATCTGCTCGTATTCATCTTCTCTTTCAGCACCTGATAATCCCTCCATATATCCCTCAGGCCACATAATATCATAGTTAAGGAAATGGCCCTTATCCCTTTCATCTTCCCTGTCATAGAATTCCCTGTCATGATCCGTTACCCAAAAGGGACCTTTTGCAGCAAGCGATGATTCCTTTTCCCACTTATCACCATACCTTTCTATTAATTCATGAGTCGTATATCTCGGCCATCCCGTTTCAGGCACTTTTAATAATTCACCCCGGAAAAGAATAACCAGGTCACTATACCTGGCATTTAAATGGGAGAAAATATGTGCAACCATCTCCTCGGTAAATTTAATTACAAAATCCATTGTCTTTCCTTTAAATTCATAGTCCACCTGGGTAAATTCAAATAAATGCCTCCCTGTTTCCTTTCTCTCAGGACCTTCAAGTCTGACATTGGGAGATACTATATAAATTGAATCAATATAAGGATGCGTAAGCAGAAGCTGTTTATGCAAAATCATACTTTTCATCAGTGAAAATTTCTGATTGGCATATATAAAATCGGCTTCGGTAACATCATGACTTAATGGATCAGTTATAGGTGATGTTATCAAAGGATTTACATGAATTACTCCCTTTGACTCCATAAACTCATGTATTGCCCTTATTATGCCTCCCTGAATTTTAAGAATTGCAGGCAATTCATCTCTGTGCAAATGCAGCAGTGCTTTGCTTATTGAAGAAGAAATCTGTTTCGTTGTTTCCATGATTATATTTATTTATCAATTATTAATAATATTATGTTAAATTGTTACATTATATAACTAAATTGACTGCAAATATATTTATTTGTAATATATATACAAATATTTTATTAATATTATTATATATAATTTAATTTTAATTATAAATTAACATTTTTTTTATTATATTTGTAATAAATTATTATAAATCATAATATAAAATGAGCTATAACTTACATATTGATAGTCTTGATAAAAAAATATTATCAATTCTTACAAAAGATGCCCGGACTCCCTTTCTTGAGGTTGCCCGAGAATGTAATGTCTCCGGTGCAGCAATACACCAGAGAGTCCGGAGACTTATAAGGTTAGGTGTGATTTCCGGATCACAGTTTATCCTGGAACCGAAGAAATTGGGTTACCGCACATGCGCTTATATTGGGATTTTTCTTGAAAATGCTTCCTTATTTAATGATGTATCTGAGAAATTAATTAAAATACCTGAAATAACCCAATGCCATTATACAACAGGCCAGTATTCAATGTTTATTAAAGTGTATACCAGGGATAATGAACACCTTAAGGATATTTTAACAGGCAAAATTCAGTCAATAAACGGTGTTTCAAGAACCGAAACTTTTATTTCACTGGATGTTCTGGTAAGCAGGCAATTACCGGTAATTGAGGAAGCCACTTAAATATTCCGGGTTTGCCTTTGCCTCACAACTTCATATATAACAATCGATGCAGCCACACTTACATTGAGCGAACCAATTGATCCGAACATTGGTATTTTGACAGATTTATAGGCCGACTTAAGTAGATCCGCATTTATCCCCTTGTCCTCAGAGCCCAGTATTAATGCAACCGGAGCAGTAAAATCCATTCCATAATAAAGGTCTTCAGCCTTTTCAGTGACCGCAAATACCTGTAATCCGCTATCACTTAAAAACTTAATTGTATCTCCTAAATTGCCAGTCCGGCTTATCGAAATAGAATGCAATGCTCCTGATGATGTTTTTATGGCATCGGAATTGATTTGAGCGACTCCTTTATTTGGAATTACTATTGCATTAACACCTGCACATTCGGCTGTCCTGGCAATAGCCCCGAAATTTCTGATATCTGTGATCCTGTCCAGTATCAATATAAAAGGTACTTCCCCCTTCTCATATATCACAGGTATAATTTTTTCAATATTCACATATTCAATATCAGATACAAGGGCAACAATACCCTGGTGATTTTTCCTTGTCAGCCTGTTTAATTTTTCAACCGGAACATACTGGCAAGGGATAGTATTTTTTCTGATAAACCGCAGCAGCTCGCCCAGCAAATCACTTTTGAATCCCTTTTTTATAAATACTTTTTCCAGGCTCTTCCCTGCACGTATTGCCTCAACTATTGAATGAATTCCATATATAAACTGATTCCTGTTCTTTAACATCTTGCAACTGATAAACGTTATATCTATTGAATAAATTAATCCAGCAAAAATACCTTCCCCCTTCTCCATGATTCTATAGCTTCTCTCCAATGCCATTCATTGCTTTCAGAACGCTGCAAAATATAATTATTTACCGTATAGGGTGAAGGATAGTAATCAAAAGTAAAGGTTACAGATGTGGTGATACTTTTACGGTAATAAAGCCACTTTTCCTGGCTATTACTCCTGTATAAAGCCTGGGGGGGACCATAAATTATATATACCATGCCCCTGTCTGTCTTCCATCCGGCTTTGTATGAAGTAAAATAATAATTGGCGAAGTAAACCCTGTTGAAGTAAATTCTGATTAATTCTCTCGCTTTCTCAATGTTATCGGCCTTGTTTAGCCAAAAATTATCAAATGCAAGTTTCTGATTAGTAGCACTTTTAAGTTCTTTATATTCGGACGAAGAAGTCAGATAGGCAAGAGGCTCCACCAGCTGCTCCGGCTTTTTTATTTTCGGAAAACTCTCCCCGAAGTTAAAAATTGTAAGTCCCTCTTCATAAACAGTATCCAGGCGAAAGTGATATATCCCCCTGTATTCAAGCAAATATTTAAGATCCTTATTAAAAGGCAATATCCACATACTGTCAGGTTTCTCAAAAAACCGGTCATCGCTGGCAGATGAAAAGGAAGGTCTTGGCAAGGGACTCTCCCTTCCATAATATGATATATAAACTTTTGAATAACTGTCATTTCTGTACCTGATTGTGAATGTATTATTCCCAACAACATAGGGAGCAAAATATAATATGTTCTGGCCTCCATTCAATACCATAAAATTCTGCAGGGAAAATCTGGATCTTTTATCAACAATTAAGAATCTCTGATTATCATCTTTTCGCACCAGATCAGTCGCTTTTATCTTTAATTCATAAATTTTTCCTGTATCAGCCTTTACCGGTATCCGGCCAATAAATCTCTTACTTGCTTCTTCACGATTGAAGGTATAAACGTATCTGCCACTATCAATAACCGGATTTTTGTTTCCCTCATTAAATTCTCTCATTACGAACTCAATCTTTACTTTTCCCGCATATATTCCTTCCTTATTGTCTTGATTATAAAGTAATTCTACCGGGAAAATCTTAACCAGCAGGTCTGATGTATCTTCAGAACCATGGTAGATATTATAATCAGGATGCAATCTTGAGGTGCCGGGGTTGTACATGTCAGCAAAATTTCTGTCTATTGTGACTTTCAGCGGGCCTTTGCACGATATTATAAGGAATGATACAATAAACAGATATTGCCTTATTAACTTAATGATATACATATTATTAAACGACATTGACAAATTTAAAACTTTTGATAAAGGTACTTATTTTATAAAATGTATAATATTTTTTCTCATTATTAAAGAATAAAATATTTAATAATTTTATATCCGTTAACAATAGCATATTATCCTGAAGAAGAAAACTAAATACCCGGTACTGGAAAAGCTCGAGGTTACCGGCATTGCAGCCGAAGGTAAGGCAATAGCCAGGACCAGCGGTCTTGTGGTCTTTGTCACAAATCTGGTTCCGGGAGATATTGCCGATATAAAAATAAAAAGCCGGCATAAAAATTATCTGACAGGCTATCCGGTTAAAATTCATAAACTATCTCCAAAGCGTATTACTCCTTTTTGTGAATATTTTGGCATATGTGGCGGCTGTAACTGGCAACAACTGCCATATGAAGAACAACTAAAATATAAACAACAGCAGGTTGCAGATAACCTCGAACGAATCGGTAAGGCAGGGTCACAGGAGATAAGCAGTATCATACCTTCCGTTATGCTTACAAATTACAGGAATAAACTTGAATTTGCCTTTTCTGAGAACCGGTGGTTCTTAAAAAATGAAATCCACGGGACTAATGAAAGTCCCACCCGAAAAGCCCTGGGATTTCATGTTCCTGAAATGTACAACAGGGTTCTTGATATTAAAAAATGCTATCTCCAGGATGAACCATCCAACCAGATCCGTAATGCTATCAGGGAATACGCACTGGAAAAGAACTTAGATTTTTTTAATAGCAGGAAACAACAGGGATTCCTCAGAAATCTTATAATAAGGAATACATCGGCAGGAGAATGGATGGTTGTTCTTTCTTTTTTTCGTGATGAAAAAGAGGCTATTGACGGATTAATGTCATATATCGCGCAAAAATTCACTGAAATAACCTCACTGATGTATGTAATAAATCCAAAAGGTAATGATACAATAAGTGATTTACCTGTTTTTCAATTTAAAGGCAGTAACTGTATAACCGAAAAAGTTGATAATCTGATATTCAAAATCGGACCCAGGTCATTTTTCCAGCCCAACACTCAATTAACGGATACTTTGTATAAAGTAGTAGCAGACCTGGCCGGTTTGAAAGGAAATGAAGTTGTATATGATCTTTATACCGGTATAGGAGCAATAGCAATTTATATCTCCAGGCAGTGAATGAAAGTAATCGGAATAGAAAATATAGCTGAGGCAGTGGAAAATGCCAGAGAAAATGCAATAATTAATAATATAAAAAATGCTGAGTTTATTACAGGAGATGTTAAAGATATATTAACCAGCCAGCTTATTACCGAAAAAGGCAACCCAGACACAGTTATCGTTGATCCTCCAAGATCAGGAATCCATAAAACTGTAACCGGAAAGTTAATTTCCTTGCAACCGGCAAAAATTGTCTATGTAAGCTGCAATACAGCTACACAGGCAAGAGACATAAATTTATTATCAGAGAAATATAAAATAAAGAAGGTTCAGCCTGTTGATATGTTCCCGCATACACATCATATTGAGAACATTATATTACTTGAACTTATATGAGACAAAAATTTTTTATATTAATCAAATATTTTATTAATTTGGTTTAACATACTACCATCAAAAATATTAATTCAGTCATGAGTAGTTTCTTTCAGAGTGCCTTTCAGTTTTTTTTTCTTGTCGGATATGTTATACTTTATATAGTATCCATAATCATTTTACGTCCCTTCCGTCTGCACAGGAAAAGAAAAAAATCAACCATATCACTTAAAATAAGTTATCTTTTGTACCTGGCCTTTTTTCTGGTTTTTACATACCTTCTGTTGTTCGGGAATAAAGAACCTTCTGAAGAAGATGTACCTTATGATACTCTTTTTAATTTTCACTTCCTGTTATTTCTTACTGCCACTGTTGTTCCAAATATTGGAATAATGGTAAGGAAAAAAATCAAGAAGAACAGGATTGAATACAATGTTATGTTCACTTTAATTAACACTATCTATTTTATTTATCTTTTCTATTTATGTATTTCCAAAGAATGGGCCCTTCTATGAATGTTAACAAGTCTTTAAATGATTACTAAAATACCGCTAAAAATATTAAGGATCGAAAATGACGGCCACCATATCATCATCAGGGGAAAGATAAACGGGAAAGAGTCTTTTTTTATAGTTGACACGGGAGCTTCCAGATCTGTATTTAACGCCGCCCTTCCCGGTGTTAAAGCCAAAGATGATGTATTATTATCCCGTAATTATCCAAACGCAATTACATTAACTACTGACGAGATCCCTTCAACAGCCGGAATTATTAATGAACTTCAACTGGGAGAATTAATTATTTATGATTATGAGGCAACACTGATAGATATGAAACATATTAATGAGCTTTACCGCAACATTTCAGGAAAAATAATCAAAGGACTGATAGGAAACGATCTGCTAATAAAACACCAGGCTGTAATTGACTATTCCGGTCAGGTCCTGATTCTGAATTATTAGCTGCCCGATGCAGGGTAATACATTCACTATCAGACCTGAAGTGTTAAAAACTCCCTTCATATAAGGATATTTGCTAATTTTTAATTATGGTTAAATATCTTGTAATATTTAATTTGCTTATAATAAATAACCTGCTATTACATGCTGCCGGTAATGACAGGGACTCACTTGTTAAATACAGTGATATTACGTTCACAACCGACTTCGAAAGGCAAGTGATTACTGAATATCTTAATTATGGGGAGCCCCGGTATTACAGCCTGTTTTTAGCAACATCCCCGGATATTGATTTCCGGAAAGCAGAGAATTATTCAGATTTATATGATCTTTTTTTAAATGATCCTTTCTCGGGCAAGTTCCAAAAATATAATCATAAAAAGAAAATAAAGATCATTTACAGATCTGTATACAGTACTTTTCTAAGCAGGTATGAATTTAATACTTCCTTTGATAAAATATTCTATAGCGGTGATTATAATTGTGTTACAGCCACGGCCTTATTCGGAATAATACTTGCCCGCCTGGATATTCCTTTTTATATTATTGAAACGCCCATACATGTATATATAGTAACCTATCCCGATAAAAAACATATCAAAATTGAATCAACCTGTCCCTATAGTGGTTATTTTGTTTATAATCAAACCATGAAAAGAACTTTTATCGAATTTTTTAAGTCAAGCAGGATCATTGATGAAAATGAATACTATGACTCATCTGTTGATGAGTTATTTGATAAATATTATTTCCATGGGAACAAAATTACCCTTAAAAACTTATCGGTATACAATATTTGAATAATGCCGCATTTAATATCCTGGAAGATAAGCTTATTGAGAGCTACATAAATATGGAAAAATCATATTTGTTTTATCCCTCTGAAAATACTGAAAACCTGTTATACCACTGTCTGATAAAAATTATTCCTTCCCTGAATTATGAGAAACCGGGAGATCTTGATTATCTGGTCAAATTAACAAGGTATTCATCTGAAGAGTTTATTAAAAAAACAATAAATTCTGAATTCCTGAAAATTACAGAGATGTATCTTATAAATAAAGGTGAATCTGAATACTATGATGAGATATTTAAATATCTTTCGGAAAAAATTAAGAATAATAGTTATCTGAAAGGGATTGCATATACATATTATTTTGAAAAAGGCAAATTTCTAATCAGTAATGACAAACCGGCAGATGATCATAACTTATTCATGAACGCTCTGGAACTAGCCCCTAATGACAAAGATATTCAGGCAGCATTTGTTCAATCACTGAAAGTAATACTGGAACAGTCAGATATATATGAGGCAGTTGAAAAAATCGAAGCCTGTTCCGATAAGTTCAGGAGATTATCAGTTAACAGAAAATTCATTGAATTAAAGATGGCTGTTTATTTAAAAGCAGCTCTCCGGAGCATAAACACTAATAATGTAACGGAGGGTGAGGAATACCTGAATAAGTTTGAAATCCTTCATAAGAGTGTACCGGGTATAATGGTGGAAGATCATTTGGTTGGTGAGGCATATTCAGGTTTGAGTGTATTCTATTTTAAGAGAGGACTTTATAACAAAGCCAAAGAATGTCTTCAAAGAGGCCTGAAGTACGCTCCTGACAATAAACAACTAAAAATTGGAATAAGCTCTTTCTGATTTTAATGTTGCATGGCAAGGTTATAAGTCCTTTGCGTTAAGTAAGGATTTCCAAGTCCGGTCCTTGCCCTGGCAATAATATTTATTTTCTGAAATTTTACATATCCTTGAGGAACGTCATATACTCTCGTCGCCACCCCGTTTTCGGCAGGTATCTCGTACATGTACTTTTTAAGATATTTCCCCGAATCCAAATCATCCAAATAAAAATGAACATCGCTTAAGCGCCTGGATAAATAAATATTTAAAATAAACCTGTCTGCTGTAGCAATCTGGTTAATCTCCCTAATAATTATTGCAGGGTAGCCTGTTATCAATTTGCCTTCAACGGTATACTCCTTAAGACCAACCCCCGGCTGATCATCTTTAAAAGGTATTTCTGCCTGCAATTTGCCATTTTCATAATACTTTTTCTGAATACCATTTAACTTATTATTAAAAAAAGGATTTATGGTATACGGATTGCCATTTTCATAATACCATACAGCATCCCCTTCTCTTACTCCATTCTTATACATAATTGTAGAATGTACCTTACCTGAAGAATAATAATTTGCGGCTTTCCCTTCTTTTTTACCATTAACAAAATTTACAGCTGAAAGCAACCTGCCCTCAATGCTGTAGTTCTTTGTTATGCCATTACGCTTATTATCTTTCACAGATATTTCCGCCTTAACTTTGCCATTTGAAAAAAACTCCCTTACAATTCTGATATCCTCATCTGAATTCTTCTTATTTTTACCGGAACCTGAGTTTCTGCATGAAGAAATTACCAGGCATAACATTATTGGAATTACTAGAATTATTTTCATTCTGCAGTTCATTAAAAACTTGGTGGTATCAACATAAGTAATACTACTAATTATTTAAATATCAAAATTAATTAAATATTTAGTGTTATTAATTATCATTAAGTATAATCATTTATTTTCTTATGAAACGAACATAAATTTTTTTAATCATAAGTTCTCAAAAAAGCACGATTAAAATAAATTTATGTGAGAACGAGCAAAGCGAGTGGTTGCATTCGTTCTCAAATTTTTAATTAATTTATTTTTAAATAATTATAAAATTTTAAACGAATGAAAATTTTAATATATTTGCGCCACTATTTGACAAGACGGCATTAAAATTATAAAATCAAACCAAAATGCGAACTAAAGGAGCTATATGGGCATTAGCTATTGTACTTGCTCTTGCATGTATTTACCAGTTATCGTTTACCTTTAAAACCAACCTGATAAAAAAACGTGCAAAAAAATTTGCTATAGAAAAAAAAGATCCGGCAATGGAAGATCATTATATTGATTCTATTGCCAAAAAAAAATATATATATAATTTTCTCGGACTAAAAAAATATACATACAGGGAATGCCAGGAAAGAGAAATAAACCTTGGCCTGGATTTGCGTGGCGGGATGAATGTAATTCTTGAAGTTTCTGTATCTGACGTCATAAAATCCCTCGCTAATTACAGCAAAGACACTACCTTTAATAAAGCTATTGCACTGGCCAAAAAATGGCAGCTCGAAACAAATGAGGATTTTGTCTCCTTGTTCGGCAAGGCATTTGAAGAAATAAATCCGCATGGAAGGCTGGCAGCTTTGTTTCTCTATAGCCTCAAAGACAGGATAGATTATAATTCGGATAACGATAAGGTATTGGATGCCATAAGAGAAGAAACTAATGATGCCATTGAAAATTCATATAATATCATTCGTACAAGAATTGACCATTTCGGAGTAGTGCAGCCTAATGTTCAGAAACTTGAAGGAGGTGAAAGGATCCTTGTTGAACTGCCCGGAGTGGAAGAGAAGGACAGGATAAGAAAATTATTGCAGGGAACTGCCAATCTTGAATTCTGGGCCACATATGAAAATAGTGAAGTATATGAGAGTCTTCTTAATGCAAACAAAGTTGTTAAGGCATATCTGGATGAAAAAAAGAGGCTGGCCGAAGAGACTACTCTTAAGGAAGATAAAAGTACTAAAAAACCTGAATCACCGCTGCCGGGTTCCAAAAAGCTTAAAGATGAAAAAGTCCCTTCATTATTATCAGATATCGACAGCCTTCAAAGTGAGGGAGCTGAGTCAATACTATCACAGATAAAACAAGCCGATTCATCAGCAATTGATTCTCTCGAGGAGAGGGAAGATTACCCGCTGTTTACTTTGCTTTATCCTTATATCACGAGAGATCAGCAACTTATACCAGGCTGTAGAATCGGGTGGGCTTTTAAATACGATACCGCCAAGGTTGGACTTTATATGAGGCTGGCAATGGAAAAAGGTGTATTCCCTCAAAATTTCAGATACTTCTGGTCAGCAAAACCTGCCGAAGATCCTGATAACAAATATGAGTCCGACATATACTATATGCACGCGATTAAAGCTAATACAAGGGATGGCCGGGCTCCGCTAAATGGCGATGTTATTACAGGCGCCAGGGAGAGCTTTGATGATATAAGGGGAACTGCTGAAGTGCTTATGACTATGAACAGTGAGGGAACCAAAGACTGGGCCAAAATGACAAGGGACAATGTCGGAAGGGTTGTCGCCATATCAATGGATAATCTTGTATTTTCCGATCCAAGGGTTTCTGAAGAAATAAATACGGGCAGTTCAAGGATTACGGGTGTCTCCGTTAGTGAAGCCCAGGACCTTGCTAACCTCTTAAAGTCAGGTACTCTTCCTGCTCCCTGCAAAATTGTACAGGAAGAAATAATAGGACCATCATTAGGGAAGGATTCAATTCGTTCAGGTTTAATTTCATTTATTATAGCATTCATTGTTATCCTGGCATACATGATTTTTTATTATAGCCATAGAGCGGGTCTGATTGCTGATATAGCCCTGCTGGCGAACATGTTCTTTATTATCGGAGTGCTTGCTTCCCTGCAGGCAGCGTTGACATTACCCGGAATAGCGGGTATAGTGCTGACAATAGGTATGTCAGTTGACGCCAATGTATTGATTTATGAACGAATAAGGGAGGAGGTGGCAGCCGGCAAAGGTATCAAACTGGCAATTTCAGATGGTTATAAAAATGCATATTCAGCAATTATCGATTCAAATTTAACTACCGGCATAACGGGCGTAATATTGTTGCTGGTTGGAACAGGTCCGATTAAAGGATTTGCAACTACTCTTGTAATTGGTATATGCACATCTCTTTTTTCCGCTATATTCATAACACGCCTTATATTCGAGATGTACCTGAAAAGAGGTGCAAACAGAATTACATTTGCTACAAGATTTACTGAAGGTGCATTTAAGAATATAAATATAGATTTCATAGGAAACAGAAAACCTTATTATATTATTTCTTTGACTTTAATAGTAATTGGAATAGGTTCCCTCATATACAGGGGCCTCGACCAGGGAGTTGACTTTACAGGAGGAAGAAACTATATTATTGAATTCGATAAACCTGTCAAAAATACTGAGGTTGCCACAGCACTTGAAAATGAACTTGGAGAAAGGCCACAGGTTATTATGTTTGGCTCTCAACACAAAGTCAGAATTTCCACTCAGTATAAGATTAATGATGATGATCCGGGAATAGATGAAGAAATTCAGAAAAAACTGTATGCAGGATTAAAGCCCATGTTGGGGGATAGTGTATCCTTCGAGGACTTTAACACCAAAAACTGGCAGGGTACGCAAAAGGTAGGACCAACAATTGCAGACGATATTAAACGGCAGGCAGTTGTTGCAATCTTTTTTGCCCTTGTATTCATGTTTCTCTATATTTTATTTAGATTCAGGAACTGGCAATTCGGAATGGGTGCCGTGGCGGCACTAATCCATGATTCATTGCTTATCCTGGGATTGTTTTCCCTGTTCTATGGAATAATGCCATTCTCACTTGAGATTGACCAGACATTTATAGCGGCTATACTTACTGTAGTCGGTTACTCCGTCAATGATACGGTCGTTGTTTTTGACAGGATAAGGGAATATCTGAGAGAATTCAGGAAAAGGGAAATGCCGGAAATTATGAATATGGCCCTTAACAGCACTTTAAGCCGGACATTTAATACTTCAATGAGTACATTTATTGTTTTATTGACTATTTTTGTCTTCGGCGGCGAAAGCATTAAAGGATTCACTTTTGCGTTGCTTGTAGGTATTGTTGTAGGTACATACTCTTCAGTTTTTATCGCAACACCCCTGGTTTATGATACTATAAGGCGTGGTGAATCGGGAAGGGTCCTCAGCGCAAAAAGAAAAACATAATTTTAATTAATATATACGCAGTCCTGTCTCATTTGAGATAGGGCTTTTTTATTATATTTGTGGAATATTTTAAAAGTATATGAATTTTATCCTTTTATTCATTAGTGGCCCCGAAATTATTGTTATTTTGCTTGTAGTTTTATTATTGTTCGGATCAAAGAAAATCCCTGAATTTGCCAGGGGAATAGGCAAAGGAATGCGCGAGTTCAGAAAAGCCACTGAAGATATCAAGAAAGAAATCAATGAAGAAACAAGCGAATTAGAAAAGGATATAAAGAAAATGAAAGATAACATAACAGGTGGTTAATACCTTTCCCTTTGCAATTATAATTTCATTTATTTAAGAACACTCCTTAACAATATATGGAATATTATTTTTATTTAATTGCAGGTTTTGTAATACTTCTATATAGCGGAAATTATTTAATCAGGGGAAGTGTTTCACTGGCTAACCGCTATAAGGTTTCCAGGCTTGTTATAGGGGTTACCCTGGTATCTTTCGGCACGTCCGCACCGGAACTGTTTGTTAGCGTTATCGCCGCACTGAAAGATAAAGGTGCTATTTCGGTCGGAAACGTTATCGGCTCAAATATTGCCAATATTGCACTGGTACTGGGGATAACATCAATCATATTCCCTATAACTGTCAAAGCCAATGCTACCAAATTTAACTGGCCTGTTATGATGGCAGCAAGCATATTATTCTATATTTTCATCTTAAACGGATTTCTAAAATTCTGGGAGGGACTGGTATTTTTAGTATTCCTGAACATTTATTTGTTTCTTACCTTTTTTTACTCAGGTAAAGATTATGAATTTGAAAACGAAAAAAAAATACAGGCTCACTTATCGCTTGGCCTGGCATTGGTTATAATTATTTTGTCATCGGCCGGACTGGGAATTGGATCTTATTTGCTTGTAGACAGCGCTGCAAATATTGCCGACAGTCTGGGTATTGAAAAAAGAGTAATATCCATATCCCTGATAGCTTTTGGCACAAGTGTTCCTGAGCTCGCAACTTCAATAATTGCTGCTTTCAGGAAAGAAATGGATATTTCAATTGGCAATATCATAGGCTCAAATATTTTCAATATTCTGGGTGTCCTGGGCATAGCAAGCATAATAACTCCCATATCCATAGCACACGAAATGAAACTGAAAACTGATATACTCTGGATGCTGGGTATTTCAGTTATTCTGTTCCTGTTCATGCTGCCTCTGAAAGGAGGTAAATTAACACGCCTGAAAGGAATTATTTTATTTGCAATATATTGTATATATATTTATTGGCTATTTATAACAAATTCTTTGGAAAAGTGATAGAAGTTGAAAACATAACAAAATATTTTGGCACCCTGCAGGTTTTGAAAGGTATCAACTTAAAAATAGAAAAAGGTGAAATAGTGGCTGTTATGGGCGCCAGTGGTGCCGGTAAAACTACCCTGCTCCAAATAATCGGAACTTTGCTGAAGCCCAATTCAGGTTTAATTATTGTGAATAACACCGATGTCATTAAATTGAAAGATAAACAACTGGCTAAATTCAGAAATAAACATATCGGATTTGTTTTCCAGTTTCATCATTTACTGCCTGAATTTACTGCTCTTGAAAATGTTTGCATTCCGGCCTTTGTTGGGAAAATGCCGAGGCAGACAGCGGAAGCAAAAGCCAGGGAAATTCTGAGATTCCTGAATCTTGAAGACAGGCTCGACCATAAACCTAATGAACTCTCCGGCGGTGAACAACAAAGGGTGGCTGTTGCACGTGCCTTAATAAACAATCCTGATGTTATTCTGGCCGATGAACCGTCAGGAAATCTCGATACAAAAAATAAAAAGGAACTGCATAATCTGTTCTTTTCACTCAGGGACAAATATAATCAGACAATCGTAATTGCTACCCACGACAAAGAACTGGCAAATATGTCTGATAGAATGTTAATAATAGATGACGGAAAAATATCAGACTGACATAAAAGAATTCCTGGACGAAAAATACGATCAGTATAACAGGCCTGAATTTATTGAAACTGATCCTATAAGTGTTCCCCATAAATTCGCGGATCATAAGGATATTGAAATAGCCGGATTTTTTACGGCAACTATTGCCTGGGGCCAAAGAAATACAATAATAAAAAACGGACTTCAATTAATGCAACTGATGGATAACCTGCCGTATGATTTTATAATAAATGCAGGTGAGAGTGATTATAAATATTTCAGAAATTTTAAGCACAGAACATTTAACTATGTTGATGCTGTCTATTTCATAAAGTCCCTGAAGAATATTTATACATACCACGGGGGTATTAAATCCCTGTTCGAAAATAGCTATATAAAATCCGGCGACCTGAAAAATGCTATCATTGATTTCAGAAAGATATTTTTTGAAATTCCGCCTTCCGGAAGAACTTTAAGGCATATTTCTGATGTAAGTAAAAGGGCTGCTGCAAAACGTATTAATATGTTCCTGAGATGGATGATCAGAAAGGACCGGCGCGGCGTGGATTTTGGCATATGGGATAAAATCCCGGGCTCAGCATTATATATACCCCTGGATGTCCATACGGGCTCCGTATCACGAAAGCTGGGATTACTTAAAAGGAAACAGAACGATTGGATGGCCGTGGAGGAACTCACAGAGATGCTGCGCAGGTTTGACAGTAATGACCCCGTCAAATATGACTTTGCGCTATTCGGACTAGGGATTAGGGATATTTTATTTTAATATTTTCGGTTTATTTATTCGTATATTCCGCTCATTATGAGCTTAGGTTTTAAAGACTGGCTGGTAATATCGCTATTTGTTCTGATAATTTTACTTATTTGTCTCAGGTTCAGAAAAAGCAGCAGCAGGAGCATTGGTGATTTCTTTCTCAGCGGAAGAAATCTCCCCTGGTATGTTGCCGGATTTTCAATGCTTGCAACAACCTTTGCCATTAACGGTCCTGCCCTGATAACAGAATATGTCAACCGGAAAGGAATTTCAGGAAACTGGATATGGTGGAGTATGTTGATCGGGGGGACATTCTTCACATTTTTCCTTGCAAATTTATGGAGAAGGGCAGGCATTCTTACAGAAGTTGAATTTGTGGAACTTAGATACAGCGGTAAAGCTGCCCGTTTTTTGCGCGTATTTAAATCGTTGTATTTCGGGTTATTCTTAAATATCATAATAATCGCATGGATAAGTATTGCAATGAAGAATATCCTGAAAATATTTTTTAATATACCTGGGTCCCAGCAATATATTTATCTCATCATCGCAATGATAATAGCTGTCACATGTTCTGTGCTGGCAGGATTGAAAGGTATAGCCTATATAAATTTGTTTCAGTTTATTATAACCTTTGCAGGCTCGGTTATCTTATCTGTTGCCGTACTTTCATCCTACAAAATATCAGGAATAACAGGTTTAAAAGTTCAGCTTAATGAGCTTTCTGCTGACTATCTGAATTTTTTTCCTAAAGTTTATTCATCAGCGCGAACATCAGTCCCAACTTTCTCTGTCACCATATCAACCTTGCTGGCATTTGTAGGAATTCAATGGTGGGCAAGCTGGTCCCCCGCCTACGATCCCGGGGGTGGAGGATCTATGGCACAGCGTATTATGAGTGTAAAGACCGAAAAGGAATCAATTATGGCTGCTTTAATCTGCCAGGTAATTAATTATGCTGTCAGGCCATGGCCCTGGATAATAATCGGACTATCAACAATTATTCTTTTTCCCCGCACACCGGGAACAGAACAGGGACTTGCCTGTTATAAAGCTATGAATGAATACATGCCATACGGATTAACAGGATTTCTGTTAATATCCTTTCTTGGTATCTATATTAGTATATTATCTGTCCAGTTAAACACAGGAGCCAGCTTCCTGATAAATGACCTGTATAAAAGATTTATTGCCAGGGAAGAGAAATTTAAAAATCCTGAAAAAAAAGAAAAGCATTATGTGCTTGCTGGCAGACTAATAACAATAATGCTGATGTGTATTTCATTATACGTAACTACCTTTTTCGAATCTGTTACCGGAATATGGGAATTCCTGCTGGCATGTTTCAGCGGACCTGGACTTGTGTTAATCCTCAGGTGGTTCTGGTGGCGCATAAATGCATGGAGTGAAATTACTGCCACCATTGTTCCTTTTATACTGGTTTATATCCTGAACTTTTTCCCAGAAATTACTTTCCCGGATAGCTTATTTATAATAGCCGGGGGAGCAACTGTTGCATGGATACTGGTTACATTTCTTACCCCTCCTGTCAATGATAAGGTATTAACAGGATTCTGCAGGAGAATAAGGCCAATCGGATTCTGGGGAAAGTTTTCAAAGTTCTCAAAAAAATATACGCCTCAATATGTTCTGGCCTTATTCATGAGCTGGATAAGCTCAATTATCATGATTTATTCACTGCTTTTCTTTGCAGGCAAGCTCATATTCAAAGATTACATTTCTGCTTCCGGATGGCTGCTGGCAGCAATAATATACTTTGCCTTCCTCAGAGGGGCTATGAAAGTAATCTATTCTGAAGTTCCGGAGTGAGATCAATACTTAAATATGTTAGATATCAATTTAGGATAAAACTACTGATTTAAAAAAAATGACTAAAAAAAGTTATAGGAATAAAAGATTCGCAAAATTTAATAATTAAAAATTCATTTTTTTTACTAATAAGGATTACTTTTTGCAGTTAAAAGTAATTAAGCTAAGTGTAGGGGTATCTATGATATAACAACTTAATATTATTTTAGAATGAATATGCATAACAGAAGTCCTTAAATAATTTTTATAATCTATGTCTTAACAACTATTTTTCAGTTCCTATAAAATAAAAAGGCAATGTATCTAAAATTTATAATATTAATAATGTTATCAATTTACCCTATAAAGGGATATCTACAGGAATACAAATATGTCCCATTTCCTGATTCCAATGCAATATGGAGTGAAATATTTTATCCCCCGTTATTTAGTGGAGAATATCCAAATTATGAAAGATTTGCTTTACCAGGTGAGGATACGATAATCAATTCCAATACTTATAAAAAATTGTACCTGTTTTATGATACTGTTTTTAATAAGAATAATGCAACTTATATTGGTGGAATAAGGGAAGA
>CAYWUI010000017.1:0-60432 GCA_964461435.1 uncultured Bacteroidales bacterium | reverse complement strand
TATCTAAAATATATTTGTCCCGTGAAATAAATTATCTTCATAATAAAAGTAAAAGAAATATTACTAAAACTTTAACTATTTATGATGCAAAGAAAAAAAAGGACTGCCATAAAAGGAGAGAATGAAAAGTCCGGTTCAGATAAAAACCCGGAACTTACCAGGTTAAACAAGTATATTGCCAGCACAGGATTATGTTCAAGACGCACTGCAGATGAATATATAAAAAACGGACTTATTACCGTTAATGACAAAGTTATCACTGAACTCGGAGTGAAAATTAAACCGGGTGACGTCGTTAAATACGGAGGCAGAAATCTCACTGAGCAAAGAAAAGTGTACATAATCCTTAACAAACCAAAAGATTGTGTTACCACTACAAGGGATTCGCAGGGAAAAAGAACTGTCTTTGACCTTGTTAATAATTCCGATAAAGAGAGAATATATCCCGTTGGCAGACTGGACAGGAATACGACAGGTGTTTTACTGCTTACCAATGACGGTGACCTGACAAAAAAACTGACACATCCTAGATATAATAAACTGAAAATCTATCATGTATACTTAGACAAGGCCCTCAAAAGCTCCGACAGGGATAAAATTGCCGAAGGAATGACACTGGAAGACGGATTTATTAAGGTTGACTCCATAAACTTCGTTAACAGTACCGATAAAAAACAGGTAGGTGTTGAAATTCATTCAGGCAGAAACAGAATTATAAGAAGGATATTTGAGCACCTCGGTTATAAAATAATACGGCTTGACAGGGTATATTTTGCAGGACTTACAAAAAAAGGACTGCCGCGAGGTAAATGGCGCTATCTGAGCAGTGAAGAAGTATCAATTCTGAAAAGGGGCAGTTACAGGTAGTAAGTGCAGCTACAGATAGCAGCGGGATTAAAGCCTTATGCCCATGAAAAGCACATCATCTACCTGCGGATAATTCTCCTTCCAAAGATTAAAAGAACTCCTGATATAGTTATATTGCTCCTCCATGGGTTTCTGGTAAATGTCGTTAAGCAGGTTCTTAAGACGTACCATCTTAAACTTCTTCCCTATTGAACCTCCAAATTGATCAGGGTACCCGTCAGAGAACATATATATAAGATCTCCCTTGCTAAGCTGCAGTCCCTGGTCTTCAAATATTTTGTCAGCCTTATCATAATGCCCGCCGACAGAACTGCGGCTACCCTTAATATATATCTGTTCAGCATCCTTAAAAACTATCATCGGACGCATGGCAGAGGCATATCTTAAGTAATTGGTCTTCACATCAATTTCACATACAACAATATCCATTCCATCATTAGGCTTACCTACCTCAATATTCTGATTTAATGTATTCCTTAATTCAATATCAAGGCTTCTAAGTATTGATGAAGGCGGCTTATCCCCTTCCCTGAGACAAATATCCTTAATAAGCGTGGTGCCTATCATCGACATAAAAGCTCCCGGCACACCATGACCTGTTGAGTCAGCGCAGACAATGACAAACTTCCTGTCCGATATCTTATCAAACCAGTAAAAATCTCCACTCACAATATCACGCGGCTGATAATAAACAAATGAACCGGAAAAATTCTCCTGTAATTTAGTGATGGGAGGAAGAATACTTTCCTGGATCCTCTGCGCATAATTTATGCTATCGGTAATATCCCTGTTTTTTATTTCAATCTCTTCCTTTTGCTCAACAACCTCTTTGGTTCTTTCTTCCAGGCTCTTTTCCAGGTATTCCTGCAGCTGCTTTTGTTTACGCTCCCTTATTTTAATTATCAGGAATATCGTTAGCAGCATTAATAAACCGACCAGGGAAATGAACCACCACTTCTTCCATACCGGCAGCTGAATCTTAAGGTTAAATGAAGCGGTCCTCTCTTCTGAGAGTCCGTCCATGTTGTAAGACCTTAACAGAAATTTATACTCGCCATCTTCTACACGCGGGTAAATAACGAACTTCGAATCGGTAATATCTGACCACTCCAAATCATATCCTTCGAGAAGATATTGAAATTTTACTGCTTCCGGATCCCTGTAATTTAAGCCGGTAAACTCAATACGTATCTTATAAACAGAATAAGGCAGAATTATGTCCTTAGTGAAATCATATTCTTTATCAGAAATAATAACCCTGGTAATATTTGTCCTGGGCGGCACTGTTTTTCTTCTGTCTTTTGCCCTGTCATATTTTACCAGTCCCTGGTTAGTGCCAAAGTATAAAGCACCTGATTCATCCTTAAAGGCTGCATTTATGTTACAATTTCCGGTAATTCCTTTATCTGCATCATATATATATATCGAGTTATTATTAATATTTATCCTGCTTATGCCTAACCTCTGCCCTATCCAGACATGTAAGCTGTCATATGAAATAATGCTGTAACAATAATTTGATTTTAATCCATCCCTGGCAGTGATATTAATTACCGTATCATTAAAACGAAATATACCTGAACCATAAGTAGATGCCCAAATACTCCCGTAGCTGTCCTGCGCAATAGAATTAAATTCAAGTTCAACGCCTTCCACTGTATAAAGGGCATTTACCTCACCTTTATTATCTATTTCATATATTCCATTACTCTTCGTTGCAAAAAGGAGCCTGTTCCCGGAATCAATAAACACTTTTGAAATATCATTATGAGGAAGCCCCTGTATAGTTGTGTAGTGAAATGTCGAACCGTCAAGCAGATTAAAGAAATATATACCATCCTTTGTAGCAAGATATAAACTTTCGGAATTACCTGCTATTGAATTTACCGAATTCCCAAGGGAGTTTGCAGGGTACGAAAATTTTGTAACCCTGCCTGTGCCTGCATCCATCCTGTATAAACCATTATCCTGCGTACCTATCCATAGAGTATTATTATTAAAATACAGTGAAGTTATCGCATCCGCCGGTAAACCCTGCGATTTACCAATTTTCTTTTTTTCAACGTCACCGGCACAGGTAACCTGAAGCAAGGCTTTTTCTCCACCAATCCACATCTTGTTTCCTTTAACATATATTGAAAGAATATTATTGTTAATACCTTCATCCGGGTAAGAGAAAAATTCAAAAGCCTGATTTAGTAAAGTGGCCAATCCTTCTCCATATGTGGCAATCCATATATTGCCTTCACGATCTTCAAACACGTCTTTGGTAAAATTGCTCGTTAGCCCGTTATTTTTGTTATAGTTAATGATCCTTCTGAAACTATTTTCAGCTTCAGATTTCTCAAGCTTAAATATCCCGTTTCTGAATGTACTTAACCAAAGGTTATTATCCGAATCCTCAATTATTGATTGTATATTTAACTTTGGCAGGTTTATATCATCTCCTATAATACATAATGAATCGGAGTCACTATTATTCAGTGAATAATAAAATACTCCTTCATTCTCAGTGCCCAGCAGGAATCCTTCCCTAATCTTACATTTCCTGATTACCTGTATCTTAATATATTCCAGGTTTTTAACAGAGTATTTGTACACGGGAGGTTTTGAAAGGTCCTTAAATTCATATATCAATAAACCATACTGCGTTCCCAGAAGGAGATTGCCCTTGCTATAATTTAAGGAATAAATATATTTATTCTTAAGGTCATCATTATAGATTTTAACTTCCTTATTTTTATCTATCACCACCAAGCCATCATTTAAAGTAGCAACAAGCATTATATTCCCTTCTATCTCAATTATATCTGTAATCGCACTTTTTATATTTTCAGGAGGTGTGACAATTTCAAAGTTGAACCCGTCATAGCTGCAAATAGTCCCATTATTAAATCCGAACCATAAATTCCCTTTGCTGTCTTTATAACTTGTACTTGCAACATCTCTGACCAGCAGATCAGTTACAGGCTTCTGGGTGAACTCAAAGCCATCATACCTGCAAAGCCCCTCTCCTGTCCCTATCCAAATATAGCCGTTAATATCCTGATTAATTGTATAGACAAACGGATGACAAACACCCTCCTTAACACCATAAGCATTAAACTTATAATCCTGGGATGCTGAAAAATAAGATAACAATCCTGTTAGAAGGATATATGCAAATAATTTTAGGGATAATTCCTTAAACATGTTTATCAATATTAAGAATTATCTTTGACTGCTTTTATTGACACCAATATTATAATTATACTTGGGTACCCCGCCTATCGGAATAACATAAAAAGGCAGCAGTTCACCATACTGATTTCTGACATTCACAACAACATTATTGTTCCTGACAACAGGATTTTTACTTTTAATAAACTGTATATCAAGAGAAGTATTTTTCTCCTCATCAAATATCTTGAATTCGTCATCAATCCAGACATCTTCATTTGACACCTTGCTCAACTGTCCTTTTCTTGCTACAGATACTGTACGTATATATCCATCATTGTCCCAGTCAAAATTTGATAATTTAACCGAAATCGTCCTGTCATCAACATACGGGTAGATATGTGACACTTCATTCGCATCATTATATAGCCTGAACGAGTATTCATATGCAAAAGCATTGCCTCCCTCAACCGGCTTATTTTGATCGTAACTCGTACTAAGATAGTACCGGTATAAATTCCCATCATCACCTGCAATGCCATCAGCGACAATTTTTATAATATATGCATTAAACTTCGACACATATTCACCTTCAGTGGGATTAAAAGGTCCGAATGTATACCAGTTATTATCATACTCGGCACTTTCCCCGAATATTTTTGACGCCAGAAGATTACCGCTTTTATAATTCCCGGTTGGTTGTGTCTCCTGTGCATCTTTGTCACTATATGATCCCACGCCTCCATATACTGAAAAAAGTGTTTTTGTATCCCATACCCCTTTTATTTCATCTATCGCCCCTCCTATGTCGGGATCAAAAATCCTGATAAAGACAGGTTCTCTAAAATCTTTGGGTATTGAGAAGAAAAAGGTCTGTGAAAAATCATCATCACCCCACGATGTCTCTGAATTTGCCCCGAAAGTCATCAGATAGGGAATATTCTCGTCGCCTGCGGGAACAGGCTGCGCTTCAATAAAACATATGAAAAACGATATAGCCAGGCTAAATACGGATACTCTCATTATCTTTATAACGGAAAATTTGTTTCGTCATTACTAAATTAGTAAATATATTACATTTCATTTCCCTGCAACAGAAATTTAACAAAAGTTTATACACTAAAAACAGATTATTTTTAATTTCTCCTTCGCAATATCGTGATATTCTTCGTAACACACTCTTTCTCAGGCAACGTATTTGCGTCGGACTGCTTGCCGGTTACTCCCAGTTGAATTGTATATACACCCTGCTTCCTGTATGAGTGTCTTACAACGGGATTTTTTGTCCTCACACCATCCCCGAAATCCCAATAATATTCATCGACCTCAAAATTCTTCAGGTTAGTTTGCAGTCCGTCCAGTCTTATATCTTCATTAATCACAGCAGTATCAACTACTGTTATATAGGGCTGCTCAATTCTTTCAACCGGCAACCGGTATTTTGCCTCTTCAAAGTGAATCTCACCTGTAAGAGTATCTATAACATTAAGTTTAATAATGTATGTCCCTGGTCCCTCATAGCAATGATAGGCGGAAAGATCCCTTATTTTAGTTCCGTCACCAAGATCCCATTCATATTTAAAAGTAGTTGTATCCAGATTGAGAGTGCCCGTTTCAAAAATCTCGTAGCAATAGTTATCTTTCTGCTGTTTCTTGCAATCAGCAAAAGTCAGCAATCCCGAATAAAACTTTATGACATCATCGGTCCCGTACCTGTCAGATGAAAAATAACCGGTGTCAAGTGTCGAGTTTATGATTAATGCAAAATCATTGTACCTGGTATTGATTGGTGAGGGCATATTTACCGGTTCTTTCCATTCGCCGTTAACGTATTCAGAATAAAATATGTCCATTCTCCCTTTTCCTTCACGACCGTCTGAACAAAAATATAACCTGCCGCTCTTATGATAAAAGGGATAGACTTCACTTCCCGCACTGTTAATGACATTACCAATATTGACAGGTTCTTTCCAGTTGCCATTATCATCAAGCTGCGAAGTATAAATATCATACCTGCCATATCCTCCGGGCTTGTTTGAACTGAAAAATAATGTTTTTTCATCATCACTTAAAAACGGGTACCCGCAGTGAAAAGAGTCCGGATTATAAGGCCAGGGCCTTACGTTCCCCCATACAGAGCTGTCAATAAGATCAGCTATATATATTCCAAAGTAGTTCTTTTCTATTGTATCGGTTTCAGTTCTTTTAATAACATTTTTTGTCCTTGTAAAATATATCCTGTTTCCTGCCTCATTAAACGTTAAAGGTCCGGCAACAAGCTTGCTGGTCAGTTCCTTTGAAAACAGCCTTGCCTCATCCCATTTATCATCCTTCTTTGATTCCACCTGGTAAAGATTTAGCAGGAATTCATCATTCTGAGTTGTAGTGACTGTAAACACCTCTGTTTTTCTGTTTGAACAAAATACGAGTCCGTTCTTATAAAACATAGGCCCGTATTCAGCATATATATTTGTATTAAAAGGCAGCTTATTTATCTGCATGTATCTTTGGCTCACCGATACGTGCAAATTACTGATAAGAATAAATATTATCAGAAGCGGAATTCTAAATTCAGATTTCATATTTTTAAAAATCTCTAAGATTCGGAACCTTTACTTTATATCTAAATTCAAACTGTAAAAATAATTCAAATGCGCTATGATTATAAGTATTTATTTCACCAAAACCGTAATCGTAAGCAAAACCTCCTCTAAACCGGTAATTAAATTTATAGTCCAATAACAAAACGAGAGACCGGTTAGTTCTGTAAGTTATCCCTCCTCTCAAGCTATTCATATATGATGCATTAAAACTTAAATCAAGGTTATAGCCCGGACCTATTGCATAGTTCAATAAAAATGAGGGTTGTATTTCCCACCTGCTGCTAAGACTTAAAGTATAACCTGAGGTAAGATAATAGCTGTATGACTTAAAACTATGATAAGGTTTTAACCTGTTGGAATCACTGCCATCTTCATATCCTAATATTAAAGGGACTGACAGTCCGGCGAACATCCTGTTTGTATAATAATAACCGCCTATCCCAAAGTTAGGCAGCAGATATTTAGGCTCCCTGTCATAAAATACAGGGTCTTCATCGAGCCCGTTAATATTCAAACTACCTGATATAACACCCGCCCTCATACCCAGGGAAATTTTTCCATAGGACAAATTTATCCTGTAGGCATAATTAAAAAAAGTGGATGTATAATTTCTTGCCCCGATTGATTCATGCGCTAACAGTAGTCCCAATGCGACCTTGGTATTCTTCAGGGGGATATGAGAGCTTAAAGTCTGTGTTTTGGGCGCTCCTTCATGTCCTATCCACTGGTTTCTTGTGGACAGGGAAACGGTAAAAACTTCATTGCAGCCCGCATAAGCCGGATTGATAGCAAGTTTATTATAGAGATACTGGCTGTAAAGTACCGACCTGTCCTGTCCCGATACATTAACAGCTGCAATAACAAACAGCATATAAAGAATATACTTCATTTATCTTAACAGTTCAATATAACTCCTTACCATCACTTCATCCTTCTCTTCAACTTTTACTTTAAGAATATAAAAATATGTCCCTTCCGGGAGTTCGTTTCCGTTATTATTGGTGCCGTCCCAGAAATTACCTTCAGTATAATTATCTGTCTGAAGTACGATATGGCCCATACGATCAAATATCAATATTTCCACTTTCTCGGCGTTATCAACTTCGATTATAAATTCATCATTTATCCCGTCACCATTAGGTGAAAATCCCTTCATTACTTTAATGGGATTAACAATTATATTTATGCTGTCCGATACTTCCGGACATACTCCATTCCTGACAGTCCATTTTAAAACGTTCTCATAATCCAGGTGTTGCACTACTGTATTGGGTGCCGTGTCATTATCAAAAGTGCCGCTGCCGGAAGAGATGCTCCACGTACCATACCCTACGACAGGAACCAGGGCGTCCAGCCAGGCAGTGAATATGAATTCAAGTGTCTGATCTTCCCCTGCATCAGCCGAAGCAGGAGCTTCATAAAATATTACCTGCGTGGTATCTGAACTAAAACATTGCCAGTTCGTCTCAGTCCATATTAAAGTATAGATACCGTAATCATTAACCGTAACCTTTGCATTTTCATTTTGAGGCTGATCAAATGTAGCATTTGCTGTTTCCCAGAGACCCCTGGAATTATTTATGTTTTTGACAGCATTAAGCACATATTCCCTTCCGCATACCTCAGCGGTATCGCCGGCATTAGCGACCGGTACAGGGTAAACCCGGGCATTAACTATACCGTAGCTCTGGGAGGTATCTGCAAAGCATGAGCTGTCATCTTCAGCAGATATTAATTTGATGTTACCGGAGTTATACAAAGTAAGCGGAATGGAATCATAATTTGATGAAATGCCTGATATTGTCCCGCTGACAGCACCCGTGCCCACGGTAACATCCCAGGGACTGTGGCCTCCACTAACATTAAACCTGATATAAATACTGTCTCCTGCACAGATTGTATCCTGTGCTGAAATAATGTCGGTGACAGGAATCTCGTTTATTAGTACTTTGACGTGGCCTGTAGTGTCACTGCATTCCTGTCCGGCGGATGAAGAATATACAATTCTCCTGAAATACCCTGTGCTTGCCAGTCCGGATGTCCGGAAGCTTTGCTGGTCGGCGGGCGACACACCTGAAGCAGGCGTCCAGCCTGATAAATCATCGCTGTATTCCCACTGGTATCCGTAATCACCGGGGTTACCTCCTTCAGGAATGGACCCTTCCAGCAACTTGCTCGTATTATAACAGGCATACCGGACAGTATCTCCTTTAATAGTGTTTTTCCTTATCAGTTCATAGACAGTAACATGTATGGTATCACTGATGTCACTGCATATATCCGAGTATACTTTTCTTACATAGGAAGTTGAAACTGACAGGGGTCCCGGCGAATATGAGACATTGTCATTCGGAATGGGAGCAGGATTCCAGGCTGCCGAGCCCTCTACCTGCAAGAGCCACTGATAAATATAACCGCCTGCCCCGCCGCCGGCCGAATCCGCGGTGAATGCTGCCGGGGTATTGTTCTCACATATGGACTGGTCCCCCAGTCCGAGAACATTACTTATATAAGGAATAACATCGATCACCAGCGATGCTGCAGTATCTTTACACGCATCATCTTGACCTGAATAAACAACCCTCGTAATTGAAGTTGTAGTTTCAAATTTATCGGACGGTGAATAAACACTATCTGTCTGGCCTGCTATTACTGACCAGTTAGAGGCGGTTTTTCCCAGCCACTTGTAGGAATAAGTACCTGTACCTCCTTCCGGTTGCCGGCCGTGTATTATTCCCGGTATATCACCTGCACAGTACATGGATGAATCTGTAAAAATATTATTGGATGTTATGGAATCCACAACATTTACTTCCTTACTGCCCGAGGTATCGATGCATGCATTATCATTTCCCGAATATACAATTCTCCGGAACAGGGTGCTGACAGTCAGCTGGCCCGGTTCAATCCAGGGATCTGTTTCACCTGAAAGGATAGCCCAATCTTCTCCATCGTTTATACTACTCTGCCATTTATAGGAATAGGTGCCGTCACCATTACCCGGCTGCGTGGGAGCTAATGTGCCTGCATCGTCATTATAACATATTGAAGTATCAAATATAAAAAAATCATTATTTGTAATTAACTCGAGCACGGTTATTGTATCAGTTTCACTTGTATCAACGCATACCTGCGCTGACGCGGCTATACGCCTGTAGTATCTTGTTCCTGCCAGTGGTGCTGATTCATAAAATGCAGAGTCGTATGACACAGGGTCCCAGCTAATAAGGTCAGTGCTCCTTTGCCATAAATAACTATATGAGCCGCTTCCTCCGCCTCCGCTTAGTATTCCCCCTGTGAGCTGCTGCGGGACAACATTCTTGCATATGGTGTCCGTAACATGGATGTAATTGTTCTTTATTGTCTCATATACGAGAACTTTAACTATTTTACCCGAGTCTGTAACCGGTGATAAATCAATAGGGTTGGTAGAGGATACAATCCTTCTGAAATATGTGGTTGTATCGAGTGCAACAGGGGATAGTGAAGTAAGATTAGAACTGCCCGTGGCCGGTGCCCAGCTTGATTGGTCCGTGCTTTGAATCCACTGGTAGGAGTAACTCCCATCGCCTCCTTTGGGCTGGCTGGCATTAATGGTAGCAGGAACCTGTCCCTGGCAAATTGTGTCACCCCCATAGAGAACATTGAATAAAAAGCCGTTTAATGGCAGGACAAGTCCGGGAATTACCGTACCAGGACTCCCGTTATTGCCGGCATGTATCTCACAGCCAAAATCAACGCTACCCTTGTTTCCAAAAGTTGTTTGAATCTGATTGGCCTGAAAAGTAGCACCGGAATGCATCACAACACCTCCTCCGCCGCCGCCGCCCGAGCCTGTGCAGTTAGATCCTGTACTTCCTCCATTGCCGCCCCTTGCATATAGTGATATATTACCATTGTTATTAGTGACATCCATTAATATTACACCTCCTCCACCGCCACCGCCGCCACTGGCGTTAACAATGCCCGTGAGACCCTGCCCGCTGGCCTGTATTGACCTTCCACTACCGATACCGGTCAACGTATTTGCCAGGATAAAAACCATTCCTCCTCCATTGCCTCCTGACGAACCGATCCTTCCCGAATCGATTTTATTCTCTGTCCCTGCTCCCCCGCCGCCGCCCAAGATTATCATGTTGTCATTAAAAAATTTATTCGCGCCAAATCCTCCCTGCGCATATTCCAGTACTACTCCTGATCCACAATTAATATCTTCGTACTGGTGTCCGCCCCTGCCACCCTGTCCCCAGCTGCTGCCTCCCGCTCCGCCTGAATAAAGTCCGTTTCCCCCTCCCCCTCCGTTCAACGCATGCCCTAATCCTTTCAGTAATTCAAAACTCGTGGTGACAATCCCCTCTCCCTTGTCACCTGCCCTGTTTAGCTGGCTGTAATGAAAATAACAGGTGTCATAATTCGGCTCAAGACCGGATCTGCATCCTCCCGTATAATTATCCTCCGGCACAGCACCTCTGAATCCCTGTCCGCTGACACTTATATTGGCATTAAGAATAAGCCTGTCAAATGCCATCAGGGCAACTATACCCCCCTTGTGACCATCCCAGGGGTATGACGTAACCTGCGAGCTCACAGTTAGCTCATCGCCGGTCATTATCTTTACCAGCTGGATCTTCTCATCATTATCATAATCATTTAACAGGTAAGAAGTGAACACTATGTAATTCTCAGGAGTAATTTTCTTTTCAATCTGTAAGAATTCATACTTGCCGCAGTTTCCTCTGTCTTCAAGTTCTCCAATCCACCTTGGAAAATAGGTCTGTTCAAGAATTGTAGCACCGGTCATCTGAATCAGTATAACATAATCCGCCTCGTTAAAATCATCCATTGATCCTGTAACTTTAACAGTATCATTAAAAACAGAGTCAACCTCAAGGTAATAATTAACAACGCCCCCTATTTCCTGTGAATATAAGGAACTACAGATTATATATAAAAAAACCGGTATAAGAAAAGCTCTTTTCAATGAGAGTAAGCTGTTATTTTTTTAACAATGCTCAAAGATAAAAAAAATTATTTATTAGAATGTAAATAAAGATTTCAACAAAACGCTTGAAGCACAGTGAATTACTTATTGTTCTCATTGATCTGCAATAATTGTTTATAATATATTCTCCTCCTTAAATAGCGGCAGCTCAATAATAAATGTTGTCCCCTTTCCCAGTTCGGTTTCAAATTCAATTTTACCGTTACAATTTTCAATAATGTTCTTGACAATGGCCAGTCCCAGTCCCATCCCGCTTGATTTGGTTGTGAAATTCGGTACAAAAAGCCTGTCTTTCAGCTCTTCAGGAATCCCCTTCCCGTTGTCTTTAATTTTTACAATAGCCTTATCCCCGCCAGTCATTAATTCCACATCTATTTTGCCCTGTTTGTCTTCAGGTATGGATTGTATGGCATTCTTCAGCAAGTTAATAAACACTCTTGAAAGCTGCTCTTTATCGGCATATATAATGACTTTTTTATTATTATGAAAGTTTGTTTTTATATCAATATTCCTGGTGTTGGAAAAAAGGCTTATTGTATTCTTTATTTTTTGAGCCAGGTCTATTTGTTGATTATTTGCTTTTGGCATCTTGGCAAAATTCGAAAATTCAGAAGCAATCGCTGAGAGATTGTCAATCTGCTCGATGAGTGTACCTGTCACTTTATTAATATACTCCCCGTATTTTTCCTCGCCGTCTTTCCATGAACGCAGCAGGTGCTGAACGCTCAGCTTCATTGGTGTCAAAGGATTTTTTATCTCATGTGCAATCTGTTTTGCCATCTCACGCCATGCGCTTTCCCTCTCAGACCTGGCAAGTAATTCAACGTTTCTGGCCAGCTCCTGCACCATACGGTTGTATTCAGATACCAGTCCGCTTATCTCATCATTCCTGTCATAATGGATCTGCTCATACTTTTTGCCCAGCTTTATTTCACTGAACTTCTGCTGGATGAGCCTCAGCGGCTTTGTAATCTGGTTGGATATGACGATGGCAATGGCAATAGTCAGTAATATTAACAAAACAAATACATTTACAATAGCGACAACAAGTGTTGCCACCTCTTTCTTTAGCAAATTCTCCCTGGTAAAATATGGCAAATTAAGGTAGGCCAGTAACCTGTTATCTGCATTAATAAACGGTACATAGGCTGACAAATAATCAAGATTTCCTATTCTTTCATGATGAATAAATTCTGCCTGCCTGTTCGTCACCATCCTGTCAAAAGCATAAGGATTCATTTTGCCGCCCTGCAGTCCCCTTTCAAATATTTCGGGGCGTGATGTGGCCAGCAAATCACCATTGGGATCATAAAGGTTTATATCTGTATAAAACACTTCGGAAAACTTTATTAATAACTGGTCAAGATTATCATAATTATCTGCTGACCAGTCAGAGGAAAGTCTTTCTTCATACGCAAGCTTATGATCAAGCTCCACATATACAGATTGTATCTTCTCACGCAGATTATCGTCATGCTTCTTTTTATATTGTTCTATACTGAAATATATCGTGCCCCCTCCTATAAGCATGAGCGAAAGGAACAAGATTGAAATTACAGCAAGCTGAATCTTGTTTTTAAAGCTAAATTCAAGCCCCCTGTCGAGTTTTGATAAATTAATAATTAACAAGGAGGCCGCAACAAGCAAATAATAAAATGCAAATACATAAGAGAAGGATACAAGCAGATTAAAAAACTTAACAGACGGTTTGCTGAGGATGATAGTATTATCATTATCTATTTTATAAACGACGTGATCATAGCCATCAAAACTAAGATAACTGTATTCGTGCCCTGTTTCTCCATATACTTCGAGTTTTAAGGTGTATAAAAAATTTCCAAGCTGCGCAATTAGCCTGTTCTTGTAATATTTGGCGTAAGAAAATTCGCTTAAATTGGTGTTTTTCCCCGATTTACTGTCAAGGAGCAGCTCAGGATACCCCATCTCCTGCGATACAAGCCTTGACTCAAGTTCAATAAATAAGGAAATCTCATTCGCCGCGCCGGCAATATTATAACTTATCCACCCCAGGTAGTTGATCCTTCCGTTTAAATACTCAATATAGTAAAACTTTGAATCCGGCAGGTGTATACCACTCTCCTTAATTACGCCATCAAAAAAATCATAGCACCTGAACCTGCTTTTTTCAGGTATTTCAAAATAAATGCTGTCCATAGGTCTGCAGTCTATGAACCGGAAATTGTACTTGCTCCAGAACCCCGTAAAATATTTTTTCTGTAAATATGCGTATATGTCAGCCGTGCTATAGTCAAAATCAAATAATAATTCAATAAGGCGTTTATCCGAGCTTATTTTATTGCTTAACCCTTCCAGCAGGTATTCTGCCACAGGATCATGCTCCGTGGCTAAATTTTCAGCCATCAGCTTCATTTCATCCTTCTCCCTGTTCCTTACCATATAGGTTGTAATATAAACCGTGTATATAGAAAATAGCAATACCAGCAATACCAGTGACGAATATTTATATATGCTGTCCTTCCTGTATTTTAATAACCCGACAATTACAAAAATCAGAAAGAAGAACAGAACCGAATAACCATCTATTTTGAAATGAAGAATAAAACATAAAATAATTGCCGAAATAAGTACAAGAGTAAAAATGAGTATCAGTTTTTCCAGGGAATATATGTCTTTGCTTACTTTAAGAATAGTATCAATAATAAGGATTATACAGGCCATGTTAGTTGCAAAAATTATAAGCCCCACAAAACTGTAAGCACTCAGTCCGGTTACTTTATATGCCTCGTATGAAATACGCGAATCGCAGGTAAGACTCTCAAAAATGAAATATGTGTAGATAAAAAATGCTATAAGTATAATAAACATAAAAATGTGGAAAGAACCCGAGTTGATTTTTTTCTTGCCGGTCAGGTATTCAGGAAAGTAAAAATCCGAATTGACCCTGGCTATAATAAAAATGATAAGAACGGTATTTACCAGCAGATCCCCCAGGGATGGCAGCATCCGCGAATTAGCAAACGGCATCGGACCGAATATTTCAAGATTGTAGACCGCAGCAGGGAACTGGTATTTAATCTGTAATGCCCTGAATAGTGCAAATAAAATACCGGCAATAAATATGGTAAGGTTTCTCCACGTTCCCGATCTGGTATTCTTAATAAAGCTATTCAGGAATAACAAGATGAACAGCAGTCCTGACAAGTAAAAAAACGGGGGCAGGTACCTTGTAAGTTCAGGAAACCTCGGTTCGTCATAAAAGACAAGAGTAAACAAATACTGGTTGTTCCAGTCGTATATGCAGCTGGCCCCCCTCGCCCCCTCGGTTATTATCTCTGCCGATGAAGTAATGGCAAAGTCATGCTGGTAGCTGTTCTTTAAAAATTCATTTTCATACTGGTACTGGCTCTTGATAAATATCAGTCCGACTACGGTATAATTATCTTTCCTGAAAATCCTGACTACATAATAGCTGTTGGATATGAAAATAAAAGGAATCTCATAATCAGAAATGCTGAAAATATCACTGAACGATATTGAATTATCCGACCAGCCGGTAAGTGTGTCATTTCTGTAAACAAGAAGTATCATCCCGTTCCTGGAGAGCTCATCATAGTTTTTTATTTCCCAGCTCTCTGTCAGTTCATTAAACTGCCTGTCGAGATATTTGAACTTGTTATCCAGTACTCTTTGAAATCTTATAACATCCCTCTGTCCGTATTTCAAATTGTTAAATAAAAGACCGGTAAGAATTGCAAGAATAATACTTAATATGAATCCCTGGATAAATCTGTTTTTTAACATGAGCTGCAGATGATACTTATAAATTTATACAAATCTAATATAGAAATATTAATTAATGATGATAGGGGTCTCCTTTTAATATTGTCAGGGCCCTGTATAATTGCTCGAGAAACAGTAATCTTACCAATTCATGAGTAAATGTCATTTTTGACAAAGATATGACCTCATCTGCCCTGTTATACACCTCATCAGAAAATCCGTCAGCACCGCCGGTAAAAAAATAAACTGCTGACAGCCCCCTGTTCATCAACTTCTGAATATATTCCGAAAATTCTATTGAATTAAATTCCCTGCCCTTTTCGTCGAGCAGTACGGAATAATCGGATTTCTCAATATATTTTATCAAGTTTTTGCCCTCAGCTTCCCTTATTCTATGAACTGATGAACGTCCTGCATTTTTAATTTCAGGAAGCTCATAACTTTCAAAAGAAATATACCGGCCTATCCTTTTTTCAAAAATATGTATTCCTTCTTTTAAATAGCTTATTTTTGTCTTACCGGTATTAATTAAATATAATTTCATGGTATTTCAAATAAGATATAATATTTTTATGATATAAAATATCAGTTACCGGGCACTAATCAAAATAATATACAAACATAATCCATAAAACAATGAAATTAATAAAACTTATAATACCCTTTTTATTTTTTCAGGCTTCACTGGTAAGCTGCAGATCGAATACTTATAATTTTAATGATGATATTCCTGATGGAATTATTAATGCTATAAAAGAAGGTAATGCCCGGGAGCTGGCAAAATATTTCAATAACAGCGTTGAGCTGGCGTTGTCCGATATAGATGACATATATAGTAAAAACCAGGCGGAGCTGATAATTCAGGATTTTTTTAAAAATCATCCTCCGCAAAGCTTCAGCATCTTACATAAGGGGGGTAAAGAAACATCAAGATATGCTATAGGTAACCTCACCACTTCAAATGGAAAATTCAGGGTCACCATCCTGATAAAGATTAAGGAAGGTACCGCGGTAATCAACCAATTACGTATAGAAAAAGAAGATGGAGAATAGCTCTATAGAAATACTTATTAATTCAGCCTTAACAGAGGATGTCGGAGAAGGGGACCATACTTCATTAGCCTGTATTCCCGAAGGCAGCGTGGGGAAAGCACAATTAATAATTAACGGGGAAGGTATTCTTGCAGGAATGCATATGGCTGAAAAAATATTTAAGAAAATCGATCCTGGCATTCAGTTTGAACCCCTGGTTAATGACGGACATAAAATTAAACCGGGAGATATTGCATTTAAGGTCAGCGGGAATGTACATGCTATCCTGAAATGTGAACGCCTGGTACTTAACATAATGCAACGAATGAGCGGCATCGCTACCCAGACAAATATTTATGTAAAAAAGCTGGAAGGGCTTAAAACAAAAATACTTGACACCCGGAAAACCACACCCGGCATGCGCCTGCTTGAAAAAATGGCCGTTAAGACAGGTGGCGGCGAAAATCATAGGATAGGATTATTTGACATGATACTTATTAAAGATAACCATATAGATTTTGCAGGAGGAATTGAAAATGCAATAATCAGAACTCATGATTACCTGAAAAAGCTTAATAAGGATATCAAAGTGGAAATTGAAGCAAGAAATATCGATGATGTGAAAGAAATTCTAAAAATTGGCATGGTCAACATAATTATGCTCGATAATTTTACTGTTGATGACACAAAACAGGCGGTAAAGCTTATTAAAGGAAGATATATTATTGAATCTTCAGGGAGGATAACTCTGGAGAATGTAAGGGATTACGCTGAATGCGGAGTAGATTTTATCTCAATCGGGGAGCTGACACACCGTTTTAAAAGTCTGGATATGAGTATTAAGGCTGTAAAATGTTAGTTTGGATGAAGAAGCACCATTATCAGAGAACATATAAATTTTTTAACAAAAAGGTACATAAAATAATAGACTATTTCAGACGGATATCTTTTCCTGGCTTTGAAGGTGTTCCGATATACAATGTCTTTTCATTCTTCTTTAATGGTTTGACGAAAGGTTCTTTAAATATCAGGGCTTCTTCCATAGCCTTCAACTTTCTCCTGGCCCTCGGCCCCGGCATTATCTTCCTGCTTACTTTGATCCCCTACCTTCCGATCAAAAACTTCCAGAAAGAACTGATGGAGATAATGTACGATATAATCCCTGAAAATTCCTATATAGCTATTGAATCACTGCTGGCGGAAATATTTGTAAAGAGGGGTGGCCTCCAGATATTCGGACTATTAACAGCATTCTTCTTCGCACAAAAAGCCGTAAACGGTATGATTGAAGCCTTCAACGCCACATACCACACTATTGAAACCCGCCCCTGGCTCGAGCGAAGGTTAGTATCGGTGGCACTGGTATTTATTCTGTCCTTACTTGTTTCCCTGGCTACGGTATTATTTATTTTCAGCAAGGCAGGAATAGGAAAACTCGCTGAATCGGAAATAATAGAAATAGATATAACTGACTACCTTCTGTTTACCGGGAAGTGGATCATAATAATCGGACTAACGTTTTTCTCAATATCTTTTCTCTATTACCTGGCACCCATGAGAAAAACCAAATGGAAATTCTATTCCGCCGGCTCCACCCTGGCTACCTTGCTGGCAATAATCACCTCGCTGGTATTCTCATACATCATTAATAACTTTGCCAATTTAAATAAGTTTTTCGGCTCTATAGGAGCACTCATTGCCCTGATGCTATGGCTTAATTTTAATGCTCTTACCCTGTTAATAGGGTTTGAGCTTAATGCAAGTATCGATAATGCAAGGTTGCATAAATCGGAATTTACTGAAATTTAAACAGCGCAGCCAGGCCAATGCAGCATGACTATTCCGGACCAACATAACTGCCGTTCTCATAAATACCTTCCTGCACAGTGCCGTCTGCCCATGTATATTTCCCCTTACCCTGAAATTTGTTGTTCTTGAAATATCCCGTGTATTTATCGCCATTGGTATAAAAATAAATTCCATATCCGTCCTGCACACCATTTTTCCATTCCCCGGTATATTTTGCTCCGTCCGCCCATATATAGGTACCCTGCCCGTGAAAGACATCATTTGCCCACAAGCCGTCATAACTTTCACCATCCGGACTGGACCATGTGCCGGGGCCTTCACGTTTACCATTTGCAAAATTTCCCGCATACCTGTACCCGTTAGCATCAATATATACACCTTTCCCGTTTTCACAGGATCCGGAAATACATCCTGCCTCCTGTGAATAAATATTAACAGTCATTAAAATCATTATAAATATAAGTCCCTGTTTCATGATTGAGTCTTTTATCATATTATAATTAACTAAAACCTGAATTACCGTTATTAAGTGATATTGGTAAGTCCAAGTTAAATTTTTGCGGATTATTAAACAAATATTTTAATAATATTTATAAAAGAACATATCAACCATAATAAGAAACTTATGTATATATTTGTTATAAGTATTGTAGCATTGAGAATTACAAAAATCTAATTAACATTTTCAGATACTGGTTTATGTCTGCTCCGTTACCCCCGTTTTCTTCAGTATATAGTCCGAATATTCCCGGGATATTGTATGAGCTTAATTGTACAATTGCTTTCAGTACATACCAGGCCTGCAAAGTAATTTTTATAAGTGCCCCGAACAGGGATAAACTTATACAGTTACCAAGGACCTTTGACAATGCTATGGGTATAGCTCAGGGTGATAATAAGCTTGCTGTCGCATGCAAAAACGAGGTTGTTATCCTTCGTAATTCACCCCGGCTGGCAAAACACTACCCGGCCAAACCCTGCACCTATGATGCCCTGTACCTGCCACGGGCCTTATATTATACCGGACAGCTGGCTTTGCATGACATGAACTATATCAATAATAAACTTACGGCAATTAATACTTTGTTTTCATGCGTATCAGAAATTGATGAAGAATATAGCTTTAAGACTATCTGGAAGCCGGGATTTATAGACCAGCTGGCCCCTGAAGACAGATGTCACCTCAATGGTATGGCCCTCGGCAATGGAAAAATAAAATATGTTTCTGCCTTGGGAAATACTAATACAAAACAGGGATGGAGAGAAAAAAAACTTGCAGGCGGCATAATTATGGATGTGCAGTCCGGCGAGATTGTGCTTGACGAACTTGCAATGCCCCACTCTCCCAGGATTTATGATAATGAGCTATATTTTTTGCAGTCGGCAAGGGGAGAGCTGATGAAGGCAGACCTGAAAAATCATAAATCTGAAGTTGTTGCTAAACTAAATAGCTTCGCGCGTGGCATGGCAAAAGCAGGAGATTACCTTTTTATTGGCGTCTCCGGACTTCGACATACAGATGGGGTATTTACAGATCTGCCGATCGCCGCATCATCATTTGCAGGAATTGTGGTTGTCAATCTTCCCCTGGGCAGGGTAAGCGGACAAATTATTTACAAAACAAATGTTGACGAAATATATGATGTGAAAATTATTCCGGGATTTAAAAGACCGAATATTTTAAATCCTGAAAGAAAAGAACACAGGCTGGCCCTGGTAAATGAAACAGATACATACTGGGCAAAATCAGAAAATAATGATTAGTTGAAAATTAATAAAATCGTGGATTATAAATTTCAATTAAGCACAGACCTGACTCTATCGTATTTACTTTCGGAATATGACAGCTATACCTTCCCCAGGATAAGCGATAAGATGAAAACAATGGATATTAATGATCCGTTGCTGGCAATCCTGGTAAAAACAGACAGCAAAATAGCAGGCATGGCGGTTGCCGAATTTGACAGAAGCAAAAAGCATTCTGAAATCCTCTCCCTCCTCGTCGATAAAGAACATAGAAACAGGGGACTGGGAAGTAAGCTGGTAAATTATATAACCGTGGCCCTTGCCAAAGCAGGCTACCGGGAAGCAAGGATATACTTCCGCTCAAACTGGGAAAGCAAAGGTTTTATATTTAAACTGGTGGAAAAAGATAAATGGACTACTCCTGTTACGTTAATGCATATTTTCAAATCAAGCATAAATCACAGGGATGAGGTTAGATGGACACATGACCGGCACCTGCCCGAGGGAATGCAAATTGTATTATGGATTGATATTGATGACAGGCAGAAAAATGATCTGGAAAGGCATATCAGGAATGAAAAAATCATCCCCCGGTTTCTGGCGCCATTTGTTAATGCTGAAAAAATTGAAACCCTGAATAGCGTCGGACTATTATATAAATCGCAAATAATTGGCTGGAATATAACCTATAGATTGGATAAGGATACCATTGAGTATAATAATCTTTTTGTCCGTGAAGAATACCGCCGGCATGCCAGCTTGCCTGTTGCCCTTCTGAACAGGTCCGTGCAAATACAGTTCAAAAATAACATACCTGGTTTTATCTGGCTGGTTGACAACTCCGACAGAAGAATGTTGAATTTTATTTACAGAAGAATAGGCCCTTTTATTGATTCAGATGTCCTTGTTATGCAAACAGCAAAAAAGCTATAACCGGATTAGTCCTTATTTTGGCAGCCTTCCAAACAACCTTAATATGGCCCTGTGAAATTTATGTACCCCTGTAACAGGCTCGGCAAACATATAAATACACTTCCTGTGGATAATCTCTTTCTGATATTCTTCAGCTATTTTAATAGTTTCCTCAGTTTCTGACATCTGCTGTACCCATATATTGATAATACCCTTGTTTATTACTTCCCTCAAAACACTGTCCGTTTCTTTCTTTGGAGTTAAAATAAGCACACTTTTTATATCACCGGGCAGATCATGCACCCTTTTGTAGCATGCATCCCCGTCTATTTTATCTGCAAACGGATTAACGGGAAAAACCTTATAACCCCTGGCTTTCAGATCTTTGAAGACAATATGGCTAAACTTTTTTACATCTCTTGATACTCCAACTATTGCAAGCTTCTTTGGCTCAAAAAAATCTGCAATTTCCTTTTTTGTTACCATTATATTTTTCTATTTTAAGATTAATTCATTAGCATTAAAAATATTAAAATATATTTACCCTAATAAATATATTATTTGAACGTTTAAAATAATTATTACATAATTGCAATATAATTTAAAATTATAAATTAATACATCAATAGTAATTAATAGTGATTAAACTTTTATGCCCGTTCAAGCCTTGAATGATAATATATACTGCTGTAATTGAATTACTTATAAATAGATGATAAAGAAACCTTTATATTTTGTTTTGCTGCTTTTACTTTCCTGTTGTACTAATTTTGAAGATATTGAACTTGGCAAACCGGAGGATATCAGGATAACCGGATTAAAAAACAATGTGCTTGAGCTGGAAATAAAGGTCCCGGTTAAAAATCCGCGATCAATAGGATTTAAGATAAAGGAAATAGATATCAAAACATCGGTTAATAATCAATATCTGGGGAAGCTCACTACTGATAAGGCTATTGTAATACCTGCAAAATCAAATGAGATTCATAACTTCAGGCTGAAATTAAAAATTGCAAATGTCATCCAGGGAATCGCCCTTGTTCTTGAAGTTATAAATCATGAAAATATAAAGTTACAAATGGAAGGATATATAAAATTCAAATCCCTGATGGTTGGCAGGAAAATTAATATTGAAGAAACATTATACATTAATTCATTTAAATGATTTAAAACAATCTAAACAAAATTTGACTAATTTTGAAACCTAATAATACACTTAGGAGCCGGGTGAAAAATTGTGTTTATGTCATAGCTCTGATTTTTATTAACCTTAATACTCTCAGGGGACAGGAACAGATTAATATCTTTAAAAGACTAAATCAGCACAAACCTAACCGTGGAGAAGTACAAATCATCCAGGATAGCCTGCTTGTTACCTTCATGAACCACCAGCTAAGGTCCTGCAGTAAGCTTAACGGAATTAAAGGATACAGAATATCTATATTTCGTGATACGGGTCAGGATGCCAGGGAAAAATGTATGGCAGTGCGTTCAAGATTTAAAAACAAATATGTTAATATGCCTTTCTATGAAGAATTTGTTTATCCCTATTATAAACTATACGTTGGTGATTTCAGGACTGAAAGCGAAGCACTTAAATTTTTAAAAATTATTGAAAGAGATTTCCCGGGTGCATTTATTGTCAGGAGGGTTAATATATCATTTCCCGAATTGAAATAGACTTTATCAGACTGCGGAATGAGTGATGTTGTAAAACATGAGTGTGGAATTGCCCTTGTTAGGCTATTGAAACCATTGGAATACTACCAGCTTAAGTATGGTACATGGAGATATGGCCTGCAGAAGCTATACCTGCTTATGGAGAAACAGCATAATAGGGGCCAGGACGGTGCCGGCGTTGTTAGTCTGAAATTCGACCTGGAATCCGGCAATGAATATATACATCTTATTAAGACAAACAAAAGTTCTGCAATAGATTATATTTTCAGAAAGATAAACAGGAGGTTTACAAAGTCAGGAAATAAGAATCCCCTCAGGCTGAATGATGCCTCATGGGCAAAGAAAAATCTGCCATTTGCGGGTGAGTTGCTGCTGGGACATTTACGCTACGGCACCTACGGTAATAACAAAATAGAAAATGTTCAGCCCTTAATGAGGCAGAATAACTGGAAAACAAGAAACCTTGTCATTGCGGGAAATTTTAACCTTACCAACGTCGATGAGCTTTTCAAGATATTACTGGAACTCGGACAACATCCGCGGGATAAAATTGACACCGTTATAATGCTTGAAAATATAGGACACTTTCTTGATACCGAAAACCAGAAAGAATTCGATAAGTATAAAAAGCAGGGATATTCCAATACGGAAATTTCATCACTTATTGCAGAGAATATAAAAATCGAGAACGTGCTTCGCGAATCCAGTAAAAAATGGGATGGCGGATATGTGATTGCAGGATTAACCGGACATGGAGATGCTTTTGTGCTGCGTGACCCGTGGGGCATACGGCCTGCATTTTATTTCCATAATGATGAGTTTGTAATTGTAACATCTGAACGTCCGGCTATTCAGACTATTATGAATGTGGCAACCGAAGAAATTAATGAGCTTAAACCGGGATTTTCCATTATTATTAAAAAGAAAGGCAATATCCTGATCAGGAAGATCAGAGGCCCCTATGAAAGAAAATCATGCTCCTTCGAACGAATTTACTTTTCAAGGGGCAACGATAAAGATATATACCAGGAAAGAAAAATGCTGGGCAAGCTGCTTACTCCAAAAATTACAGGTGCTGTCAATAATGATCTTGAAAATACCGTCTTCTCATATATTCCCAATACAGCTGAATCAGCTTTCTATGGAATGATTGAAGGTGTTGAATCCTACATGAAGAATAAAGAATTGACTAAGGCTCTTAAACAGGGTAAAAATATCCCTGAACAGAAACTGAAACATATTATTTCAATAAAACCCAGAACTGAAAAAATAGCAATTAAAGATATAAAACTCAGAACTTTCATCGCCCAGGATAAGGGAAGGAGTGACCTGGTTGAACATATATACGATATCACCTACAATACCATAAGGAAAGGTATAGACTACCTGGTAATAATTGATGATTCAATTGTCAGGGGTACGACATTAAAATACAGTATAATCAAAATTCTCGACAGGCTTGAGCCAAAAAAGATAATAATAGTTTCATCATCACCGCAGATAAGGTATCCGGACTGCTACGGAATAGATATGGCAAGGCTGGGTGATTTTATAGCATTCAGAGCCGCAATTGAACTGCTGAAAGAATCGGGAAAAGAATCGGTTATTAACAATGTCTATAAAAAATCCAAGGGCCAGGAGAACCTGCCAAAAGAAAAGATCATCAATTATGTAAAAGAAATATATGAACCCTTTTCAGATGAAGAAATCTCGGAAAAGATAGCCCGGATGCTGAAGACCACAGATATTAAATCGGAACTGCAGATTGTGTACCAGACCATTGAAAACCTTCATAAAGCGTGTCCCAATGATCTGGGTGACTGGTATTTTACAGGTGATTATCCGACACCGGGAGGTAATAAAGTGGTGAACATGGCATTTATTAATTTTATTGAAGGTAAAAATATCAGGGCCTATTGAGAGTGAGGATGCACATCAGCCGGTACATTTATTTTATACAATCCTGCGATCAGCACGATGGTAAGTTTTTATATGCCTGTCAGCCTTTGAAGGGTATAAATCATTTAATGTTATCATCATAGCTGTCTCTTCAACATTTCCAAAGTGATAATTCATTGCCGTGCCAAAACATTTTGCCGTCGGTGACAGGTTCATATATGCATTGATAAGCGGAGGTATAACCTCACCCTGGAACCTTACGAACTGTGATAATATCTTATAATCTTCCTGGTAAGTATTTCCTTTTAAAATCAGATCAAGCTTGTTTAAATCCGTCTCGATTTCCAAAGGTTCATAAGCAGTAACAAGGTTTTCAGTATCATTGAAGTATTTCCTGAAAAAGTATAATAATAAATCCCTGGCCTCCCTGTCATAACTGGTATACATTGTAACCTTTCCGAAGAAATATTTAATTTCAGGATTATTCACCCATATGGCCCCCAGTCCGTCCCACAAATTATCAAGTGCATAGAGCCCCTTACTATGCCTGTTGGTTGACTGATAGGCAGGTTGGACAAAAGAGCGGCCCAGCTCAATTAAGTATGGCAGATAATATCCTTTAAATTTTTTTGAAAACCGGAATAACCTGGATGTAGCAATATTATAGTTGCCGTCTTCATCCAGCTTTGCTTCTGAACAAATAAAAAAACGATAGCCCCCGAGGATTTCCTTTTTGTCAGGATCCCAAACAATAAGCTGCTTGTATGGCTCCTCAGCAGTATCATATCTGTCTATATCCACCTCTTTGCCCGTACCGCCGCCGGCAGCCCTGAATGTAAGCTCCCTTAACCTTCCGATTTCAGTCATGGTATTGGGTGAATCATGATGATCAACAACAAACACGATGTTATTGGCTTTATTTGTGTTTCGTAAAAACTTATTGTCCGTCAGCTCTTCTTCAATAATTACCCTGTCAACAGGAGGAATAATAGGCTTCATAAAAAATGAAAATTATATGTTTTGAGAGCCCAAATTTAAAAATATTTTCAATTAATTTTTATTGTTAACAGGTAATAAATTTATGACGATATTTTCTACAAAGGAATATTATATATACCGTCTAAAGCATAAACCTTATCTTTTATCCATTTTGCCCATTCCTGGTGAGTCCTGCTGCCATCAAAAGTGCTAAATGGTATTAACCTGCCAAATTTGACGGCAATGGTCTTGTTCTTTTGTTTGTACATTTCATCAGCCAGAAAAAATAACTCTATGTTTGTCTTTATACCAAAAGCTTTACGCAGGTTTGAAAGATTATAAAAAAAATTGGAGTTCCTGCCACCAAAATGAACCGGCAAAATGTCCCTCCTATGCTGTATTGATTTGCTAATAAAACTCTTCTTCCATTCCAGATCAATAATTCTTCCCTTTACTTTTCTTGAACAAATCCCTGCCGGAAAATTAAGTATTTGTGAATCCGATGCATATTCCTCGTCAATTCTTCTGGCGTATTCAACAGACTGCCTGCCAAATGTATTAACAGGAACAAACAACTCTTCTATATTTAAAATGTTCATTAATATGTCATTCACCAGGAATTTGATATTTTTGAAATACCTGCTGATAATATGCATCAGAATCATCCCGTCAAACCCTCCCAAAGGATGATTGGCAACAAATATAAATCTTCCCTCCTCAGGAATATTTTCCTCACCTTCAATAATAATGCGTACATTAAAGTCTTCTATTACAGCATTAATAAATTCAATCCCCGTCTTTTTCCCGTGAACCTTCAAAAATTCATTCATCTCCTTCTGGTGCACTATCTTCTTTATATACCAGTACACGAAACCAGGGATTAATTTTGCCACCCTGGGATTCTTCCTGAGAAATGCATCCCTGACATCAACTTTTTCCAGTAATGCCCTTTTTTCTGTCATGCTTCTTTCTTTATATGTCCGGAAAACTCTCTATAACCATAAAATAATAAATACCCCGGCAGTTTATTTACAAATATAATATTTATAGCATTTTAATAGCCTAAAAAAATATATACGATTATTATCTGTTGATAATCAATGCTTTAATTTTAGATAATTACCCTTCATACCAGTTTTATTTTAAAGATAAACAAATAGTTTTTTAATTATTTATTAACAATTGTGTCAAAAATTGTGGAATTGTGGTAAAAAGTGGAAAATTTTTATATAATTTTGTTTACTTCATAAACAATCAGGTATGGCAACACTTATTGGTGAATTTATATGCAAACTTGATACAAAGGGGCGGATATTGTTACCTGCTGCACTTAAAAGGCAGATGAAGGATGGCATAAATGACAGATTTGTTATTAAGAAAGACATATTTGAAAAATGCCTCATATTATACCCTGTAGAAGAGTGGGAGAAACAAAACAACAGGATTGAAAAGACAATAAATCCATATAACAGGGAGCATAACAAATTTGTCAGGGGATTTTTTAAAAACACTTACGAATTGATACTGGATGCGAACAACAGGTTATTGATACCAAAAAGGTTATTAACTGAAATAGGGGCTGGCAAGGAATTAATGCTGGCCGGCCAGTCAGTGAAAATTGAGATCTGGCCTGCAGATGCATATAGTAAGGTTGAAAGCGGGGATTCGAATTTTGCTGCCCTGGCTGAAAAAATTATGGGCAGTACAAATTATGAATCTGATAAACATACATAGAGCAACTTTATAATGTATTATCATTATCCTGTTTTATTAAAAGAAAGTGTAAACGGACTAAATATTAAATCGTCAGGTATCTATGTTGATGCTACTTATGGCGGAGGGGGCCATTCAAGGGAAATTTTAGGAAGATTAAAGGATGGGAAGCTTTTTGGGATTGATTGTGATGAAGATGCGGCAAAAAATATAATAAAGGATAGTCGCCTGGTCTTCATCACCGGGAATTTCAGGTTTTTAAAGAACTATTTGAGGTATTACAGGATTAATAAGGTAGATGGTATTATCGCAGATTTGGGTGTGTCATCACATTTTTTTGACAGCATTGAAAGGGGATTTTCCTACAAAAACAACGCAGTACTTGATATGAGAATGAATCAAAAATCAGGATTTATGGCAAAAGATTTATTAAATAACTATTCTGCTGAAAGCCTTATTAGAGTGTTTCGTAATTATGGTGATTTGAAAAATGCTCCCTCCCTGGCCAAACTTATCATCGAATACAGGCAGGAAAGGCAATTTGAAAAAAACGGGCAGCTGATAAAAGCTATTTCAAAACTCATCCCCGGAAAAAAAGAAAACCAGTACCTGGCAAGGATCTTCCAGTCACTGAGAATTGAAGTTAATAACGAGATAGAGAATCTTAAAGAATTTTTGCTCCAGACAACTGACTTGGTTACTAAGGGTGGCAGGCTGGCGGTTATTAGTTACCATTCTCTCGAAGACAGGCTTGTAAAAAACTTTTTCAGGTGGGGCAATTTCAACGAAGGTATTAGCAGGGATTTATTCGGGAACTACAGCACCCCCTTCAGGGCCGTAAATAAAAGAGTTATTACTCCTGATTACAAAGAAATAAAATATAACAGCAGGGCAAAAAGCGCAAAATTAAGAATTGCAGAAAAAAACTGATATATGAGCGGCAGAGACAACATAGAATTTATCGATCAGGACCAGGAACATAATGAGATAAAGGCATTTTCATTAAGAAGCATTTTTAGCGGCAGCATTTTAACCAAGGCCGGTGTTGTCAGGCAATTCCCGTATATTCTCTTTTTAACGCTATTGGCATTGTTTTATATAGGCAACAGGTTTCACGCAGAGAGGCTTGTCAGAAAGCTTGGCAAGCTTCAGATTGAAGTTAAGGACCTCTGTTCCGAACAAATTACTACGGCTTCTGAACTTATGAATATTAGTCGCCCGTCCGAGGTAATAAAACTGGTGGACGAAAAGAATATTGGCCTTGAATTGCCTGAAACACCGCCAAAAAAACTTACAAAAAAAAGGAAGAGGTAATAATGTCATTAAAAAAAGACATATTATGGAGGGCCGGCATAGTTTACCTGGGTATACTGTTCTTTGGCTTCTGGATTGCAGGTAAGATTATATATCTGCAAACCGTTGAAAAAGTCAAATGGGCAGAAAAAGCCAGGAACGCAACTCTAAAGAACGTCATCATCCCCTCAAACAGGGGCAATATCCTGGCTGATGACGGACGGCTGCTGGCAACATCAATTCCTCTGTATGAAGTGAGGATGGACCTTAAAGCAGGTGCCCTCACAGATAAAGTGTTTTACGGCAATGCAGATTCTCTTGCCCTTTGCCTCGCAGATCTGTTCAAAGATAAATCACGTGAACAATACAAACAGGAACTTATCTCGGCCAGAAAAAAAGGAAAAAGATATCATCTCATAAAAAAGCAGGTCAACTATATCCAGCTGAAGGAGTTAAAATCATTTCCGATATTCAGGAGAGGCAGGTACAAGGGCGGCTTGATTTACCTGCAGGAAAATAAAAGGATCAGACCTCATAATGAACTTGCTGCCAGGTCCATCGGGTATACCACGAAAGGTAACAGGGGTAATATTGTCGGTATAGAGGGAGCCTATGATCAGCAATTATCGGGCATTGAAGGCATAAAGTTAAAACAGAAAATATCAGATAATGTGTGGATTCCTGTCAGCAACAGGAATGAGATTGAACCAAAAGACGGTACGGATGTCGTCACTACAATTAATATTAATTTCCAGGATTTTGCCGAGAAAGCTCTTTTGAAACAATTAATCAAGCAGGATGCCCATCATGGTACCGTTGTCCTTATGGAAGTGAAGACCGGCGAAATTAAAGCAATAGTCAACCTGGGCAAGGATAAAAATTCTCATTACAGGGAACTTCTGAATTACGCTGTTGGTGAAAGCAGCGAACCGGGATCCACATTTAAGCTCCCCGTGATAATGGCTGCACTGGAAGACGGGTATATTAACCTTAACGATACTATAGACACAGGACACGGGATATTCAAGTACTATGATAAAATCATCAGGGATGAGAGCTATCCGCAGGGTGGCTATGGTAAACTGACCATCCAGAGAGCATTTGAACTGTCATCAAATGTGGGAATGGCAAAACTAATTACAGAAGCTTACAAAAACCGACCTCATCATTTTGTCGACAGGCTATACCGCATGAACCTGAATGACAAACTGGACATAGACATAAGAGGTGAAGGAACGCCGTTCATAAAATATCCCGGCGACAGGCTGTGGTCAGGCATATCACTGGCAATGATGTCCCATGGCTATGAAGTAAAACTTACACCCTTGCAAACACTTACCTTCTACAATGCTGTGGCAAATAATGGCAAAATGGTTAAGCCCAGGTTTGTCAAAGAACTTCAGTATCATGGAAAAACAATTTCAACATTTGAAACAGAAGTTATTAACCCATCCATATGTTCAAAATCCACGCTTAAGAAAGCAAAAAAATTGCTTGAAGGTGTTGTCGAAAACGGAACTGCCCGAAACCTCAAAAACCCGTATTTCAAAATCGCCGGAAAGACCGGCACCAACCAGATCTATAATGTAAAATACGGTTACAGATCAGACTCTATTGTCAGCTACCAGGCATCATTTGTAGGTTACTTCCCCGCCGATAATCCCAAATATTCATGTATTGTTGTTGTTAACTCACCATCAAAAAATGTTTATTACGGGCACCAGGTGGCCGGACCGGTTTTTCTTGAACTGGCAAAAAGAATATATGCCATGGAACTGAATGATGAAAATGCCAGTTCCAATAATAAGATTATTACAGATTTACCATATTCAAAAAATGGAAACCGCGATGAACTGAAACAGGTATTCAGGGAGTTAAACATAAAAGTCAGTGACATAAATGCAAATAGCGACTGGGTAATTACGACAAGGAAAGAAGACCATATTGAATTCGATAACAGGATGATTATCCGGAACCTTGTACCTAATGTCATAGCCATGGGGGCAAAAGATGCGGTTTATTTGCTGGAAAATGCCGGCTTAAAGGTTGTCCTTAAAGGGAGAGGCAGTGTTAAAAGCCAGTCTATTCCCCCCGGGACAAAAATAAATAAAGGACAGGAAATTATTCTTGAAATGAGTTATATATAACTGATAATTGAAGAAACTCGCAGACATATTAAAAAATATTGAAGTTCAGGAGCTAAGAGGCCCTGGTGATATCACTGTCAGTGGTTTATCCTTTGATTCCAGGCAAATTAAGAAGGGGCAACTGTTTGTTGCTGTTAAAGGCACTGCAGCAGACGGGCATAAATATATACAGCCCGCAATTGAAAAAGGTGCCAAAGCAGTATTATGTGAGACAATACCTGGAAAATCCAGCAGGAATGTCACATTCATAAAAGTTAATGATCCGGCCAAGGCCCTTGGTATACTGGCTTCAAATTTTTATGATAACCCGTCAGGTAAATTAACCCTTACAGGTATTACAGGCACCAACGGCAAGACAACTATAGCTACACTACTTTATAAACTCTTTCAGAAACTGGGGTACAAAGCCGGACTACTGTCAACAGTGAGAAATTATGTAAGTGATAAAGCAATTGAGGCTACCCATACAACACCCGACGCCATCCGGATAAACAGGCTGCTTAAAGAGATGGTCGATGCAAATTGTAAATATGCCTTTATGGAAGTAAGCTCCCATTCAGTTGTGCAGGAAAGAATAAGCGGACTTACTTTTAACGGCGGAATATTTACTAACCTTACACATGACCATCTTGACTATCATAAAACATTCACCGAATACCTCAGGGCTAAAAAATCATTCTTTGACAGGCTCCAGCCCGGCTCATTTGCGTTGATTAACGCGGATGACAGGAACGGCAAAGTAATGGTACAGAATACAAACGCCAGCAAAATATTCTATGGAATAAAAACACCTGCAGAATTTAAAGCCCGGATAATAGAAAGCCATTTCGACGGTATGCTCCTGAGCATTGACCAGGTCGAGGTATGGACAAAACTTATAGGGGAATTTAATGCATATAATATATTGTCAGTTTATGCATGTGCAAGATTATTAAACCAGTCCAGGGATGATATATTGAAAATACTAAGTACGCTAACCGTTGTGGAAGGAAGATTTGAACACTTAAAATCAAATAATGGCGTGACAGCCATAGTAGATTATGCGCATACACCCGATGCAGTAATGAATGTGCTTAAAACAATAAACCAGATTAGAAGCGGGAATGAACAACTTATTACGGTAATAGGCGCAGGGGGAGACAGGGATAAGGGCAAGCGCCCCAAAATGGCAAAAATAGCAGTTGAAAACAGCAACAAGACAATACTGACATCAGATAATCCCAGGAATGAAAAGCCGGAAGACATAATTAACGATATGTATGCAGGAGTGGCTGTTAATTATAGAAAAAATGTCTCAATTATTGCTGACAGAAGAGAAGCTATAAAAACTGCATGCATGATCGCCAATAGCGGAGATATCATCCTGGTGGCAGGTAAAGGACATGAAAATTACCAGGAGATAAAAGGTAAAAGATATCATTTTAATGATAAAGAAATCATTGCAGAGCAATTTATGTTGAATAATATGAATTTACAATAAGCAAATAAAACAATGCTATACTATTTGTTTGCATATCTCGAAAAGCTTGATTTCCCCGGAGCCGGGGTATTTGAATATATATCATTCAGATCAGCAATGGCCGTATTGACATCACTCATCATTTCTCTAATATTTGGCAAAAAAATAATTAATATCCTCAGAAAAAAACAAATAGGCGAGCCCGTGCGAAACCTGGGATTAAAAGGCCAAATGCAGAAAAAAGGCACCCCGACAATGGGCGGACTGATAATACTGTCCTCCATTTTAATTCCTGTTTTGCTGTTTGGAAACCTTAAGAACATATATATCATTCTAATACTAATAACTACAATATGGCTGGGACTGGTGGGTTTCATCGATGACTATATCAAAGTCTACAGGAAAAACAAGAAGGGACTGAGAGGAAAATTCAAAATAGCCGGACAAATAATATTGGGCCTGATAGTCGGACTCACACTTCACTTCAATGATGATATAGTCGTACGCGAAAAGGTATTGAATGAAAAAGGATTGCCTGTAATGAAAATTATTGAAGGTGAAAATAAAACCCCTGATAAAAATGTATATGTTACTCGTGATGTTAAATCGACAAAAGTAAATATCCCTTTCTTTAAAAACAACGAATTTGATTATGCTATGTTAATTGGTTTTTTAGGGGATAAGGCAAAAGACTGGGCATGGATCGTAGCGACCATCATGATAATACTCATAGTAATAGCCGTATCAAATGGGGCTAATCTCACGGATGGTTTGGACGGACTGGCATCAGGGACATCTGCGGTAATCGGACTTACCCTGGGAATACTGGCCTATGTCTCGGGTAACATGATAATTGCCGATTATTTAAATATTATGTATATCCCTCACAGCGGAGAACTGGTGATTTATATGAGTGCCTTTATCGGTGCACTCATAGGTTTCATGTGGTACAACTCATTTCCCGCCCAGGTTTTTATGGGAGATACAGGAAGCATCGCTATAGGCGGGATAATTGCCGTATATGCAATTCTCATCAGGAAAGAGTTGCTAATTCCTATTTTATGCGGTGTGTTCTTTATAGAGAGCCTCTCGGTTCTTATACAGGTGAGCTATTTTAAATTCACGAAAAAAAGATATGGCGAAGGCAGAAGGATATTATTAATGGCTCCCCTGCATCATCATTACCAGAAACTTAATTATCCCGAGCCAAAAATTGTTATCAGGTTCTGGATTGTAAGCATACTACTAGCTGTAATTACAATTGTGACATTAAAAATAAGATAATTAATGGATCAAAGAATTGTAATACTTGGGGCCGGAGAAAGTGGAACAGGCGCAGCCGTTCTCTCCAAGAAACAGGGGTATGATACCTTTGTCTCTGATTCCGGCAAAATCAAAACTTATTATAAAGAAATTCTGTTTAACTATGAGATAGACTGGGAGGAGGAGAAGCATACGGAAAGGCTGATACTGGGTGCCGATGAGATAATTAAGAGTCCGGGTATCTCTGAAAAATCTGAGATCGTCCAGCTCATCAGAAAGAAAGATATAAGAATAATCTCAGAAATAGAATTCGCCGGCCGCTTTACTGATGCAAAAAAGATCTGTATCACGGGCAGCAACGGTAAGACAACTACCACTTCCCTGCTTCATCATATGATGAAAAAGGCAGGGCTGAACGTCGGACTGGCAGGTAACATAGGAAAGAGCTTTGCAATGTCCGTGGCCGAAGATTATTATGATTATTACGTGCTTGAAATAAGCAGTTTCCAGCTCGATGGCATGTTTGAATTTAAACCCGATATCGCAATACTCCTGAATATTACACCCGATCACCTTGACAGGTACGATTATAATCTTCAGAAATATATAGACTCGAAATTTAAGCTTACACAGAATCTGTCTGAAGATGAATATTTTATTTATTGCTCAGATGATGAAATAACTATCAGGGAACTGGAAAAAATTGTGATCAGGGCAAAGCAGCTTGGTTTTACATTAAAAAATAAAAAACAACAAGGCGCCTACCTGAAAAATAATTCAATAAATTTTGAGGTTGAAGAAGACCACTTTGAAGTGTCTGTTGCTGACCTTTCATTAAAAGGAAAACATAATATTTATAATTCAATGGCTGCCGGACTAGCGGGCAGCGTGTTGCACCTGAGGAAGGACAATATAAGGGATAGCCTGATGGATTTCACAGGTGTCGAACACCGGATGGAGAGGGTTATCAAAGTCCATGGCATAGAATTTATTAACGATTCGAAAGCAACAAATGTTAACTCTACATGGTATGCTCTTGAATGTATTACTAATCCGGTTATATGGATTGCCGGTGGCGTGGATAAAGGAAATGATTATTCCGAACTTGAAGAGCTTGTAAAGGAAAAAGTGAAAGCTATAATCTGCATGGGCCTTGATAATACCAAAATTCATAAGGCCTTTGATCAAATAGTAAGTAATATTATCGATGTCAGGTCAATGCAGGAAGCTGTGCAAACAGCCTACTGCCTTGGCAAGGACGGTGATGCCGTATTATTGTCACCTGCCTGCGCCAGTTTTGACTTGTTTGAAAATTATGAAGACAGGGGCTGGCAGTTTAAAAAATGTGTTAAAGAACTGTGATTAAGTTATAACGATAAACAATATAATAATTTGAAAATGGCAAGTGAATTCAGGAAATATTTCAAAGGTGATGCAATAATATGGACGGTAATATTAGCATTATCCATTTTTTCATTGCTTGCTGTTTATAGCTCGACAGGATCGCTTGCATATAAATACCAGGGTGGCGATACCAGCTACTATGTTATAAAACATGCTATATTGCTGCTATTCGGACTCGTAATAATATTTCTCACTCACAAGATTCATTACAAATATTTTTCGCGGCTGTCCCAGCTTATGCTTGTCATTGCCGTCATCCTGCTTATACTGACACTTATTGTCGGGATAACAATTAACGAAGCCACGCGCTGGTTAGTTATACCGGTAATCGGACTTACATTCCAGACATCCGACTTTGCCAAGCTCGCGTTAATGATGTACCTGGCACGAATGCTGTCAGTTAAACAAAACAACATAAAAGACTATTACGGGGCATTTCTTCCGATATTAATACCGGTTTTGGTTATATGCATGCTTATTCTGCCTGCCAACCTGTCCACGGCAGTTATACTTTTCACTGCATCTTTTATCCTGATGTTTATCGGCAGAATAAATTTCCGGTATTTATTCATTTTTAGCCTTATTGCCGCTGCCATAATTGGCATATTCGTGGTAATAGCACTTTCAAATGAATGGGAAGGGAGGATCGGAACCTGGAGAAACAGAATAGAAAGCTTTGTCGATAAGGATAGTGATCAAACCTATCAAATAGATCAGTCAAAAATAGCTATCGTATCCGGAGGATTTATAAAAGTGAGACCGGGCAAAAGTGTTCAAAGAAACTTCCTGCCCCTGCCGTACTCCGACTTTATATATGCAATAATTATCGAAGAATACGGACTGGCAGGCGGAATAATTGTAATGTTTTTGTACCTGTATTTACTTTTCAGGGCCGGTGTAATTATTAAGAAAAGCTCAAGGACATTCCCTGCATTCCTGGCTATGGGACTTACAATCCTTATAGTTATACAGGCCATGGTGAATATGGCCGTGGCAGTGAATATTTTGCCGGTCACAGGCCAGCCTTTGCCAATGATAAGTATGGGCGGTACATCTTTGATTTTTACATGTATCGCATTTGGAATAATACTAAGTGTAAGCAGAGAAACTAATAAACAGGTTGCAGCAACTTATGAAGAAGCAAATGGTGACAAAGAAAATATTAATTAGCGGCGGTGGAACAGGAGGACATGTATATCCTGCAATTGCAATTGCAAATGAATTAAAAAAAAGAGATGATAATATTGATATACTTTTTGTCGGAGCTGAAGGGAGAATGGAGATTGAGAAAGTGCCTGATGCGGGATATAAAATCGTGGCATTGCCCGTTTCCGGGTTGCAGCGAAGATTTACGTTAAAAAATGTTGCTGTCATTTTTAAACTATTGATAAGCATGGCTAAAGCCAGAAAAATAATAAAAGATTATAATCCCGACCTTGTAGTGGGCGTTGGTGGCTTTGCCAGTGGTCCGGTGCTCAGGATTGCCTCCTGTATGGCTATACCGACATTAATACAGGAACAGAATTCCTATGCGGGTATTACTAACAGGATCCTGGGGAAAAAAGCCAATACTATTTGTGTTGCCTACGAAGGTATGGATAAATATTTTCCGAAAGGCAGAATCGTGTTAACAGGAAATCCGGTAAGGGAAGAAGTACTTAATGTGAAAATGAAAACCAGTGATGCCTTAAAATATTTTAATATTTCCGGGAATAAAAAAGTAATGCTTATAATGGGTGGAAGCCTTGGTGCACGGACAATTAATGAAAGCGTTTTAAAAAATATTAAGCTGATCAGGGAATCGGGTATAGATCTGATATGGCAGACCGGCAGACTTTACTTTGAATCTATTCAGAAAAACCTTGCAGACAGAAAAATAACAGGCATAAAAACAGTAGAATTTATTGCAAGGATGGATTATGCTTATTCAGTAGCTGACGTTATAATATCAAGAGCCGGTGCCAGTACAATTTCTGAGCTCTGCATGGCCGGTAAACCGTCAATCCTTGTACCTTCCCCAAATGTTGCGGAAGACCACCAGACTAAAAATGCCATGGCCCTGGTTCGCAGTAATGCTGCACTTATGATCAGCGATTCAGAGGCAGAAAAAAGACTTATACCTGAAGCTGTTCAACTGTTAAACAATTATAGGCTTATTGAAACTTTAAGCATGAACATTAAAAAACTTGGAATAAAAAATTCCGCGGAACGTATAGTGAATGAAATATATAAATTGTTAAACTAAAACCAGTGGATTTAAAAAATATTAACAGGGTTTACTTTTTAGGTATCGGAGGCATAGGCATGAGTGCCCTGGCAAGGTACTTTAAAGCCACAGGGAAAAACGTTGCCGGCTTTGACCGTACACAAACACGCCTTACCCGGGAGCTGATAAATTCAGGCATAAACATCCACTTTAAAGACGATATAGAACTTATTCCTGCAAGTTACCTGAAAAAAGAGGATACACTGGTTATTATTACCCCGGCAATACCAGGTGATCATAAAGAACTGTCATTCTTCAGAAAAAACAATTTCAAATTGTTCAAGAGGTCAGAAATTCTGGGTTCTATTGCAGCACAGAAATACAATATTGCTGTCTCAGGAACCCACGGCAAAACAACCGTTTCCACTATGATCGCCCATATATTGAATCAATCACAGGCAGGATGCAGTGCTTTCCTGGGCGGTATCTCAAAAAACTTCAAAAGCAACCTTATTTATAATGAAAAAAGTGATTATATAATTACGGAAGCTGATGAGTTTGACAGATCTTTTCTGAGGCTGTATCCTCAATTTACTGTGATTACTGCTATTGACGCTGACCATCTTGATATTTACGGCTCAAAAAATGAGCTCATAAGAGCCTTCAACCAGTTTGCAAATCAGACCAGGAAAGGAGGTAAGATATTAGTTAAGAAAGGATTAAAACTTGATTTAAAGTATGATTATGACAATTATACTTACACTTTGACAGATAAAGCAGACTTTTATGCAAGGAACATTACACTGAACAAAGGCACTTATGGCTTCGATGTTGTAGCTCCCACCGCCATAATGAAGAATATGAGCCTTAATCATCCCGGAATGGTAAATGTGGAAAATGCGGTAGCTGCCACTGCCGTATCATACTTAATTGGAATAGACAGGGAAACTATTATAAATGCACTAAAGACATTTAACGGCATAACGAGGCGTTTTGACTTTGTAATAAAAACAAAAGAACTGGTTTATATAGATGATTACGCCCACCATCCAAGAGAATTGACTGCAGTTATTGATTCTGTGAAGAAACTGTACCCCGGTAAAAAAGTTACAGGCATATTTCAGCCTCATCTTTACTCCCGTACACGCGATTTTGCAGATGAGTTCGCGGAAAGTCTGGATAATCTCGATGACCTTATCCTGCTGGATATCTACCCTGCAAGAGAATTACCAATAAAAAATGTTACATCAAAAATTATTTATGACAAGGTCAGGCTGCCGGATAAGAAATTGTGCAGCAAAAATGATCTCCTGGGCGTACTAAAAAACATGAAGCTTGAAGTCCTGTTAACCCTCGGAGCAGGCGATATCGATCAGTATGTAGAACCAATAAAGAATATGATTACTGATAATATGAAAAAAATTAACAGATGAAAAAGTTCAGGTTCATACTTATTTGGGTCCCAATTTTTATTTACCTTATTATAATCTCGGGATTCATCTCTGAAAGCGAGGAGGGCCTGCTTTGTAATGATATAAAAATTAAAATTCTGGACAGCGCAGATGTCAAATTTATAAATAAGGGTGATATTCTTGATCTTTTGGCACGAGACAACAGGAAGATTCTTGGTCACCCTGCAAATTTAATAGACCTCAGGGAACTGGAGCATTTCCTGATGAGCCACCAGGCTATAAAGAATTCCGAATTATATTTTACTGAAAAGGGTAAACTCAATATTGAAATTACCCAGCATAAGCCCCTGGTGAGAATAATTAACAGCATGAATAAGGGTTATTATATAGCTGAAGACGGAAATATAATGCCTTTGTCAAAGTACTTCAGCCCCTATGTTTTGGTGGTCAGCGGGCATATTCACGAACCCTTCGATATTGAAAAAACCAGTAACATCATGGATATTGATGTTAAAAATGTTAATAAAAAAGAAAAAATAATATATGATATATACCGGCTGGCCGAATATATTAACAATGACGATTTTTGGCGTTCCCAGATTGTCCAGGTATATGTTAATGAAAAGTATGAATTTGAGTTAATACCGAGGGTTGGACCGCACATTATCGAATTTGGAGACATCGCGTATTTTGAAGAAAAGTTAGAAAAACTCAGAACATTTTATCTGGAAGGATTAAATAAAACCGGCTGGAATAAATATTCTTTTTTAAACCTGAAATTTAAAAATCAAATTGTCTGTATAAAATAATAATACTATGAGTCAGAAAAATAATTTTGTAGCTGCCGTAGACATTGGGACAACTAAAATTGTAACAATTATCGGAAGAAAAAATGATAACGGCAAACTGGAAATCCTGGGTATGAGCAAAACGCCGTCTAAGGGCGTAAAAAGAGGCGTTGTGCTCAATATCGAAGAAACGGTAAATTCAATCCGCACTACCGTTGATGAAGTGCAAAGTCAGACAGGAATAACACTTTCGGATGTCTTCGTGGGAATTGCCGGCCAGCATATTAAAAGTGTTATAAGCAGAGGCTATATTAACAGGGACTCCTATGAAAAAAGAATAACAAAAGAAGACAAGAACAGGCTTATTGCTGAAATGTACAATATTCCCGTAGATGTCGGGGATGAAATTATTCATGTGCTGCCACAGAATTATATTGTGGACAACGAGACAGGTGTTAAAAATCCTGTGGGCATGTCGGGTAAAAGACTCGAGGCTAATTTCCATATAGTGATCGGACAGATATCCTCGGCAAAGAACATTAAGAATTGCGTGGAAAGCGTCGGTTTAAACGTTATCCAGCTGATACTGGAACCCCTGGCATCTTCTACAGCTGTGCTGACAGAAGACGAGAAAGAAGCAGGCGTAGCACTCGTTGACATCGGCGGAGGAACTACCGACATTGCCGTTTATTACGACGATGTCATAAGGCATACGGCTGTCATACCTTTTGGAGGAAACGTGGTCACCAAAGATATTAAAGAAGGTTGCTCAATTCTCAGCCGCCAGGCCGAAGCTTTGAAGATCCAGTTTGGGTCCGCTCTCGGCGACCTGGCACAGGAAGATAAGGTAGTTACTATTCCCGGAATAAGCGGCAGGGACCCCAAGGAAATTTCGTTTAAAAGCCTGGCTTATATTATACAATCAAGAATGGAGGAAATTATTGATGCGGTATTGTTTGAAATTGAAAACTCCGACTGTATGGAAAAACTCAGCGCCGGCATAGTATTAACCGGAGGGGGGTCGCTCCTCAGATATTTACCCCAGCTGGTGAATTACAGGTCAGGAATGGATGTCCGCATAGGCTACCCCAATATTTCCGTTGCCAGTGATACGCATAAAGAAATTGTCCAGCCAATGTATTCCACAAGCATAGGCCTGTTGCTTAAAGGTTATGAAATTCTCGAAAATAAAAAGACAGAACAGGTCGAAGTTACATCAGACACAGGGAAGAACGACAAAGAAAAAAATAAAAAAGATACCAGAATATCAAGATTTATAAAAAATCTGAGCGACATATTTGTCGAAGAAAATGATACCAAAATGTAAATATGTTTTAAGGTAAAAAACAATAAATCTTTAAACCATGGATGATTTAATGAATTTCGAAATCCAGGCAAACAGGACATCAATAATAAAAGTGATCGGAGTAGGGGGGGGCGGTGGCAACGCTGTAAACCACATGTTCAGGCAGGGCATTAAAGATGTGGATTTTTGTATTTGTAATACGGACGCCCAGGCTCTCCTTAACAGTCCTGTTCCCATAAAAATACAACTGGGGAAATCACTGACTGAAGGACGCGGTGCAGGAAATAAACCCGAACTTGGGCGCCAGGCCGCTATAGAAAATATCGACGATGTGAACGAAATCCTGGCTAACAACACGAAAATGGTATTTATAACGGCAGGAATGGGAGGCGGCACCGGCACAGGCGCTGCTCCGGTTATAGCAAAGGCGGCTAAAGATCTGAATATACTTACCGTGGCCATAGTCACCATTCCTTTCAGAAATGAGGGCCAGCGCCGCATAAACCAGGCACTGGAAGGAATTGCAGAGATTGAAAAATATGTCGACTCCCTGCTGGTTATTAATAATGAAAAAATCCGTGAAATTTATGGCGACCTCAAAGTATCTGAGGCCTTTGCCAAGGCTGATGATATACTCTCTATAGCAGCAAAAGGGATAGCTGAAATAATCACTGTCCACGGTAGCATTAATGTTGATTTTGCCGATGTCGAGACGGTCATGAAAGACAGCGGCGTGGCAATAATGGGATCAGCAAAAGCCGGCGGTGAAGGCCGCTCAATTCAAGCTGCAAAAAATGCATTGAACTCCCCCCTTCTTAATGATAATGACATTAAAGGCGCACGGAATGTTTTGATAAATATTACTTCAGGCAGTGAAGAGGTAACTATGGATGAGATTGAACAGATCAAAGATTATGTCCAGGAAATTGCCGGATCAGAAGCCGATTTAATATGGGGAAACAGTATTGATGATTCACTGGGATTAAACCTGAACATTACCATTATCGCCACCGGCTTCGGCACAAACAGCATTCCCGATGTTTATGCAAGGCAAAAACATCTTGACAAAGTGCCATTAAGTGATAATGAAATAAAAAGTAATGCCGGGGATACCATGTTTGAAGTAAATGACATGCCGCAGCCTGACAAAAAGCAGGATAATCTGTTTGTTGCGCAGAGAATAATTGAATTTGATATAAATGAAGAAGAAAAGTTAAAGGATGCAGCATCCAGGTTTCATAAACCCGTGGACCCCAATAAAGCATCATTAAGAGTGAAAAACATAAAAAGGATGCAGGAAGAACTTAAAGAACTACGCTACAGAAAACCCGAGAATAATAATTATATTGAAGAGCTGGAGGATGAACCTGCATATAAAAGGAGAAAAATCAAGTTAAAAAATATTAAACATTCGGAAGAATCCAGAATATCACGGTATTCGCTATCCGATGATGAAGATTCAAATGTAAAACTTAAAAAAGACAACTCTTATCTGCACGATAATGTCGACTGATTAATTAATATCATCTAAATATTTAATAATGAGCTTATTTGAAAAAGTATCCGAAGATCTTAAGGCTGCTATGCTTGCCAGGGAAAAAGATAAGCTTGAAGCTCTCAGGGCAATAAAAACAGCTTTTATTCATGCCAAATCAGAAAAAGGGGCTTCCGGACAGTTGACAGGCGAAGCGGAGTTACAAATCATACAGAGACTGATAAAACAGAGAAAGGAATCAGCGGAAATATACAAGTCACAGGGAAGGGAAGATTTGTTTAATAATGAGATATTGGAAATAAAGGTTATCGAACAATATCTGCCTGCCCAGCTTGATAAAAATGAATTAACAATAAGGTTAAAGGAAATAATAGAAAGGGTGAATGCCACTTCACTTAAAGATATGGGCATAGTAATGAGCACAGCGACAAAAGAGCTTGCAGGCAAGGCTGATAATAAAACAATTTCAGAGATCGCCAGGCAGATCCTGGCTGATTAATATAGCCGCCAGCATACCTCCTAATATAAATTAAAAGAATTTTGTCCTGAGATCCTTAATCTTTGCCATTTCTTTTAATACTTCATATGCCGAATAGTAAACACGTGTAATGTAATTTCTTTCCATAAACTGCATTTCCCTTCTCACATCATCATAAGCAGGCTCAGGTGCCTCATTAACATCCGTTACGGTAATAATATATACTCCACCGTTCCCTGTAATCGGACCTGAGAGTGTGCCGGCATCAAGAACCAATGCTGCTGCAATAACATTTGGCTCAATTCCTGCTGCTCCGATGGAACGGGAAGTAAATCTTATGTTCGTGGCAGTCTGCACTTCAGTATTTAATCCGGATGCCAGCTCTTCCAGTGATTTGGCATCTTTTAGCTTTCCCGGGAGACTTTTAATTATAAATTCCGCTTTCTTTTCCTTCTTCACTTCTATCTCTATCTCGGCTCTTACATCTTCAACAGGGGCATACCCTTTCAGCCTGACTTTATCAATTGCAGCAATAACCAGCTTGTCGCCCAGCCTAAACACACCCGAAACAGCATGTTCATTATTATCATAGGCCCATTTTACGAGTGCCCTTGGTGAATCGAGACCTGTAATATTCTTCTCAAGAGGATTCAGATTTTTAGCAAATCGTGGTACCAGATTCTCCTTTTCTATTGCTGCATTAAATTTGTCATAAGTATTATTCAGTCCCGCAAACTCACTTGCATACATAAAATAACCCCTGTCTGTCTCTTCACTAATCCTTACTTTTCTTACTATAATACCTATTTGTACTTTTTTGACCCTTCCTGACTGCTCAAGTATTTCAATAATGTGATATCCATAGGGTGTTGTAATCATTTTAACATCCCCTGTATGACCAAAGAAACAGCTGTCACTCAGTGATTTTAAATATACCAGGTCACTCTCACTGAACCACCCCATATCACCGCCTTCCTTCGCTGAGGCGTCGGCTGAATTTGTCCTGGCCAATTCAGCAAAATCTGCCCTCCTTTCGACAATCATATTTTTAAGGCTATCCGCCAATTTTAGCACCTGCACTGCATTACGCTGACTCCCGGGTAAAAATATCTGCCTTGCCCTTACCGAGTCAGGCAAATAATTTATTTCTGCCAGCCTTGCCAGTTTGTAAGACCCGTCTTCAAAGTAAGGTCCGCATGTAGTCCCTGTTTCCGCATCAAATAGCGAATCTCTCAATATTTCGGGAAGACTGTCATATGTATAATTTCTATCATCATACTTCAGATCTGAATTATTTTCAACAAACTGTCTTATATCCTGCGCTTCCATGAACCTGGGTTTAATTTCATTTATCTCTTTCCCGGCCGTATTATAATCATCTTCAGAAGGTACAACTTCAAAATATATATATCTTATATCTCTTGATGCATCTTGCTCAAAATCAGTTTTATGCTTTTTGTAATAATCTGTTATATCTTTTTCTTTTATTGCAATAACAGAATCCGGAACAGTATTAAACCTCTGCACTACAAAATCAAAATTCACAGTCTTATTTGATTCATTCACCATTCTCTTTGCTTCAAGAGTTGTGGTATTCAATCCCTTACTAATCAAATTGTTGTATTTAAGAAAAATAGTATATCTATGAATTTCATTCTCCAGGTAAATTCTGAACCTCTTTTCCTCAACATTATTATCTTCCTGTGTCTCCTGAAGGAACCTGAAAAGTTGAGACCTGTTTACCTGGCCTGTCTCACGGTCGGAAAAAAACTGCCTTATCAGAGGATGCGGATTTGAACCCTGAAACATATCGAACAGCTCGTCACTGGAAACCGCCAGTCCCAGTTCTTTGTACTGTTTCTCCATTACAAAATCCTGTACCATTTTATCCCACACATCAGTTCTTATATTGTCCATAAACGCTTCATTAAGATTATCCCTTCCCAGTGTAAACTTGTATACTGAAGCCATGTTATCGACCTTTTTCAAATAGTCCTTCTGGGGAATAGATTTGCCGGATATCTCCGCAATCTCGTACTGAGAATTTGAGAATAATGATCTCTTTGATTTTGAGCCGAATAAATCATTAAGGATAAAACCAAGCAAAGCAAAACCTATTAATATGGAAATGAATAATCCCGCGCGTTCTCTTAGTTTCTGTAATGTTGCCATAAATTTCGGGTTTTATATGATAAAAAAATTCAGGCTACGAATATAGCAATTTATACTTTCACAGAAATAATTATCTGTAATTAATCGACACTTATTTATAATACTTTTTCATATTAACGCTAGTTGCTATCAATAATTGTCATATGCACAATCTCAAGCCTCGTTTTGCTCACCTTCAATACTTTAAATCTAAAGTTATCAATGGAAAAACTCTCATTCATCTTGGGAATATTCTCGTAATGATAAAAAATAAAGCCGGCAAGTGTATCATATTCCTCTGATTCTTTAATCTTCAACTTATATTTATAATTAATATAGTCGATCTCGAGACGTCCCGAAAAAATATACTCCTTATCATTCAATTGTTTTTCCGTAAGCTCAATAGTATCATGTTCATCCACAATCTCCCCGAAAATCTCTTCAATAATATCTTCAATAGTAACCATACCTGAGATACCTCCAAACTCATCAACCACAGCAGCAATGCTTTTCTTTTCCTGGATTAGCTTCCTCAGGAGCTTATTCGCATTCATCGTTTCAGGAACATAAGATATATTTATCAGTCTTGATTTAATATCGGAAAGACTCTTAAACAGTTCTTTTGATGTAATATATCCCATTATATTATCAATAGTCTCATTATATATTAATATTTTGGATAACCCGGTTTCAATAAATTTCTGTGTGAGCTCATCTACAGTGCTGTTTAACTCCATTGCCACAATTTCAGCACGAGGTATCATACAATCCCTTAATTTGACATTTGAAAATTCCAGCGCATTCTGGAAAAGCTTAATTTCATTCTCTTCCTGCACTTCTTCAGCATATTCTTCACGGCTTTCACTAATAAGATGATAAAGATCAACCTTACCGAAAACCTTGTTTTTATAATATTTGTTGGTGTGACTGTCACTAACGATCTTATTAATTATCAGGTTTATTATCCACATCGTGGACCTTGTAATCGGATACAACAATATATAAAATAAGGCCACTGCAGAAGACATAAATCTCAATACCAGGTTAGGATTAATTCTTACGAGGGTCTTTGGGAGAAATTCCGCGGTCAGCAGTATGATTATTGCTGAAATGATTGTTTGTATTCCCAGAATTCCTATTGCCGAGGAAGTAATTCTGACAACCAGGGGTTCAAGAATCTTTGCCATAAAAGAACCATACACAACCAGGGCAATAGTATTGCCGACAAGCATCGTTGTTATATATTGACCCGGACGGGCAGTTATGAGTGATATAATCCTTGAAGACAATAATCCTTGTTTCTTGTCCAGCTCAATTCTAAGCTTGTTGGATGCTACAAACGCTATTTCCATTCCTGAGAAAAAAGCAGAAAATAAAAGACAAATAATAATAATAGTCAGGTTGCTCATCAGTATAAAGTCCCCTTTATTTATTTTTCGGCGATTTTCTGGTATATCGGCGCAAGGAATACATTAAAAAGGCAACTACCGAAAGAATAAATAGCATATAACTCCGGCTGAATCCGTCCTTAAAAGTCCGGTGGATAGCAAGAACCAAACATGCTACTGCAATTAATAGCCATAAAATTTCAAATATATAGCCGGTTCTATTGTTCATCACTTACATTTACTGTTCCTTTTGATCCCTTTAATTTCCATTTTGATAAATCTTCCCTTGCTTCAAAACCGTTCTCCCCGTAAAAAGTACCATCCTCATTAACTATTTTTGAAAATTTATCTGAATAAATAATCCCAAGGTTCTGATCCCAGTATAGCTGCTCTGTATTTAACTGCTCACCCTTGACTACATTTCTTGCAACAACATCCTTCCTGATCTCCCATAGCTCTTTTTTTTCATAATATATTGCATAATCAGACCTTATATAGGATTCAAATTTTTCATTATCATCATAAAAAATAACTTTTATGCCCTGGGGAAATTCAATATACGGTTCTTTTTCTTCATTGTATTTGTTTAGCTCAGGAGTATATAATTTACCAATGAATTTGCCTGAATCACTGTATGTTACTTCAACATTATAACCTGTCTGGTCAGGTAATTTTAACTCACTGGTCAGCTCATTGATCTTTTCTATATCATTTTCACATGATATAACAATAAATATTATTGCAGCACCCGGAATAATTTTTTTTAAAAGGCTCATATGCCAGAATAATAATCAGAACCGCGCAACAGTTGTTTCATTTATCCATGATCCAACCCTGTAGCTATCACCATCATGGATGCCACAGAAAAATGCATCTTCTTTGCTCGGGAAGTATTTCGAATAAGTTAAAATCAGATTGTTCGCCTCATTTTCAATTCCAGGATCAACCTTCTTTGCTTCAAAAAACTTATCAACGGCAGCCCAGTATACTGCCTTTGGAATACATTCTCCCGCGAACTCATCTTCACTCTCGGCGTAAATCTGCCCTATCAGCAAGTAGGGTTCGCCCCAGTTATTGTTTAGTTTTATCGCCTTTAATGAGAAATTTTTGGCATTTTGAAAATTATTTAATTTGTAATTGCTCTTTGCCAGTCCTAAATAATATCCGGCCTTCCTTAAGCTGTCATTCTCAAGCATCACTGCCTGGTTGTAATACTTAATAGCTTCATGATACTTATCCTTTATAAAAGCCATAATAGCGATATTTTCGGCCGATTCGGCAGACGGGAGCGAATCATGAAGATTCTTTGAAGCCCTGAAAAACAATTCTGAATCAGTGCAATTACTTTGTTTTAGCACTGCTGTGATCACCTTAAGGTTATCGACGTCGTGAGGATTCTTAGCCATCCTCTCACTAAATACAGAAATTAACTTGTCACAATCACAAACAGGTTTACTTGTAAAATTGTTTATCATGCTCTCTTTCAGAATGGCGAGGTTCGTATCATCGGGTTCCTTTTTTAGCTTATAGTTTAATATATCTATGCCTCTTAAAAAATCTTTAAAGACCTGCTCGCCTTCGATCTTATTGCTCTGGCATAAAGTTAATGAAGCAGATAACATGGTCGCCAGAACTGCCTCAGAAGTATTATTCTTGCATAAATCCATCGATTCCCTGAGATAGTTATACCCCTGCACAATATATTCAATATCCTCACTTCTGCGGTACCTTAATAAATCCACTCCCTGCCTTCCTCTCACATTACATACATCCTTGTAATACTCTATCCGCTGATCATAAATTAACATCAATGTGTCGATCAATGCAGATTGTATATTACTGTCTTCTTCCTTTTCAATAAAATATTTGTATATTTTAACCCCGTCAATATAGATATTTAATGATGCCCTCGGGCATTCCCTGAAAGCTACTCTCCAAAAGGGCAAAGCATCTTTGAAGAGTTTCTGCCTCACATATTCCCTGTAAAGCGAAATATTTTTTAAACACTTTATACTATCCTCACCATGCCCGTACTGCGAACCATCATCTACCCCGCGCTGAGAAAATACACTGGTTGTAAATACAAATGCTCCCGACAGGAACAACATTAATAAATTAGCTTTTATTTTCATATTAAGAAGGTTTAATCATATTTTGGCTGCAAAAACCAGAAATCGTACAAATTTAGATCAATTGTAAACATATGGTATGTTTCTTTTAATAATCCGTTTGCTATACTGCCTCTCTGACCCAGTTCGTATGAAATATTGAAACATGTGTTTGTAAATAATTTTTTCTCATTTTTCCATGGCAACCCCAAGCCCAGGCTTATTCCCGAATCAATAACCTGCTTCCCGTCTACAAGCACATAGGACCCGGAATAATGTCCCCCCAGCCGGAATTTTATGCGTTGCCAGTATTTACCCTTTCTTGAATCAGTTAATGGTATAGGCATATATTCCAGTCCGAACCGTATTGAAGAGCTATTGGCCAGTCCATAGTCCTGGTCAAAAAATAAAGCTTTTGACCATCCCTGCGAAATATAGTCTATCCCTATAAGTAATTTATCATTATATTTAAAAGTTGCCCCTGCGCCAATCCGTTGAGGAAAGAGAATATTGCCATCATCATAGCTTACATGTTTTAATGTGTCAAGTTCAAAGCCAAAGATCTCACGGACAACAAGACTGTCATATCCCGTATTAATCCTGGTTTTTGTATTTAAGGTGACCCCTAAAGTAATCTTACTTTTCTCATTAATATTGGTAAACAGCTGTATCCCGTAATCAAGGTTAAAATCACCTATATTAAGTTTATCAACAAAATAAGTAATTGCCTGGTAAGAAGTATTGGCCAGCTTTACAGTTCTTATCTGCTCAATTGTGCCAAACAAATATGACAAGTTAAGCCCGAGTGCTGCATGTTTACCCAGAAGCACAGAATTACCAAAATAAAACTGGTTAATCCCTCCCTTACCATTATATAAGATGGTATACCTGCCTGAGCTCTCATCTTCTTCATCCTCAATAATAAGGTCATACCCCACCCTGCTGAAAGGTACAATACCTATACTTGTTTTCCAGTACCTAGTGACAGGAAAACTTATCGCCAGATGATCAACATTAATATTTGTTGTTTTCTCAGAAGCATCTTGTGATTTTATTGTTGTAAATTCACTCGTTATTCCAAAGTCGAAGATAAATGATATCGTATCCTGTGAGCTGTATGAAGCAGGATTTAAATAATTAATACTGTTTTTATTCCTGAGGCCAACAGAAATACCTCCCAGGGCCCTGTTAGTACAAAATCCCGTTCTCGTCATATCTCCTATTCCAAACTTGGAATATGGTGAATGACTAATGAACTGGGCATTAACCACGGTGATAAATAACATCAATGTACCACTTATAAGTATCTTATCTGTTCTTAACATAATATTCCAAAATAGTGTTTAAACCAATGCATATTAGATTTGGCTCCACAAAGATGCGTTTTTTTAACATTTTATCAAAAAATTTAGCATCACCCCCTGTAAGAATTACTTTCAGATTATTATACTTCCTTCCCGCTTCATTAATATAACCTTCCATTTCGTAAATAATCCCTTTTTGCACACCCGATATTATTGCGCTTTCAGTTGTACTTCCAAAGTCAGGATAACTCTCATCCTGACTTAACAGGGGTAACCTGTCAGTAAATTTGTTTAATGCCCGAAACCTCATTGCCAGTCCGGGTGATATATTACCGCCTCTATATACTGCTCGATCGGTAATTATATCAAATGTAATTGCTGTTCCGGCATCAATAACAAGGATATTATTATCAGGGAAAATACTGTTTGCCCCGACAACAGCAGCCAGCCTGTCATTTCCCAATGATTTGGGGGTTTTGTATGCATTTCTTACAGGCAAGGGCGTATTATATCCGAATTCAACCACATTGCACGGCATTGACCGTAACCCGCTGATTAATGAATCACTGATTACTACCGAAGAAATGATAATGTTATTAATTTCACGGTTATATTTCAAATCCCTGAATTGTTCGACTGTAAATTTTTCATAATTCCCTGCCAGGATTATATTATTATTCTCAAAAATGGCAATCTTGGTGTTTGTGTTCCCTATATCAATCGCAAGATTCATTAACCGGTCATGTTATTATTCCAATTACACTTTATAAGCAGACTATAAATATATTATTATCAAATATAAAAAAGACATTTTATAAACGGACTATTCACCTAAAATAGTCTTTAGAAAATTTACCGCTTCACTAATACTTTTTATATTTTTTATTGTCAGCGTTAATTTGTCTTTGTTTTCTTTCATTCTGAACAGGCCCGGATTCGTTTGAACAAAGGACAGAACCGTACTGAAAATTTCTGATTCATAATATGGTGATTTGCGGCTTGAAATGAAATAGCAAACAAGGATCTGATTTTTGAGCACTATTCTTTCGAACCCCAGCTTAACAGCTATCCATCTTAACCTCACAACAACCAGCAGCTCTCTTGTGGGTTCCGGAGGAGGCCCGAAACGATCTGTCAGCTTTTCTTCAAATTCCTTAAGTCCGTTTTCTGATTCAATATTATCGAGCTGCCTGTACAGGCTTATTCTTTCAGGTATATTTGATATGTAGTCTTCGGGAAATAGCAGTTCAAGGTCTGTATCTATCTGGCAATCGCTGATAAATGCGCCTGTAACTCCCTTTTTGCGATATTCATCACTGTATTCCGTATACTGTCCTTTATGCCCCGCTTCTTTTAATTCCTGTATAGCTTCATTAAGAATCCTGTTATAAGTTTCGAAGCCAATATCTGCAATAAATCCGCTTTGTTCAATACCCAGAAGATTTCCTGCCCCTCTTATGTCGAGATCCTGAAGTGCAATATTCAGCCCGCTGCCCAGGTCAGAATATTCCTCAATGGCTTTAAGTCTCCTCCTTGCTTCAGGGGTTACAAAAGTCAGGGGAGGAGCCAGCAGGTAACAAAAGGCTTTTTTATTTGATCTGCCAACCCTGCCCCTTAACTGGTGTAGTTCACTTAATCCGTAATTCTGCGCATTATTTATGAAAATGGTATTTGCATTTGGTATGTCAAGGCCTGACTCAATGATAGTCGTTGCTATAAGCACATCATAGTCACCCGCGATAAAATCAAGCATTATCTGTTCCAGCTTCCTTCCTTCCATCTGTCCGTGCGCTATGGCCGTCTTTATGCCCGGGCATAACTTATTGATCAATACTTCAATTTCAGTAATATTCTGCACCCTGTTGTGAAGAAAAAATACCTGCCCGTTTCTTGATACTTCAAATTCAATACCCTCCTTTATTATATCCTCATTGAATGTATGAAGCTCGGTAAAAATAGGATGCCTGTTGGGTGGCGGAGTGTTTACCACGGACAGGTCACGTGCGCCAAGCAAAGAGAATTGCATTGTTCTTGGTATGGGTGTTGCAGTTAAGGTAAGAGTATCAATATTCAACTTAAAATGTCTTAATCTTTCTTTTGCTATTACTCCGAACCTGTGTTCTTCATCAATTATCAGCAATCCCAGATCTTTAAACCTTATATCCTTTCCCAGTATCCTGTGGGTGCCTATCAGGATGTCTATTGTTCCCCCTTCCAGCTTCCTTAACGTCTCCTTTTGTTCTTTCACTTTTTTCAGCCGGCTTATATAGTCAACATTACAAGGGAAATCCCTTAGCCTCTCACTGAACGTATTATAATGCTGAAGAGCCAGTATTGTCGTCGGAACAAGCACAGCAACCTGCTTGCTGTCAGCAACAGCCTTAAATGCAGCGCGGACAGCAACTTCGGTTTTACCAAATCCGACGTCACCACAAACAAGCCTGTCCATAGGAGTACTGTCTTCCATATCAGATTTTACTGATTGCGTGGCCTTAAGCTGATCGGGAGTATCGTCAAATAAAAAAGACGCTTCCAGTTCTTCCTGGAGGTATGTGTCGGGTGAGAAGGCAAATCCTTTTTGCGTTTTACGCCTGGCATAGAGTGCAATCAGCTCCCTGGCTATATCTTTTACTCTTTTCTTCGTGTTTTGCTTAAGCCTCTGCCAGGCTCCGGTACCAAGCTTATAGATCCTTGGAGGAGTATCATCCCTGCCCTTGTATTTTGAAATCCTGTGTAATGAATGTATGCTGACATAGAGAATATCATTATCCCTATAAACCAGCCTTACTGCTTCCTGGAATTTATTATTTATCTCTATCTTTTCCAGTCCGCCGAATATGCCTATGCCGTGATCAACATGTACTACATAGTCTCCTGGCTTTAATCCCCTAATCTCCTTAATTGATAAGGCAGCCTTGTTTGAAAAATATTTATTGAATTTATACTTGTGGTACCTGTCAAAGATCTGGTGATCGGTAAAGCAGCAGATTTTTAAATCATGATCAATAAATCCTTCGTGAAAAGTATTGAACAGCGGATTGAATTTAATACTGCTGTTGATATTTTTAAATATCGATGTAAGGCGTTCTATCTGATTTTTGTTTTCAGAAAGCACAAAGTTTGTATAACCTTTATCGGTGTAACTTCCCAAATATTCACCTAATAATTTGAAATTTTTGTTAAAGGCCGGTTGTAAAGCTGTGTTAAAAGAGTACTCCTTTACCGGAGGGTAAAAAAACCCGGGGCCCAGCTCAACCAGCGTAAAATTCTTAAGCCTCCCGGTAAAGTCCTCCCCGGTTATAAGCATATGTTCTTTTTCTGCCTTGTACTGCTCTTCTGTCTCTGCCTGAAAAACCGTGTTCTCATATAATTCTTCAATTTTCTGTGCGGCATAGTCTGCGTCCGAAATCCATATCCTGGACGACCGGGGTATAAATTCGAGGAAAGGTACCCTCATTTCTTCAACAGAAAAATCCTGTATATTGGGAAGAATGGAAATTTTATCAAGATAGCTTATCGACAGTTGCGTTTCAACATCAAATGTCCGCAGAGAATCAATCTCATCTCCGGAAAAATTGATCCTGTAAGGCAAATCATCGGAAAAAGAAAAAATATCAACTATCCCTCCCCTTATTGCATACTGTCCCGGCTCATAGATAAAATCCTGCTGGCTATACCTGAATTTTCTTAGTACCTCGTCAATAATAGCAATGGAACTCTTACTTCCCTTTATAAGCTGAAGGGTATTTTTCTTCAATCCCTTATGGGTTATAACTGTTTCGACCAGTGCTTCGGGATATGTCACTATGCAAAGACTGCCTGAAATTTCCCTGTCCCGGCCCGCTAAAGAATTCAGCTTATTCAGTACCTCAGTCCTTAAAATGATATTTCCGCTATCCGTATTTTTATACTGAACTGAACGTTTATACGATGAAGGGAAAAAAAGAATATTCTTTTCATCAAGCAGGTTATTCAGATCATTATAAAAATATGCCGCTTCATCTTTGGTAGTTAAAATGAACAGGTCAACGCCCGGCACTCTTATAGACACATGTGCTGCAAATGCTGACTTTGATGAGCCGGATAAACCTTTAAGATGAATGTGCGCTACCTGCGAATTCTTTAATTCATTGACAAAATCTGTTGTATTGGGATGACCCCTGTACAGATTCGTGATCTCCTTCAGTTCCATGCCCCAAAACTAATGTATTTTATGCAAAGTAAGGTGTAATTATTAAAAACAGATAATATTAACTGATTCAGATTGGCATGCAATAAATTTCTGACAATAAATATAAAAAAATTATAAACTGAGGTGCTAAATTAGTATCTTGAAGCATTAAACAAAATTCCTGCACGAAACATGATTGTTTTCAAATTTGGTGGCGCATCAATAAAAGACGCCGAAGCGGTAAGAATTCTGGCGAAAATAGTTGCAGCTTATAACGACCGGATTATAATAGTAGTTTCAGCAATGGGTAAAACTACCAATGCACTGGAAAAGGTGACTGCCCATTATTTCAATAGTAGTCCGGAACTTCAGTCAGCACTGGAAATTGTCGAATCGTACCACTATAACATAATAAACGACCTTTTTGCTGACAAAAACAATCCTGTATATCGCGAAATTGATGGCATTTTCAGCAAGCTTAAAGAGAAACTGGGGCAGGAACATTCTTTTCAATATAATTTTGAATATGATCAGATTGTGCCTGTCGGGGAAATATTATCCACAAAAATTGTTGATGCCTGGTTAAAACTGTCAGGTATATATTCGGTATGGCTTGATATCAGGAAATATCTGAAAACAGATAATAATTTCCGTGAAGCCAATATTGACTGGGATCTGTCAGGCACACTTGTTAAAGATGCTTTTAATTTCAGCAGCAATAAAGTCTATGTTACCCAGGGATTTATAGCCTCAACGACAAGTAACCTTTCAACAACCCTGGGCAGGGAAGGTTCAGATTATACGGCAGCAGTGATTGCCCATATACTTGATATACCAAACATCACTATCTGGAAAGATGTTCCGGGCGTTCAAAATGCCGACCCCAAATGGTTCGATAATACCGTTAAGATTGACAAAATATCTTATCTCGATGCTATAGAGCTTGCATATTACGGAACAGGTGTAATCCATCCCAAAACAATCCAGCCTTTGCAAAGAAAAAACATTAAGCTGCATATAAAATCATTCCTTAATCCCAAAGAAACGGGTACGGTAATCGGGAACTATACTTATGATAAACTTGTACCTTCGTTTATTTTTAAGATGAACCAGGTGTTAATACAGATTTATCCAAGGGATTTTTCATTTATTGCCGAGAATAATCTCGAAAAGATCTTTGGCTGCTTTGCAAAATACGGACTGAAAATCAATTTAATGCAGAATACGGCTATAAATTTTAAAGTATGTGTAAATGATGACCATACAAGGATAAATCCTGTCATCAACGATCTGAGGAATGATTTTGATGTGTCATATGAACCGTACCTTGAGCTAATAACAATCCGATATTATGATGATGCGACGATAAAACGCTTAATGGTCAATAAAGAGTTATTACTTGAGCAGAGAAGCAGGAAAACAATTCAGATGGTTGTGCGGGATTTGGGATTGAAAAAAGATTAATTTATTTTTACCATATAGATAAAAGATATATTTATTACCTGGTTTCTTGATGCTTCCAGCTGCGTATTTGTAAATGTATCAAATAAATTGGTAAGGCTGTTTAAGTATCTGCCTTCAATTTGAAAAGACCCTATAACAGAGCGAAAACCAAATCCGGTTGCCGCACAGTACCCGAATTCAAACCTATTGTCAATTTCCGTGGGATAATCCACATTGGTTTCAATATCATTTGTTAACTGATACGACACATAAGGGCCGAAATTCAACGTGAAAAATATCTTCTTCCGGCCCAGAGTTATGTGGGTCAGAAAAGGCATTTCAATATAGGTCAGGCGCCCGTTATAATATTCGGATGTATTAAAATCCGCTGACCAGCCTTTTTCTGTGTAGTCTAATTCGATTTGAATACCTGCAATCGGTTCAGACACATACCTGAAAAATATCCCGCCTGAGTAACCTTGCCTTAACGTCTGATAAATGCCCGTTATTTGAAAGTCGGCCCTTGAAAAGTTCGCTCCCTGTATAATCCCCAGGTAAGACCTCGGTTTATATTCCTTTTGTGCATTCAAACAAAGAAATGATAATAAAACAAAAAACGTTATTAACAGTAATCTTTTCAACTAATTATCAATTAATGTAAATTAAAATAATTCACCCTTAGTGACTATGATTCAGATACAGGTGGGGAGCATGCGGCAGCTTTCTAATCAATACATAAAGCATCATTTAATGCAATTATTGCCTTTTTAAAATCTTTGCGATTAATAACGAACTGCATATTCACCTGCTTGAGCGATTGAGAAATACATTCAATATTAATATTATTATTTGCCAGTGCCTGCGTCGCTTTTACGAGTATTCCCGGTTTTGCTATATTGGTGCCGAGGGCGCATACCAAAGCAACAGGCAGTACCGTTATTTCATGATAATTCTTCTTCAATTCATTTATCAGCTCATTATTCAAATCTTCCTCCAGTATAACCTGTGTTATGCTGTTTGCATTTGTTGCTTTCATTATATAACTGACATTATATTTTTGAAATATTTCCATAATACCCCTGTCAAAACCAACCTCCCCGACCATAAAGGGATCATGTATCTCGATAGCCACAACCTTATCAATTCCCGAAATAATTTCTACCCTCTTATCCTCACTGATATAATCTTTTGAGATCAAAGTACCGGGATGGTCAGGCTCAAATGTATTTTTTATGCGTATGTTTATTCCTGCTATTTCCAAAGGTTTGGAGGCCTTTGGATGAATTGCTTCCATGCCTATGTCGGCAAGCTGATCGGCTACATTAAAATTAGTGTGTCCGACAGGAATTGATTTGTCAATACCAACAATGTTGGGATCCGCTGAAGAAAGATGATACAATTTATGTATGACTGCCTCGTCTGCTTTTACTTCAACCGCGATTTTACTGAATGTCACCTCTGAATATCCCCTGTCAAATTCTCTCATTATTCCTTCGGTGCCTTTTGTATATCCGGTTACTACAGGAATGGTTTTGGAATAGTCAAGGTTTATAAAAGCATTATGTATCCTTTCATCTATAGTAAGATATTCCGAATCATTAAATCCGCATAAATCAACAAAGGTTGCATTAATACCATTATTCTCCAGGATATTTACAGTATTAAATGCCGAATGCGCTTCCCCTATGGAAGAAAGTATCTCGCGTGCAGCAAGCAATATATTTTGCCTGTTGACATATCCCGAAGCCAGAACATCTCCCAGGCTGTTCAAATAATTCTTCGCCTGTACAATCCTGTTGGTGATAAACTTATCAGCGACCTCTATATCCAGATTAATGTCAGTAAAAGTCCTGTTGATATCAAGCAACTTATTTAGAAGTCCATGGAGTGCCCTGCTATAGTCCTCATTATTCAGGAACTTCTGATAGATCCCCGGTTCCCCTGTCTTCTTATGTTCAAGCAGCCAGTTCGTAACATTATCGTAGGCCGATACTACAAAAATTCTGTTATAGTAATCACAATCTTCCCTTTCACCAATAATAATATTTTTAAGGACTTCATGGAATTTGGACATTGAAGTCCCTCCAATTTTTTCAACTGTGAGCATTTAAATTTACTGTTTGGTTATTATAAAATCAGGACATTATTTTACATCTAAAGTAATTATTTTTAATTAAATAATTATTCAGAAAACCTATATAGTTTACATATTAGTTATAATCGTTACAATTATCCCTGTCAGTCTAATTGAAATTAATCCTGAATACCGGTTTGTATCCTATAACCTCGGTGCTGTCTCCCTTGAACTCATAGCCCAGGACTATATATAATATTCTCTTCTCCATAGTAAGGTTAGCAGCATCAAAATACCAGGTTTCCGCAAATTGCACTTTGCCAACCTTCTCCCTTTCAAAATCCTCGTTTTTTTCAACTTTTCTAAGGTCACGCGGAGACATCTTCTCACCTGTAAAGAAATCGTATACAGTTGCCTGCTTATTATATACGGCATCAAAGAGCTGATCAACAAACTTATCCCTTTTAAGATAGCCAAGACATTTTTCAGTCCACTCATCATCGGGATAAGGATTCTTTATTATTACATCATAAATTATTGTATCGGCTATCAGATTTTCTGCCAGGGAATCCGGTTTATATTTTATATCCTGCCTGTGATCCGTGGATTCCTGCCTCTTTTCCCTGCAGCTTATAAAATTAATGATCACACATGACAGGAACAGATAAATAATAAATTTATTCATTATTACTAAGTACTATTAATTATTAAACTAAAGTTAACAAATTTCAATATCCAATTGTCAGAGCACGGCAATTTTAATATTTTTTAAAGCTTCTTTCATTTAAGTATCCCTGTATTACCTGTTGAAAACAAGTTTCTTGCCGCAGGCAGCATCTGTTATCCTGCCTTCATTATAAACGAGGCAGCCATTAACAAACGTATGGCTTACAGCGGAATGAAAGGTAATATTTTCCAGGGGCGACCATTTACACTTATATAAAATATTCTCCGGTGTAACTTTCCATTCATGGTTTAAATCCACCAGCACCAAATCGGCATAGTAACCTTCCCTTATATAGCCTCGCCTGTCAATACTGAAAATATCGGCCGGAGCATGACACATTTTGTTGACAATATCCTCAAGAGTTATCCTTCCCCTGTGATAAAACTCAAGCATGGCAGCAAGTGAATGCTGAATCATGGGTATTCCCGAAGGTGCCTTAAAATAGGAATTATTCTTCTCATCAAGTGTATGCGGAGCATGGTCGGTGCCAATAAGGTCTATTTTCCCGTCCAACAATCCCTTAAAAAGTGCTTCTTTATCCCTGGCAGTCTTAATGGCAGGATTACATTTTATTCTTGTTCCTGATTTCTCATAATCATCATCATCAAACCAGAGGTGGTGAATATTCACCTCGGAAGTTATTCTTTTTGCGGCAGCCGGAACACTGGCATCAAAAAGTCCGAGCTCCTTTTCTGTTGAAATATGGAGTATATGCAATCTTGCATTATACTTTAAAGCCAGGTCAACTGCCAGGGAAGAAGATTTATAACAAGCTTCCATGCTTCTTATCAGGGGGTGATATTTAATATCTATGTCATCTTTATATTTCGCCCTGTATTTCCTTAAATTATTCATAATGATTTCTTCGTCTTCGCAATGAGCTGCTATCATCATATGCGATTCTGAAAAAATATCCCTGAGAGTATTATTATTAACCACCATATCGCCGGTTGAAGACCCCAGAAAAACTTTTATTCCACATACTTCACGCGGATTTGTCTTTAATAATTCATTAAGATTGGTATCTGATGCTCCGATATAAAATGAGTAATTTGCCTGCGAGCATTTTTCAGCAATGGCAAATTTTTCTATCAGCAGTTCCTGTGTAACTGTATGCGGGATTGTATTGGGCATATCCATATAAGAAGTTACTCCGCCAGCAACCGCAGCTCTTGATTCAGTGGCGATATCAGCTTTATGCGTCAGACCCGGCTCCCTGAAGTGAACATGATCATCAATTATGCCGGGGATAAGGATTTTGTCTCCGGCATCTATGACTGTTGCATCATTAACATTATCTGCTAACGGCCCTTCATATATCTTTTCAATTATCTCGTCATTTATAAGAATACCTCCTTTATATTTGCGGCCTTCATTTATGATTGCAGCATTCTTTATCAGGATTTTTGCCATGTGACAATTACCTTTTGTAGGATCTGAAAAAACTGTTAAACTTCATTTTCAGGACTCCCCAAAGAGCTTCATTGAATATGCCGCCGCTCATCTTTGAGGTCCCTTCCCTTCTGTCCGTAAAAACGATGGGTATCTCTATAATGTTAAATCCCATTTTCCATGCCGTAAATTTCATCTCTATCTGAAAAGCATACCCTCTTAGTTTTATACTGTCCAGATCTATTGACTCGAGGACTTTTCTGGTATAACATTTGAATCCTGCAGTTGTATCCCTAATGTTCATACCTGTTATGAGCCTCACATAAGCAGAAGCAAAATAAGATATAAGTACCCTTCCCACAGGCCAGTTTACTACATTAACGCCCGATTTATACCTGGAGCCTATTGACATATCGGCCCCGTTAAGACAGGCATCGTGCAACCTGATTAAATCCCTGGGATTATGCGAGAAGTCGGCATCCATCTCAAATATATAACCATAACCTTTTTCAAGGGCCCATTTAAATCCGCAGATATAGGCTGTACCCAATCCAAGTTTACTTGGTCTTTCAATAAGGTGCAAGTTGTCAATAAACTCAGATTCTTTGAGGTGTTTAACAATATTAGCCGTTTTATCAGGTGAGCCATCATCAACTACAAGAATGTCATAAGGTTTTGAGAGGGAGAATATTTTTCTTATCATCTTCTCTATATTCTCTTTTTCATTAAAGGTTGGAATTATGACTAAAGCGTTGTTCACCCTTTTGGCTTATTAAAATTTCAACTAATATATAAATTTTATATACAAATCTTACTGCTCTTTTTAAGGTAATCTTGTTTTTTTATTACTTATAAACATCAAAATCGTTTGTATTATTGCAGAACCAAGTTAATACTTCACTATATATGATATATTTTCATGTCCTTCAGGTTGATTTTAAGTAAGATAACTCAATAAGCTGTTAAAATATGAATGAAGGGCTTAAAAATATCCGTATTTTTTTTGTTGGGAAAAAATTTAGTTATACATTTGCAGCCGCTTTTGACCTGCTGAATTTTTATAGCATATAAAGCAAAATAAATATTGATAAAAGATGGCAAATTTTGCTTATGTTTATTAATTTTGTCATCCCAAAACATTATAAAGTTCTTTGAAAAAATTGAAGAGGCCAAAAAGGTTCGAATAATACATATTGGAAGTTCCTATATGAGTAATAAATCTTGAGACATATCAAAATTCTTTATTACAATGAAGAGTTTG
>CAYWUI010000016.1:0-60817 GCA_964461435.1 uncultured Bacteroidales bacterium | reverse complement strand
ATCGAACCGCCGTCCAAACAAGTAACCGGAAAGCTTTCTACATGCTTATCCTGTTATTGGTTTTCGTGTAAAGGCTGGTAGCAGGCAACCGAACCAGGACCTTATCTCTTGTGTTTTCACCCGGATTTAAGAGAATCACCCGGACTATCCCTGTTCACGATGTACCCCTTTACCCGTAACCACAGGGAAAGGTTTTGGAGGAGCAGCCCGTCCCCGCTACCTAGAGCAGGGATTAAGCATTAAATCTACTAAACTTCGATTAAGCTGCGAGCGCGAAGTTTGATTCGCCATTTATTATTAGTCGCATTTCAGTTTTACGGGTTAAAATGCATAGCCCGGCATGCTGACTTACCAGTTTACCTTGCTGTCAAATCCAGATCAGCCCCGAATATTTTGCAGCACAAAATTACAAAATTTATGCCACTTTTTACAGATGTCAGTTATTATTTAGCATTCTTAAGATCAACTATCATCTGCCTGGGATCATCAGACTTGAAAACGGCAGTCCCCGTTACCAGTATATCAACGCCCGCATCGTAGAGCTTCGCAGCATTACGTATATTCACCCCTCCGTCCACTTCAATCAGCGAACCGGAATTCTTTTTAATAATAAGTTCCTTTAGCCTTTTTATTCTGTCATATGAATTCTCTATAAAAAGCTGTCCGCCAAATCCCGGATTTACAGAAAGAATCAGCACCAGGTCAAGATCAGCTATAATATCTTCAAGCAGGGAAACCGGTGTATGGGGATTTAATGCAACACCCGCTCTCATTCCCAGTTCTTTAATCTGATGAATGGTCCTGTTCAGATGATCACAGGCTTCATAATGAACAGTCAGGTTATTTGCCCCCGCTTCTTTAGCCCTCTTAAGATATTTATACGGTTCGACGATCATTAAATGCACATCCAGCGGCTTTTCTGCTATTTTATGAACATGTTCGATAATTGGAAATCCAAAAGAGATATTTGGTACATACACACCATCCATTATATCAAAATGAATCCAGTCGGCTTCACTATCATTTAACATGGCAATCTCATCCTGCAAGTGATTAAAATCGGCTGCCAGAATTGAAGGGGCAATTAAACGCTTCATCCGTATTTTTTTTAATTTAACACAAAAATATAATTTTAATAAAACAAAAAAGAGGAAATTGTAATATTTCCCCTTTTTTCATTGTTATATTAAATAGTATCTATCCCAGGTAAGTTTTTAATATTTTGCAGCGTGTAGCATTTTTCAGGCGCTTGATAGCCTTTTCTTTTATCTGGCGAACCCTCTCCCTTGTCAGGTTGAAAACTTCGCCAATTTCTTCAAGAGTATGGGGATGTTTCCCGTTTAGCCCGAAATATAGACGAATAATGTTTGCCTCCCTGAATGTTAATGTTGACAACACTCTTTCAATTTCCTTTCTCAGGGAGTCGGTTAGCAAGCCTTTATCCGGACTAGGAGTGTCTTTATTCAGTAGTACCTCGTACATATTTCCCTCCTCCCCCTGTTGCAAAGGCGCATCCATGGATACATGCCTCCCTGCTGTTTTCAGGGATTCTTTAACATCATCGGGTGCCAGCTCCAGGGTGAATGCCACCTCCTGTACCGAGGGTTCCCTTTCAAATTTCTGCTCGAGCTCAGATAATGTCTTGTTTATCTTATTTATCGATCCTATTTTATTTAAAGGAAGGCGCACAATCCTGGCCTGTTCTGCCAGGGCCTGCAATATTGACTGCCTGATCCACCAGACCGCATATGATATAAATTTAAAACCGCGGGTTTCGTCAAATCTCTGGGCTGCTTTTATAAGCCCAAGGTTACCTTCATTAATTAAGTCAGGTAAACTAAGTCCCTGATTCTGGTATTGTTTGGATACCGATACAACGAATCTTAAGTTGGCTTTAATAAGTTTTTCCAGTGCTTTATCATCACCATTTTTGATCCTTCTGGCAAGCTCAACTTCTTCTTCAGCAGTAATGAGATCAACTTTCCCTATTTCATGCAAATATTTATCAAGAGAAGGAGTTTCACGGTTCGTAACTTGTTTAATAATTTTAAGTTGTCTCATATTACATGGGACTTATTATTGTAAAATTTATTGTGACGGTATCCCGCAAGAAATTTTTTACAGTATCTATAGGTATTATATAAAAAAAATATTACTTTTGAGATACTACGTGATATGTATTGAATTGCTTAACCCTTGTCAACGAACCTAATTTTTCTAAATAATTAAAAGCCACTAAAATTAAAAAAAAATTATTAAATTTTAATATTTGTAAAATAATTTATCTTTTTTTTTTGGTAATTCTAAGTAAATACTTATAATTGCATTGAATTACCGGCAAGAGTTAGCCAGTTGATTGTAGATATCATATCCCTATACTAATTGAATATTATCCTAAGAAATAATTACATAACATCTTAATTTAATTTTAGGTCTCAATTATTTATTATATTAATTAATATCCTTAATATATGTATGACATTTTAGAACTGAATAAAAAGCTGGTTTCAGAACTTAGAGATATTGCCAAGCAGCTGAAGATCAAGAAAACTGATTCTTTAAAGAAGCAGGATCTGGTATATAAAATACTGGATCAACAGGCTATCATCGCGACCGGTTCAAAGAGAGAGAATGAGTTAATAAGAAAAAGACCGGATAAGCCGGCAAAGGAAGATACCGGAAAGGAGAACAATAGAATAATGGAAATAAAAAAACAGAATCAGCAATATTTTAATAACGACAAGGAAAAATTAGTTAATGAGACCATTGAGTTGTTAGATAAGGAGCAAAAGATGAGGGATGCAGAGGAATTAAACAAAACTGTGCCTAAAGATGATACATTTGATGTGTTTGAGGCAGACAGGCCCGAAAAGAAGGATATAGAATCCTATGCAAAACCAAAATCCGATACAAGGCATCAGGATAAAATATACGAATTTGACGGGATTATAAGCAATTCGGGAGTTCTGGAAATTATGCCTGATGGTTACGGATTTTTAAGGTCATCGGATTATAATTACCTGAATTCACCGGATGATATATATGTCTCACAGTCGCAGATAAAGCTATTCGGCCTTAAGACAGGGGATACGGTAAAAGGAACTATAAGGCCGCCAAAAGAGGGAGAAAAATATTTTCCTCTTATTAAAGTTGAGGAAATAAACGGGCGTGATCCTGATTTTATCAGGGACAGGATTCCTTTTGACTATTTAACCCCTTTATTTCCGAACGAAAAATTTACATTAATACACCCGGGAGAGATGGGTGCTCTGTCGGTGAGGATTGTCGATATGTTCAGCCCGATAGGCAAGGGACAGCGAGGTCTAATCGTAGCACAGCCAAAGACCGGAAAGACCGTTTTGCTGCAGGATATTGCCAATGCTATTGCCGCTAATCATCCTGAAGCATATTTGATTATACTTCTTATAGATGAGCGGCCTGAAGAAGTTACAGATATGGCCAGGAACGTCAGGGGGGAGGTAATATCATCTACATTTGATGAACCTGCAGAAAGGCACGTGAGAATAGCAAATATAGTACTTGAAAAAGCCAAGAGGCTTGTGGAATGCGGCCACGACGTGGTAATTCTGCTCGATTCAATTACCAGGCTGGCCAGGGCTTTTAATACTATTGCACCGGCATCCGGGAAAGTATTATCAGGAGGGGTCGATTCCAATGCTTTGCATAAACCAAAGAGATTTTTTGGAGCAGCAAGGAATATTGAAAACGGAGGATCACTGACAATCCTTGCTACGGCCCTTACTGAGACTGGCTCAAAGATGGACGATGTTATATTTGAAGAATTTAAGGGTACAGGTAATATGGAATTACAGCTTGACCGCAAACTGTCAAACAGGCGTATTTACCCGTCAGTTGATATTACAGCATCAAGCACAAGAAGAGAAGAGTTATTATTAAATAAAAATTTCCTTAATAAAATATGGATACTAAGAAAATACCTTACCGATATGAATTCTATCGAGGCAATGGAATTTTTGAGGGAAAGACTGGCAAAAACCGAATCAAATGAAGAATTTTTGATATCTATGAATGGAGAATAAAACGAAAGTTCTTTGAATCCTGGCGGGCGTACCCCGCTTTTTTTATTTATTTTTTCGCTAATTTTATAATAACGATACTGCTGCTTATTCTCTTATTTATTTTTAATCAAAATGAATAACCCTTAAATGTTATAAAACAGTGTAAAAAATCATCGATTTCTTATAATTTTGTATTTTCTTTTTTGAAAGGATTAACGTAAAACATTAATAATTAGAGAATTAAAATGATTGATAAGAAAAAATTTATTACCTGCGACGGGAATTATGCCGCCTCACATATTGCGTATATGTTTAGTGAAGTTGCAGCGATATATCCTATCACTCCTTCATCAACAATGGCAGAGTACATTGATGAGTGGTCAGCCGGCGGAAGGAAGAATATTTTTGGTGAGGTAGTGAGAGTTACCGAGATGCAATCTGAGGGTGGAGCATCAGGGGCAGTGCATGGCAGCTTGCAGGCAGGAGCTTTAACTTCTACATTCACCGCCTCTCAAGGTCTGTTATTAATGATTCCTAATATGTACAAAATTTCCGGTGAATTACTGCCGGCAGTTTTTCATGTCTCGGCACGCAGCCTTGCAGCCCAGGCATTATCGATATTTGGCGACCACAGTGATGTCATGTCTACAAGAAATACGGGATTTGCTCTTCTTGCCACAGGAAGTATCCAGGAAATAATGGATATAGCAGGTGTAGCACATCTTACTGCTATAAAATCCAGGATTCCCTTCCTCCATTTTTTTGACGGGTTCAGGACATCACATGAGATACAAAAAGTGGAAGCCCCGACAAATGAAGATATGGCAAAGCTCATAGATTATCAGGCTTTAAAGGAGTTCAGAGACCGTGCTCTTAATCCGGAACATCCTGTAACAAGGGGAACAGCCCAGAATCCTGATATTTATTTTCAGACAAGGGAGGCTGGTAACAGGTTTTATGACCCTGTACCGGATATGGTTGAAGACTATATGCAGCAAATTGCCAAAATGACCGGCCGTGAGTACCATCCTTTCACTTATTATGGTCATAAAGAAGCCGAAAATATAGTTATTGCAATGTGTTCTGTTACTGAAACAGTAAGAGAGGTAGTTGATTATCTTAATAAACAAGGCAAAAAAGTAGGCCTTGTTGCAGTACACCTGTATCGTCCTTTTTCATCAAAATACTTGCTGAAGGCTATTCCTGCTACGGTTAAAAAAATAGCAGTTCTTGACCGGACAAAAGAACCGGGGGCAGAAGGTGAACCTTTATATCTTGATGTAAGGAACGTATATTACAGGAAAGAAAATGCCCCTGTCATCGTCGGAGGCAGATACGGACTTAGTTCCAAAGACACTACACCATCAATGATAATAAGTGTTTTTGAAAATCTTGAACATGCTGAGCCAAAAAACAGATTTACTGTTGGAATAGATGATGACGTAACTCATACATCTCTTCCTTTAAAAGATGAGATAAGTATTTCCGAGCCCGGCACATTCGAGGGTAAATTTTATGGTATAGGAGCAGACGGAACAGTTAGTGCAAATAAAAATTCGATAAAAATTATAGGGGAAAATACAAATAAATATGCCCAGGCTTATTTTGCATACGACTCAAAAAAATCGGGCGGCATAACAACTTCCCACCTCAGATTTGGGGATAAAATAATACGGTCAACATACCTTGTCGGGACTCCCGATTTTGTTGCATGCCACGTTCCTGCCTACATTGACAAATACGACATGCTTAAAGGCATAAAGAAGAACGGTACATTTTTATTAAATAGTATCTGGGATGCTGAAGAGACAAAAAAAAGACTGCCTGACAGCATGAAAAAGACCCTGGCAGGGAAAAATATAAATTTCTATATAATAAACGCAACAAGAATAGCAGAGGAAATCGGACTGGGAGGAAGGACTAACACAATCATGCAGTCCGCTTTCTTCAAAATTGCCAGTATAATACCTTATGAAGATGCGGTATCTGAGATGAAGAAGGCAATTATTAAAACATTCGGGAGAAAGGGCGAAGATATTGTCAATATGAATCATAAAGCAGTAGACCGGGGAGGTGAGGTTGAGAAAGTGAGCGTGCCAGCGGAATGGGCAAACATTAAAATCAGGGAAAAGAAAGATGAAGATGTAAAGCTGCCACCTTTTGTCAGGGATGTTGCAATACCCATTAATTTACTTAGGGGCGATGATCTGAAGGTTAGTGCATTCCTGGACCGGGAAGACGGCACATTCCCCCCGGGAACCACGGCCTACGAAAAAAGAGGTGTTGCAGTGCATGTTCCCGAGTGGATACCGGAGCTCTGCATCCAGTGCAACCAGTGTACCTATGTTTGTCCGCATGCCTGTATCAGGCCATTTCTGTTAAATGAGGAGGAGATGAAATGTTTGCCGGAAGGTACAACTACCCTTGATGCCAGGGGCAAGGAATTTGAAGGATTGAAATACAGGCTTCAGGTAAGTCCGCTGGACTGCACAGGCTGTAATGTCTGCGTCGAAACCTGTCCTACAAAAGAGAAGGCTCTTGTCATGAAATCCCTTGAGTCGCAACTGGATGAAGTTGCAAGATGGGACTATATGGCCGAAAAGGTAACATATAAAACTGAAAATATAGAAATTGAAAAATCTGTAAAAAACAGCCAGTTTGCACAGCCGCTTTTTGAATTTTCAGGAGCCTGCGCAGGATGCGGCGAAACGCCTTATATAAAACTTGCTACCCAGCTGTTTGGTGAAAGAATGATTATTGCCAATGCTACGGGCTGTTCCTCAATATATGGCGGTACAGCTCCTTCTACACCCTATTGCACGAACATAGAAGGTAAAGGACCGGCATGGGCCAACTCATTGTTTGAAGATAATGCAGAGTATGGCTATGGAATAGCAACAGGAATAAAAAAACTCAGGGAGAGAATAGCACTGAAGATGCAGGAAGCAATTAACGGGAAAGGTAGTCCCGGTAACGAAACAAAACAAGCATTTAAGGAATGGATCGACGGCAAAGATAATGCGGCATTATCAAAAGCTGCTTCTGCAAAAGTTATAAGGTCACTGGAGAAAGAAAAGGACCCTGTCGCTAAAGAAATACTGGATTTAAAACAGTACCTGGTCAAAAAATCTGTATGGGTTGTTGGTGGTGATGGCTGGGCTTACGATATAGGCTATGGAGGACTGGATCATGTTATTGCTTCAGGTGAAGATGTTAATATGCTTGTACTTGATACCGAAGTATATTCAAATACGGGGGGACAGTCATCAAAAGCAACACCTATAGGTGCGGTAGCAAAATTTGCATCCTCAGGAAAAAAGGTCAGAAAAAAGGATTTGGGCGCTATGGCTATAACATACGGATATGTTTATGTGGCACAGGTTGCCATGGGAGCGAGCCAGAATCAATTTCTGAAAGCACTGCGGGAAGCTGAAGCCTATCCGGGGCCATCAGTAATAATAGCCTATTCACCATGCATCAACCACGGACTCCGGGCAGGCATGGGCAAATCACAGGAAGAACAGAAACGCGCCGTGGAAGCAGGTTACTGGCATCTGTACAGGTATAATCCTCTGCTGGAGAAAGAAGGTAAAAATCCGTTCGAGCTCGATTCCAAAGAACCTGACTGGAGCAAATTTCAGGATTTTCTTAACGGTGAAGTTCGTTATACATCACTTAAAAAAGCATTCCCCAAAGAGGCAAAAGAGCTTTTTGCCGCTGCTGAGAAGGATGCAAAGTGGAGATTTAACAGTTATAAACGCATGGCTTCCATGGATTATTCTCAATAGGCTGCTTTTCAGCCTTGCCGGCTTAAAAATATTAAGAATTGGGACGAATTATAGCAATCGATTATGGCAGGAAAAGGGCAGGTCTGGCTGTCAGTGATCCGCTCAGATTAATATCAAATAATCTGAAAACAATACCTTCAGGAGAAATTTATGATTTTCTGACTGACTATTTTTCCAGGGAAAAAGTTGATATAATAGTTGTCGGGTATCCCAGAAAATTAAACAATCAGCCCTCTGAATCTGTTATATATATAAATCCGTTCATCGAAAAACTTCAAAAACTGTTTCCTGATAAGGAAATAGTACTGATGGACGAAAGATTTACGTCAAAAATGGCTTTTAGAAGTATGATTGAGGGAAACCTGAAAAAAAAGAAAAGAAGGGATAAAGGTTTAATAGATACAATAAGTGCAAATCTAATATTACAGTCATATATTGATTACAAAAAGAATTTAAATGGATGCTGAAAGAACAATATACCCTGTAATGCTGTATGGATCATCAGTATTGAGAAAGGTGTCAAAAGATATAGACAAAGACTTTGACGGACTGAAAACTTTCGTTGAGGATATGTTTGAAACCATGCGTCGCGCTGATGGCATGGGACTGGCAGCTCCCCAGGTCGGTAAATCATTAAAACTTTTTGTAATAGACGCTACATCGTTGAAGGATAGTGATCCTTCACTTGAGGATTTTAAGAAGGTGTTTATAAATCCTCATATTATAAGTGAAGAGGGTGACGACTGGTCTTATAATGAGGGATGTCTGAGTATACCCCTCATAAGAGAAGACGTTATAAGAAAACAAAGAATAAGGGTTAAGTATTATGACGAGAACTGGGAACTTCATGATGAATACTTTGATGGTGTAAAAGCCAGGATAATTCAGCATGAAAATGATCATTTAAACGGTATCCTGTTTACAGACAAAGTCACTCCCCTGAAGAAGAAGCTTCTGAAGAGCAAGCTTAGGGATATTTCCAAAGGCAGGACAGAAGTACATTACCCGGTGAGGATACAGAATTAATATTAGCCTTGTTTTACAGAGTTATAGTTTTAATATTTAGTATAAAGGATATTTCTTAAATATCTTATCTGATTTTAATAGCAAATCAATATACTGTGCCCGCTTGTAAACAAAAGGATCATTTAATTTTTCATGAGACAGTTTGCCCCTGAAATCATCAATTTTTTTATAGTCTTTTGAGTCCATCCACGAGTTCAGGTCAGAGATCATCGTTTTCAGATATTCGATCTTATTCCTGTACAAAGTACTTACCACCTGGACGCATTTAGCCCCGGCAAGAAGCATCTTGACCACATCTCTGCCTGTAAAAATACCGGTATTGCTGCATATATCTCCCTTTATCTTTCCGTAAAGAAGACCCGCAAACCTCAGGGCCAGCCTGTTATCCTCAGGTACACTAAGGTTGCTGGGTGTGAAATGCTCTTCTTTATCCGTGTCAATATCGGGCTGGAACAAACGGTTAAATAAAACAAAACCTCCTGCACCTGCCTTATCCATGAGTGAAACAATATTAAGAGGATTTGCATAAAAGGGACTGAGTTTTACACTGACAGGCAACTTTACTTTTGCCCTGACAGCTTTTAAAATGCTGATCTGATTTTCATTTATAGAACTGCCCTCAGCAGACACATCTTTAGGAACATAATAAAAATTAAGCTCAATAGCATCCACGCCCGTTTCTTCAATAAGCCGGGCATACTCGACCCAGGTTTCTTTATATACTGCATTAAGACTGGCAATTACAGGAATGTTTACGCTTTCTTTCACTTTTCTTAGATTGAGCAAGTGCTCTTCAGGTCCGGCATGCTCAATGGTCGGGAACAAACTGACCATCTCGGCGTGCCTTTCATCATATTCATGCAGTTCATCTTCCATTTGTGCACTTTCAAGCTGTATCTGTTCTTCAAATAATGATTTGTATACTATTGCCGCTGCTCCGTTTTCTTCAGCTATTTTTATGTTTTTAATATCACTTACAATATTACTTGCCCCGATAATTACAGGATTTTTCAGATCGATTCCAAGGTATTTTGTCTTTAAATCTGCCATTGGTTTATTTTTTAATTAATAAAATGTTATATGCTAATAATTTATTTTATACTTACATACTATTAAAATTACCTGTTTTATTACATAAGAACAGGTGTTATCATCCAAAACCTGGTCAGGTTTAAAGTTAAAAACTAAATATTAAATTCTTACATGTTTTTTAATATTTGCGATAATAATTTTAGGGTAGTGAATGAACAGTATTTACGAATTAAGAAAAATTCCCTTTGTTAGACTTATTATTCCCCTGGTAAGCGGACTGGCAGGAGGGATGCATTTTAAAATATCATTTACACTTCTTACTGTCATAGCCTGTATCCTTGCTATTTTATTTATAATTATCATATTGATAAATAAAATATCAGGAATTTATAAATACAGGCTTTTATTTGGTCTTTCTGTAAATGCCTTCATTATTATCGCGGGTATTATACTTGCAGAATCAAAGCTGAATAAGCATGAAAAAATACTTGACCGGATAAGAAGTTCGGAATACTATCTGGGCAGGATTATTAATCATCATGAAATTAAACCAGGATCAGTTAAAGCTTTGATCAGGATTTTAAGCTATAGAGACTCAGAGAGCTGGAATAAATGCAATGTCATGGTGCTTAACTATTTTCAGAGAGACAGTAATGCTAATATTTTATCAGATGGAGATATTGTTATTTTGAAAAACGTACTTCAGGAGATTAGTAATCACGGAAATCCCTGCGAATTTAATTATAAGAAATTTCTCCGGTTTAAAGGTATAATATTTCAGTCTTCGCTTAGGCCCGGAACATGGAAAAGGATAGGGCACAGGGAGGGCCTGAGAACATTTGCTGCGGCATTGAGGAACAACCTGCTTTGTCTGTATAAAAAGTATGGAATTAAAGATGATGAGTTTGCTGTTATTTCTGCTTTTACATTAGGCTACAGAGATGCACTTAACCCTGTGATTAAAAAGTCTTTTGCTTCGGCCGGAGCTATGCATTTTATTGCTGTTTCGGGATTGCATGTAGGTATAATTTTCTATGTCCTGAACCTTTTGTTGAGGTTTCCCGGGAAAATAAGATGTTTGAAAGGTATAAGGTTAACGATAATATTACTGGTACTCTGGTTTTATGCATTACTTGCAGGATTAGCCCCTTCAGTTATCAGGGCAACTGTAATGTTTACTCTTATCCAGATTGGCATATCATTGAACAGACCAGTGAATATATATAATGTTCTCGCGGTAACAGCATTTTTTATGCTGCTTTCAGATCCAATGCAATTATCTGATATAGGTTTTCAATTATCATTTATCGCGGTGCTTAGCATAATTCTTTTTCAGCCTCGCATTTACAGATTGTTAATATTTAAGAACCTTATCCTGGATAAAATATGGATTTTATTTACCGGATCACTTTCAGCACAGATAGGTATTTTCCCTGTTGTTATATATTATTTTCACCAGTTCCCTGTCTACTCCTGGCTGACAAATATTCTGGTAATTTTCCCTGTTGCCATTTCAATATATCTGGCAATACTGATGTTTATTTTTGGCTGGGCATGCAAAGCAGCTTCTGCTATAGCAGCTATTCTTAACCTGCTTTTAAAATTTATTAATTACTGCATTGCATCAATAGAGAAGTTGCCGTTTGCTGTCATTGAAAATATATATAGCAATTCTGCTGTAACTTTTTTACTTTATATAACTATTTTTTCGATTAGTATATTCGTAATATTTAAAAACAGGCTTTTTTTAAAAGTAACCTTCATATGTGTCATACTTTTATTGTCTGTAAATTTTGCCAGACACTATAACATAATCAGGCAAAAGAAAATTATAATCTTTAATATTAACAAGTTTACAGCAGTAAATTTTATTGAAGGAAGAAATAGTTACATTCTCACAGACATTGATCCATGCAGTTATGGCAGGTTATTATTAAATTCTGCATATAACTACTGGCTAAAAAAAGGAGTGATAGAAAAAAACAGAATATTTTATTTTAATAGCCGTGAAGCTGAAAATATTGCTTATTATGATATTCCTGAATTACATGTGAGTAAGCTCTATGATAATCTGTTCATTAATTTCAAAGGGGAAAGGTTATTGTTATTAAACAACGCTGACCTGCTTGAATATGTTATCAATAAGAAATTTAAACTGGATTACCTTATAATAACAGGGGATTTGAAACCGCCTAAAAATGCCCTGGCATACCTGTCGAATACCGCTAATATAATTATTGATTCATCAAATAACTTCAGCACAAGGCAATTCTGGACTGAAGCATGTAAATTATACGGGATAAACTGTAATATTATCTCTTTGGAAGGTGCCCTGGAACTTGATATAACCAGTAAATAGAGAATGCAAAAAATTTAGTCAAAGTTTTAGATTTTTTATTAGAATATGTCTTACTTTGTCTAAATTTTTCAGCTAAAGATATAAAAGATAATGAGAATTATTATAGCAGGAGCAGGTGAAGTAGGATCTCATTTGGCAAAGATGCTAAGCCAGGAAAATCATGACATTGTTTTGATCGATCCTGATGAAGAGAAATTGAAGCAGATAGAGGCCAATCTTGATGTGCTCACCAGAACAGGTTCAGCAACCTCGATAAGTATGCTGATAGATTCTGATGTGAAACGGGCTGATCTGTTCATTGCAGTTGCTACATCAGAAGAAACCAACATTATGGCAGCTATACTGAGTAAAAGGCTTGGAGCAAAACAGACTATAGCCAGGATTGATAATCAGGAATATTTGTTTCCAAAATACAAGGATCATTTTACAAGCCTGGGAATAGACTATATGATATACCCCGAGATGATAGCATCCAGGGAGGTAGTCGGACTGTTGCAGCAAACGGGGAGTACTGAAATATTTAACTTTTCCGGGGGCAAACTGAGCTTGCATGCAATTAAACTTGAAGAAGATGCCCCGGTAGTTAATAAAACACTTATTGAAACCTCACAGGGGATTGATTACCAGAATCACAGGGTCGTCGCAATAACAAGGAATGGGGAGACCATCATACCCAGAGGTGATGATCGCTTTCTGTTTGGTGATATGGTTTATGTGATAAGTAACCAGGTTGGCCTTCCTGATTTGATGAATTATTCAGGGAAGGAAAAGTATGATATTCATAATATTATGATTCTCGGTGGTAGCAGGATTGGGATGCTCACTTCCAAGGAAATCGGCAATCAGCATAATGTGAAGCTGATAGAGCTCGACAGGGAAAAAAGCTACCGCTTGTCCAATTATTTAAATAATACTCTTGTTATTAATGGTGATGGCAGGGATATGAACCTGCTAATTGAAGAAGGTATAAAAAATATGGATGCTTTTATAGCTGTTACAGGTGACTCGGAAACAAATATTTTATCGTGCGTATTAGCTAAAAATATGGGCGTTAAAAAAACTATTGCCGAGGTCGAAAATATGGATTATATCGTGCTGGCGGAAAACATGGGAATTGATACAATTATTAATAAGAAACTCGTTACTGCAAGTCGTATTTTTCACTTTACTGCAAGCGAGACTATCTCTTCTATTAAATACCTGACAGGTACTGATGCAGAGGTATTGGAATTTATAGCCAAAGAAAATTCAAAAATCACCAAAACGGCATTAAACCAGGTTGATTTTCCCAAAGGCTCTATTATTGGCGGTGTCATTAGAGATAAATCAAGTTTTATTGCAAATGGATATACCCTTATCCAGCCTAATGACAAGGTAGTGGTCTTCGCATTACCTTCTGCTATAAACAGGGTTGGAAAGTTCTTCAATTAATACCTTTAATTTAATAGTTATCCGGCTATTCAAAAATTCCGATTCCCTGTCTTGTTACTTCAGGCTCTTTTTTAGTGCAATCCACAACTGTCGAAGGCTCATTATTACAATAGCCCCCGTTTACTACAGCATCCACGACTTTTTTATATTGTTCATAAATCAATTCCGGGTCAGTTGTATAATCGAGCAACTTATCATCATCATGAACTGATGTGGTTAGCAACGGATTGCCCAGCTCCCTGACAATTGCACGGACAATATTATTGTCAGGTATTCTAATGCCAATTTTTTTTCTGCCTCTGAATAATTTTGGGACTTTATTATTCGCTTCAAGTATAAATGTGTAAGGGCCGGGGAGATAATATTTCATTAGTTTGAATATATTATTGCTTACATGGCGTGCATAGTCCGATAATTGACTAAGATCATAAAAAATAAATGAGAAATTAGCTTTCTCAACTCTTACACCTTTAATCTTGGCTACCCTTTCAATAGCTTTCTGGTTGAAAATATCGCACCCCAGTCCATAAACTGTGTCTGTAGGATAAATTATAACACCCCCTTTTTTGAGGATTTCGACCAGCCTCGATATTTGCCTGGGACTCGGATTTTCAGGATGTATTTTTAACAACATTCCGGACATTTAAGTTATTTATCTTAATAAGGTAAATGTAGCTAAATTTTTAATCTCTTATTTTATACTATATATATTATAATAGAATAATGAATGTTGCTCATAAAATATTCTACTCTGACTTATCTGATAAATGCAATTTTTAAAAATATAATATAAAGTGATATTATATTTATTGTAATTTTGAATAGCAAATAGTATTTAATAAAGGATCAGCTTTATACTGAATAAAATAATTGATAATGAAATTAATTCGAACATTAAAGAATCTTATAGTTCTCCTGGTGGTATTCATTATTTCAGGAAACTTAATAAAAGCACAAAACCAAAAAATTTTTGATATGGCTAAAAATATTCACTGGTTAGGTCAGGCCGCGGTAAAAATTAACGCGGCCGGAAAGGTTATTTATATTGATCCGTACCAATTAAAAAATACGGATCAGGCAGACATAGTACTTATAACACATGGGCATAACGACCACTTTTCCCTGGCTGATATAAAAAAAATTATTACGGGGAAGAGCATTATTATTGCTACGGTTGATTGTTATGCTAAACTTCAAAACCTGAATGTTGCTGAAATTAAGACAATAAGTCCGGGACAGTCCTTGACACTTGATGATATAAATATCAGCGCTGTTCCTGCTTATAACATAGTAAAAGCAAATTTTCACCCAAAAAGCAATAAATGGGTCGGCTATGTATTAACCATTGAAGGTGTAAGAATCTATCATGCAGGCGATACCGAGAGGATTCCTGAAATGAAGGACATCAGCTGTGATATTGCTATGTTACCCCTGGGGCAGACTTATACTATGAATAGTATAAAAGAAGCGGCAGATGCAGCTATTGATGTTAAGGCAAAGATAGCTATACCTATTCATTATGGCCTTTATGAAGGAACAGCTGAAGATGCTGAAGAATTTAAAAAATTGCTCAAAGATAAGGTTGATGTAATAATAAAACCTGCAGAGTAGTTACTGAAAGATACCTGTGAAAATCATGACTTAATATTTAAAATTTATAATTTTTAAATATGCAGTCTCGTTATATCCAAAATTAAGAATACTTATAATAAAAATTTTATAATGAACCATATCGCTTTATTGCAAGAAAATATTAGAGTCTCGATGGGTTCAATACGGTCGAACTTAATTCGGACAATACTTACTATTTTAATTATTAGTGTTGGCATTATGGCCCTTGTCGGCATACTTACAGCAATAGATTCCATTAAAAGCACGATAAATAAACAGTTTGCCACAATGGGAACCAATACTTTTACAATTGAAAGCAGAAGTATAAATGTGCAGATAGGTAAGAAAAAGTACCGGAGGAAAAATTATCCTTATATTTCTTACCGCCAGGCACAGGAATTCAAAGACAGCTACAACTTCCCTGCCACGGTTTCTGTATTCACCTATGCCTCGGGAACAGCAACAGTAAAGTACAAGTCAAAAAAAACACATCCGAATGTTACCGTCATTGGAACAGATGAAGACTATATATACACTGCAGGTTATGAGATTAATCAAGGCCGTAATATATCGGTTCAGGATTTGGAATCAAACAGCAATGTTGCTATAATTGGAAGTGGATTAGTGAAAAAACTATTTAAAAACAGTAACAGGGTACTCAATGAGCTTGTCTCGGTTGGAAATGGCAAGTACAGGGTCATTGGCATATTAGCTGATAAAGGTACCAGTATTGGCGGAAATGATAATATGTGTCTGTTGCCGTACACTAATGTCAGGCAATACTTCTCAATACCGGGAAGGAATTACTCAATAAATGTGATGCCGGATAATGATTATTCTTATAATGCTATTACCGGTCAGGCCGAGAGCACTTTTAGAATCGTAAGAAATTTGAATGTCAGGGATGAATCGGACTTCAATATAACCAAAAGTGATTTTCTATCCAAGATACTTAATGAAGCTATAAAGAAGGTATTGATTGCCGCCACGATTATTGGATTTGTTACTCTGTTTGGGGCAGCAATCGGACTCATGAATATAATGCTTGTATCTGTAACTGAGAGAACAACAGAGATAGGAATACGTAAAGCTATAGGTGCAAAAAATAATATTATTAAACAGCAATTTTTATTTGAAGCAATAATTATATGTCAGTTTGGGGGTATTTTGGGAATATTATTAGGAATTTTAGTTGGAAATATTGTATCTTTAGTTCTCAAATCAGCCTTTATTATACCATGGCTGTGGATTATAAGTGGCATAGCACTGTGTTTTATTGTAGGTTTGATTTCAGGGTATTTCCCGGCTGTTAAAGCCTCTAAATTAGATCCTATTGTTGCATTGCGCTATGAATAGAATCAGTAAGTAAATATAAAATATGGAACAGTTAGTAATAAAAAAAACAAGTAATACACCTAAAGTACACTTTGACCCTGAATTGGGAGTTTTAAAAATCGAAGGCAGGTCTATTCCTGAAAATCCAAGTGATTTCTTTGAAAATTTAATTGACTGGATTGAAAACTACTACAAGAATCCCAGGGAAACAACAAGAATGGATCTTAACCTTGAGTATGTCAACAGTGGTTCTTCAAAGTACTTGCTGGGAATTTTCAGATTATTAAAAAAGAGATATGATGAGGGTATGAAATGTATTATCAACTGGTATTATGAAGAAGACGATGAAGCGATATTAAGTCTGGGTGAACATTATAAATCTACAATAAAGATACCTTTTAATCTTATTGAGTATATGTAAAAAAAACCCGGAGCTGACTCCGGGTTTTAATTTTATATAAATTCTATATTAATTTTTCAATCAGATCAACCACCCTGTATGAGTAGCCCCATTCATTATCATACCAGGCAAGAACTTTAACTATTTTCCCAATAACCATGGTACTCTGGGCATCAAAGATCGAAGAATGAGGGTTATGTATAACATCAACGGATACTATAGGATCTTCGGTATACTCGAGTATACCCTTCATCGGACCTTCTGCTGCCTCTTTCATTGCATTATTAATCTGCTCTACTGTAGCCTCTTTCTTTAATACAGCAACAAAATCAACCAGTGAGCCGGTAGGAGTAGGGACCCTTATTGAGAGCCCGTTTAATTTGCCGTTAAGTTCAGGTATTACCTTGCCAACTGCTTTTGCTGCTCCGGTGGTTGTCGGTATCTGCGATAAAGCTGCGGACCGCGCCCTTCTTAAATCACTGTGCGGTGCATCTAAAATTACCTGGTCATTGGTATAAGAATGGATCGTTGTCATAAATCCGCTTTCAACACCGAACTTATCATTGAGGACTTTTACCACGGGTGCGAGACAATTGGTAGTGCATGATGCATTGGATACACAAGTATCTTCCGGCCTAAGGTCATCGTCATTAACACCAAGTACTATCATATTGTCAATCTGGTCTTTTGCAGGAACAGTCAGAATTACTTTTTTTGCTCCGTTTTTAAGATGATCACCATATCCTCCCTTTGCGCTTTCCCTTGCTCTGAAGACACCGGTTGATTCAACCACAACATCAGGAGTTACAGCCCATGGAATATTTGCAGGGCTTCTTTCTGCACTAACTTTTATTTTCTTACCGTTCACAATAAGACCATCATCATCAAAACTGACAGTACCGGCGAATTTTCCCTGTGTCGAATCGTACTTAAGTAAGTGTGCCAGTACATTATTTGCAGTGATGTCATTAATACCAACTATCTCCATATCAGGTTTTTCCAGGGCAATTTTAAAAACAATTCTGCCAAAACCATTAATTCCTATTTTAATTTTAGCCATAATTTAATTATTTATAGATTAACAATTTAACTTCATTGAAAATTGAAATGCGAAAGTAACAAAATTAGTGAATTCCAGCAATAAATAATATGAGGTTTTTTACGGATGAAAAAACAAAGCCAACTTTAAGCACTGACAATCACCTTTGTTCAGATATTATTGAACGATGATTTCATCAATAGGTGTCTTTTTACTTTTGAACCTTGAATCTATTATTTTTCCAAAACGGTAACTTAAAAACATGGAAAAGAACACCTGCTTATTGTTCTCAATTGCCATTATCGGTATTTTTTTCAAAAATGCATCCAGTATAACTCCGGCTTCTATGGCATGCAGTATTTCATCATACTTGCCAAACTCAAAAGTAAATCCCACTTTTCCATATAATCCGGGTGTAAATGATATTTCACCAATACCATTAAAATATGAAGCTCTTGACATTATCCGCGGATCGACATGCTGGGTTATATCAAATTTCTCAATCTTCTGTCCTGTTATCTGGCCGTCCGCACTAATTTGATAAATGTAGTAATAAATAGGCTTTTTAATGCCAAGTGTCGGACCCAGATTATAAAAATACCTTATTGATATCCCTCCCTTGTCGAATTTTTGGAAGATCTCTTTCTGCAGGCCTATCCCCGCCCTAAGATTATAAAAATGGTTAAGCTTCCCATATACAAAACTTCTGCTGGCCAGAGTTGTTGAAGAGGTTGACATTTTTATCTCTTTAGGGTGCTTTATATTAACAAGATCTATTTCATACAGGGTCTTTTTAAAGGCAGTTATACGTTTGGCATATCTGAAATTTCCTCCTATGCCCGTAGAAGTTAAAAAGGCTGCAAATGTGCGCTCATTCCGGTAAAATATCTTCTCCTGATCATCTATTTCTCCTTGCGCAAAAATAAGAGAACATAAAAGTACAAAAGGAATATAAACAAGTAATTTTTTCACGGAATAATATAAATATTTACTATTCCCAATAAAAGAAAAAAATTAAGGAAAACAGTATATAAAGATAGTAAAAAAAAGTGTATATTAAATATTAACTATTGACCGGTTCAGACTGCTCAACATTATGCTGTCCGTAAGCAGGACAAGTCTTGGTACCTTTACAGGACACAAAAAGAACAATTAATGAAATTAAAAGTACTGCCAAAATGAAAACCTTTTTCATAATTAATTTAATTAAGTTACCATACAATCCACTTTATCCAAATATAAATAAAAATACTGTTACTTGAAATCTTTTTTCAATTATTATGCCTTTGTTCATAATTATCGTTACTGGCATAAGCCGGACAGATGTACCTGCTACAGGAACAAATTATAATTAAAGATACCACTAACAATAATATTAAAACTTTTAACCTTTTCATCTTGATAAAAATTATGATTCCTTATATAAACGTTTATTCATACTTTGATGATAGTATCAAAATTACAAATAATTTAACAAGCTAATTTACATTTTTACTAACAATTTAATACTCTCAGCAGCAAAGTTAAATAGTATAACCAATCATGCAAAACCTGGTTTCAGGTATATTCCAATATTCAGTCAGATAGGGTAAGTTTTAATAATGTCTGTTACGTCTTATAGGCCGATTTGTTTCAGGCACAAAATTTTATAAAAAAAATAAAAGTCTGGTCAATATTTAATAACCTGTTAATCAGCACAAACACAATTATTCTCTTTATATTAAAGTTATATCAATTATCCCTTTTTTGCTAATATTTATCAGGAAAATTTTGCAGTTTAACCCTGAAAAACGATAATAAATAAAAATAATAAGTTAAACCTGCCTAATTTTTATATTTTTAATCTGTAAATTATCTTAAGTGAGATTTCTAATATTATTAATACTAATAGCAGGATTCCTGGTCATATGCAGGAAGGATTTTACGATAGCTGAAGCTACAAAGCAGGAGTGGACGGGAGGCAGGCAAAAGTCAGCAAGAGGAGTGAATTACAGAATTACAATAATCGCAGGAATGAGTGACAGAAAGCTTAAGCTGAAGGAACTATGGGTAAACGGAAAGTTGACCATATTCAGATTAAATAACCTGACAAGTAATGAACCGGGTAATTCCTTTAATAAAAATGACACCCTAATATTAACTGGTACGGTAATGCTTGATGAATCCCCGGGTGATGATAATATAATGGAAAATCCACCTTTTTTATTTAATGAGGAGATTGTAATAGGCTATTCACTGAAGAACAAGATGCTATATAAGCCTGTAATTGAAATAAAAATTCTGAAACCTTTATATCATAAATAATTTCAAACCGGTGATTTTTTTTAATGTTATACTAATTTTATAAATATTTAAAATCAGGTAAACTGCAATTATGCTTCAGATTGATAATATAATAGTGAGTATTGATATTTTAAAAGAGAATTTTAAATGCGACATTAAGAAATGCAAAGGCTTATGTTGTGTTCATGGTGATGCCGGTGCTCCCCTTGAAAAATACGAATTAGATATTTTAAAGGAAATTTACCCTAGGGTAAGACCATACCTCCGGCAGGAAGGAATAAACACTATTGAAAATGAGGGTACGCATGTAATTGATAAGGACAAAGACTATGTAACTCCTATAATTAACGGCAAAGAATGTGCTTATACAGTATTTGAGAATGGAGTGGCAAAGTGCGGAATCGAGCTTGCTTTTGGCGATGGCAAAACAAACTTCAGAAAACCGTTGTCATGTTATCTGTATCCGATTAGAATAAGGAAGTATAATAGTTTTGATGCAGTGAATTATGACAGGTGGAATATATGTGAACCGGCAAGGGAGCTGGGAAACAAACTAAATATGCCGGTCTTTAAATTTGTTGAGGAAGCGCTGGTTTGTAAATATGGAAAGGAGTGGGTTGAAGAGTTGAAGAAATTTGCATCAGGCAGGCTGAATTCAGGAAATACCTGAGATCTTGTTTAGGCTCATTTATAACAAACTTTTTAAAAATACCCCTGGAATATCCATTCCTTGTTATTAATCTGTTTAATTATATGTAAATAGTAGAAACCCCCATTAAAAGACAGGTGTTAATAAATAAATTATATAGTTTAGTAAAATAAAGCGTATAAAATAAGGGGTAAATAGTAAAATGTATTATATTTGTGACGAAAATATGTTAAATTTTTAAACCATATCGTATGACAATTATAAGATTTAATGCTCTTAATGAAGTATTATCGAGGAAACCGATACACATAAAACCACCTGCTAATATGACATCAGAATATTTTGGTGTCAATGTGTTTGACAAGACAAAGATGGAGAAATACTTGTCTGCTGAAGCTTATAATCATGTTAACGATGCTATAGATAAAGGTACAAGAATCGACAGAAAGATTGCTGATCAGATTGCTTCAGGCATGAAATCCTGGGCAATGGAAATGGGTGTTACTCATTATTCACACTGGTTTCAACCCTTAACGGAAGGCACAGCGGAAAAACATGATGCATTTGTTGGATATGGGGATAATGAGAAATTAATAGAAAATTTTTCAGGTAGTTTGCTGGCTCAGCAGGAACCCGATGCATCCAGTTTCCCAAGCGGGGGGATTAGGAATACATTTGAAGCACGCGGGTACACAGCATGGGACCCGTCATCACCGGCGTTTATTGTAGGCAATTCCCTGAGCATACCAACAATCTTTGTTTCATATACCGGTGAAGCGCTTGATCATAAGACTCCTTTATTAAAGGCTCTCAATGCCATAGATAAAGCAGCAGTAAATGTTTGCCAGTACTTTGAAAAGGATGTAACCAAGGTTATTTCAACTCTCGGCTGGGAACAGGAATATTTCTTAATTGATGAAGCATTATATTATGCCCGTCCTGATCTGGTCTTAACAAACCGGACACTAATCGGACATGCTTCAGCCAAAGACCAGCAGCTTGAGGATCATTATTTCAGTTCAATACCTGAAAGAGTGACGGGATTTATGAATGAGTTTGAAATTGAAGCATACAAACTTGGAATTCCAATAAAAACCAGGCATAATGAGGTAGCGCCTAACCAGTATGAATGCGCGCCTATTTTTGAAGAGTGCAACCTGGCTGTTGATCATAATATACTGTTGATGGATCTGATGAGGAGAATAGCACGGCATCATAATTTCAGGGTCTTGCATCATGAGAAACCATTCAAAGACATTAATGGTTCCGGTAAACATAATAACTGGTCACTTGAAACCAATACAGGCATTAATCTTCTGGCTCCGGGAACCAATCCCAAAACCAATCTTCAGTTTCTTGTTTTTCTTGTCAATACGATTAAAGCAGTATATAATTATGCCGACTTGCTGACGGCAAGTGTAGCTTCAGCCGGTAATGTCTACCGTCTGGGAGCAAACGAAGCGCCGCCTGCAATAATATCAGTTTTTATTGGTAGTCAGATGACTGAAATGCTGGAACAAATTGAAAAGAAAGTTACTAATAAAAAGATGACACCCGGTGAAAAAATAGAGCTGAAATTAAATGTTATAAAAGTACCCAGAATCCTTTTGGATAATACTGACAGAAACAGGACTTCGCCATTTGCATTTACGGGAGAAAAATTTGAATTCAGGGCAGTCGGAGCCTCCGCAAATTGTGCAGCTGCAATGACAGTATTAAATTCGGCAATGGCTGAACAATTAAAAGAGTTTAAAAGGAATGTTGATAAATTAATCAATAAGGGAGTTAAAAAGGATGAGGCGATTTTCCAGACATTGAGGCAATACATTATTGAATCTAAACCTATAAGGTTTGAGGGTAATAATTATTGTGATGAGTGGAAGGAAGAAGCTAAAAAAAGAGGATTAAAAAATGTTACCAATTTGCCTGAAGCACTCGATGCCTACAGTACAGAAAAAAGCATAAAACTGTTTGCCGGTCTGGGTATAATGACGGAAAAGGAAATTGAAGCAAGGACGAATGTAAAACTGGATACTTATACAAAAAAAATACAGATAGAATCAAGGGTCCTCGGTGATCTGGTAATGAATAAGATAATACCTGTGGCGATCAGGTACCAGACTTCATTAATAGAAAATGTCAACGGTCTGAAAACATTGTTCAGTGAAACTGAATATAAAAAACTTGCTAGTGCCAGAATAGAGATGATTAAGACCATATCGTCTCATATTTCTGAAATTAAGGCAAAAGTCATCGAAATGACCGAAGCCAGAAAAGTCGCAAACAAGATAGACAATGAAAGAAAGAAGGCGATGGAGTATTCAAAAACTGTAGGGCCTTATCTTGAAGATATAAGATATCATGTTGATCAGCTTGAATTAATAGTAGATGATGAAATGTGGCCTATGCCAAAATACAGGGAACTGCTGTTTACAGTTTAGAGATTAATGATTCGATTATATAAATAACAGGATCTAAATGTTAGTTAATAATTATAAATATTAAGTTTATGACAACAAGTGAATTCTTTGAGTTTGCCAGGAAGCATAATGCAGAAATGGTGGATTTAAAATTTGTTGACCTTTTAGGAACTTGGCAACACTGTACATATCCTATAGAAACTTGGGATGACAATACATTTAAGGAGGGATTGGGTTTTGACGGTTCATCAATAAGGGGATGGCAGGGTATCCATGTTTCTGACATGCTGGCCGTTCCGGATCCGGACACCGCAGTAATTGATCCTTTCTTTGAAAAACCTACGGTTAGTGTTATTGCCAATATAGTTGATCCTGTGACACTGGAAAGATATACACGGGATCCGAGGTATGTGGCACAGAAAGCAGCACAATACCTTAAACAATCAGGAGTTGGTGATACAGCATATTTTGGTCCTGAACCTGAATTTTTCATATTTGACGAGGTCAGGTATGCACAGACGACAAACATGGGATTTTATCAGATTGATTCTATTGAAGGCGCATGGAATAGCAACCGTATTGAAGAACCTAATTTGGGTTATAAACCGAGTTATAAAGGTGGTTATTTCCCCGTAAGTCCTACAGATACATACCACGATCTAAGAGGTGAGATGGTAAGGATCATGAGAAGTATAGGAATTGTTGTGGAAGCACATCACCATGAAGTTGCCACAGGCGGTCAGAGCGAAATTGATATGCAATTTGCTGATTTGCAAAAAATGGGAGATCAGTTTATATGGTATAAGTACATCATTAAAAATGTTGCCCGTAACCACGGTAAAACAGTAACATTCATGCCAAAACCCATAATTGAAGATAATGGAAGCGGGATGCATATTCATTTCTCCATATGGAAGAATAAAAAGAATATGTTTGCAGGAAATAAATATGCTAATTTGTCACAGGAAGCATTATGGGCAATAGGTGGTTTGTTAAGGCACGCTCCTGCACTGCTTGCATTTGCTGCGCCAACAACAAATTCTTACAGAAGGCTGGTGCCCGGATTTGAAGCCCCGGTTAACCTTGTCTATTCAGCAAGGAACAGGTCTGCTGCAATACGAATTCCTATGTATTCTGATAATCCTAAAGCGAGGAGACTGGAATTCCGTTGCCCTGATCCTACATGTAATGGATACCTTATCTTTGCGGCAATGCTAATGTCTGCTTTAGACGGCATAGAGAATAAAATTGAACCTGGTCAGCCACTGGACAAAAATATATATGAACTGACCGAGAAAGATCTATCCAAAATACCTTCGGTACCGGGATCATTAGCTGAAGTACTTAATGCACTGGAAAAAGACCATAACTTTTTAACAAAGGGAGAAGTATTTACAAATGATTTGATAGAGACATATATCGATTATAAGAGAGAAAATGAGATTAAAGAAATTGCAAAAAGAACACATCCTTACGAATTCGCATTATATTACGACAACTGAAAACCGGAATATATGGATTTGAAATTAATCCCGGGGAAAATATTCCCGGGATTTTTTAATCATTTATATGTCCTGTAACTCCTATTATTTGTTGAAATTACCTGCTATTCTGCCAATATTGGAATTAAATAAAGGTGAATCATAACCAGGATCAAAATGCGGATTATATACTATCTTTTCGGTTTCTTCATTAAAAAATCCTTTTATAAACTGTCTTGATAACGTGTAAACTTCTTCATTGTTTTCATCCTTTTCAGGCTCCTTCTCAGTTAGAATCTGCTGCACCTCAACAATATTCCTATCCAGCTTTTCCATAAGTATTGATTCATAATGTTCCAGTAATTCTTTTGTGAAACTTATTACTACCACATATTGACCATAAGCTTTGCGTAATATACGCCAGTAGTTTATGTTAACAGGATTATCAATAACTATATCAGTTGTTTTATAAAAAGACTCAGTGAATTTAAAACCGGTTTCAATAATTTTAACGGCTGTTTCTTCATTATCGGTTCTGTGTGTGTAATTAATTACTTTTTCTGAATCAGGCGTAAGGATTGAAAGTATCTCTTTTGTTAAAGCCATTGCCGGGATTATTATATCCGGAAAAAAAATGGAAGGTGTATTACCTTCCATTTTTTATTTATAAAGACAAAAATTTATTTTTTAATTATTTCATCACTCACTGTTAGTCTCTTTCTTGCTTTAGCTCTTCTTCTTGACAGTATCTGGCGACCCGTGGAAGTTGCCATTCTTTCACGAAAACCATGCTTATTTCTTCTCTTCCTGGTTGAAGGCTGGAAAGTCCTTTTCATCAGATTATAATTTTAATATAACTTACTTATTTTTTCAAGCTGCAAAAGTAATGTTTTTTTATTAGAATAAAAAGAATTTAATATGTTTCCCCACGGGATTATCGACTATGGGTAAGTTACCTGAGAGCGGCTGGGCTATACCCTCAATTTCAATTTCTTCAAGCAAAAGAGCATCAGGAACAATAATAGATGAAGGAAGTCCATTGATAATATCGAGTCCTGATGAAAAAGATTCAAACATGCCCCCGCTCATTCCTTCAGGAATCATAGTGTTATATACTATATTGTTACATGAAACTCCTAGTATGTCTTTCAGATTATTATCGATTAAGTTACTAAGATTAACTGAGCGGATAAGTTTTTCACTCCCGTCTTCCAGGGATACTTTGTATATATTTACCGGCCGGTAATTTGTTTCTGAAGCAATTGGCTTTATGATTATAGCATAATCCAGACCATCTTCCTTCGCTCTTTCTATCAGTTCATTTTTCACTTCTTCTTTTGATTTTCCTTCTGCGCCCGGGACAAAAATAACCCCCGGACCTATCTGCTTGGTAAATCCCGTGTTCATTATAGCAAACCTGTTATGGCCGTTTGATTCGTTAATTCTTTTTGTTGGTGTCCGATCATTAAGAAGTGTTTTTAAAATGCCGTTTTCAATTAATACAACATTATCGGGAGGTACTACTCCTTCACCGTCAACACGGAAACTGCCTATTAGATCAATGCCATTATAGCTTTTTAGTCCCGGACGCGCGAAAACCGACAGATACTTTGATATAATCCTTTTATCTATTTTTGATTCTGTAGAGAAACTTCTCTGTCCATAATACATTGACATCTGGGGATTGGCATATAAAGGCTCACGGTAAGCTATCAGGCTATTCGGACCTGAAAAAAGATTGAATGCCAGCAGCTGTGCAACCGCCTGATCAGTAATTAATACAGGACCTGAATAATTATCGTTAAAAACTTCTGCATCCTTTAATGCTATTAAATTACTGACCATTTTATTTACATCCTCTCTTAATACCAGGGGATCGGGACATTCATCCGGATTCAGGAAGTAATATATAACCTGGTTACTTATTGCTTCACTATCATCGGCAAAGGTCTGCGCACTAACAACTATTGAGGAGATAGCCAGGGGTACCCTGACCTCTGTCCCTTCGCTGTTTATAAAATATAAATCAGCATAAAATATTGCAACTGTAACATCTGAAAAGATTATTTCGGGATAATTATCAAATAAAGAGGATATATCTCTGGCAATATTTTCATATTTACTCTCATTAAAATCGAATTTCGGGCCGGGAATATTTATTCTGACAACGGGAGAATGACTAAAATCTGCGATTGGCAAATCTTCAGGAGCAATATTTTTTTCGCTTAGTGCGGTAATTTTATTTTTGTAAGTCTGCGAGGCTGACTTATATACCCTGTCCGTTGCTTCCCATAAACAGCGCCTGATACCATAATAATCATCGTCAAGAGGAAGTTTAAGATATTGCGGGTAATCCGAGTCACTCGTGCTAATATCTTCAAAATTTTCGTCAGTCATCTGGTAGTCACCAATCATTACCCGTATGTACCAGTCTCTGATATGTGTCATGTCTGACCTTATCAAAGATCCAAGGGTCGCATTAATTAGCAAAGTCCGGGCATCTGCTATTGCATAACTAATAAAAAAAGGTTTTTTATAGTCTTCATATTCGAGCTCTTCCATATTCCGCTGCAATTCGTCCCGCATAGCCTTTATTATTATACTTTCTGCAGTGTCAGTTGAATAATTGTACTGTCCGCAAATAGTCAGTGCCGAAGCGAATATTATTATGGCTAAACTGAAAATCTTCATTATTGCTCAGGTTTTTTGATTACTTAAAAACAAACTTTAATAGCTGCCAGTCTCTTTTTTAAAACCTGGCCGCGGTAATACAGGCATCTGTCCCTCATCTTCGGGTTTTTTTTGTGTTTCAATTTTTCTTACATACAATGAGGGTGAAATGGCTGTTACCGGTATATTTCCCGATTCAGCCCCGCAGAAACCGGTAAAAACTTCCGGAGAATCACCGGTTGCCTTAATTTCAGAGAACATTAACAAAGGGGTTCCAATAAGTTCAACACCACGTACCAACTCATCCGGACGGCCATCGGCATATATTCGGTATACTTCAGTAGGAATTATATTGAAGACGTTTGGAGTATATATGTTTGTTAATGTGAAACCTCCGACAACTTCTTTAAAATAATAACCATATTCTTTGTTTTGTCTTTTGCATTCCTTAATAAGCATTTTACGTAATTCTTTATCTGATAGCGGATTAGAAGATTCAACAATCAGGTTTGATTGTCTGGCTACAGGATGCAGTCCTGCCTGTGCTCTTCCATGTCCGTTTGAGTTGGGAAAGTCCTTAACCGGAGTTCTTGACATAAGAAAAGCCTTAAGAATCCCATTATCCACAACTTTAACCCTTGAAGCTTTTACTCCCTGATCATCATAATTATAAGAGCCGAAAAGATTTGTGCCCTTATATTTAACAAGTGTCGGATCAAATATCACATCTATATATTTTGGAAGTACTTTTTCACCTAGTTTGTTTTTGAAAGTATGCCCGTCAGTCTCTGTTCTGAATCTGTGACCTTCAATCCTGTGTCCGAATATTTCGTGAAAAAATACTCCCGCTGCGCCTGGTGAGAGAATTGCCGGACCAGTATAAGGTTCTGCAACAGTTGCGTTTTTTAGTTCATTCAGCTTGTTTATAAGTTGCTTTACATCTTCCATGATGGTTCTGTCATCAGGCAAATCGGAAGGCCTAAAAGCATAATATGATTTATAGAGTGGCAACATGCTACCATCGTCTGCTTTTATTTTGGCAAATATCTGCAATCTTGTGTACGTTTTATTTTGAGCGATTTTGCTTCCCTCGCTTGATATAAAATACTTTCTTTCGACAATATAGTTTATTAATGCTTTGCCTATAAGTATGGACTGCTCCTTGAGAAATGGCTCAGAATATTGCTTAATTCTGTTTTCCCAGTCAGTTTTAACAAATTCATTTTTGGTATCGCAGGGGGGAGGCTCATAATAATTTACTGTGGGTTCTTCTGAAAAATCACTAATATTGTCGACAGAATCATTCTTGAGTTTACTTTTAATTATTGTATAAGAACTGATTGCATTTTTATATGCTCTGTCGGTTACACGCCAGATTACCTGCTCCAAAGCGTCGGTATCATTTTCAATTGGAAATACCGTACCATAGCTATGATTCGTATTATTTAAATTAATTCCGTTTTTTAGCTCATGTGTATTATCGAGCTTGTAACTGCCAACCCTTATTGTAGCGGTCAAAATTCTGCCTTTGTATTCATCAGACTGAGTGAGGCTTCCAAATGTTGATTCTACAACTGCACTATAAACTTCATCTACTCTGTAACTCAAATAGTATGGAGGATAGTTTTCTTCCTTCAATCTTGAAAATTCCCTGTTAAGCTCATTTGATACGATATCAATTAAAGGATCCTGGGCAACTAATAAATGAATATTAAATAATAATAAATACTTAATTACCAGCAGATTGATTACTTTTAATCTTATATTATTCATACCTGAATTAATATCCGTAACTTATTTATATTTTAATCTTCTCAACGTATATATTTTAACAATATTTCTGCTGAAGAGTTTTATTTATGCCAAATAATATTAAAACCACGGTGTATTCTCACCCCCAAGTCTTTTATATGTAATTCTGAAAAATTCCGTTTGGATCATACGTGTAACAGGTCCGGGTACACCATTACATATTCTTTTGTTATTCAGTTCCACAACAGGCATAATATCATTGCCGGTACTCGTAACAAAAAGCTCGTCGAGTTTATATATTTCCTCTTCTATTATGGGACGGTCCTTTACATGTATACCTGATTCCTTACAAATGTCAAAAATAACCTTTTTTGTTATACCAGGTAAAATTAAATTGCAGTCAGGATGGGTAAAAATAATCCCATCTTTTACACCCATAACATTGGAGTGTGATGCTTCAGTTATTACTCCGTCCCTTACAAATATGCATTCGCTGGCATTTTCTTCCCTGGCCTCCTGAAACATTAAAGTATTCGGCAATAATAAAACAGATTTTATATCGCAACGTAACCAGCGAATATCGGGCCTTGTTATGGCTTTGATGCCTTTTTTCAATACATTTACATAGGGAAGTCTTTCATAAGCACAAATATATATTGTAGGTGGTATATAGCTTTCAGGAAAACTGTGCATTCTCCTGCATACACCCCTTGTTATCTGAAGATAAATATCCGCATATTTTTCTTCAAGATCGTTTTGAACAATAAGATCATGGCAAATTGAACTCAGCCCGTCAATATCTTTATAATTTATTCTTATTGCAGATAAACTTCTTTTCAGGCGTGACATATGCTCTTCAAAGCAAAAGAAATTACCTTTAAAGCAACGTATGACTTCATATACACCATCAGCAAAATAAAATCCCCTGTCATCAGGGGAAATATAAGCCTTCTTTTTAGCGACATATTCTCCATTTAAAAATACTGTTTCGTTCATTTTGATCATAGTACTTTAATTATTGCAATGTTAAATTTTACAAAAGATAGTATCCAATAACTTTTTATCAAGCTGTTTTATTCCGGAATAATCAGCTGCCAATGTCTTTTTTATACGGCTGGATTTACCTTTAAAATTTGCAGACGGGTTAATTAATAATGCAATGCCATTCTGGTTTTTACCTGCAGAATACCAAACAGATAGGAAATAGAATATTTTAAGTTTTAAAAATCCATAAAAGGGATCAGCAATAAAGACAAATTCACTGGTTATTTTATATAATATTACCATATGGTTGGGCAGGTAAAGAATAACCGGCAGGCAAATTACCTGTAAAAGCTGATTAATGTCTGTTTTTACAACCTTTATCTGGATTTCCAGGTTCTCGGCAGTATTTATCAAATCACCGACAGAAATTGTATTTTGTGTTCCCGGAACTTTAGAAACCTTTTTTATTCTCTTGTATGAAATTTTTTTACCATAATATCGGGATATCATTTGCAGGCAAACCAGGCCCGGATGATGACCTTTCTTTTGCCTGTAAAATGGAAACCGGTTGAAATAAAAACGCTTCTTAATATTCAGTAATAAAACCGCAGCTAAAAAGGCCACTGCAATTATCAAACCTATAATGGTCTTTCGATAAATCTTTATTATATATTCCTGCTCAGTTATCAAAGTTTGAAGCTGGTATAAAATACTAGTAAAACTTTCTTTTATTAATGCATTATCTGCTCCTGCTTGAGTCGTGTCAGCAATGAAAGTGGTTTTGAGCTGAGCATTCTTAACCAAAGTATCAGGGGCAGTATTATTGTTAGGCATGGAAATATTGGCATATAACAGGAAAACCACCGCAAGATAGATATGTTTCATATTTAATTTGGCTTCTTAGCTTAATAATTGTTCATACTTAACATAAACGAACATCAAATATAAGTTATATTTTATAATAATATTCTTTATTAAGAGTTGGTACATCTAACCTGGAATTTCTGATTGCCTGGATTTCAAAAGGGAAGGTTTAATTTGCATTTTTGTTTTAATAAAAAATGTTAAAATACCAAACAAAACATTTTATTTTTTGTTATTAAAATACATTACATTTCTTTATTAATTAACTTTATAAAATAAAAATCAGGATAATTAACATTTAATTAATATTGAATAATCAGATTGTTAATAAAAAACTTTAAGTCAGCAAATTTTAATGCTTGTAACTCTTTGAAATATAGATAAATATATAGCGATGATTTAAATCACCAATATAAGGTAATTAACATCACTTTTATAAATTTGATGTGGTCAAACCTGTTTAATATATTTGGATTAAAATTGAACATTTACTAATTAACTATTCCATGCTTGATGTAAAATATAATATTAAAAACTTAATATCAAGTATTTATGAGTGTCAGAAAAAGATAATCATTAACAGACGGTTCATTCGTGAATTAGAAGCAGAGGATAATGATTTTACAAAACTGAAAAATGAGATTGAAGACCTGGAACGAAAAATTATTGATTATCAGAAAGAACTTAAAAGAAAATACCAATTCTCATACTGATGCCCTATATGTGATTATTAAGATATTATTTACTCTTATAGAAAACCATTTTAGAGATAGAATGGTTTTTTTTGTCCGGAGTATATTACCAGTCAAATATAAATATAGACTGCAGATTTCTTAATTTAATTTGTTGCCTGGGATTAATGTTTCAGAATTTTATTAATTTTAGCATATATTAAATCGTCTTTGTGTTGCATTTCAACTTATTAACCATATAATTTATAATAAGCAGTAATATCAAATTCTCAATTAAAAAAATCATGAAAAAACTAATCCTAATTTTTATTCTTTTATCATTTATTAAACTAACATTTACACAAGAGAATAACAAATATATTTTTAGCAGCTCATCCGATATAAAATCAACTTTATTTCTGGGGCCTGAATTGAAAATATCAAAGCTGATAGATAACTACCAGTTATATACGGGATTAAAAGTAGCAATCCTGTTTAATGATAAAATAGCATTCGGATTGGCTGGAGGGGGATTTGTAACTGAAGAAGTATTTAACGGACTGAATGATCTGGGTGAAGAGGCTGCATTAAATACTATTTCAGGATATGGGGGTTTTTATATCGATTATATAATTCCGACGGAGTCACCGGTAATGATATCTTTTCCAATGCTAATCGGTGTGGCAGGTATTGCATTATTCACACCCCAGGAGGTTAATAATTTAATTACTGATGATAGGTTGATTGAGGGGGGAGTCTTTTTCATATATGAACCTGCAGTTAATGCCGAAGTGAATATAACAGGATTTTTGAGGATGGGAATGGGAATTGGCTATAGATTTGCAGTCAGGGGCGATATGGACAGGGTTTCAGCCAGGGACTTTTCTGCTTTCACTTTTAACTGGAATTTTAAATTCGGATCATTCTGACAGTATTATTTGCTATATTGTTTATATAAAAAATTACCGGGCGGATAAGTTAAAAATTCACCGGAGAAGAGTAACTGTTATATATGTATTACTTCATTATAAGCAGCCGCCGCAGCCTCCATAATTGCTTCCGACATAGTAGGGTGCGGATGCATTGACTTGATTATCTCGGTTCCTGTTGTCTCCAGTTTTCTTGCCACAACAATTTCAGCTATCATTTCTGTAACATTGTCACCTATGAGATGTCCTCCCAGTAATTCTCCGTATTTTGAATCGAAAATAAGTTTTACAAAACCATCTTTTTGCCCGGATGCATTTGCCTTACCCGAAGCTGAATAAGGGAACCTGCCAACTCTAATATCATATCCCGCTTCTTTAGCCATCTTTTCAGTGAGTCCCACGGAAGCAATTTCCGGACTTGTATAAGTGCATGCCGGAATATTATTGTAATCCAGAGGCTCGGGATCCTTTCCGGCGATTTTTTCAACACATACAATTCCTTCAGCTGACGCTACATGAGCCAGGGCAGGGCCATGTACAATATCTCCAATAGCATATATACCTTTTATGCTGGTCCTGCAAAAATCATCAACCTTTATTTTATCTTTATCCAGTTGAACACCCAGGGATTCAATACCCAGATTCTCAAGGTTTGAAGTTATACCTACTGCTGAGAGTACTATATCTGTTTCATAAGTATCTATGCCTTTGCTGGTTTTTATTTTAACTTTGCATTTATTACCGGACTTAGTTACAGATTCAACAGATGAATTTGTAAAAACCGTTGTTCCTGCCTTTTTAAAAGACCTCTCCAGCTGTTTTGACACTTCTTCATCTTCAAGAGGGACAATGTTGGGTAATAATTCTACTAAGATCACCTTGGTACCTATTGAATTATAAAAATGTGCGAACTCGCTTCCTATTGCTCCTGAACCAACAATGACAATCGATTCCGGTTGCTTCTTAAGAGACAATGCTTCGCGGTAGCCTATTATTTTCCTCCCGTCCTGTTCCAAACCTGGCAACTCTTTCGATCTTGCACCTGTAGCAAGAATAATATGATCTGCTGTAATTTTCTCTTCTTTCCCGCCCTTACCCTTAACTTCAACTGTTTTAGGGTCAGCCAGACTGCCATGACCGGTAATAAGATCGATTTTATTTTTCTTCAACAGAAATTGAACACCTTTGCTCATATTTTCAGCTACTTTTCTGCTTCTTTCTATCATTTTTGAAAAATCAGGTTTTGGCGGTCCTGCCAGGTATATACCATAATCCTGTGAATGTTTGATATATTGATATACCTGCGCACTTTTAAGCAACGATTTTGCGGGGATACAACCCCAGTTAAGACAAATACCTCCCAATTCGGCTTTTTCAATAATTGCTGTCTTCATTCCTAATTGAGAAGCTCTTATGGCAGCGACATATCCTCCCGGACCACTGCCTATAACCACTAAATCATATTTCATAATATATGGTATTTATTGGTTTTTAATATGTTCTGAAAATATTTATATAAAAAACTTCAATATAAAGAATACACTTAAGATATACATTATAATAGAGACTTCTCTCCATTTTCCTGTCAAAACTTTTAAGAGAACATAACTTAACATTCCGAACACTATTCCTTCAGAAATGCTCATTGTTAAGGGCATAATGATAATAGTAAGGAATGCCGGAATGGCTTCTCCATAATCTTCGAGATTTATTTTTTTTATAGGACTCATCATAAACAATCCGACCATCACCAGTGCGGGTGCTGCTGCTTCTTTTGGAATATTAAGAAATACAGGGGAGAATGGTAATGCAAGGGCGAACATAACGGCCACAAAGAAAGCTGTTAATCCGGTTTTACCGCCTACTGCAACGCCTGCTGCACTTTCAACATAGGTCGTGACCGTGCTTGTCCCCAGGCATGCTCCGACAGTAGTGCCAATAGCATCAGCATATAAAGCCTGCCGGGCTCTTGGCACGTTGCCGTCCTTACCCAGCATGTTGGCTTTTGAGCAAACACCAACAAGTGTCCCTACCGTGTCAAACATATCAATAAAAAGAAAAGTAAACACTACAATAAGCATGTCAAAAGACAGAAGGTTTTTGAAATCGAATTTCAAAAAAATTGGCTTGAGCGAGGGTGGTATAGAAAAAGGGATGCCTTCCGACAGATGTGTAATCCCAAGAGGAATACCGATTATTGCCGAAATTAAAATTCCAATAATTATGGCTCCTTTAACTCTAAAAATCAATAAAATGCCAATTATCATAATACCACTTATTCCGACCCAAACAGAGTGATTTGACATATCACCCAGCGCTACAAAAGTAGCTTTATCGCCTATAATTATTTTTGCATAACTCAAGCCTATAAATGCAATAAAAAGTCCGATACCCGCAGATATAGCATGTTTTAAACTTAAAGGAATACTGTTGATGATAGCTTCCCTTAGATTAAATGAAGTGAGCAGAATAAAAATTATACCCTCTATGAATACGGCCGTTAATGCGGTTTGCCAGGTATATCCCATTTTAAGGACAACAGTATAAACAAAGAAAGCGTTTAATCCGAGACCCGGAGCGAGTGCAAAGGGCAACTTTGCCCAGAATGCCATTACAAGTGTTGCAATAAATGCGGATAATGCAGTAGCTGTGAATACAGCTTTTTCATCCATATTGGCATCACCCAGAATTTTGGGATGGACAGTAAGAATATAAGCCATGGTCATAAATGTAGTAATACCTGCAATCAGCTCCTTTCTGATATTTGTGCCGTTATTCTTTAGCTGAAAAGTATTTTCAGCCAGGTTCATTATTTTTATGCCATAACTTTTCAAAGGAAATATTTTTCAATTAACAGAAGATTATTTTTTGCCCGTATAATCGGTCCGTATCACTTTAAATTCGGTACGCCGATTAAGAAAATGAGCCATTTCCTGCTGGTCCTCATCTTTAAGGCTATTGATGTATTCTTCGGTCAATTTGGTACCCACAGGGAGAAAGGGATATGCTTCATGATCTTTCTTATCAACTGTTTTGGGAGTCGATTCGCCATAACCTTTGGCGATTAATCTGTCCCTTGCGATATTTTTACTGATTAAATAATTAACTACTGACTGCGCTCTCCTTCTTGAAAGGTCGAGATTATATGCATCACTTGCTCTTGCATCTGTATGAGACCCAAGTTCTATAGTAATATTGGGATTATCATTAAGAGTCTCAACAAGCTGGTCTAATGATACAATTGATTCAGGTCTCAGTTCAGCCTTGTCCAGCTCAAAGAAAATATTCTCAATTTCAATTGGTTTATCAATTGGGGATAAGTATATCTCTGTTTCAAATTCAGTACTCTGTGTTAATCCTTTGGTGGTTTCACGTTCTTTACCTTTAAGATAATCTTCTTTCGATGCTATAAATATATAATCCACACCGCCGGCAAGCATGAATTTGAATGAACCGTCCCTTCCTGTTTTTGATTCCAGGGTTATCCCACTGCTGCTTATTGATTTAACCACAGCATCGGCAATGGGCTCATCTGTTTTTTCATCCTTAACAACACCTGTAATGCTGAATTTAAGAGGCGGGAGCATAAATGAATAAATATCATCATCGCTTTTACCCTTTCTTGAAGAACTTAAGAAGCCACTTTCCCTGTCGGCTTCAAATACAATCCCGAAATCATCTGATGATGAATTAACAGGATATTGCATGTTCTCAACTTCCCATTCACCAGCACTGTTTTGCACTGCTTTAAATATGTCCAGTCCGCCCATTCCAATATGTCCGTCAGACGAAAAGTAAAGGGTACCGTCATGATGCATAAACGGGAATACTTCATCGCCGGGTGTATTGATTGTGGGACCCAAATTTTCCGGCTTGCCCCAAGCGGCTGAAGCAGATGTCCTGCTAACTTTCCATAAATCCTTACTATTTTTCCCCTCGTAATTTTTAATGCTGCCCCCCATGTCAGATACAAAGTACAAAGTCAATTCGTCAGGTGAAATTGCCGGATGTGCTACCGTTATGCTGTCAGATTCCAGGGCCAGAGACTGCACTTTGCTCCATTTATCACCGGTTCTGACTGCCGAAAATATTTCGCATCCCAAAGCTTTCCTTTTACTGACGTTACACCTTGTGAAGTAAAGCGTGTTATAATCGCTGCTTAGCACAGGGGTTCCCTCCTCTGCTTCCGTATTTACAGGTTCTTCAAGCGGAACAGGAGTACTCCACTTGCCTTTTCTGTCCATCGTCGAAACAAAGATATCAGTAAATCCCTGACCGGTTCCACCATGCTCTGACTGTCCTGTTGTTTCCTCCCTGGAGGATGTGAAGTACAGCTGCTGATAATCATCTCTCGCATAAGACGGACTATAATCACTCATCTTGGAATTAAGAAACTTCATTTCTTCAATAACATATCCATTCGGATACTCTTTCCATTCCTTTGCCAAATCACATGAAATAATTCCATCTGCACCCCTCGGGTCATCAGGCACAAGCTCTTTGTATGCATGAAATTGAATTTTTGCTTCTTCATATTCCTCGTTCATTTTCAGAGCCTCGGCATAACGTAATATAGCAATGGGATTTTCATAGTTCTTTGCAATTACTTTGCTGTACCAAAGTTCAGCCTGCTGTGGATTATTCGTTAACCTGTATGATTCAGCTATATGAAATGCAATGTTAAGCTTTTCTTTCTTATCAGCCGTTTTTTGATATGCATCCTTGAATTGATCTATTGCATCATAATATTCACCTGCTTCAAATGTCGAAAATGCTTTTACGGATTTTTTTGACTGCGTAAATGCAGAATCAACTTTTATAATCATCAGAATGATAATAATTGTGCGGCTCAGGATTCTCATGTCTATAATTTTAAATGGTGAAAGACTATTAAGACCGAATAATTAAAAGTATAATTATGAACTTACATCTTGTTTTTTTAGTACGTTAAAAATATACTATTTTATTGGTAAAAATAGTTAATTGAAAATAGCTTCACAAATTTAACTTAGATAATGTATCAACTGCCTGTTTATGAAAATTATTATTGATTGATCTGTTTTGAACCTTAATATGTAATTATGGAAATACACTGTTTAGTCCCCAAATACTGGCAAAGGTCTCTAAAAGTAACAATCTGATTGTTTGTGAAACTCAGGGATCAATAAATGCAGGCGCAGCTATAAGTTTTAATTATACTGAAAACAAGCTAAAATTTGAACTTAATTCAGAAAATGCAAACAAATACGGACTCTCAGTGAGTTCTATACTTTGTAACATGGCGATGTCATGTAATTAATCCGGTCTGGTTATAAAAGAGAACACATATGGCTCTTTCAAATGGGTGCCAAAAATGTCTTCTGCCTCAGTTCCAACGGTTATGGTATACTTGGTATTTGGCTTGAGCGAACCCGAATATATATATTCAAGTGTTGTTTTGGAATCGTAATACCAGTTCAGGCTTCCTGAAACAGCAGGAGTGATACTGAATGCTGCCTGCACGGAGGATCTGAGCATATAGGTATTGAATGTAAGTCTTATATCCGGTGCCAGGGACACAAATAATTCTCCATTATTGGGATAAGTGGAGCTCAGGTTCACAGGGGCGGTAGAAAATGAAAATGAATAAATATCGCCCATTTTGACACCATCCATATCCATGGCGGTTGAATCAATAGTAATTATATATGTTGTGTCGGCCATGAATGTCCCTCCGGTATAAATTGTCAGTTCATTACTCTGAGGCCAGATAAATATCGGCTCCGAATACGGAATAATACTAATGGCATCTTCGGTCGATGATTGATCCATATTTCTCGGAAAAGTGATTCTTATACCTGAGCTTGATATTAAGTTAACATACATATCACCATGATAAGGACTTGTTTGTATCCCGTTTATAGTACTGGATGATTGTACGGTACTAAAAGAATACTCAAGGGGAAACCTTAAATAATTTCCTGCCGTATCATGAGCAAGTGTTGATAATGTTACAATATATGTAGTATCTATATAACTGTCTTTTTGGGCCACCCTGTAACTGAATGAAGTGATCTTGCTGTAGGTGGTAATAGTAGCACTCTGATCAAATCCGCCGTAAGCATAATCCCTGCTCTCGGAAAAGTAATTCCAGCCTGGAGCAGATGAATACTGGCCCCAGTAAAACACTCCTTCTGTTGGAGGCTCGGTTGAAAAAGCTTCTTCCACACTTTCGCGATCCATTGGCTGAGTAAATGTCATGGAAATAGTGATACTCGCAAACCGGTTATTGAAAGCAATCTCATCTTTATCACCGGGATAATGGGATGATATAAGATCCGGCACTGTTGAAAGGTCTATTTCTCCGATATAATTAGTACCGCCGCCCTCTACCATGACATTACAGTTTTTATATATTCTATAGTTGTCGGCTTTTATTGTTAAATCATAATTACCTATAGGCAAATCGTTTATAGCAAATGACCCGTCTTCCGGATTTATTAGCGCCGAGTCTACGGGATCAACCTGACTGGCAATAACAATTGCGTTACTTGAAGCCTGCAATACTTTTCCCACAATGCTTCCATGCATTGCGTCATTATAAAACCGGGGATCTACTTCATTATAATTGTTTTCTTCACAGCTGGAAATTACAAAAGCTGCAAAAATTGATAAAATGATAACAGATTGTTTCATGATAACTTATTCTTAAGTGTTTTACAGTCAGATTTAAGATGCACCATAAGGGAAAAAGGTTGCTTGCCGGATTAAATTTGATTAAATAATTATCAGACACTGGCTGACTAATTAAGAAAGCTATTTCCGGTAATAGAAACAGCCGGCTGTATCTCAGAAATTCTCTTTCTTGACAAGGTTGATGTATATTATTTTCTTTGTTTCAAAGAATGGTTCGTTAAAGTAATCAGAGATATTAAAAATTTCTGTTTTGCAGGGCAGGGATCTTAATTCTTCTTCCATATCACCACCCTTAAGGTAAATTATACCGTTCTTAAACGAATTAAAGCATCTGTGACTAACTTTACCTGACATAAAGGTGACAAACTTTGGCAGGTTTGTTACGGCACGTCCCGTAATAAAATCGTATTGTCCGGTAACATCTTCAGCCCTGACCTGCATTGCTTTGGAGTTTTTTAAATCCAGTTCATCAATTATGGATTCGACAACCCTGATTTTTTTCCTGACAGAGTCGATAAAATAAAATTCTGCATCAGCAAAGAATATACTTAGTGGTAAACCCGGTAATCCGCCTCCTGTTCCCACATCTATGATCCTGGTTCCGGGTTTAAACTGAATTAACCGGGCTATTGAGAGTGAATGTAAAATATGATGAAGATATAAATTTTTGATGTCTTTTCTTGATATTACATTTATTCTTGTATTCCAGTAATTGTATAACTCGCCAAGCTTTTTAAAACGGCTTTGCTGCTCAATTGTTAAGTCCGGAAAATATTTTATTATATGGTGCATTAAAACTGGTTCAGGAATTTGCTTTGTCAGAAATTAACTGAATATACAGGATACTTAAGCAAGAATGATCAGAACTAAATTTTTGCAGTTGTGTTTTTAAGAATATTAAAAAGTAATTCCCGTGCTCTGAATAATTGGGCCTTCACCGTTCCAATTGGTAGTTCCAGCTCTTCAGCTATTTCTTCATATGAAAATTCGTTAAAATATCTAAGCTCTATCAGTTTCCTGTAGCGTGGTTTAAGTTTTGTAACAACATTACGCATCAGTGTCGCTTTTTGCTGATTTATAAGTTCTTCTTCGGGGTCAGGAACAGTGGCCTGGACTTCATGGGTTGCTTTCTCGTGTTCTTCGTCATTATGATCCAGTGAGACATGATTTGCTTTCTTTTTTCTGATAAAGTCAATACAATTGTTAGTAGCTATTTTAAATAGCCATGTGCTGAATGCATAACTAGGAGCGTACTGATTCAGGTTTTTAAAGGCTTTTCCAAATGCTTCAATAGTAAGATCTTCAGCATCACTTGCATTGTTGACCATCTTTAGAAGCATATAATAAATTGCATCACGGTATCTTGACAGCAATTCGGCATAGGCTTTCTGATCACCATCAGTAGCTTTTTTAACCAACATATAATCCCGTTTTGCTTTATCTGAAAGATTTTCGTTTATTTCCATCGGCGTCTGCTTGGTCTTAATCTGGTTGAAAGATATAATACGATGTTAATTATCACAGAAAAGGAATCATAAAATAACGAAGATAGTAATAAATGCTTCTCTTTCAAACGCAACATTGCATTTTTTAAAATAATTAATTGCAGTATCATACGCAGTATAAAAGCGCCAATTACGAATTCAATAAAAATACTTTTTGAAACAAGGAATGCAAAAGATAAATAGTAGAATAACCTTGATATCTGCTCGACGGCTAATAGCAGTTTATGATTTTTTTTGTAATACCTTCCTGTAACAAGATGTCTCTTTTTCTGCTTAATCCATTCTCTTAATGTCCTCGCGGGAACAGACCTTGTATGGCTTTCATTTGAGATCTCAATGGATGTATTTGACCTGGTTGCATTTTCATTTACGAACAGATCATCATCTCCTGACAAGAGATGATAGTGTGAAGCAAATCCTTTTTTATCAAAGAATAAGGATTTTCTATATGCCAGGTTACGGCCAACACCCATATAAGGGAAGCCGGCCAGTTTATAAGTGAAATACTGGAGTGCAACGACTAGGGTATCATATCTTATATAATTATTAAGCAAGCTAAGCCTGGGAAAATATCCTCCATAGCCCAACACTATAGATTTTTCACTTGTAAAATTTCTCTGGATCCTGCTCAGCCATAGCTTACTTACAGGCTGGCAGTCTGCATCAGTGAAAACCAGCTGTTCGTTTTTGGCTGCTTTAACTCCAATTGTCAGTGCCAGTTTCTTACCGTGAGAAAACTTTTTATCTTCATTTATAGTCGTCGTACGCAGATGCGGATACTGTTTTATATATTTCCCTATAACCTCATCAGTATCGTCAGTGGAGCAATCATTTACAACAATAACTTCATAGTCGGGATAATCCTGGGTCAATATGGAGGGTAAAAAATTATCTAGATTGGAAGCTTCGTTTTTAGCACAGATAATAACTGAAACAGGCTCATTCTTTTTTTTAATTTCTTTTTTTCTGTAGAATAATAACCTGCTATATATATATAAGTAATAAAATAATTGAACCAACAGACATATTGCAAAAACACCGGCTATGATATTATTCTGATTATCAGAGAGAAATTTTAGTATATCCACAACAATTTTATTCAAGATACCAGGTTTCAATAATAAAAAATCAAATTTATAAAATCTTGTTATCAGTTTTTATTTTATTAACATATAAAATGAGTCAAATTATATTTTAGCAAATATTTCCATTCACAGCAAATAATGGCACTGATTTAAGGCAGGAAAATTATTTGCATTAATAGCTATATTTGTGGAATATTTTAGGAATTGATGAAATTTGAGATTTTAAAAGAAGATAAAGAAACCAGGGCCAGGGTGGGAAAAATATTAACGGACCATGGAGAAATATCAACACCCATTTTTATACCGGTAGGGACAACAGGTACAGTAAAAGCTGTTCATCAGAAGGAACTGGAGAATGATATCAAAGCCCAGATAATCCTGGGAAATACTTACCATCTTTTCCTGAGACCCGGTATAGATGTTATATATCAGAGCGGTGGATTGCACAGATTTATTAATTGGAACAAGCCCATAATTACAGATAGCGGAGGTTACCAGATATTTTCACTTGCCGCAAACAGGAAACTGAATGAAGAAGGTGCTTATTTCAATTCTCATATCGACGGATCAAAGCATTTTTTTACACCGGAGAATACAGTTGACATTCAAAGGAAGCTGGGCGCGGATATTATGATGGCATTAGATGAATGTACTCCCTATCCCTGCAATTATGATGATGCAAGGCAGTCCATGGAACTTACACATCGCTGGCTGGAAAGGGGTATAAAGCAATATACTGCTACCAAATCTTTGTACGGTTATGATCAGACCTTTTTCCCTATCGTCCAGGGAAGTGTTTACAAAGATCTAAGGGTCGGGTCGGCTGAAATAGTTACATCTTCAAATATGGAGGGGTACGCCATTGGCGGATTATCAGTAGGGGAACCGGTCGGTAAAATGTACGAAATGACTGAAATTGTCACAGGCATCCTGCCTGCTGGCAAACCCAGGTACCTCATGGGAGTAGGCACACCTGCCAATATTCTTGAATCGGTATCAATGGGAATAGATATGTTTGACTGTGTCATTCCTACAAGAAATGGCAGAAATGGCATGCTTTTTACTAGTGAAGGGACAATAAATATTAAGAATCTGAAATGGAAAAGTGATTTTACGGTACTTGATGAGAACGGAACATCTTTTGTTGATGAACATTATACAAAGGCATATTTGAGGCACTTAATTATATCACAGGAAATTTTAGGAGCCCAGATAGCTACACTTCATAATTTATGTTTTTATCTTTGGCTTATGGAAGAAATTCGAAAAAAAATATATGAAGGGAGTTTTTCACACTGGAAGAATATGACAATAAAGAAACTATCATCAAGATTATGAGGTTACTTGGATTTAAAACATTTGATCTTTATATCATAAGGAAGTTCTTGGGGACCTTCTTTTTTGCCATAATACTTATTGTTTTTATTGCAATGGTATTCGACTTTTCTGAGAAGATTGATGATTTCCTTGAGAATCATGCTCCGTTTAAAGGAATAATCTTCGATTATTATTTGAATTTTATGCCTTTTTTTGCCGTACTTTTCAGTCCAATGTTCACATTCGTTGCTGTTATTTACTTCACTTCGCGGATGGCTTATAACACAGAAATAATTGCTATAATCAGCAGTGGTGTCAGTTTTCACAGGTTGCTTGTCCCGTATTTCTTCTGCGCAGTTGTAATAACCGTATTCTCTTTTATGCTGAATAATTATATTATACCCAGGGCAAATGAAAAGAGACTGGCTTTTGAAGAAATTTATTACCGTAATGCGCCTGTATACAGAAAAAGGAATGTGCACAAGCAAATAGAACCGGGTGTATTTGTATATCTTGAAAACTTCAATGTTAGTAATAATTACGGACTCAGATTTTCAATTGAAAAATATGAAAACGGGAAATTAGTGTCAAAGTTATTATCAGACGAGATAAGGTGGGATTCGACAAAAAGTAAATGGATTATAAGGAATTATTATATAAGGAGTTTTGATGGTGATAAACAAACCATAACTTCAGGCAGAATTATTGATACTGCTCTGAATATGTATCCTGAAGAATTCAGAAGAAGAAAAGATGATGTTCAGGCAATGGGTTTAAGAGAACTGAATAACTACATAGAAAATCAAAAAATCCAGGGGGAACCTAATATTGATGAATTGCTTATAGAAAAGTATAAAAGATTTTCATTTCCTTTTTCATCATTCATTTTGACATTAATAGGCATATCCGTTTCATCGCGTAAGTCAAAAGGTGGTATTGGTGTTCACATAGGTGCCGGACTCCTGGTAAGTTTTACATATATGTTTTTTATGCAGTTTTCAGCCGAATTCTCAAAAAGCGGGGCATTTCCGCCACTTATTGCTGCCTGGATTCCCAATATTATTTTTGCCGTTGTAGCCGGATTTCTATATAAACTGGCGCCAAAATAGGGAGGCTTTAATTACTGTTTTTGTTAATCATAAGAATGAGATTTAGAAATTCTGTTTCTTTTTTATATTTTTAGGTGAACAAATTATTAATTAATGCATCTAATTGCTTGATATTCTTGCGCTTTATAATGTATAGCTTCTAATTACTGTTTTTTATAAGATCTTCAGCTTATAACTAACAATATTATATTAACTTACAGTATTCTATCAATTAAAATAAAAACTTTATAAATGGCACTAAAAAGAAAAATCCAGGAATTAAAAAAGAAGAGGGAAGCTGTCCAGATGGGCGGCGGAGAGAAAGCTATTGAAAAGCAGGTGGCTATGGGGAAGCTGACAGCACGGGAAAGGATTATTAAACTGCTTGATGAAGATTCGTTCCATGAATATGATTTGTTCGTCGAGCATGAGGCACGTGATTTTGATATGGACAAGAAGGTTCTTCATGGCGATGGCGTGATTATAGGGACAGGGACCATATACGGACAGTCAGTATGTGTTTTTGCACAGGATTTTACCGTGGCAGGGGGGTCACTTGGATTAATGCATGCGCGAAAAATAACAAAAATCATGGATCATGCATTAAAGATGAGAGTGCCTTTAATTGGTATAAATGACTCAGGGGGAGCACGTATCCAGGAAGGAGTAAATTCACTTGCAGGCTATGGTGAGATATTCTTTAGAAATACACTTTCGTCAGGCGTAATTCCTCAAATTTCTGTAATCCTCGGACCTTGTGCAGGAGGTGCCGTCTATTCGCCTGCGTTAACAGATTTTGTATTTGTCGTTGACAAAATATCCAAGATGTTTATAACCGGACCTGAAGTAATAAAGACTGTTCTCGGGGAGGAGATATCTATGGATGACCTGGGAGGTGCAAAAGTACATAGTGAAATATCGGGTAATGCCCATTTTTATGCTGAAAGTGAGATCGAATGTTTTGAACAGATAAAGAAACTTATGACTTACCTGCCGTGGAGCAATGACCAGAAAGCAAAAAGATATGAGCCCAGGGAACCGGACGCTGGTTTCAAAATAGAGGAAATTGTACCTGACGATCCCCGACAGCCTTATGATGTCAGGGATGTTATCAGAGCGGTGGCTGACGGCTCTGAGTTCTTTGAAATCCAGGAGCACTGGGCAGGAAATATAGTTGTTGGCTTTGCCAGAATAAATGGTGAAACCTGTGGATTTGTCTGTAATCAGCCGTTAGTACTGGCTGGGGTGCTCGATGTTGATTCTGCAGATAAAGCTGCACGATTTATTCGGTTTTGCGATGCCTTTAATATACCAATAGTTACATTTGTCGATATACCCGGATATCTGCCGGGTGTGGAGCAGGAACATGCGGGAGTTATACGTCATGGTGCCAAGGTTTTATATGCATACAGTGAAGCAACAGTTCCTAAAATGACAGTCATTTTGCGTAAAGCATATGGGGGAGGTTACATAGCAATGAGTTCAAGGCATCTGCGCGCAGACTTCGTATTTGCATGGCCCGGAGCAGAAATAGCTGTTATGGGACCCGAAGGGGCAGCAAATATAATATTCAGAAAGGAAATTACCAGTGCCGATAATCCTGAAGAGACAAGGAAACAGAAAGTTAAAGAATATAAACAGAAATTTGCCAATCCGTACGTTGCTGCAGCCAGAGGTTATGTTGATTCGGTTATTGAACCTTCTGAGACCAGAAAATTATTAATTCATGCAATAGAAGTGGCAAGCAAGAAATCTATTAGTCTGCCTAATAAGAAACATGGGGTTCCTCCTTTTTAAAATAAATAAAAATGAGCAAAGCTGCATATATTAAAAATAACTCCGGCAATAAAAAACCGGTCACTGTGAATCAGCATAATGATACGGTTTTTAATAATAATAAGGCCAGACTTAAGACCCTTGTCGTTAACGGTGAAAAATACCGCACAACCTTTAGCACAAAATTTGCCAAAAGAAAAAAATGGATTAAGCCTGATGATAAAAAAGTGATTTCTTTTATTCCCTGTACAATTATTAAGGTATTTGTGCATGCAGGACAAAAAATTAACAGGAATGACGAAATGCTTATAATGGAAGCAATGAAAATGCAAAATACAATTCATTCACCAATAAAGGGAACAATTAAAAATGTGAATATTAAGGCAGGGGATAAGATTCCTAAAGGATTTGTAATGATTGATTATAAGTAAATAAATATTGGCCGTAATACCGCGATGATTTTATGCCGGAAGAAAAAGACAGTGAGGGATTAAATTTTAAATTGCCATACAAAGTAATTTCCGAACTGCTTCTTTATTTCAGGTGTCGAATCAAAAATTCCGTATAGCGCTGAACCGCTCCCTGAGAGGGACGCATATAACGCCCCCATATTATACAGTTCCTTTTTAATGTTTCTAAGTACGGGATATTTGGGAAAAACAGTATTTTCAAAATCATTTTTAACCAAATTCTTCCATTCAGCCATAGGGAGTCGCACTGTTTCCTCCAGAGAGACCCTGGGCTGTTTAATAAAAGCTTTTGAATATGCCAGTCCGGTACTTATATAAATATTGGGATATACAATTACAATATAGTATCCGTCAAGAGTTAAGTCTATTTCCCTGAATTTGTTGCCTGTTTCATAAGCAAAAGCCGGACCGTTATTAATAAAGAAGGGGCAGTCACTTCCCAGGTGGCTTGCATATCTCTGCAACTTTTTATTTGAAATATTAAGATGAAATGCCTTATTAAGAGTTTTTAACATATGTGCCGCATCTGATGAACCTCCTCCCAGTCCTGACCCTACAGGTATTATTTTATGAAGATGGATTGAAATCTTAGGCACATTATAATCCTTCTTAATTAACCTTAAAGCTCTTATACAAATATTATCTTCAGCAGTAACGTTTAATTTGATGCCTGTACAATTCAGATTGTATTCTTCATTATTTTTGTTATCTTCAACGAGTTCAAGAACGTCACATAGTTCAACAGGAAATAAAATTGTTTCTATTATGTGGAATCCATCCGGTTTTCTGCCTTTTATATTTAAACCGATATTGATTTTTGCATTTGGGAAACAGATCATTTTTTTATGTTTTATCAAAAATAAACATCTTCGTTTAACTTGATAAAAATAGTTTTCAAAGGTTTTTAACAATCGCAAGCCGAATTATTGGATAATGTGTTTATAAAGATCAATTGCTAAATAGCCCCGGACATTTTTCTATTTATATTTTTGTAGATTATAAGCTAAGTTAAAAATTTAAAATACTATTTAATAATGGCACAGAAGAGCACAAATAAAAAGGTCTTACCACGGACCGGACAAATTGATCTGGAAATGGGCAAAATACCTCCCCAGGCAGTGGAGCTGGAAGAAGCTGTACTTGGAGCCATTATGCTGGAAAAAGATGCCATTATTGAGGTGATTGATATCCTGACTCCTGATAGTTTTTATAAAGAAGAACACCAGAAGATTTTTCAGGCTATAATTGATCTTTCATCAAATGATAAAGCAATAGATATTCTGACAGTAACCGAGGAGATGAAAAAAAGAAAGGAACTGGATGATGTTGGGGGTCCGCTTTACATAACACAGTTAACCAGCAGGGTTGCATCAGCTGCTCACATTGATTATCATGCAAGAATCATTGCCCAGAAATATATTCAAAGAGAGCTTATACGAGTATCTACAGAGATACAAAACCAGGCATTTGATGAAAGTATAGATGTGAACGATCTGCTGGATTTCTCTGAAAGTGAGTTGTTTAATATTGCCCAGGGTAATATTAAGAAAGAGACTATAAAGATAAATGTACTGATCAAGGAAGCAATTCACCAGATTGAAGAGGCCAGTAAGCGTGAAGACAGCTTAAGAGGCATACCTTCAGGCTATACAAAACTCGACAGGCTGACAAGCGGATGGCAGAAGTCTGACCTGGTAATAATAGCAGCAAGACCCTCAATGGGAAAAACGGCGTTTGTATTATCCATGGCAAGAAACATTACTATTGAACATAAAAAATCAGTGGCTGTATTCTCCCTGGAAATGTCTTCTATCCAGCTTGTCAACAGATTAATAGTAATGGAAACCGAACTGCCTTCAAACAGGATCAGGAATGGAAATTTAGCTCAATACGAGTGGGAACAGCTTGATTATAAGATTAAAAAACTTGTTGAGGCCCAGATATTTATTGATGATACACCGGCTATATCAATATTTGAATTAAGGGCAAAGTGCCGCAGATTAAAACGACAATATGATATAGATCTTATTATTATCGATTATTTGCAGCTGATGACAGGGACACCTGATACTAAAGGAAACAGGGAACAGGAGGTAAGCAATATTTCCAGGTCATTAAAGGGCATTGCCAAGGAACTTGATGTGCCTGTTATTGCCATATCCCAGTTAAACCGTTCTGTTGAAATACGTTCAGGAAACAAAAGGCCGCAGCTTTCTGATTTAAGGGAATCCGGTGCAATTGAACAGGATGCTGACATGGTAATTTTTATTCACAGGCCTGAAAAGTATGGTTTTACGGAAGATGAGGAGGGCAATTCACTTAAAGGTATGGCGGAAATAATTCTTGCAAAACACCGTAATGGTCCCATTGGTGATATACAACTGCGATTCAGGGAAGAGTGTGCCAAATTTGTTGAACTGGAAGATGATTTTCTGGCCCCGATAACAGACAATGGCGATATGAAATCATCTGCTGTAACTTTAAGCTCAAGGATGAATGATGAAGACAGTTCCGATTCGGGTGGCAGATTGTCCAGAGATGCCGATTATACAGATGAAATGCCTTTTTAAGTATTGAATATCCCTGTTTTAGACAACATCATTTAAATAATATTTATTTGAAAATAATTCTTTGCGTTTGTTGACGGATTTTATACTTTTGTCCAGCTTTTTTAAGACGTATAGCAATAATCAGTCATTAAGACAGTCTAAGGGAGAGATGGGTGAGTGGCTGAAACCACCGGTTTGCTAAACCGGCGTACTCTTAACGGGGTACCGGGGGTTCGAATCCCCCTCTCTCCGCAAAAAAGCCTGTTCTATATCTTTTATAATATCTTCGCCATTCTCAACGCCTACAGAAAGGCGGATAAGCCCATCCTTAATGCCCAGGGCCAAACGCTCCTCCCTGTTACAATTATAATAACTTATAGTTGCAGGATGTGTTATAAGGGATTCAACACCGCCGAGACTCGGACCTATATTTATGATCTTGAGCTTGCTTAAAAAATTCAACACATATTCAGTGTCATCTTCAACCTCAAAGGTAACAACCCCTCCAAATCCTTTCATTTGCCTTTTTGCAACATCGTGGTGAGGATGACTGGGTAATCCGGGATAATAAACACGTTTGACCTTAGGGTGTTTGTCAAGATATTCAGCTAACATCTGTCCATTTTCATTTATCCTTTTCATGCGAAGTTCAAAAGTTTTCAATCCCCTGATTAGCAGGTAAGCAGAATTGGGATCTATAACGCCTCCTGTTATTTTAAGGTACTCGCGTATGATTGTTGTCAGTTCCTTTTTGCCAAGAACGACCCCGCTCAGCAGATCATTATGGCCACCGAGATATTTGGTGCAGCTGTGTATAATAAGATTAACTCCATATTCCAGGGGTTTCTGATTAAAAGGAGTAGCAAAGGTACTGTCAGAAATTACAATTATATCTTTCCCCCTGAATATGTTCATTAGCCGTTCAATGTCCATAATATTCAGGTAGGGATTTGTTGGTGATTCAGAAAAGAAAATCCGCGTATTAGGTTTTATTGCTTTTTCTATCGCATCATAGTCACACATCTTGACGACACTGCTTTCAATATTATACCTGCCGAGGCATGTTTTACAGAAATCCAGGGTCCGCTTATACGCATCATCAGTAATTATTATGTGATCCCCTGCCTGCAAAAATGCAAAAAGTGAAGTGGTTATGGCACTCATGCCTGATGAAAAGAGCACAGCATCTTCGGCTTCCTCTATTTCAGCCAGTTTTCTCTCTGCGGCAAATTGGGTCGGATGACCGTAACGGCCGTATTCAAATCGCCCAAGATCGCCTCTGGCCAGCTTTTTTATTTCTTCGATATCCTTAAAGATGAATGTTGAAGTCTGCACAATGGGAGTTGTTATAGATCCATACTCATTGTATCTTATTTCACCGGCATGGACCGACTTTGTGGAAAATCCCAGCTTTTTATTTTTCATTTTAGTGTCTCTTATAAATATTTAGAAATGATTTAACAGGATTAATCCTCCGAAGCTTTAGCGCTGGAGGAAAGTATCTTGTCAATTGAATAACAGGGAATGTCAAAAGCTTTAGCCACGTTAGGATAAACGCATTTTCCCTTGTAAATGTTGACTCCCGATTTTATTGCATCAGATTGGCGGCAGGCTTCCTCAAGGCCAAGTTCTGCAATCATTAACCCGTACGGCAAGGTGGCACTGGTAAGGGCATTAGTTGAACTCAGTGCCACTACTCCAGGCATATTCGTCACTCCATAATGGACAATATCATCTATAACATAAACCGGATCATCATGAGTTGTTGGCCTTATTGTTTCAACACAGCCGCCCTGATCAACTGCAACATCAACAATTACAGCTCCTTTCTTCATCAGCTTCAGATGATGCCGTTTGACAAGGTGTGGTGCTTTTGCCCCTTTAAGTAATATAGCTCCTATTACCAAATCGCTTTCGGCTAACACTTTTTCTATATTTGCATCTGTACTATATAAAGTCGTTATACGTGAACCAAAGATATCATCGAGGTAACCAAGCCGTTTTGCGCTGATATCCAGAATAGTAACATCAGCTCCCATACCGGTTGCTATCTTACAGGCATTTGTTCCCACGACTCCTCCTCCAATAATAGCTACCTTGCCTCTGCTTACTCCGGGTACCCCTCCCAGTAATACTCCTCTGCCTCCGTATGTTTTTTCAAGGTACTTGGCTCCTTCATGGACTGCCAGTCTTCCTGCAATTTCGCTCATGGGTTTTAAGCATGGAAGCTGCCCGTCTTCATCTTCAATTGTCTCATAAGCAACAGCCTTGATCCCCTTCTTCATCAAAGTTTCAGTTAACCGGCGGTCAGCTGCCAGATGCAGGTATGTGAAAAGAATCTGTTCATTGTGCAACAGATCATATTCATCAGGTATGGGTTCTTTGACCTTGATAATCATTTCACAGTTATTATAAACATTTTTGTTACTGCCAGCAATTTCAGCACCGGCTTTCCGGTATTCCTGATCTTCAAATCCGGCAGCTTCACCCGCATTTTTCTGGATCATTACTTTGTGACCACGGGAAATATATGACTTTACATCTGAAGGGATTAATCCTACCCTGTATTCGTGATGTTTTACTTCTTTTACACAACCTATTTTCATCATCTGGTTTTTATATTATTATATAATACTAAAATACATAATTTTAAGAAAAACAGATATGATAATAATTATCAATGATCAATATCAGGAAAAACAAAGAATAACTGATAAAACTCAAATTACGTCATAACCGTTCCGGCTCTCCTGTAATTATTTCAAATATAATAAAACAGGCTTTCGATTTCACTTCTGAGATTCACATTATTAACATAAACATCATCAGGCACTCGCAGTATTACGGGTGAAAAATTCAGAATGCCCTTAATACCAAGTGCAACAAGTTTATCGCATACCTCTTGCCCTGCAAATTCAGGGACCGCAATTATTGCTGTCCTGACATTGTGCTTTTTCACAATTTTATCCATTTTGTCGGGATGATAAACAGGAATATTAAATTTTTTTGTGTACTTGGCAGGATCCAGGTCAAATGCTGCAACAATAAAGATTTTGTTTTCAGGAAACCCTTTATAATTTGCCAGGGCTTTTCCAATATTACCCATACCCATAATGATGATGTTTCTGTTTTCATCTATTTTAAAAATCTCACTTATTGACTTAAGCAATTTTTCTATTTCATAACCACCTTTCCTGTTTCCTTTTATACCAAAATAGGAGAAATCCTTTCTAACCTGTTCGGGGGTAACACCAACCTCTTCACCAAGATTATAAGAGAATACTTTTTCAAAACCTAATCTTTGAAACTTGATCAGGCAAATACGATACTGTAAAAATCTTTTTATTACTTTATCACTGATCATAGTATTTTATTTAGCTTTTTGATCCTTTTTCAGATTATAGCAAATTCTTTTATTTATACTAATTATATATTAATATGGAAACAACAAGATTCTTTGTTAAAAATTTTGTTAAATATAATCATTTAAACTAAATTTACCTTTTTTATTGTGAAATTCGGAACAATAAAATATAATGGAGAGTTTCCAGATATCTTTAACTGACTGGCAAAAGGCCTTACAGGAATTAAGTGAATCCTATAAAATATATGCTGCTGTCAATAACGGAAATAGCATTGATTATGAGGTAGTTAACAACGATAATTTAAAGGATATAATATATAACACTCCAAAGCCTGCCACCCCTCTTAAAAGCTTCTTCCTGCCGGCAAAGGAAAATGTAGTTATTAATAAAAAATTTCACAAAAAAAATATAATTATCGGGATTCCTTCATGTGACTTGGCAGGCGTGGGTTTGCTGGATGAAATATATCTTGACAAAGATTTTGTTGACCCCTATTATAAAAACGCCAGGGATAATTCGATTCTTATTGGCACTGACTGTCTGACGACGCAGCAACATTGCCATTGTACTTCCTATGGAGTTAACCCGTATCCCGAGAAGAACAATGATTTGTCATTAATATCATTGAACGGAGCAATTCTGATTTTTTTAAATACGGCAAAAGGAGCAGATATTGTTGTTAGGATAAAAGAAATAGCTACTGTCCGGGAAATAAGCAGTGAGAATATTAAGGCTGTGCAGGATAAAAGGGAGGCTGTTAAGAAGCAACTTAAGAGCAGGAATAGTAAATTGCCTGATTATAAAGAAACAGGTAAGCTGGTTAAAAAATCAAAAGAATCAGTATGGGAGAAATATGCAAAAACATGTGTTTCCTGTGGTGCCTGTGCTACTATTTGTCCGACATGCACATGCTTCCTGCTTATAGACAGACCTGAATTTGAGAAAGTAAGACAGCTTGATGCATGCCAGTATCCCGGCTTTGAAAAAACTGCCGGCGGAGAAGATCCGCTGAAAAAGAAATTTGTCAGGTTCAGAAACCGCTATATGTGCAAATATGTGTGGAAACCTGAAAAATTTGAATCAATAGCTTGCACAGGATGCGGAAGATGTATAGAATCATGTATTGGCAGTATAAATAAGAACGAATTATTTATTGAGTTAGCAAATAAAAAATAAAAGCTGTAACAGTGGCAGATAAAGCAATATTATACAGACCTATTAAAGCTAAAGTAGATAAGGTTATAAGTGAGTCACCAACTATTAAAACCATTGTCCTGATTCCTGAATCTGAGTTTGCTTTTAAGACGGGCGAATTTATTGAGCTGACGCTTAATGGTTACGGTGAAGCTCCTTTCACTCCTTCCTCTTCTCCACTGGAAACAAGGAGGCTTGAAGTTACTATTATGAAAACCGGCTATGTCACAAACAAATTACATGAACTTAAGCCGGGTGAGGTTGTCGGGATAAGGGGTCCCTTTGGAAGAGGTTATCCGGTTGAAAAGTTCTATGGTAAAGAAATAATAATTGTTGGCGGTGGATGTGGTTTTGCACCTATACGATCATTGCTGTATAACCTGATCGCAATAAAGGAAAAATTTAAAAAAGTAATACTCTGTTATGGTGCAAAAACACCGGAAGAGTGCATTTATAAACCTTTTGTTGACGAGTTGAAAAAAACCGAAAGATTTGAAGTATACAGAAGTGTGGATAGGGCTGATGAAGAATGGTCGGAAAAAGAAGGAGTTGTCACAATACTGCTTGAAGATCTTAAGGTGGATATAAAAAACTCTGTAGCAGTTGTGTGTGGCCCCCCGGTAATGATGAAGTTCGGGACTTTGAAATTGCTGGAAATGGGTTATCCTGAAAGTGATATTTATCTGTCAATGGAAAAAAATATGTCTTGCGGGATGGGGAAATGCGGACACTGCATGATGGGTAAATATTTTGTATGCAAGGATGGCCCTGTTTTTACTTACGAAGAAATTAAAAATGAACCTGGTATCTGGTTATAAATTGGTACGAAACTATGAGCAAAAAGGTATTGATTGATTTGTACAAGTTGAGGAATCTGGATGAATGCAAAGTTGAGGCTGTTTATAAAACAAGTCCCAATGATAAGTCATTTAAAACGATAAGAGAGCTTGCCACATTTCAATTTACATGCCGCAAATGTGATAATGCCCCCTGCATTAATGCCTGTCCGGCCGATGCACTTGAAAAGGATAAAAACGGGGTCGTTGTCAGGGCAGTGAACCTCTGCATAAGATGCAAATCATGTATCACAATTTGTCCCTTTGGCACAATGATGGATGATTTATTTCAGGTTAAAACATCTGATTACATATACATGAATTTATCAGATGATTCGGAACTTGAAAAATTTGCAGCTGCATATCCCGATGATATTGTCACTATTGTTGATATGGATGAAGATCCCGGTAAAAATATTTATAAATTAAACGATAAAATATTAGTTAAAGAACATATTTGGGAATAATAAAATGTTAAAAGAGCTATTTTACTATTTAATATATCCGGGTTTTTTGTTTGTGGCTGCAGCCGGAGGATTCCTGTCTTTTTTTGACAGAAAGATTACAGCCTGGGTCCAGTTCAGGAAAGGCCCGCCTTTATTGCAGCCATTTTATGATTTCTTTAAGCTCCTTCTGGTAAAAGAAACTATTCTTCCGGCAAAGGGTTCAAAAATAACATTCCTGCTGGCGCCTGTGTTTGGTCTTTTTGGAGCTACTGTATCAAGTGTATTAATACTTTTACCCCTGCTTGGCATTAAAACAGGATTCACAGGTGATGTTATTGTTATTTTCTATTTGCTTACGATTCCTTCATTAACATATATTATCGGAGCACTTGCTTCGGGCAACCCACTTGCAGCAATAGGGGCTTCAAGGGAAATGAAGTTAATATTAAGTTATGAGCTGTCATTCTTGCTTATGCTTATTGCTATAATAATTAAAGGTGGTATGAGCATAAGCCTTTATGATATTATTAATGCTCAGAATACGGGCAATGCATTTATAGGTAGTATTTCGGGAGTAATATTATTCATTGTTTCAATGTTTTGCCTGCAGGCTAAACTGGGACTAGTGCCATTTGATATGGCTGAAGCGGAAACGGAAATAACACACGGCTTATTTATTGAGTATTCCGGCACTCCCTATGCTATTATTAAGCTTACTAAATATATCATGCTGTTTACATTGCCTGCATTTATTATTGCCCTTTTTATGAAGGGATTTAATCTTACGGGTATAGGCATTTTGTGGACAATATTAAAAGTGCTGGCAGTAGTCTTAATATTGACACTTATCAGGAATACAAATCCAAGAGTACGAATAGGACAGGCTATGAGGTTCTTCTTTATCTGGATGAACCTGCTGGCTATCATTGCTATTGTATTGATATTTTTAGGATACTAAAATTTAAGAAATTGGGCTTTAAAGAATTTTGTTTTAAAAAATCACTTTTCCTGTTTCACTTCGGTGGAGCATCCTGCAATAATTGTGATATAGAAATCCTGGATTGCCTTACACCACGCTATGATGTTGAGAGATTCGGAATGCAGCTGGTCGGAAGTATAAGGCATGCGGATGTATTACTGGTAAATGGTTCTATTAACAGGAAAGACAAAGTAAGGTTGCTTGAATTATATGAACAGGCACCAAAGCCAATTATTGTTGTGGCAATAGGAGCGTGCGGCTGTACAGGGGGCATATTTGCTGAAGGTAATACTTTTGCCGGTCCGGTAGATAAAATCATCCCTGTTGATGCATACATACCCGGATGTCCTCCAAAACCCGAAGCTATACTGGCTGGCATAGTTAAACTTCTTAAGAAATAATATAAGAATTTAATTAGATGGCATTAATAAAAGAAATAGAAAGCATAAATAAAAATTTCAGGGAAGATATAATCGAAACCGAAATAAGAAGTGCAAAACGGGCGACAGTTACCATTAAAAAGGATGCAATTCTGAAGGCTGCCGATTATTTATTCAATAAATTGAAATTGAGATTTATTATTGCCTCAGCTTTGCATACAAAGAAGGGATTTGAAATTTATTATCATTTTAGTAATGATTTAACCGGACTGGTAATTAACCTGCATGTAATTCTGGTGAAAGAAAAGCCGGAGATAATATCACTGACATCAATTTTTGAAGCAGCAAACTGGATTGAACGTGAGATGCATGAAATATTAGGCATAAATTTCATTGGTCACCCCAACCTTGAGAAACTCATTTCCGAAGGTAACTGGGCCAAAGGGGTTTATCCCTATAGACATGATGACTTATAAATCGAAAAAAGATGAGTAAAATAATTCCAATAGGGCCATACCATCCGCTTCAGGAAGAACCCGAACTTTTTAAACTATATTGCGATGGAGAAATAGTTAAGGACATAAAGTGGGAAACGGGTTATAATCACAGGGGTATTGAAAGATTAAGCGAGTCAAAGACTTTTGACCAGGTTTTCTTCCTTGTTGAGAGAATTTGCGGTATATGCTCAACTTCTCATCCCTTTGCTTTCGCAAACTGTATGGAAGAGATTGGTAACATTGAAATACCGGACAGGGCCAAATATATCCGCAGTATAATCGGAGAACTGGAAAGAATTCACAGCCATTTATTATGGGTAGGCCTTGCAGGTCATTTCCTGGGATACAATACAGTGTTTATGTGGGCATGGAAATACAGGGAGCCTATTCTCGACCTGTTTGAGATTATTACGGGCAACAGGAACAGCTATGCTATGTTCAAAATAGGAGGAGTCAGAAGAGACATTGAAGGATATAAGATACCAGGGATAAAAAAAGTAATGGATTCATTCAGGAAAAAGAATGATTTGCTTACAGGCGCAGTGATGGATGATCCTGTAATACATGCCAGAACAAAAGGAGTGGGTATTTTAACAAGAGAGGATATTATTGACTTTGCGGCGGTGGGTCCTACCGCCAGGGCTTCGGATGTAGCTATAGATGTACGTAAGGATGATCCCTATGCCGCATATCCCCTGATTAACTGGAAAGTTATCACTTCCAAGGGATGTGATGTGTTTGCAAAAGCTGAAGTCAGGCTCCTTGAGATGGACGAATCAATAAATATAATTAAACAGTGTCTTGATGGCCTGAAGAAAACAAAAGAAGGGGACATTGAAGTAAAAGTAAAGGAAATACCCGAAGGTTACGGCACCGGCCATGCTGAAGCTCCACGCGGCGAGGTGTTCCATTTTGTTAAAACAAATGGTTCCAATTACCCGGTAAGGCATAAGGTCAGGGCCCCCAGTTATGTTAATATAGCAACATTTAAAAAGTCCTGCGTAGGCCAGACAATATCAGACGCTACAATTTCCCTGGCAGCTGTTGATCCTTGCTATTGCTGTACTGAAAGAATGGCTTTTGCATATGATTATGCTACCGGAAAAAAGATCCTTAATGGAGAAGAAATATTAAAATTATCACATAGGAAGACTCAAGAAATAAGAAAAAAGCTGTAATTCATATAAAATGAACGATATTATATTAAATAATTCATATTTGCCTGTTGTAGTATCAGTAATAGCAATACCAATAGTTGCCGGTATTATTTTATTTGTATTTCCGGAAAGAATAAAAACCGTTAAAGGCATAATCGCACTTATTATTTCTGCATTTACCCTGTATCTTTCATACGGTATTTTCACACAAAAAGGTGTTACAGGAACTTATGTTGTGGAAGGTATATCTACGGGAAATACATCAATCAATGCACTTTTTGAGGGCCTTGGCAAATATATGATATATAATATCGACAGCCTGAGCAAACTTATATCTCTGTTAATTGGATTTTTCGGAATATTAATTGTTACCTATTCCCTTGTATATATAAATAAAGCCAAAGGCATACGTAATTACTACCCGTATGTTCTTATTACTCTGGGATCATCATTTGGAGCGGTACTTGCAGACAATCTTATTTTATTTGTTATTTTCTGGGGTTTCCTGGCTGTTACCTGCTACAAATTAATTAAAGGATATGATGAGGAGAGCTCGGCTGCAGCCAAGAAAACACTCGTAATAATCGGAGCCTCTGATGGAATAATGCTGCTGGGAATAGGTATTATCTGGAAGATTGCCGGTTCGCTCAATATGTCTGAATTAAGCATAAACACGACAGATGCGATAAGGAATATAGCATTTATTACTTTGCTTATTGCCAGTTTTACAAAAGCAGGAGCTATTCCTTTTCACACATGGATCCCTGACTATGTAAAAAAGGCACCTGCATCCTCATCAGCTTATCTGCCGGCATCTCTTGATAAACTTTTAGGTATTTATTTCCTGGCAAGGATATGTCATGATGTATTTATACTAAATCAATGGCTGACCCTTGTTATTATTATTATAGGTGTTTCAACAATAATCGTTGCCGTAATGATGGCCCTGGTACAGCATAACTATAAAAAACTGCTGGGTTATCATGCCGTATCGCAGGTAGGTTATATGGTAACCGGACTGGGACTCGGAACACCGTTAGGAATTATCGGGGGCTTATTCCACATGATGAACCATGCTATATATAAAAGTGGCTTGTTCCTTGTTGCAGGAAATATTGAAAAGAGGACCGGAAAAGAAGACCTGGAAGATATCAGCGGATTGTCAAAGGTAATGCCAATAACATTTTTAACCGGACTGGTATTTGCCTTGTCTATATCGGGGATTCCCCCGTTTAACGGATTTGCTTCCAAGTGGACTATCTACCAGGGCATAATAGATTTTGGCAAGAACCCGGGAGTTGCCAACCAATTATGGATAATCTGGCTTTCTCTCGCAATAATAGGTTCTGCATTGACATTAGCCAGCTTCATTAAATTTATCTCGGGAGCTTTCCTGGGAAGGAGAAGAGACGAATTAAAAGATGTTAAGGAAGTAGGAATAATGATGTGGTTGCCACAGGTCATACTTGCTTTACTATGTATTGGTCTGGGTGTGTTTGCTACTAATTACGTCATACCAAAAACTTTTATTCCAATAGCAGGGAAGTTTGAATACATAGGTTCATGGAATTCCACGACTATTTCATTGCTTATTTTAATTTCAATAATACTCGGAATTGTTATATATCTCGCAGGTAGTTTGAAAAAAATCCGCACCTCGGATAGTTTTATCGGCGGTGAAAAATTTCAGGATGAGACGGGTTATTCAGCTGTCGAATTTTATAACACCATTGCAAACCAGAGTATTTTTTCATTTATCTATAAAAAAGCAGAAGATAAGTGGTTTGACATATACGATATATCAAAGAAAGCCATACTCTGGCTGAATAAAAAACTCAGTCTGGCCCATAACGGACTACTGTCAAATTATGCTATCTGGATATTGGCCGGACTTATTATTATGCTATTATTTTTAATTTAACATATCTTGAAATTTAAAAGTATATGGAAATAACACTCTCAATAGTAATTGTTTTTATGATATTGGGAGCAATTTATGCCCTTTATGCAAAAGACTTATTGTCAGCACTTATCTCCTGCGGGATAGTTGGTTACGGACTGGTCATTTGCTTCCTGCTTCTTCAGGCTCCTGATCTGGCGATAGTCCAGATTGTCGTGGAAACAATCACACTTGTTATAATGGTTGCTGTTGTTTTAAACAGCAGCAGGGAAGAACTTAAGGAGAAGGCAGTAGTATCAATAGACGGAGTGTCTTATATTCACCAAAGATATATTGTGAATGTTATCCTGGTTGTAGTTTTTGCATTGTTCCTGCTGTATTTTTTCAAAGAGTCAATTTATACTTTAAATCACCTGGGCGAACATGTTACAAGAATGTCTACCGCCTACATTGAAAATGCTGCAGAGCAGACCGGAAGTGCTAACCTTGTCACCGGTGTGGTCTTTGATTTCAGGGGATACGATACGCTGGGTGAAGCTACAATACTGTTCACGGCAGTAATCGGAATATTAACTATTTTAAGAGCAAAAGGCAGGAAATAATAAAAAATAACAACTATGAAAGGAATGACTCCGATAGTAAAAAAAGTAACCCAGCTGGTTGTGGGATTAATATTTTTATACGGAATATATATAATTACACACGGTCACCTCACCCCGGGCGGAGGCTTTGCCGGGGGAGCCATTATTGCAGGTGCATTTATACTGCTGGTGCTTGCTTATGGCAGTGACGTACTTAAATTAAGGAAAAGGGAAGAGGGTTCATCAGTTGTCG
>CAYWUI010000015.1:0-66189 GCA_964461435.1 uncultured Bacteroidales bacterium | reverse complement strand
GCTTCAACAGCATCGAGGAAGATATCATTCCTCTCTTTAAGAAGAAAAATGCCGGCCCAGCCGGGACCCGGACCAATCTCCAGGACTTTTGCATTTTTTACGGGGTTGACTGTGTTTTTTACATGTAGGGCAAATTTTTTATAATGGCTGCCTAGCTTTTTTTTCATCGTAGCGCTGTATTGCTCCATCGTCATTTCATTACTGTCTTCAATTGCTCCTCCTTCAGGGATGCGGGGTCTTGTTTTTTTCATTTTATTAAAGCATTATGTGTTATATATTTTTATTTAATCTGAATCGGGATCTTAATATTCAGCGATATATCCCTTCCCATATTGTAAAAACCGATTCCTTTTAATGTTGATAAATGATCAATATAGCATTGATTAAATAAATTATTGATAATCAGATCAATAAATAATGATTGCTTATTTAATTTCAATTCGCTCCCTAAACTAAGATTAACAAGGCAATAGCTATTTGTTTCAGTTTCAAAAAGTGCAGGGCGGTCTTGTTTCAATGCAAGTACAGTATTGATTTTAATATAAGGAGAATTAAGAATCCAGAGATTTTCTTTTTTAGCACTTATTGAGGCTCTAAGTTTATTTTGAGGTATAAATGGCAAATTGCTGTCGTCTTTCTGCTTCCCAATCAGTGATGCATATGTTATAACGAAATTCAACCATTTGTAAGGAAAAATATTTAGCCCGGCTTCGTATCCATATATCCCTGCTGTTGTCTGGGAATATCTATATATAATATCACCACTTGCAATAGTATCATCTGTCGGCGAAATATATATATAGTTATGAATGGAATTATAAAATCCTGATATATCAAACGTAGCATATTCAGAATGATAGTGCATGCTTATATCAGTTTCATGGCTTAATTGTGCTTTTAAATCCGGACTACCCTGTTCATAATGGTCCCCATGCATGCCGTTTTGCGATAATTCTGCTATATTTGGAGTCCTGTAAGCAGTGGCGAAATTTCCCCTTAACAGCAGTTTATCATTAATACTATATGTTACCCCTGCAGAAAAACTCAAATTCTGATAATCGTTATCTATTACTGGTTTGCCTTCTTCAGCGACAGTTGAAACAGAACGTATATCGTACCTTATTCCCGATTGTGCTTTTAAATTATTAAGCAGGGAATATTGAACCAGGCCAAAAAAAGATATATCAGTTACTTCCGCATCGGGCAGCACATGATCCGGAGCATCATTATTACTGTTATTCTTGTACATCCCCTGCCATCCGATAATATATTCCAGTTTTTCGCCGGAAGGCAGGTTAACCTTCACTTCACAATTAACAGTTGTTAAGTCCATATCAACCATCTTGAAAGCAGGTGTCAAATTTGATGTTTGTAATTTACGATTATTCATTTGCAAAGCTGCATTAAAGTCTATCTTAAAATTTCCGAGGAATAGCCTGTTCCGTGAAGATAGCAAATGATTATGCAGGTCCTGATACCAGACATCATTTTTTCTTACTTTTTTGGTGACCAGTCCTACAGACGATTCGGTGCACATTCCCAGCTTATCGTAATTATAATCATAAAATAACTTGAAAGTCCCAAAAGGTTTAATCAAACCTGTCTGTATTTTAAAGCTTTGGGTATTAAAGCGTGTATTGGGGACAAAGTTATCTTTACCATCTGTATAATCCGCATGACTTTTTAAGCAGGCCCGGACACCCCAGAATACCTGATTTGAATTTCCCTTGATCCCAAAATTTGTTATCAGGCCGTTTGTGTTAGAGTGAAGACTGGCATTATAATCTCCTATAATTTTTCCTATAGGTGCGGGTTTTTCTTTTATAAGGTTAATCACACCACCTACAGCATCCGAACCATAAATTAAGGAAGCCGGCCCCTTTATTATTTCAACTTTTTCAATTCCAAACTCATCAACAATAAAAGGATGGTTCTCTGAAAACTGATAGTTTTCAATTTTTACACCGTTATTTAATAATAGAATATTTGTCATTGAAAGTCCTCTTATAACAGGTTTTGATACACCGGGACCTTTGGAAATAATATCTATTCCGGGAACTGAAGCCAATGTTTCCATGAAATCGGGTGATCCGACCGAATTAATTTCTTTGGCGTTTATTGTTTCAATTTTTATGGCATTTTCATGCTGAGAGGAAATGCTGCCTCCTGAAATTACAACTTCCTGCGTATGAATAACGGTTGGCTCAAGCGATATATTTATGTTTTGATCATTATTTTTCATAAAAATAGTCTTCACTACTGTTTTATAACTTAAATAAGAATATTGAACTTTTAATTCGCCATTAGGCAGGTTATTGAGTTTATATTCACCTTTATCATTTGAAATTGTGCCTGTATTCTGGTCCAACAGGTAAATTTCTGCACCCGTTAACGGCATGCCGGTAACTTTATCGGTAATAACACCTGTTAAATGATTCTGTGCAAAAATTGAATAGCTTATTAAGAATAAGATGACTATATTAGAGAGTTTCTTCATGATTTTAGATGTTTTATTGTTACAGTATTTACTTATCTGTAATCGTTATTTTATACTTATTAATTGATTGGTGGAGTAATAATTTTTTAGCTGATTATAGAATGCCGAATTGGAGATTTTCAGTCTTCATTTTGTTAAATCAACTGCAATTCCTCCATAATACATGGTACCATAAACCGGGGCATACATAAATGCTGCATCGTCAGTATGCTTCTCATCCTGAATATGATTGAAAATGTTATCTGCTCCTGCATATAATTTAAATATGTTAAGTTTTTTCGAAACCCTTAAATTAAAAAGCATAAAAGGAGATGTTTCCTTTATCTTGCGGGTTACATCTCCAAAATAATCGATATACATTTTGCCCTGGTAATTTCCTGCTAATACGAAACTCCAGTTTTTCGGACTATACTCTATTTTTATACTTGCTGTTGTCATAGGGAAACGTGAAATATACCTGCTATTTTCTGCATAGGGTGTTTCTTTCCAGTCTTCACGCACATTGTCATATTTACCCTGATTGTAAGTAAAATCAACACCTGATTCCAGATCATTGATCAGTTCAGCCATAAATGATAACTCTATCCCTTGCACAAATGCATCATCAATATTTTCCCACTGATAGTCATAACCCATGGCACTTATATTTTCTTCTGCATTAACAAAAGCAATATTGTCTTTTAAGTCTGTTCGAAAAATATTAGTACTAATTCTAATCTTCTTACCATAATAATCAGCAGAAAAATTATAGCTTATCGACGTTTCCGGTTTCAAACCGGATGATTTCCATATACGGGGAGAACCACTGCATAAATGTAAATCTTCTGAGAAACCATATGGTGCACGGAAGCCAGTTCCCGTATTTATACGTAAAGTAATTTTTTCCGAAAGTTCATATTTTGCAGCAATTCTAGGATTTATGCTCGTTTCATCGAATTTTGTTTTAGGGAACAAGGTAGTCTCAAAAACCTGTCTGTCTGCCTTATATTCTTCCTCTGAATTATGGATATCCAATCTGGCACCCGGAACAAGTATAAATTTTTTGGTTATTAACCATTCATCCTGGAGAAAAGTTCCAAATTCCGATGCCGCTTTATTACTAACCGATCTGTAAGATTCACCTGAATAATCAGACCCGGCATTTACAACAACATACATACCTGATTCCTCAAGTTTATTATAATAGCTCTGTGCACCAACAAGTAAATGATGATTTTTTATACCTATTCCATAAGTTAATGTAACAGTTAAAGAGTTTTCACCCGCAAGATAGGGCCTCATATTTCTCAAATCAGGCAAACTATCATTATGTATTTCCATATAATCTACAAGGTATGAATCATTTGTGGCATCGCGTTTATGATTTACATAAGCCAGGGAGAGGTTAAGATCAGAATTATTTTTAAAATTTTTATTGTATGAAAGTTCCGATTCATACCTTTCGGTAGTAATGCATTCGGTACCATCTGTAAAAGGATTCTTATAATAATCATCCTCTAAAATGCCGCCCTGTCTTTTTTCATATAAATATCTTCCCCTGATAATTAATTTATCATTATTTAGAAATATATCCCTCATATATAAGCAAAATCCGGCATTATTCAAATTAGTAGCTACCCTGTCGGAAATACCGTCTTTCTTTTTAACATCATCCGGGGTCATCCCGTCAGAAGTTTCATCAATTACATTGCCCGTTAGCTTTTGAGCAAAAACACTCAGTCCTGTATTTCCATTTTCATTTCTGATTGAAGATGAAATATCATATTTGTTTGTATTATACTTTCCGAATTGTAAGCTTGCTTTTATCGATGGTTCAAATGAGGGCTCTTTGGTAATAATATTTATTGCTCCTGCAACAGCACTGCTTCCATAAAGAGCCGAGCCGGCTCCTTTAACTACTTCTATCCTGTCGATATCTATTGTGCCTATTTGCTGTAATCCATAAACCGCAGCCAAACTTGAATACAAAGGCTGTCCATTTATTAAGACCTGTGTATGTTCAGCTCCTAATCCCTGCATCCTGATCATTGTAAAATTACAAAACTGGCATTGTTGTTCTACCCTTATACCTGGCGTGCCTTCCAAAGCCTGGAAGAGATTATATGCATTTTTTGTTTCAATTTCCTTTGAAGTAATTACTTCTGTTCTAACCGGCACATCTTTTATATGGTGTTTTGTCATTGTTCCTGTAACAACTACTTGTTCCAGTTGCAGAACATCTACTTCCAATTCAAAAAACAGCTCTGTTACCTGCCCCGTTTTCATTTCAACTTCTTCCTCCCTGGTTTTATAACCTAGTGCCTGTGCAATTACAGTAACTTTTCCTGTTGGCAGATTTGCCAGTTTATAATGCCCGGTTGCATCTGTTATGGTTCCTATATTCGTACCTTTTATAATAATATTTACAAAAGGAATATGTTTTCCGCCTGATTTTACATTTCCAGATAAAATAGCATTTGTTTTTACTTGTGATATTGCAGTTATGCTAAGAAACAGAAATAAGTTAATAGCTAATATGGATATGATATTTTTCATGAGAGAATATATTTTTAGAAAGAGTTTATATAAGTGTAAATTGCTTATAGAAAATATCCAGGTATAATTTTTTACGATACCCGGAGGTTTAAATAATAAAAGTAACTGCTACTATCGAAGATAGTCAGGAACAGGCGGGCTTCTATAATTTTTATTATAGAAGTAACTTCTTAATAAAAAATATAAATTTCTGGAAATTATTATTTCATGGCATGAATGGATGAACTGACCTATTAATATAAGAATGACTAATAATAAAAATACAGGATTTGAAATTTGGGCAAGAATAAAGAATTCAGATTTTGCATGATGATGGTCTTCAAAAGGAGAAGTATTATTTTTATTATGTTTGAATGGATGGCAATGATAAATAATTTCCCCGTTGCTTAGTTTATGATAATGCCCGTTAATAAATGAGTTAATAAAATACCAGCATATAAACGGGAAAAGCAGTATCAGGATATATTTGGAGTATTTGCGGAAATATTGCATAACACTTATAACAATATTTCAAAAATAAACAATTTAGAAATATATAAAATTCAATTGGCTTTTATTTTACCAAAATTTTTAAATAATTACATATCTTTATAAATAATAATAACATTAAAAATTTAAAATATGGGAAAACATGGTATTGAAATTTTAAAAGTCGATGTAAAAGAGCTGATTAAGATGCTTAATGCGGCCTTGTCGGAAGAATGGCTTGCTTACTACCAGTACTGGGTAGGAGCGAGGGTCATGGAAGGACCCATGCGGAGTGAGATTGAGCCCGAGCTGCTGGTTCATGCCGACCAGGAGTTAAACCATGCCGTTATGGTTGTTAACAGGATTATCCAGCTGGGGGGCACACCTGTTTTAAATCCTTCGGAGTGGACTAAGTTAAGCAGGTGTGATTATGATGCACCCACAGATCCTTATGTTGAAGCTATCCTTAACCAGAATCTGAACGGGGAAAGGTGTGCTATACAAAGATATGAAGATATAGCGAACTATACATCGGGCAAGGATCATGCTACACACCAGATGGCCACTACAATACTGAATGAAGAGCTTGAGCATGAGCAGGATATTGAAGACTGGATCAATGATATTCAAAGAATGAAGGAAGATTTAAAGAAACTGAAGTTGTAATAGGAATCAGTTTTTAAAACAAATAATCTTCAAATCTTCTGACATGCAGGACTAAAATATGTTGAGGAACCAGGAATATTCACTTTTATAATCCTGGTTCCGCATCTTTTATATTCTTTGTACGCACTTTCTTTATCCATAATCCTGATATACTTGCGGGGATTTCCATACAAATCAAGTTCCCCTGTACTTCCTTTCAGCTCAATTGCAGAATGTAATATTATAAATAAGAAAAAGTATGCCTTAAGACTGACTTGTCGTGATATTACATAATATAATTTTATCATTAATAATCTTTATGTTTATAATATAATTAAAGGACAGTGAAATGGCAATATGCAGCAAATGCCGTAAAAGATTGATTATATGGATATCTCTTACCATGATTAGTATTATTATTGGATTATTGTTGGATTTGATTTATTCAGGAACAAGGAATTTTCCTGTTTATGTCAGAATAACCGGATTTACGGGAATGTTCCTTGCACATTTCCTTTTAAAAAGAACCGGCAAATTATTAAGGATGTATGGTGAATGTGAGCTTTGGGGATGGTCTACCAAACTTATTATAAGAAATGTATATAAATGTGTAAGGCATCCGCATCATCTGGGAGTAGGATTATTTATGACCTTCCTGGGATTACTGGTAGGATACCCGATAACATTCTTAATAATCATAATTAGCCAATGGCTATGGGTATTAATTTTTGTAATATTCATTGAAGAAAAAGAATGCCTGGAAAAGTTTGGAGATGAATACAGGAAGTATAAGAAAGAAGTACCTATGCTTTTATGCAATCCGGCATGTATCATAAAAGAAATGTTTAAAAACATAAATTTATAAATAGTTGAAAACTAAAATGGATTTACTGACAGATTAAATGACAGGCCTTATTGATCTTCTGTAAACTGCTTAACCAGGTTTAATGTATGTGTCAGAAGCTCCGGTCCCCCGTAAACACCGTGCACCGGAACAACTATAAGGGCATGTCCGAACCTGCCTATAATCTTCCCTATTGTTGAGGGCCAGCTGTCCATGTCAGTATCACTAATATTCCCAGGCGTAGTTGAAGATAAGGCTCTTACCATACATCCGCCGAACAGAATTTTTTCTTCAGGAATCCACATAACTATATTATATTAAATTATTAAGTATTAAAAATAACGAACTCGCGTTCAATGTGCTAAAGATTTTCTATATTTTTGTGTGCTGCGATTAATAAATGATTTTTAAGGAATAAAATTTTAATCTTGTGCCTGGAATTTACAAATCCGGTATATATTTTCTTGTCACTGGCAGTTTTCTGTTGACGTACTGTGAGGAAGATAAACCCGTACCTGATATGTTAAAAATTGACTATGCGGTGAGGGATGTTTCAGCATATGGAGAGAATGACGGCTCAATTGATATATCGGTATCAGGAGGAGTTACTCCCTATCAGTATAGCTGGTCCAACGGTTCTGCCAAAGAAGATATTGACAGTCTGACTGCAGGAACATATAAGGTCACCGTAACCGATGCGGTTGATTCAGCAGCTACTGACAGTATGGTGGTAGAGCAGCCTGATTCTGTTAATATGGTCATTGATATAGAAGGTAATAGTTACCCTGTTGTTTTGATAGGTACCCAAAAATGGATGGGGGAAAATCTAAGGGTAACGAAAGCCCCTGACGGATCAGCTATAACAAGCTATTGCTTTAATGATGATACGTTATATGAAGACACTTACGGGAGATTATATACATGGGATGCGGCAATGAACGGTTCTGTGACTGAAATGTCCCAGGGTATTTGTCCGGATGGCTGGCACATACCATCTGACGGAGAATGGAAAACCCTTGAGTTATACCTTGGTATGACACAGGAAGAAGCTGATATGGAAAATGACTGGAGAGGGGATGGTGTGGGCACAGCGCTAATAAAAGGAGGAACATCAGGTTATGAAGCTATGCTGTCAGGAGGGAGGTCTTCAAGCGGCGTATATAATTTTCTGGCAGTTTTTGAATATGCATGGACTTCAACTGAAACTGAAGATGGCTCTTATGCATGGCGCCGTTGTCTGAACATAGCTGACAGCAGGGTAGGTAGATGGAACACTTTCCCGAAAACATATGCTTTTTCAATCAGATGTATTAAAGACAGAAAATGAAAATCATGAAATGTATAAGAATTCTGTTAATCACTTTTTCCCTTTTGTCCCCATTATTTCTTGCATGTGATAAAGAAAAGAATAAACCTGAAAACTGTAATCCTATATACTTTTATAGTCTCACAGCAGAAAATGATACGATAGAGTCGGGAGGAGAGACTGCTGTTACCGCTGAGGCCCAGGGGGACGGACTCGTATACGAGTGGACAAAAACACTGGGTGTAATTAATGGTTCGGGATCTTCAGTGGTTTATATTGCCACACCTTGTGCAACAGGAGAAATTGAGGTTACCTGTAAAGTAATTGATGTTTGTGGTAATTCGGAATCCATGACATTAACAATCCAAGTAATATGAGATGAGATATTATTCGGCCTTAATAATTTTTATTTTTTCATTATATATTCAATCGCAGGCACAATGTTTTTCATCACTCAATCCTGTTGGCGGAATATCCAATCTGCTGGTCCTTGAGAAAAATACATTTAAATTTATTGGTACATATAATTATGGGCTTATGGATGAATATTTTGAGGGAAATAAAAGAACGGATTATTCACTGGTGAAAAAGGCTGATTATAATTACCTGGCTGCCATTCTGGCATATGGATTTTTTAACAAATTTACCCTGGAATCCGAAATAGGCTATTTTTTGAACAAAACCTATGAATTTGAGAATACAACGAGTAAGGGATACGGGTTTAATAATATTGTTATCTCTCCCAAATTCAGTTTGGTTACAAATCATGATAAAAGATTTTATTGTTCCGGGAGTGCAGGCATAAAACTGCCTCTTACCAGGGAGCTGCAAAAAGTTGACATGGTTGAGGTGCCGCATGAACTGCAGCCTTCAACCCATGCATTTGGCTATGTTTTACAGGGTTTTATCGTTAAGGAAAATTCATTCAGAGGATTGAGGTACTTTTTTATAGCACGGGGTGAGCATAATTATAAAAATAATGCTGGCTACAGGTATGGCAATTATTTTGCAGCCTCAGCATACCTGTCCAAACATCTTATGTATAACAGGTTAAAAGGTGACTGGACAACCATTTTACAGCTGAGAAATGAATTCAGGGGAAGGGACAGGATTAATGATCGTACTGTCGAATATACGGGGGGCTACTCACTGCTTGCTGTGCCGCAAATAAACTTTACCATAAAAGAGAAATGGAATATATCGCTTATGGGAAGCATTCCAGTATATCAGTATTTTAACGGTATACAGCTGGCAACAAAATTCGGAATAATATTAAATGTGGCCGGTGATTTTATATTATAATATTAATCTGTCTTATAGGAAAAGAGTGATGTTGCCGTGTAATTAATTTCAGCGGAACTTTTACCGAACTGCGGGCAATCACAGGGTTTGATTTTTCTTCTTTTCCTGTATTTATACTTTGAAGTAACAGCGCATGAAGTTGTTGCTACTATTAATAATAATATAGCTATTTTAACTAATACTCCCCTGATAATTTTCATCTTATATAAATTTTAATTATGCATATTATTTTAAAAGTCCTTCCTTAAAATTTTTATAAGCTTGTTTTATACTAACATTAGCGGTTTCATATATTTTAATGTTTGTTTTTTCTAAAACTTCGCGGGCTTTGGGTCCAATCCTTCCGGTTATTAATATTTCAGCACCGGTATTTAAAACGAGCTGGGCTGCCTGAATGCCCGCACCATGTCCGGCATTCATGTTTTTATCATTGGAAAGCCAGCTAAGCTTGTCATTATCTTCATCATAAAGCACAAATCCTTTGGCACGGCCAAATCTATCGTCTATGTTATCTTCCCAGTTTTTTCCTGTTGACGAAAATATTATTTTCATTGTTTTATAAATTTATAAGGTTATTAATTTTTATCCAGGAATTATTGATTTTGTCTGCTATAGCATTTTCCTTTAATTCAACAACGGCTTTTTTTTCAGCCAGGGCCTCATGGAACAAATTGCTGAACGGTATATCTTCAAGAATTGCAATGTTGTTATCTGCAGAGTAACTTTTTATTTCTGCAAGTATCTTCTTATTTATATCTGATTTGTTGACAATGACCGCAGCCTTCACGGGCATTTTATTAATAAGCTTGTGAATCCTGATCATATCATTTTTCCCTGAAACAGAAGGTTCGGTTACAATTATTGCCAGGTCAGCTCCGGTTAATGATGCAATAACGGGACAGCCGATACCGGGAGATCCGTCAATAAGGATATACTCTGCATTATTATCCGCAGCAATTTTTTTTGCAGCTGATCTTATTGAAGCTACGAGCTTCCCTGAGTTTTGTGCACCAGTTTCCATTTCTGCATGAACCAGCACCTTGTCCATGCGTGTGCCTGAAATATATATTTTACCCCTGTATGCCTTTTTCAATTCTATTGCATTTTCAGGGCAGACAATTTCACAATATCCACAACCTTCACAGCGCAATTCATTTATGAAGTAATTATCAATAGCTTTAAACCTGCAAACATCTTTACATTTATCACACTTCGTACATTTATTTTTATCAATAAAGGCCAGGTAGCCACTGAAGAAATCCTCTGATTGGGAATAATCAGGATTAAGAAGCAAATGCAGGTTGGAAGCGTCCACATCGCAGTCTGCAATGACAGTCCTGTTGCCGGAGATCTTTGCCAGGGAGGCTGTTATGCTTGTTTTCCCCGTACCTCCCTTGCCCGATATTAGCACTATTTCTTTCATGACTGTTTCCCCGCCGTTATAGTCCCTTGTTCGTGTATTTAATATATTATGTATAATTAATTTTATGTGTTTGAAAAACCAGGCTTGTCAGATACTTATATATATGGATCAATTCAGACCTGAATTCGTGGTATTTGGCATACAATAGTTCTCCTTTTGAATAAGCTTCTGCTATTTCCCTTTGAAAGTATATTTTCCCCAGTACAGGGATATTATTATCTTCACAGTATATCTCAACATCTTTGTTTCCTGTTCCGTATTTATTTATTACCACTCCAAACAGTAATCGCAGCTTTCTAACCGTTTCAACTGCTATTTTTAAATCATGCAGGCCAAAATGGGTAGGCTCGGTTACTAAAATAACGAAATCCGTGTTTTCAACAGCTTCAGTAAAGGAGCATGAGTTGCCCGGGGGGCAGTCAAAAATTAATATTTCTTTGCCGGGGAAATGGATATCCAGCCATTCTTTTGTCTGCCGAATGAGAGGTACGGCTGAGGGCTCGCCAATTTCAAGTCTGCTTTCAACAAGGTTAATCTGTCCTGATTTAAAATAAGTAAGGGTGCCCGTTTTTTCACCCTTCATTCTCAGAGCTTCCCCGGGGCAAAGATCAGCGCATATATAACATGAGTGGCAGAGCTCCGGAAATATTAATATTTGTTCGGGTAACCGGACTATTGCGTTGAATTTGCAGAGTGTTCTGCACTGGTTGCAAAAGGTGCAGTTTTTATAATTCCATTCAGGGACAGCCCTGTATTTATCTTCCCTGTATTGCATTTCTCCCTTTATAAAGAATGCTGAATCAGGTTCTTCAACATCCAGATCGGCCAGAACCACATCCTTACCGTTTTTCCTGCTTAGCATATGAGCAAGATTCACAGAAACCGTGGTTTTTCCTGTTCCTCCTTTACCGCTGGCTATAGCTATTTTCATCTGACTAAAATCTCTTAAAAATTTAAAATTCTGATACTATTAATAATTGACGTCAAATTCCTTAATTATTGCATAGTATCATTTATCATTTTTTGAATTATTTATCCTTAAAATGGGAATCCACCCATCCTGATACGACATCGTTGCGCTGGTCAAAATATTTGATATACGGTTTAATGTCCAATAAAGGCGTCTGGTCAAGCATATCCACATCAGTAAAATACATTTTGTTGCCGGTTATTTCCTTAATCTTCACTGTAGACACACCCAGATGATTGGGCCTGTGCGGACTTCTTATTGCAAATATCCCATGTTCGGTACTCTCAAGGAAGGGGCGACTTACAGTATCTTCCCTTGATGAACAATGGAAGTAATATATAAGTATAGCATGGCTGAATTTGTCCAAATCAGCCAGACCATCCCTGTATTTATCATCTAATTCAATGTAACCTTCTATATTATTTCCAAAAATTCCCTGTATCGGGATATTTTCAACATTAATGTAAGGAGTGCGAATTATGCCTATAGGCTTAAGAATAATATTATTCATCCTTTTTATAGAATTTATGAATGAAAAATTATATGCTCGTAATGTTAAATAGTCATGAAATATTTTTCTTAACCACGTAATCACCCTTTTTTACATCCAATAGCCGAGCTATGACGTCGCACTTTACTATCAACAGGAAAAATAAATCTTCCCTTTTATTGTTAATTAAGCCCTCAAAATTTCCCTGTCCTTTGGATATAATAAGGTCGGATTTGTTATAAATATTTATAAACTCCACGGATGCTTTTTCAATTATTGTTGAAGGTGCATCATATCCATTGGAAATCACCCTGGCTACACCTCCCATGCCTGTATAATCAGCATCTTCGACAGTAACATCATTAATGACAGGTTTATCCCTTACCGCATAAAACACGTTCGGGTGGCCGATAGTCTCGAGCAGTAGTTTATCCAATACTATTTCACCGGCATTATCGCCAAGAAACAATAATGTTTTCGAACAGTAGATTCTTTCTTCCAGTTCTTTTGAATTGTCAATAGCAAAATTTACTGTAAGAACGTCATTTACAATGTTATTAAAGTACTGTTCGCTGTTCGTAAAAAATTCAGGACAGGCTGCAAAATCCATTATATTACCTGCAATTGACAATCTTAATGCCGCCTCAAAAGGATTAGCCGATTTTAAAACAATTTCCTTATACCTTGCATAATTGTTTAATACGATGTTATTGCTTCTCTGTTTCTCTTCCTTATGGAGGTCATAAATATGTAATGTTTCAGCCAGCATCTTATGAATTTCTCTAGCAACTTCAGGTGTTTTAAGCTCCGAATTAACTCCGTAAACGTATTCGCGTATCCTCCCCGAGAGTTCATTTTTAATGGTATTACTGCCAGCTTTTTCTTCTAAAAGTTTTTCAAATGATTTTACCAGGCAGAGCTTACATTCATTATCCATCAATATGGCATTGTTTAATGATCACAATAATTGTCAGTTAACAACAGGGTCCCGTCAAGAAATTCGCTGATTATTGCTGCGGGTTCTTTTTGGGGAGCACCAACAAATACATTGATATTGGATTGATTAAAAAGGCTTATTGCCCTGTGGCCCATACCTCCTGCTATTACATCCGTAACTCCCTGGCTGTTTAACCATTGGGGTAACATGCCAGGCTCATGAGGGGGTGATGATAAAAAAGTTTCACTATGAACCTTTTTATCCTCGACTTCGCATATATAAAATTTCTCACAGTGCCCGAAATGCGGACTTAATATGCCATTGGAAACCGGAATTGCAATTCTTTTCATTTTATTATTTATTTTCTTGTTATTTCCACCACCCTGGTAGGTTTAATATGTTTGTTCCTGTACTCTACACGTTTTATAACATTTTTGGCCAGTTCCCTGAAGTTTTGTCCTGTTACCTTGTTTTCCAGCACTGGCGGTATTCCTGAATCTCCTCCTTCTCTAATTCCCTGTATAATCGGAATTTGTCCTAATACAGGAACGTTAAATTTTTCTGCGATCTTTTTACATCCATCTTTACCGAATATATAGTATTTCTTATCCGGCAGTTCTTCAGGAGTGAACCATGACATATTCTCAACCAGTCCGAGTATCGGCACATCTATAGATTTTCCCGTAAACATGCTGATTCCCTTTATTGCATCAGCAAGTGCTACATCCTGCGGAGTGCTTACTATAATAGCTCCTGTTACAGGCAGGGTCTGTACCAGTGTGAGATGTATGTCACTTGTCCCCGGGGGCAGATCAAAAAACATATAGTCCAGTTCTCCCCAGTCACCATCTCTTATTAGCTGCTGCAGCACTTTAGATGCCATGGGCCCTCTCCAGACCGTTGCATCAAACCTTGAAATAAACAGACCTATGGACAGGATTTTAATCCCATACTTTTGAACAGGTATTATTATATCTTTATTTTCCAGCCTTGTCACTTGCGGCCTTATATCTTCAATACCAAACATTTTAGGTACTGAGGGGCCAAAAATATCAGCATCGAGAATACCTACTTTATGTCCTTCCTGCGCAATAGCCAGCGCAAGGTTTACAGCTATCGTTGATTTTCCCACACCCCCTTTACCGGAAGCAATGGCAATAATATTCTTTACCCCGGGAAGATATTTTTCTTCCTGCTTTTTTTCGCTATTCATTTCTTATGATTTTAGGTTTTATTTATTTTTATCTGAATCCTTCACCTTTCCCTTGTCCTTCACCTTTCCCTTGTCCTTTCCCTTTCCCAGCACCTCTTCCTTGGGTGGATTCAGTGTAATACGTATCTTTTTGTTTTCCTTTTTTGCACCTGCCCATACCTTTGCCTGTGCGCGGGCCTTTTCCTGAAGGGCCTGTGCCATTTCTGTTCGGCATAGCTTTATAATTTTAAGTTAAACAAAATAAATATGTGCTTTGATAACTAATCACTTTTTTTAGTGTCAAGTTCAGAAATACGATTTTGTATTTCTTCCAGCTCTTTTTTAAGTGCTTCGGCCTGGGCTTTAAGTAAATAAAGCTCTTCCTCTTTCACAGGAGCCGTATATGCCGGTTGTCTGAATGCAAAAGGATAATATCCGTGTCTTCTTCCGCCGCGAAATCCCAGTCCCATTCCTCTTCCCATACCTAATCCGCGGCCTGCTCCTCTTCCATACATATTGCTGACATAACCAGGTGCATGATATCCGGCACAATATCCAAGTCCTCTGCCCGTCATCGGACCTTGTCCTTCAGGGCCTGTTTTATCACCTTTGGGCATAATAATAAATTTTAAAGTTAGACATAATATATAAATTTTTAATAAACAATCCTTCTTACCTGTCCTGTCTTACCAGTGGTGTTTTACATACAGGACATATTCTTGTGAAACAGGGTACACCACGTTCATGAGGCTCCTTATAATTACAGTTTGTACAGACGCAACACTCCCTGGTTTCAATTTCATTTTTGGTGTCAGGTCTTTTTTCTTTCCATTCCCTTATGCTTCTGTTTATGTGTTCGACGTTTTGCGAACCGCAATTTGCGCATTCAGGATTTTTGTTCCTGGAATAGTGAAAAGTAATATTGCAATCGTTGCATCTGTACCATTGCCTGTCAAACTCAACATTGCCGCCTTCGACTATTATTGATTTTCCTTCTGCAAACCCGCGTGCAATTTTTTTCAGGCAGCTATTGTAAATTCTTGTGAATGTAGGCCTCGACACATTCATAAGATTTGCCGCTTCCTCATGATGCAGGTTTTCATAGTCCACTAATCTTAATGCTTCGTACTCATCAAAAAGTATAGATATTATGCCTGTTTCAATAAAAGGTACACCAATAGGTTTTAATCCTCTTAGTACGGGCGGAGATCCTAATCTCCTGAATCTCTTTCGTCTGGGCGACATATTATTAAATAATTATGAACATGGGTTCACAAATATAATGAACATATGTTCATAATCCAAATTTTTTTTTAATTTTGTAATGATTTTTTAAATCAGGATTAATATTTAAATAATGATAGCATTCGGACCAATACCATCGCGCAGGTTAGGAAAAAGCCTTGGAATAAATAATATACCTCCCAAGTACTGTTCTTATTCATGCGTTTATTGCCAGCCAGGCAAGACTTTAAACAATTGTGTCACAAGGCGTGAATTTTATGCTCCTGAATTAATTTTTAAGATCGTCAGTGATAAGATTGAGAAAGCCGGAGATCACGATGAGCATATTGATTATTTGACTTTTGTGCCTGATGGCGAGCCTACCCTGGATATAAACCCCGGCAAAGCCATTAACCTCCTTAAATCGTCCCAATAAAGCTATTGAGCATTCTTCAGTGCTGGATGGGTTACTTGCATTCAGGGATATTTTCAGGGGAAAATATATTACAGAGACTATGCTTGTAAGGAATATTAATGATAATTCCAGTAATATAAATGATATTGCCGGGTTTATTAATGTTCTGAATCCCGATGCTGCATACCTTACTATCCCCTTAAGGCCTCCGGCATTAAAGTCTGTGAGACCTCCTGATGCACAGGTTACAAATGAATGTTATCAGATATTTAAGGAGAAGATAAAGAATGTCGGGTGTTTAACCGGTAATGAGGGTAATGAGTTTGCCTTTACCGGTAATATCGAGGATGATATCTTAAGCATTACTGCTGTTCATCCCATGGGACAGGATACAGTATACGCACTTCTAAAAAAATCCAAAAAATCGTTTGCCGTTATAGATAACCTTATTGCAAAGGGAGAGCTTGTGGAAACCGGGTATAAAAACAAAAAGTACTACCTGAAAAAAATTGAAGGCCGGGAAACTTAACTTCCGGTTAATATTATTTAGAAATCAACAAAAAATCACTGCCGGGTTCATTATCTCCAAACTCACCGTAGCAAGGCTGGGGCTCAACTTTTTCGATGAAAAGCAGCAATTCATTTACAGTCAGTATTTTATCCGTGCCTCCATAATTTCTTAAAGCTTCGATGAATCTCCTTGCAAAGGGTGAATGGTGGCCCGGCCTTCCATCAGGAACATATTCCTTGCCACCTGAAGTTATGTAAAGGCGGGTTTTGTATTTCTTTTTACGCGATATAAACTCTTCATCGGAGATGTCTGCATAAATATCAGCAGCCCTGCTTCGTCCGGCAATAACCGGATCGAATGTCCCGCCGAAACATACATCCATTACAAGCAGGATATGGTTACAAGGTATGTTATTTATGATAGTCCTGAGATTTGAATGCGACAGGCATGTTATTTTTGGTTCATCATCGAGCTTTGAATCACTTGCTATTACATATCCTTCATGGAATATTTCATCATAATTGCCATGCCCTGCAAAAAATATCAAAAGGTTATCATTTTCCGAATAGTCATATTTTGCATAGCTGCGGAGTTTATTTAAAATTTCATTCAGATTTGCATTTTCAATGACTTCAGTACTGACACCATAATTATTGCGCAGCTCTTCCGCAATTGTATTCATGTCAATAACCGGATTAATAAGATCGGAAAATGAATCGTATATGCTATTGGCAAAGAACAGAGCCATTGTTATACCTTGATCTCCCTTTTTTCCGGATTTATTTATAACAGTATCCGGAGCCTGAACATTTGCCTCCGTATAACCGTACATCCTGTTTCTGCTCCCGTTCACTTTTAGATGAAAAGGATTCTCAGATGGAATGACTTTAAAACGGGAAGATGAGTTATAAGGAATAAGTTTAAAATCTGAATATTCAAAACACAGTCCGTCCGCCCTTATTTTTTTTGTGGCATTAATATATGATTTATCCCAGTGTTTTTTAAATGCCATTGCATCTGCCACCGGTATATTAATCCCTGCTTCTGTCTCCAGGAATCTTATTTTATATATTTCAATATCCGCATTATACCCGATTAAAGATTGTACAGGTATTTGCACTGTTCCTGTTTTACTGTCATAATCAATATTATAATTTGATTCAATTTGTTTCTGTAACTCCAGTAAAACTGACCCAGAAAGTTGTTTTCGCCTTTCAGTGAACTCGGCCGTTGTTTCAAATTCATCACGGGGACTTGTAAGATTAGTGCTTAGCTTATCCAGTATTTCATTGACAACTTCTGAAGTAAGAACTTCTTTTTGTGCCGAAGAGAGCTCATCCCCAAGGTAACTTACTATCAGTGATTTTCCCGACGGCTCCACGCCCGTCACCTCCCAGATAACAGCAGTTTTATCCGAGCTGAAAGAAGTAAGAAATTTTCCGTCCATGCTGAAAATGCCCCCGAAAACATAATCACTGTGCCTGTAAATTGTTTCAACCTCCTTAAGATCAGCACCTGTATCTTCATATATCTTTAATCTTGTATTTTGTCCGAATACTATGTATCTGCCATCGGGACTATATTCTATTTTACTGTTCGTTTTTATGTCGTTGGCAGGTAACTCCCTGCTAAAAAATTTATTACCTGACTTTTTCAGGATAACAGGCCCCTGGTATGTAGCTACTAAAAGTTCATATTTTTGGGGATGAAAGACCACATCATTAATGTATCCTTTGAAATCCGTTAATTCCTGCAAAACGACAAATTTGCCCCCTTTTAGCTCACGGATAACTATCTTACTGTCAAATCCCGAAGATGCCAGCAATGTATTATCAAAACTGAAACTGATTCCGGTCACCACGTTATTGTGTTCTGTAAGAACCTGGCCTGGCACGAAAATATCGTTTTCCCGTTTCCAGACTCTTATCGTATTATCCTGGCTGCAGGTAGCAAGGTAGTTCCCGTTGTTACTGTATGTGATGTCATTTATATCATCTGAATGACCGGTTAATACCTGTATTACCTTCTTATCACCCAGATCTATAATGGCAACATCATTATCACTTTTATATTTGGCATAAGCCAGGTATTTTTCATTCGGCGAGAATGCAAAGTGTCCTCCCCTGGAATCGGGATTGCCCTGATGAGTGAAAATTTTATTCCAGTTTTTATCATATATTTCAATTGAATTATCTCCTGCTGTTATAGCGAAATAATTTCTGAACGGAGAATATTCAGCCTGCATCACATAATCACCGAATGATTTAAATTCCTTTTTCTCTTTATAGGAAAAATCCTGTGATACTATGTCTGGGGCATATGCGATAATAAAATACAGAAATAAAATACCGGATCTTAACATTTTTTATTTTTGATCTTACAAATCCTTATCAAATATATTTAAATCATAAGTTACAATTAAACAAGATAATAAACAATAATTAAATTAAGACACTGTTTATTTAGTCAGTATCCTTAAATTTGTTAAAATATTGAAACTTAAGCCAGGTGTTTATAAAAATTTTAAACTTAAGAATCAGGACAGGCAGTTGTATGAATAGAATAAGAGCAACCGGACTGCTAATAATGTGTTTTCTGGCGTTAAGCGGATACGGGCAATATATTAAGAAAATGAAGCTCGGTATTCCCTCCGTAAATGAAACCAAGTCAACTGCTGACACATTGATTTTAATTTCCCCTGAATTTCCTATGACAGCCCTGGTGGTGAGAATAGATACTTCCGGCAGTTTTGACAATTCATATATTGTTGCTGAAAATGACACCTTCATGCTTATAAAGGAAGAACATGTAAAAGATACAACCGGATTTTTAACAGGCAATTTAATTGTATTTAAACATAAGATATCTGAGTTCCTTTTTTATCCGGGTGCTATTAAAAAAGAAGCTGAGTTTAATTGCATCAATGCTTCACCGTCAAAGAAAGTCTTAAGAAAAGAAAGACGAAAAAAAAAAGCTTCAGACTGTTCAGAACCGGAGATGACTGATCAGGATATATGGCGTGAAGGCCTCCCTGAACCGGACTATGAGCGCATCATACAGGAGGTTCGCAATATCATAATTCACCATTCGGCAACATCCAACGATCTCACCGATTATACTAATGTGGTAAGGAACATATATTTAAGTCATACCCTTGTTAACGGATGGTCAGATATCGGTTACAACTATTTGATTGCTCAGGACGGGACAATATTCAAAGGCAGAGATCCCGGTATGTATGAGCAGGATAATGTTATGGGAGCGCATTTCTGCAGCAGTAATACAGGGACTATGGGTATCTGCATACTGGGTAATTATATGGATGTAAAGCCAACGCAGGAGTCAGTGAGTGCCTTAATTAATTTACTGGCATGGAAAACAGCCAGAGACAGCCTGAATCCATATGGTATCAATCCGCATCCCCTGAATCCAGAATTACATGTCATTGCCGGCCACAGGGACGGATGCAGCACCCTTTGTCCGGGTGACTCCCTGTATAATGAATTGACTTATATCAGGCAGGCAACCGGACTTATGCTTAAAGGCTGCGGATATGATTATTTTTCGGCAACAACTGAAGAACAACAATTACAGGAGGTTGAGATACTTCAGGATCATACCGCTAATTTGCTGCAAATAAAAATAAATGATGGGTTTATTAATAAGGTGTACCTGGTTGATATGCAAGGCAGTATTATCGGGGTTGAAAAAATTGCACCCCCGGGGAACAGGCAACTTATTTTAAATACAGGTAACCTGTTACCTGGAATATACTTTCTGGTTTTTTTATCTGACAATAAGATATTCAGTGAGAAGGTTCTTTTATACTGAAGATATGCTGCCAAATATTTTTATTGACTGTATTATTCTTTTTCTATACTGAATTTTATTCGTAATTAACTAATTTTAATCAGATATTAACAATTTACAATTTGAGATTTTACTAAAAACGTTGTAAATTGACATTTACACAGACTTTATAATTATCCTGTTGAATATAAGTTTGATGAAATTTAATACTTATATCTCTGTTTTTTTTGCTTCAATTTTTATCGTCACTTCTGGCTCATATGCACAAAACTCTCCTCAACTGGAAGTCGAGGGTGTTGTTTTGCATAATGGCAAAACGTTAAGCGGAGCCGTAATTAATGTCCTCTTAGATTCACGTATGGAGTCACAAGTTATTTCAAAAAGAAACGGAAGGTTCGGTTTTTTACTGGACTATGGCGAGGATTATATTATGGAGACTTCCAAAGAAGGTTATATAACAAAGAAGATAATTATTTCAACCAGGATTGATGAAGATATTATTAAGGCAGGGGGCATTACTGAAGGTTTTTTTGACCTGCAGATAGAGATGATTGAGATGGTTCAGGGCCTGAATACAACCGTATTTAATCAACCTGTAAAAAAATATGTATTTGAAAGGAGCAGCTGGCTGTTTTATCCGGTCAGGGAATTTGAGGCCGGGATAGATGAACAAATTGAAGAAATAATCAATCAACTGTCAGTATTAAAACAAAAGGAATATAACAAACAGGTAATAGCAGCCGATAATTTAATGAAAAGTTCAAATTACGAAGATGCATGGATAGCGTATGATAATGCATTACAGTACTTTCCGGATGAACAATACCCAAAATCGCAGATTAAAAAAATTAATAAAATAATAAAAGTAGAAAAATCGACTGAAGATAATTATAAAAACTCAGTGGAAAAGGGTGATTATTATTACAGTAACGAGAACTTTAAACAGGCAGCAGAATTTTATAAGAAAGCTATGTTATACAGGCCTGAGGATAGTTATTCACTCACCATGATTAATGCTATTGATTCTATTTATACTCAGATTTTTATTGAGAAGAAAAATGCATTTGACAGGCTATTATCGTCAGCAGATGAAAATATGAGAAACGGTGATTATGAAAATGCAAAGTCGAATCTTACTAAGGCACTTAATATTCTGCCTGACGAGCAGTCTCCAAAAACCAAAATTGAAGAAATAAGTAGGCTTCTTGCACAAACAAAAGAAGAACCTCGCTACAATAAAGTACAGGAAACCGTCGTGGCTGAGGAGGCAGCAAGGGAAGCTGCTAAATTGCAGATTGAGAAAAATAAAGCGCAGGAGAAAGAGCAGCAGAAAGAGAAAGAAAAATATCCGTCAAAAAAAGCAAAGGAATTAGATCTTACACTCAGCTCAGCTGAAGAAAAAAAAGAAGAGGCTGCAGGAAAATCAGAGGAAGATGCTGTTATCAGGGATTCAGGAGTTGTGGAAGAATTCAGCAAAGAAAAAATAAGCAAATATTTGAATGCAATGAAGGATAGAGAGAGGTCCGGTGATAAGAAAGGAGCAGGCGAAATATCAAGTAAAATTGGCAATTTATATCATGATGATAACCAGTTGGGCAAAGCATTGGAATACTATAATAAATCACTTAATCTAAAAAAGGAAACAGGTGATCTTGAAGGAGCATCAATAATCCTGAACGACATAGCTGTAACTTATTATGATTCAGGAAGATACGAAACAGCGGTAGAGAATTATGAAGAATCATATAAAATAAGCGAAGAACTGGGAAATAAAAAAGTATCTGCAGTAATTCTGGATAATATCGGACAGGTATATGAAAACACTTATCAGTATGAGAAAGCTGTTAAATTTTATGAACAATCCCTGGATATTTCAAAAAACCTGAATGAAAAGGAAGAAGAATCATTAATGTACGATAAAATAGCAAACATATATATTGAACAAAATGATCCTGGCAAAGCTATTGAGAATTATCAAAAATCGCTTGAGATAGATAAGGATCTTAACAGGGAGGAGAATGTTGCTGCCACCCTGAATAACATGGGCAGTATGTATTATAACCTGGGAGAATATAATGATGCAAAAGAGTTATATGAACAGTCACTTGATGTTACCAGGAAGATAGGTGACCAAAAACAGGTTTCCATAGCACTCAATAATATTGGAAACATTAATTATGACTGGAACAAATACAGAAAAGCCATAGATTTTTATAAACAGTCGATAGAGATTAAGCAGGGTATAGGTTACAAAAGGGGTATAGCAGCTTCCTTACATAATATTGGCAATGCATATAAAGGATTAAAGGAATATAACCAGGCTATAGAATACTACAAACAGAGTAGTGAGCTGGCTGGTGAAATTAATTATCCCGAAGTTGTTGCAAGAAACAACAGGGCATTCTCAGAGGTTTATTCTTTACTCAACGATTATAAAAAAGCTTATGAATATGAGAAGCTTTTTGCTGACTTAAAGCATACTATTCAGGATGAGAAAACCCAGATTTTTGAAGGTATATCAAAAGAAAGAGAAGAAGACAAGGGGGTACTGATAGCTGCTCTGAGGAGACAAATTCAGAAACAGAAACTTTTGGCTGAATATGAGTCTATCAGAAGACAAAAGGAGCTGGAAATAAAAAACCTTGAATTATCAAATGAAAAAGAAAGAACAAAACGACAGCGATTTATCATACTGGCAGGTTTAATGGGATTAATAATACTAATCATCTTTATTTGCATGATTTACAAACAGTATGTTCAGAAGAAAAAAGCAAACACCGAACTTATTGCAAAGAATAAGGTTATTTCTTACCAGAAACAACAAATTACTGACAGCATCAGATATGCAAGCAGAATACAGAAAGCAGTCCTTCCCCCGGAAGAGTATGTTACAAGGATTGTACCCCAGCATTTTATTTTAAATATACCCAGGGATATTGTCAGCGGTGACTATTATTGGACTACCCAGAGAGAGGATGAGAGCATAATTGCAGTAGCTGATTGCACGGGTCACGGTGTGCCCGGCGCATTTATGAGCATGCTTGGAATTGCATTTCTGAACGAAATAGTAAATAAGACTGCTACGGCAAGATCACACGAGATACTGGGGCAACTCAGAAATAATATAATGAGCTCGTTACATCAAACAGGCAGGGAAGATGAAGCCAAGGACGGTATGGATATTGCTTTGATTATTATTAATCTTGAATCAAAAATGCTTCAGTATTCAGGAGCACATAATTCATTATACATAATAAGAGATAAAAAGCTCCGGGAGGTAAAGGCGGATAAAATGCCTATAGGAATATCAGCCAGGTATGATAAACCGTTCAGCAATCATAAAATCCAACTGCAAAAGAATGATATGTTATATATTTTTTCAGACGGGTATATGGACCAGTTTGGAGGTGAGCACAAGAAAAAATTCGGAGCCCGCCGTTTCAGAGAATTGCTTTTGGAAATTCATCATAAGCAGCTGGGCGAGCAAAAAAATATCCTTGAAGAGTCATTTGCAGGCTGGAAGGGTAAATATGATCAGATTGATGATATTCTGGTTATGGGAATACGCGTATAGAAATAACCACCTCATCTTAGCCTGAAAAAATCTATTCTAAAACTCAAGCATGCTATACTTATATTTAATATTTTTTTTATTTAAAAGAATTACAGCATTCTTTTTTGTATCATAGAATCCAAGTACATAGGGGACAGGATCACGGCGGCGGCGTGACATAATAATATAGGTGCTGGCCTGTCCGTTTTCGTTAACCTCCACCTGAACAAGGTAAGATTTTGTTGATGTATGAAATGTCTTTAACCTTTTATACTCTTCACCGATGTAATTCTTTGCATTATCATTATACAGGACCTCAATTCTGTTCTCATCAAGGGGGGCAAAAAGTGCATAGGAACAATAGTTATATTCACTAGGATCATTGTAAGTTTGTTTCTTATAAATGGTCTGCCTCCATGCCAGGGTCCCGTTTTGTCCGAAACAAAACAAAAGGATTTCATTAAAATTATCATAGCTTTGGTCTATCTGCTGTTCGACACCAAGGATAAAATTGCCGTTTTTTCTAACCTGCAGGTAGTTAGCTTTATGACTTACATGTATTTGTTTTGATCCGTCATCCGGCATCAGAACGTTTCCGCCTGTTTCAGGATCAAGATGCACAAAATTTTGTCCGGTGATCTGATTGATATTATTGTTTACGGTAAAGCATATAACACCTGACACCCCGTACCTGGCCCTTTCGGAATATAAACCTGCACAGAAAAGATTATTGTCATTCCCGGTTTCCATTAATAACTCCCTTACAAATTTGCCGGTAAGTTTTATATAATACCTGTTTATATTATTTCCTTTATTTGTATATGAGATAATAACGAACTGATTTCTCTGGTCGAGCTCGAAGTTGAACAGGCCTACCTGGTATGTTTGTCCAAGCAAATATACATTGCCGCTGTCATCTATATGAAATTTTCTTTCAGATGGCAACCTGTGATCAAAGAACATCGTCTTTCTTATATGCCAGTCGGTTGCCAGATCCTTATCAAGGACAAATATTTCCTGAATTATTGATCTTCTCCAGAATGCCAGAATCTGGCCACAGATCATAAGTTTTTGTTCCCTTTTTGAAAGCATAAAATGAAAATCGGCCCAGTTACCCGAGAAATTTGGAAACTCAGCAAAAACATGCCTGTCACCATTTTGCTCCAATGTACTTTTATTTACAGTTTCTACATACAGGACCTTCTTTTTAAAATTCTGGGTGGATGTAAATAAATATAACTCTCCGTGAAACAGGACGGCACATTCAAGTTCAAATGTTGTTAGCCCCTGGAATAACTTGGGATACACTGCTTTTGTAAGGTTAAGATCATTGTCGTAATGCTCGAGTGCATATCTGAACTCTTTCCTCAGAACGTAAAAGCCTGTTTCATCGCAACCGATAATTTTTTCAAATTCCGAGGTGCGGCTGGCAATATGCCTGTCTCCGTTTTTGATGCGTACTTCGCTTGTGTCAATCTGGCTGAATATATTGCAGACACAAGACTGAAAGCCCATGAAAATGAGTACATATGCTGCCCAAAACTTATATTTGCTCATATATCTCTTATAGTTTAAATTGCTGTAAATATATGTTCAAAGATAATTTATAGTTATTACTCTTTGCAGAGAATTTTTGCAAAGTTTATTATAACATCAATTATTTATATCTTTTTATACGGGTAATGCAACCCTGCTATAACTTTATTGTCATTATAAAGGGAATTACGAAGAATATGTAGTAATTTAAAGCAATCTCTTACGGTAATTTGCTTGAAAATTGGCGGCAGCTTATATTAACATACACGAGGAAATAATTGAGTTATGTAAGGCAGGTGACTCAAAATCTCAATATCAGCTATACAAATTATATGCTAAGGCAATGTACAATATATGCTATAGAATGATGAGCAGTAAAGAGGAAGCTGAAGACATGTTGCAGGAATCGTTCGCCGAGGCATTCATGAAACTGGATACGTTCAGGTATGAGTCGGCCTTTGGCGTGTGGTTAAAACGAATTGTAATAAATAAATGCATTAATTCATTAAAACGCAAAAAAGCTGAACTGATATTAACTGACAATTTACCTGATATGGATGACACAAATAACGGAGAAGATAATCTTGATACTCGCACTCTGAAAGTAAAAGATGTGCAAAAAGCTATGGAAATGTTGCCGCAGGGGTATCGAGTGATCTTCTCCCTTTATTTGCTTGAGGGATACGATCATTCGGAGATAGCCCAAATTATGGGTGTTTCAGAATCAACCTCGAAATCTCAGTATTCAAGAGCCAGGCAAAAAATTAAGGAATTACTAATAAAATCAGGATCATGAAAGATAAACTTGAAAAATTTATTCTAAATAACCGGGAAGCATTTGATTTCAGGGAGCCTGATCCAGGAATGTGGAATAAAATTAAGTCCGGTATCAGACCCCGAAAAACAATCAGGTTTAAATTCATTTTAAGCAGGGCTGCTGCTGTATTGCTAATCTTTGTGATATCCTACATGATAAATAAATTTATTTATGAAGGTTTTCCAAAGATTTCATTCTCCAGGAGTAAAGAGATTGAAATTCCTGAACTTAAAGAGGCTGAAAATTACTATACAGGTGTGCTTAACGAAAAGCTAAACGAAATAAAACCGATACTTGCCGCCTGTCCCGCTTTGGAAGAGGAACTAAATTATGATCTGAATCAACTTGACAGCCTCTATAGGGAGCTTAAAAATGATTTGAAAGATAATATTGCAAATCAGGAAGTTATTGATGCGATGATTCAAAACTACAGATTAAGAATTTCAATTTTAGAAGAAATATCATCAGAGATAAAACCTGACAAAGATGGGAGTGATAAAAAATACAATTGTTATGAATTATAAAAAAACTGTTTTTATTCTGTTGCTTGCCCTGTATATTACATCGGCATTGACAGCCCAGGTCTATACCAGGAAGGTGTCAAAGTCGTATAGGGTAAATAGTTCAACAACTATTGATATTTTTAACAAATACGGCAAGGTGCATGTTGTAACCTGGGATAACGACTCAGTAAAATTTAAAGTCAATCTTACCATAAAAACCAACAGTGAGCCACGGCTTACAAAGTTGAAAGAAAGTATAGGCTTTGACTTTACCGGCACGGATTATTATATTATAGCCAAAACAACGCTGGGCAAGAAGTCAGGAGGTGTGTTTACTGACCTGATGGATATAGCGGGAACAATAATATCTTCTGAAAACCAGGTTACTATTGATTACCTTGTATATGTGCCCAGGTATGCAAGTATCAAAATTGAGAATAAATTCGGGGATATTTATACCGATGATCTTGACGGGAGTGTTAACATAAATCTTTCCAATGGTGACTTGAAAGCAAACAACCTGAATGGAAATGCAGTAATTAGTTTAAGTTCAGGTGACGGCGTGATTAATTATATGCGTGACGGCAAAGTAACGGTTTCATACTCCGATCTTACCGTAAAAACTGCTAACAAGCTTCATATTGACAGCAGATCATCAAAGATATATATTGATGAAGCCGACTACCTTAAGTTAATATCCAGGAGAGACAGGTTATATTTCCAGATAATAAATGATTTGTACGGGGATAGCTATTTCTCTGATTTTACAGTACACAAGCTAAACAATGAATTGAATTATAATTTTAAATATGGTAATTTTTCAATCGGACTTATTGACAGGGGATTTTCTTTTATTAATATTAATTCGGAATATACTGATATCGATCTTATTTTTGAAAAAGGTTCGGCATACATTATTGATATTTTACATCATCAGGATGTACTTTTAAACTTGCCTGCTCAATTGGCAAAAACTGAACTTAAGGTCGTTGATGAAGATCAGAAATTGCTGTCAACTTACGGGACAATAGGCTACGGGAATCCTGTATCCAAAGTCAAGATTAATGTCCCCAAGAAATGTATTGTTAATATTGTGCATAAGTAAGATTAAATAATTTGCAACTACAAATACTTTTTTTTGTCTTTAAATATAAAAATATGAAAACATGAAAATTTTCAGACACTTAATAGTTTCTCTGACAGTGTTATTAGCTATGATACATAACTCTTGTGAGAGATATAATTGTATAGAGGGGGATAATATTTTCGCCTCGGAAGAAAGAGTAACCGGAAATTTTTCTGGTATTGAACTTGATGGTTATTTTGATGTTTATGTGAATTATGATACGGTAACCAGTGTTTATGTCGAAGGTGATGAAAATCTGTTAGACTTTATCACTACGTATACTAAAGGAAATATACTGGAGATCGGTACAAGCAGCCGTCGATGCCTTGAGTCCGGTTACCCTATTGTGATAACAGTAAATACTCCGGCACTTGATTACCTGAATCTTGATGGATCGGGATTTATCAACTGCAATTATTTTAATACTTCCTCGCTAGATATAGAACTTAATGGTTCAGGTGACATATATATTGACGTTGACTGTGACGAGCTTAAGGCCGATATTGGCGGCTCAGGGGAAATAAGACTAACCGGTTCCTGTAATAATTCTTATATGAGAATAGACGGTTCAGGAAGAATCAGGGCATTTGATTTTGAATCTGATGAATGTTACGTGGATATTTATGGTTCAGGTGATGTGTATGTTTTTGTATGGGATTTGCTTGATGTTTATATTGAAGGCAGCGGGATAGTGTACTATGAAGGCAATCCGGTTGTCAGGGAGCGTATTGAGGGTTCGGGTGATGTCAGAAGGAGGTAAATAATATCAAAACGAAAAACAAAAAACCATATGAAGTATTTTACTATTCTCGGATTTATTTTATTATGTCCATATATATGCTCACAGAATTATACGAGGAATGCCGGACTTAGGATTGGTAATGCCACAGGATTAACTTACCGGCAATATATTGACAAAGAGAGCGCTTTTGAAGCTATCATTAATTATACAAAAGGCGGATTGCGTCTTACCGCTTTGAAACAATATTACAGGCCTGCATTTTATGAGATCTCTGACAATTTAAATTTTATTTATGGCTATGGAGCACATGTCGGAGTATACTATACAAACAAATATAAAATTTTAAATAAATCATATAAACTCTATGAATGGCGTTATTCACCGGTTTTCGGACTGGATGGTTATCTGGGCCTTGAGTATGAATTCAGGGAATTCCCTTTTGTTATAGGTATTGACATAAAACCCTTTTTTGAGTTTTCAACAAGCCGTTTCTTTTATATCTTCCTGGATGATACGGCCCTGTCTCTTAAATTTAGATTTTAACTGAATAATAAAAAATATGTAAAATGAAAATAATAGTATTATTATTGGCAATATTCTCTCTGAGTATCAATATGTTTTCACAAATTGCGGAGGATGAGGATACCAGGAAAAAGAAAGATGATGAAATAAAAACATTAATAGGTGGAAGTAATGACATAGGAGGATACGGAGGATTATCAGTACTGTATTCACAGATAGATGCAAAAGATGCTGTTGTATTCGGTGCCAGGGGAGGACTGATAATGGGACATATGTTCGCTATGGGTATTGGAGGAGCAGGATTTGTGAATGATTCCCATTATGATAACACATTGGATAGAAATGTCAGTCTTACAGGAGGTTATGGAGGTATGTTCTTTGAACCGATAATCCTTCCTAAATTTCCGGTTCATCTGTCTGTGCCGGTATTAGTTGGTATTGGCGGAGTGGCATATACAAGTGTGGAAAGGAGAGCAGTGAATGATCAATATTTTGTTGAAGATTCCGAGACTTTTCTGATTGTGGAGCCAGGCGTGGAACTGGAGATGAACATAACACAATTTTTCAGGTTTGCAATGGGAGGTTATTACAGATATACTTCCGGGATTGATTTGTTAAATACTGAAAAGGATGTACTTAACGGATTTTCTTTTGGTGTTGATTTTAAATTCGGCAAGTTTTAGTTTGTAATCAGCAATGGTGCAAAAGGCTGCTTCAGTGCTTCTGATAAGAAGGTAGCAACAATGATACTACATAAAATGTTAAAAAGGGAGTAGAATAATTGTTGAATATTTATCTTCCTGCGGGAGTCCTGAAATTTTCTTTGCCTTTCTGAAGCCAATTAATAAAATCAGGAACACTCGGGTTGTAAGTATAAAGTCTTTGAGTCAGCATATTCCCTTTATCATCAACAATTGCATAAAGAGGAAGGGCATTTGATTTAAATCTCGATACCTGGAAATCCGCATTTTTCTTGCCTATCGTGTTCTTTACTTTTCTATCATAGGAAGAAGTAATCCATTCATTCTCAGGTAGTTTAGTTTTATCATCAACGTAGAGTGCTACTATGACAAAATCATTTTTTAAAATATTAAGCACCTTTGGATCTGACCATACCTTGTTATACATTTTTTTACAATTAGTGCATGAATGTCCGGCAAAATCAATAAAAAGAGGTTTGTTTTGCTGCCTGGCGCATGACAATGCTTCATCGTAGTCAAAATATCCGTTTAATTCATGCGGCAGGTGCAAAAAGTCAGAATACCTGGGGGTGTTGCATAACGGATTCACGGCTTCCGGTTCCCGAATATATAATGATCCGGGAGTTGATGATTCCCGTCCTGTCATAAGAGATTTCCGGGTTTCCATGGGAGGGAGGAGAACGGAGATTCCTTCCAGCCCGGCTCCGAATAGTCCCGGTATCATGTACACAACGAAAGAAAAAGTTATTACCGACAGTAAAAGGCGGGGCACATTTATGCTTTTAATGTCGCTGTCGTGAGGAAACTTGATTTTTCCCAGGAAATAAAATCCCAGGAGTGTAAATATAACTATCCAGATAGCAATAAATAAATGCCTGCTTAATAATTTAAGATGATAAGCCTGCTCAATCCTGCTTATGAAATAGAGAGACAATGCAAGCATAATAAATGCGAGGAAGATCTTAACAGAATTTAACCATCCACCTGATTTGGGCATATTTTTGAGCCAGGAGGGGAATATTGCAAGCAAAGTAAATGGAATAGCAAATATCAGTGAAAAGCCAAACATGCCAACAACCGGTTCCAGTACCTCACCTTGTGATGCTTTTATTAATAATGATGCAACAATGGGGCCTGTGCAGGAAAATGATAATAAGGCCATCGCAAGAGCCATAAAAAATGCTCCAATATAACCCCCTTTATCTGCCTGTCTGTCAATTTTACCCGTCAATCCGGCAGGAAGGACAATCTCAAAGGCTCCAAAAAAAGATGCAGACAGAACAACAAATATTAAGAAAAAGATAACATTGGGGATCCAGTGAGTATTTATTGAGCTTACTGCATTGGGATTTTTTAATAAGGCAACGGCTATTCCGATAACCGTATAAATAAAGATAATTGAGATTCCAAATACAAATGCTTCAGAAATTGATTTTAGCCTTGATTTTTTCCCCCTCATAAAAAAGGTAACAGTTAAAGGGATCATAGGGTAAACACAAGGGGTAAGCAATGCCCCCAATCCGGCAATTATTGAGATAAAAAGGATCCCGATAAGAGAATTATTCATCCAGCCAGTCCCGGTACCCTTAACCGGCAACTCGAATTCAACTTCGTTGGGAGGAAGGCACCTCTGATCATCACATGACATAAATTCAACGTAGCCGGTTACTATAAAATCTTCTTTTGATGTCTTTTCTATTTGTTGCTTAAACGTTGCTTTATGGCTGTATAATTCCAGGTCTATTCCAAAAATTGAATCGAACTTTATTGCAGGTTTTATTGATGAAACCGGATTGCCTTTTATTTTAAATCCGTTAGTGTCTTTAAATATTATGGATGTTGCTATCGGACCGTTTTCAGGAATGTTTAAACCGTATAGATGCCAGCCCTCATCAATTGTTGCTTCAAATACCAGGTTAACATTCCTCTCATTTATTTTTTCTGATCCGAATGTCCATTTTACAGGATTTAAAATCTGTGAGATAGCTTTTGTATTAAGCAGGGCAGTTACTCCGATTAATAATAGGATATATTTTTTCACTTGCTTGTAAATTAATAGTACAGGGCAATTATTATATCAATAAACAAGTATCTGTTAAATAAGTTTGTATTGTTATTATAATATTATTTCCTCACCATATGCGTCAAAGATATGATATTCAAGAAAATTAAATGAGGAAACAGGGATAATTTTGAACTTACAGTTGAACTGAAACCGCCATCTCAAATGAATTGGCCATATTCCCTTATTAAGGTATGCAGCAATATAGGGATGCACTTTTAATAAAAGCTTCTTATGTTTGCTGGTTTGCAATAAGAAAGCTATTTGATTTCTTATGTTATCGACAAAGAGTATACTGGGAGAAATTTCACCTGTTCCTTTGCATGCGGGACATATTTCGGTAGTACTTATATTCATTTCAGGCCTTACTCTCTGTCTCGTTATTTGCATCAATCCGAATTTACTGAGGGGGAGTATTGTATGTTTTGCACGGTCAGCAGTCATTGCATCTTTCATCTTCTCATTAACCATCTGCTTATGTTTGCTTGATTGCATATCTATAAAATCTATAACAATTATACCTCCCATATCCCTGAGTTTAAGTTGACGGGCTATTTCATCAGCTGCAGCCAGGTTAACCTCAAGTGCATTTGTTTCCTGATCACCGGCAGATTTAGCACGGTTCCCGCTATTAACATCTATTACATGTAATGCTTCAGTATGTTCAATAATTATATATGCACCGTTTTTGAATGAGACAGTCTTACCAAAGGAGGATTTTATCTGCTTGTCAATCCCGAAATGTTCAAATATGGGAATATTACCTTTGTACAGTTTAACTATTTTTTCTTTTTCGGGCGCAATAGTACTGATATAATCTGTAATCTCCGTGAATATTGTCTCATTATCCACATGAATATTATTAAAAGTAACATTAAGCATATCCCTTAAAATAGCTGATGTTCTCTTAAGTTCACTTATCAGCATGTGAGGCGGCTTTATGGATTTAAGATATTCAAAAGAAGACTCCCACTTTCTTACCAGGTGTCTTAGCTCATTATCGAGATCTTTGACTTTTCTTCCTTCGGCCACTGTCCTTATTATGACACCATAATTGCCCGGTTTGATGCTTTGCAGTAATGTTTTCAGCCTGTTTCTTTCTTCAAGGGAGGATATTTTTTGAGAAACCGAGACTTTATCATTAAATGGCATAATTACAAGATTTCTGCCGGCAAGTGATATCTCTGAGGTTAACCTTGGGCCCTTGGTTGAAATAGGTTCTTTTGCTATCTGGGTTATTACTACCTGTCCGACTGATAATACTTTTGTTATCCTGCCATTTTTATCAATATCTCTGTCACGCCTGAATTTCTCCATGGGAGGGAGTTTTCCCTTGCGTCTGTATGCCAGATTTAAATAGTTATGAAGTGATTTGAACTGTGGCCCCAGGTCGTGATAATGAAGAAATGCATCCCTTTCATAGCCTATATCAACAAACGCAGCATTCAGTCCGGGCATTAGTTTTTTAATCTTACCCAGATAAATATCACCAACTGAAAATCGAATATTGCTTTTCTCTTTATTTAGCTCAATAAGTTTTTTATCTTCAAGCAGGGCGATATTTATGTCTGAGGATGCAACATTAATGATAAGCTCTTTATTCACTACTCCGTCTGATTAGATTTAATGTCGGCAAAAGAGTATACAGATAAACACAATAAACCTAAAGTATTGAAAAGGACTTTAGGTTTATTCAAGCAAGCTAAACAATTAATTATATAATAATTATTTCTTTTTCTTATGCCTGTTCTTTCTTAAACGTTTCTTTCGTTTGTGCGTAGACATTTTATGTCTCTTACGCTTCTTTCCGCTCGGCATTTTAATTTGTATTGTTGAGAATTATTTAACTTTTGATTTTACTTTATTAACAAAAGATTTAGCTGGCTTAAATGCAGGAATAAAGTGTTCAGGAATGATGATTGTGGTGTTCTTGGAAATATTCCTTGCAGTTTTTTTAGCTCTTTTCTTAACTATAAAACTACCAAATCCTCTTAAGTAGACATTTTTGTTATTTACTAAAGAGTTTTTAACTGCTTCCATTAAAGCTTCGACTGTTTTTTGAACAGTAATTTTTTCTATTCCAGTGTTTTTTGAGATTTCGTTTACAATATCTGCTTTCGTCATTTTTAAAAATCTTTAATTATCAATAATTTACATTAGTTTACAATTCTGAGTTGCAAATATATATACTTTCTCCGATAAATAAAATACAAATACATTAATTTTAATATTATTTGTAAATTTCTTACAATATTAACGTTAAAAGAGTTTCATATAGTCTCCCTCATACTGCCACTTGCTCTTTTTTTTGATCTTTCATGGTGCCTGATATATTTGGATTATTGATAAATACAAAGTTTAAAATATTAGAAATATTTATATAAATTTATTTTTTTGTATTTTTACATCTAATTTAAATCTGAATTTAATATGTCTGTAAACAAAGCTATTTTAGTAGGATTCGTTGGTGCTGATCCTGAAGTGCGGTATTTAGATAGTGGTACTCCGGTCTGTAATTTTCGTCTGGCAACAAGTGAAGTTTACAAAAATAAAAATGGAGAGAGAGTAACAAATACTGAATGGCATAATATTGTATTATGGAGGGGTTTGGCAGAACTGGCTGAGAAATATGTTAAGAAAGGAACTCAGCTATATGTTGAGGGCAGAATTAAAACCCGCTCATGGGATGATAAAGAAGGCAACAAACGGTACACTACTGAAATCATAGCTGACAATATGCAAATGCTGGGTAAAAGAACTGATGAACCTCCCGAGTCTCTGAAACAAGAGAAAACAAGTTCTTTGGAAGATAAAGAGGATAATGGTCCTGAAACTGAAGAATCAGATGATCTCCCGTTCTAAGGCATACTTTCTTTAAATATACACCTGTCTATTTTGGAAGCAGAACCTTATTATCCGGCATTATTTGCTAGTTTTGGAATTACCTTAAAGCAATTTTCCTTTGAGGTATTCATTGCCCTGGTTGTTGTTATTTTTTTGCTTATATCATCTGCCCTGATATCGGGCTCAGAGGTTGCATATTTTTCTCTGTCACCGGCTGAGCTGAATAAACTGAAAAGATCAAAATTTAAAATTGACCAGGCTGTCATCAGACTTTTAGGAATACCCGACAGGTTACTAGCCACAATACTGGTGGCCAATACATTCATAAATATTGGCATAGTAATAATCTCAACATATGTTACTTCAAAATTATTTGAGTTTTCAGGATCAATGGCTGTCGGATTTATAATGCAGGTTGTAATAATAACTTTTTTATTGTTGTTTTTCGGAGAAATATTACCTAAAGTTTACGCAAGCCGGTATGCCGTTAAATTTTCCAAACTCATGGCAAAGCCTTTGGATATTTCTGAAAGAGTATTCAGACCCATCAATTCCTTTTTAATTTATTCGACATCAATTGTAAACAGAAGGTTTATGCAGAAAAGAAAAAACATATCTATAGCCGAGCTGTCTGATGCTTTGGAACTAACCCAGCATGATATATCAGAGGATAAAAGAATCCTGAAAGGTATTGTGAAATTTGGCAATATATATGTAAAAGAAATTATGAAATCAAGGGTAGATGCTATTGGTGTTGATATATCCATGAAATTTAAAAATTTAATGTCGGTAATTAATAATTCGGGGTATTCAAGGATACCCGTATATGAAGGCACTTTTGATAACATAAAAGGAATATTATATATTAAAGATCTTCTTCCCCATATTCACAAATCAGGATTCTTTAAGTGGCAGTCTTTAATAAGACCACCATACTATATTCCTGAAAGCAAAAAAATAAATGATTTATTAAAGGAGTTTCAGGTTAATAAAATCCATATGGCCATAGTGATTGATGAATACGGGGGTTCCTCAGGCATCATTACACTTGAAGATATTCTTGAAGAAATTGTAGGGGAAATTACTGATGAATATGATGATGAAGAGAGTATATATACAAAAATTGATGATAACCAGTACATTGTTGAAGGCAAAATACTTCTGAATGATTTCTATAAAATCTTTAATGTTGACGAAAACATTTTTAATGATGTTAAAGGCGAGGCTGATACCCTGGCTGGCCTTATACTTGAATTACGTGGTGAGATACCATTAAAGGATGAGATAATATCGTATAAGAATTTTGTTTTTAAGGTTATTTCTGTCGATAAGCGCAGGATTATAAAAATTCATGTTACAGTAACCAGGAAATAGTCAATGCAGTTGAGTCCAAAAACTATACATAATACATTTAATTTCTTAATAGGCAGCAGCTTGTTTTTTTTTATTATTATTTTATCTCTCGCGGCATGTAAAAAAAAGTACTTGCCAAAACCAAGAGGATATTTCAGGATAGATTTTCCCGAAAAGCAATATCAGAAATATAAAAGCGACTGCGGGTACACTTTTGAGTATCCTGTTTACGGGAAGATAGCCGGATACGATAATTATAATACCAGGCCTTGCTGGATTAACATAGAATTTCCTTCCTATAAAGGTAAAATACACATAACCTACTGGGCTCTTAAAAACAACCTGGACGAGCATATTGAAGATGTAAGGAGTCTGGCATATAAGCATATAATTAAAGCTGATGATATAATTGAGAGTCCGATTATATTTCCCGAAAGAAATGTTTTTGGAATCTTTTATACTATAAAAGGTAATACAGCATCATCGGCCAGTTTTTTTATTACAGACAGCACCGATAATTTTCTCAGCGCAGCACTATATTTTAGTGTCAGGCCCAATAGTGATTCTTTATCCCCGGTAATTAATTTTTTTAAAAAGGATATGCAACATTTAATTGAAACATTTGAATGGAACTAAAAAAATTATCAAATTAGAGTTTTTTATTAGAAATGGGGCTGCTTATAAAACAATATATTGAAGATGATTGTGTCCTTGGAATCTGGGAAGTTAAAGAGGATTATGATTATTTATTCTCAAGACTGTCATTATTGCCTGAAGAAATAAAGACTTTAAACAGCTTTCAGAATCATTTGAGAAGCATTGAATGGCTAAGTGTAAGGGTCTTGCTCAAAGAAATTGCCGGTAAAAGTTTGTCGGTATATTATAATGGAAATCGCAAACCTTTTATTAGAGGCAATTCATACAATGTCAGTATTTCCCATTCCAGGGATTTTACATCCGTACTACTTAGTAAAAAAAGAAAAGTTGGCATTGATCTGGAATATATGTCACATAGAATAAGTAATATAGAGTCAAAATTCATTAATGAAAATGAAGTAATCACCAGGAACAAATCCAGAAAGAAGTATCATTTGTATATACACTGGTGTGCCAAAGAAGCACTGTATAAGATTTGTAACAAACAGGATATTAATTTCAGGAAAAATCTGACGATAGAACCATTTGCGCCTGAAGAAAAAGGATATATCACAGGATGGGTTAATAATAAATATATGAATGAGAAATTCCGGTTGTATTATTTTACTATTAAGAACTATATAATTGTATGGACAATAAGGTAAAAAAGTCTGTTTATAATTCTGTAATTTTAAAGAATAACAGGAAACTTGCAATACTTATAGATCCTGGAAAGCAGAATGATGAATCGTTAACCGAAACAATAAAGATTGCAAATCAGTCCAGGGTTGACTTTATTCTTGTGGGGGGCAGCCTGGTAACGGGTTTTGTGGGTGATGTTGTTGAAATTATCAAAAAAAGCACCGGTATACCAGTAATTTTATTTCCCGGAAATCTTATGCAACTGTCAGATAATGCAGATGGCATTTTGCTCCTTTCCCTGATATCGGGGCGCAATCCGGATTATCTTATAGGTAACCAGGTGCTTGCAGCCCCCTATCTTAAAAAATGCGGGCTTGAAATAATACCGACAGGATATATACTTATTGATACTCAATGTACTTCATCAGTAGAATATATAAGCAATACAAAACCTGTTCCAGCAGACAAAACCGAGTTAATTGTGGCAACAGCCATAGCAGGTGAACTGATGGGCAATAAGATAATATACCTTGAAGCAGGAAGTGGTTCCAGTCAGATAATTAAAAGAGATACAATATCTGAAGTAAAGAAGAATATATCAGTGCCTTTAATAGTAGGGGGAGGCATAAAAACCCGCGATGATATCAGAGATATATTTCAGGCAGGTGCGGATATAATAGTCGTTGGTTCTGCTATTGAAAAAAATCCCTCTATAATAAAAAGTTTTGCCGAAGTGGCATGGCTGTTTTAGCAACTATGTCAGGAAGCTTTTCTTTTACCGGTGAATAATCTGGCTATTATACCTCTCCTTCTATCATCGGTATAATACTTATTATCATAGCCATACTTGTATGATTCCCTTTTGATATTAATATCATTTAACAGAATAGACACATTAGTGAATTTGTTATTTTCAAATGCTTTTGATGTATTGACAAAGGCTTCTCTGATAGTTTTGTCCATCCTTACAACAAAAATGTTAATATCCGAATATTTCATTAATACGAATGTCTCAGCAATAATTCCTGCAGGAGCCGAGTCGATAATAATATAATCGTACATTTCCTTTAATTTCTCAATAAATTCCCCGGTTCTCTGCGAACTTATCAATTCAGCAGGATTTGGTGCCGCAGGTCCTGCAGATATCAGATCAAGATTCTCAATTTGTGTAGGCATGATTATATCTTCAATAATAGCTTTTTCTATAAGATATGAATTTATGCCAATCATGTTACTTGAGCCAAATTCTTCATGAATCTTGGGACGCCTCAGATCAAACTCCAGTAACACCGTTTTGTGACCGTTTAAGGCAAATACAGATGCAAGATTAATTGAACAGAACGTCTTTCCCTCACCACTTGTGGCCGATGTAATCAGCAAAACCTGTTTTTTCCCGCCATCCGAGAAAAATTCAAAATTGGTTCTTACTGCCCGGAATGATTCTGTGACAGATGAGTTTGGACGATCATTAACAACAAGCTTTGTTCTCCTGAAGTTGTGAAATACGCGGCCAATAATCGGAAATTTCGTTCCAGATTCCACTTGCTCAGGATCCGTAATTTTATTATTAAGGAAGTCTCTTAACATAACCACTGATGTTGGTAATAACAAGCCCAGGAATAATGCAACGATGTAATTTAATTTCTTTTTAGGAGATACCATTTCAGCAACTGAAATACGCGCAGGATCGATTATTTCATAGTCAGGCATACTTGATGCCCTGGCAATTTGGGCTTCGGAGCGCTTCTGAAGAAGAAAAGTGTATATATTATCGTTAAGCTTAAATTTTCTTTCTATCCCCTTGAGCTGCAACTCGGTTTTTGGCATTTGAGATATTTGATTTGAAAGGCCTGCAATCCTGTAGTTAATTTCCTTGATGCTATTATCAATTGTATTTAATGTATTATTTACATTTTCGCTTATGGTCTTCCTTATATTATCGATCTGAATATTAATATCCGATAAATACAGATTGTCTTTATTCGCATTAGTTCTAAGTAAACTTGCTCTTTTGGAACTTAATGTAAGCATCTGAGATATAAGATTTGTTAAAATGGGATCAGATACCCTCATTGATGACGGCGGGGCTAATAAATCACTAACCTCCATACTATTAGACAGATAGGTTTTAAGATATGAATAATACTGTTTTTGCACATTTAAATTTTCTTTTTCAGTTTCCATTTCACTCATCTTTTCAACTATTTGTTGTCCCTGGAAACTTAAATCCATTACATTGTGAGCCGACCTGAAACTTTTAAGCCTGAATTCAGCAGAGCTTAGCGAATCAGCAATATTGGAAATCTGTGAATCAATAAAGTTAACTGTACTTAAAGCTATTCTGTTTTTTCTTTCTATATTTCTCTCTAAATATAACGCAGTCAGGCTATTTAGAAAGTCTGTGACCATATAAGGATTTTTCCCTTTGAAACTGATTTTTATTAATGAAGATGTTTGTGACGTGGCTTCAGCGTTTAAAATAGCCTGGTATCGTGAGGTCAATGCGTTAATGTCATTGAAAAAGAAATATAGATTGTTTTCTTTAGTAAAGGAAGGATCGAAATTTTCCTTTTTAATTATCCTGAAACAGAAAGCTCTTGTTTTTATTTCATCTCCAAATTTAAACCTGCCTCTGAAAGATATATTCTTTTCAATTGATACAATATTATCATCAATAAAATTATACAGTCTGACATCCTTGCCTGTGGTTTCAAGATAAAACTCATTGTCATTTAAAAACACAACCCTGAAGTTTAAGTAGACTGTCTGAGGAACTGACTGATCTATAACAACTTTGATGGGAGAATCAGTATAGATATCATACTTTTTGCACAATGGGGTATTGAATAAAAAGCCAGACAGGGTAGAGTTATTAAAAGTTACATAGGTTGTTTTTAGGTCCAGGTCCTTAATTACATTTTTTATTAGCGTAAATGATTGCAATATCTCTATTTCATTATCAATATTGTTTTTCCCTGTAAATAATCCAAATCCCTTCATTATATCATCAGTACCGCTCATAAATGAATTCTGCTGGTTATCGCCAATATACAAGGTAGTATAGTTTGCATATTTTGCAGGTGAAAATTTATTTACAAGGAAAGTTAAAATCAGAAATATAATAATAATGAACAGGCATTGTTTCTTATAATTCAATAACTTCTTGAATATCTTTTTGTAGTTAATATTGCTCTGGAAGATTTTATCTGAATTGTTCATTCTTAAGCTTTTTTATTTATTATTTAAATACATATATTAAAGTTACCGTGCTAAGTAAGGTCGATACAATTGCTGATGTCAGGGATAACGAATAAGTTCTGAGTTCTCTGTATTTAGCACTAATCGGATTTACTATAACAATATCATTGGGCAGAAGATAGTAATTTTCTGACTCCACAATCTTTTTATCGGTAAGATCCAAATAGTAATACTTTATAGTATTATCTTTTTCACGAATCAGTGTTATATTGGTTTTATTGCCATAAGGTGTAATACCATTGGCTAATCCTATAGTCTGGAAGATATTTATTTTTTCATCATAAAATGAATAATCGCCCGGGCGACCTACTTCCCCCAAAATAGTGATTTTATTACTGACAAATCTCACTCTTACCGAAACATTATTTAGCTGACGGTTTAAAGATTGTTCAATTCTTTCCTTGGCCTGGTTAATCGTAAGATCTTTTACATTAATACTTCCTATAAACGGGAAATCTATATTCCCTTTATCATCAACAGCATAACTAACCAGTTCGGTTTCGTAGCTGGAATACCTTTCTTCTCTGAACACGTAATTAGTCTGTTCATCCAAACTGTAAATTTTAATATACAAGTAATCATATGGCTGAATTGTCTTTTCAGACCGATCATTATGGAACTGGTTCTTATTTGCAGCATCTCCTTTATTTAATACATATGTTAATTTGGATGTAGGAGTGCATGCGCCAGCAGAAATTAAAATTGATAAGTATGCAATTATTTTGATTTTGTTAAACTTAAGTTTGGCCATTTCAGATAATTATTTAATGTTTTAATTAAAATAATAGTAAATTAATGCTTACTGGTTTTTTATTTACAAAGCCTTTTAATATTCTAAATTATTAAATTCTTTTTTAAATTATTTAAAATTATAACGAAAATGCTCTAAACTTATAATATTATTTAGAGCATACTTATTAAATAAATTACAGTTCACATATTTAGAAAGGGGAATAATCCTTAATGACCAGAACCGCTAATTAAAGTTCTTAATGTTTTGAAAAAAAGCATAAAATCCTTTTTTATTGACCAGTTTTCGATATATTGAATATCCAGTTTCATCCATTTCTCAAACATTACATTATTCCTGTTGGGTATAACCTGCCATGTACAGGTAATGCCAGGCTTCATGGACAGTCTTTTTAACTGCCATCTTTCATATTTTTCAACTTCCTGGGGTAACGGCGGACGAGGTCCTATAAGTGACATCTCACCCTTAAGAACATTGAATAATTGAGGTAATTCATCCAGTCCGGTTTTTCTCAAAAACTTTCCAATCCTGGTTATGCGTGGATCATTTTTTATCTTGAATACGGGCCCGTCAGTTTCATTTTGATCCAGCAAAGATGATTTAAGGGTTTCAGCATTATAAACCATTGTTCTGAACTTGTAGATGTAAAACTTTCTGCCCCTTAAGCCTACTCTTTCCTGCTTAAATATCACCGGACCCTGACTTGAGAGCTTTATTAAAAGTGAAATAATTAAAAGAAAAGGTGATAAAAGAAAAATTATTACGAATGAAATCCAGAATTCGCTAAAAGATTTCCAGGCAAGAGCTAACCTGTTTTTAGGAGTATTCATAAAGGTTATAAAAGGTATGTTTTCGAAATGTGTCAGATGCGTATTTGCTATTGTTACAGGATTAAGATCGGACTGCATCCTGAAGGTAACCCCAACTTCCTGGCAAGTTTCAATTAAATCTCTGAGTCTTTCTTCCTCTATGCTGCTCTTACAATAAATTACTTCATCAATAATATCAATATTAAGCAGATTTTTTATTGATATTTTATCAGGTAAGATTTTAATACTATTGCTATATTTATTTTTTATGTTTTCTGAATTGGTTAAAATCATTAATATCCTGAATCCCCATTCCTTATGATTAATTATGTTATCAATAAACTTATCGGAATTTCCATCTGCAAAAATTAATACGTTATGAATATTATGACCTGTAGATCTGTAATACTTAAATACCTTGTAGGTTAACATTCTGAAAATATAGAGGGAGAAGAGATTTATTAACGAGAAAGATATTATGAAATAATGGCTGAAAACAGTTAAATGAAATAAATGTTTGTACAAGAATATTAAAGCGAATCCGATAGCATTAAAGTTTAAAAAACTAAAGAAAATAGACATATATGAGTGAGTTCTCGGAATTTTTGTAAGATTCAGTATCTGGAGCAGAATAGCCCATGTCGGTATAATAAGCATAAGCATTATAACATATTCCTGTGTGAACCTGAAATAATTTGTATGCAAAAGATTTGTTAAAAAATATGCAAAGAAATAAGAAAGTATTGTGACAACGATATCAAGTACTGAAAATAACGGATTTATATCTTTACGATTTTTTCTTTTTTTCGGGTTTTTAGTATCCTTAAGCTGGTTGTATGAATTCATATCTGTTTTTAGTGTTTGAGACATATTATTAATTAAAATTTTAATAATTAATGATTCAAAAATAATACTATAAATACGATAGATTCTAATATTTAGCCTGTTATTTTCTGACATTTTGATTAACTGATGATTTTGTTACACAGAAGTTAGTTTTACATCAATTTAGGGTCACAAGTAATTCAAATAAGCATGAATAAATTAGGTATTATTAACTGCTAAGTACTGAAAGTAATAATATATATGGGATCTATTAAATAAGCTCAAGATAATCTGGTGGGGATTCTTATAATTTTTATATTTATGTCAGAGGAGATTTTATTGAATTACGAATTTTCCGGAGTTAAAATGATCATTTGTAATGACTCGTAATATATAGATACCTTTTTTGAATTCAGAAAAGTCAAAGGATTTTGTCAGTTCCCTGTTTGGATCTTCAATTATTTCAGAAAATTTTATATCACCCATCATATCACAGATCTGAATCATTGTTTTACCGGCATATTCATCTGCAGACAGCGGAACTATTCTCAAATTTATAATACCTTCAGAAGGATTTGGAGAAATCTCAATGTCGTAATTAATAACTGATTTTGCCAGATTGTCTTTGGGGCCGGCATTATAATTAGTAATTATCTGATCTTTTGAAAGGGCTGTATTATATATAGCAACAGTGTAATATGTACCATTCCAGGGGGAATTTAAATCCGGGTCATTCCCCAATATTAAGTAAGAATTATTATCCCAGTTTTCAAAATCATGGGGCCGGATACTGCTGGCTGCTTCTTTGCCATTTATAAAAAGCTTTTCAATACCATTGTCATTCTTAAAATATACAATATGATGCAGTGAAAGGTATGTTAACTCATCCCTGGTATATAGATTTGGTGAACCATTTGAAGCTGTGGCCCGGGTCCTCAGACTTATTAAATATTTATATGACTTATTATCATTTACGGATATATGCTCCTGGGCCAGGTTAGCACAAATATCATTATTATTATTTGAGATACTTAAAATATTTTCAGGATTTGATGAGCTGAACAAGGACGGCTTAATCCAGCATTCAACAGTAATTTCATTGGTATTTTTGCAGGCATTGACTATTTTTGTTGCCGGATTTATTGATTTAACATAATTGTTTGATACCAGTTCAAGTTTATTATTTGCATTCCATATTATTCCTGATGTGTCTCCTATTGCCAAATTCAAAGGTTTATCATAGTTTGAATAATCATATATAATATTGTCTGAACTAAAGTTAAAATTATAGTATGCTATAATTCCGTCCCAGATTCTATTAGATTCAGAAACGGACAAGGTTGATGCAATTGCTGTATTGCTATTGTCAGAGTTACCGGCCTTATTTATCGCATTAACCTGGTAATGGTAAGTTGTACTGGGATTCAGATTTTCATCAATAAAACTTGTAGCATTAGCACTTGCTGTCTTTATTGTTTCAAATGTTATATAAGGTGCGGCAGCTCTTTTAATAATAAATCCTGTCTCATCGCTTGAGTTATCTTTCCAGTTTAATGTAATTGTATTTAGCGTGACTTGCGATGGTGAAAGCAAAGACGGTGGCTGCGGGGGGTTCAATTTCGGAGTTACAGTTTTCAATATAATTGAAAACTCCGAAAATCCGTCATCATTATATGCTTGTACTCTATAGTAGTAAGTCGTATTATCAATTAATCCCGTATCCGTAAATTCCGTTATGTCAGGGCCATCAACATCAGCTAAAAAAATAAAAACATTGTTTGTATCCAGGGTTCTTTCTATTCTGAATCCAGATTCATTAGTTGAATTATCTGACCAGACAATAGTTAACCAATTATAATTAATAGTATCTGCTTTCAAAGAAGAAGGAGCATCAGGGGGATTCAGGGATAAGGTTTTTATTTCCAAAATATTGGAATAATCAGAAGTTCCATCTTCATTAAATGCCTTAATTCTATAATAATAAGTATAACCAGGAGTCAAATCATTGTCCGTATAAGCGGCGATGTTCGATTCAACATTTGCAACCTGAGTAAAACCACCTGTCAATGAAATGGAACGTTCAATAATAAAACCATCCTCATTATCGGAATTATCTGTCCATACAAGGTTAATTGAATGCTTTGTTATATCCGATGTGTGTAATTCCGCAGGAGCAGCAGGAGGATTAAGGGGAAGAGTCTTAGCATACAATTCGTTAGAGTACCCTGAATTCCCGTCATTGTTAAAAGCTCTTACAATATAATAACATCCGTAATCCGGGAATAATCCTTCATAGTTATATGAAGTTGTGTTAGGACCAACAGTAGCTACCTGGACAAAACCTATGCCTGATGTAGATGAAGACATAATTGCGAATCCGTTTTCATTATTGGAGTTATCAATCCATGATAAACGTAATGAGTTTTTTGTAATATCAGATGCTGAAAGTCCTGTTGGTGCGGCCGGAGGTTCAAGTGGCAATGTTTTGGCTTCCAAAACGTTGGAATAGCCTGAAATGCCATCTTCATTATGAGCATACACACGGTAATAGTAAGTTGTATTGGGCGTAAGGTTTATATCTGAATAATTGCGAATATTATAGTTTACGCTAACTATATTAACAAAATTTATATTTGGGCTTACTGATCTTTCAATCTTAAAACCCAGTTCGTTGACAGAATTATCTGTCCATGAAATATTTATTTGCCTTTTTTGTACAGCAGTGGCATATAAATTCGATGGCGGATCAGGAGGATTTGGTGGAAATGTTGTAACATTAATTGTATCCGAATAAATATTGTTTGCCAATATCCTGTATTCATACTGTGTTGAAGGCTGTAATTCTTTGTCAGTATAGGTGATATTTTTATAAGGGAGACTGGCAATTGTTGTAAAAACCGTATCCGAAGCTATTTTTCTCTGAATAACATAACCTGCAGGTATGGGGTAATGATTCCATTTTAATTCAATTGTTTTGCTTGACAGGGGCATGGCAGATAAACTTACCCTCCATAAAGAATCTTTAATATACATATATGGATGTAATAAAACTCTGTCTGAAGGGCTGGGAGTATTGCCTCTTGGTACTATTACATCATCCTTGTAAGAAAAAACAACAAAATCATCAACATCAATCCATTCGTCTCTTTTTGCAGCCCATTCTTCACCGTCACCACCGAAAAAAGATGTAATCTGCAAATGATCTATCCCTATGCTGCTTAAATTTCTAAAGAGAAGATTTGATACCTGGCAATAAAGTTTGTCATTTATATATCCTTCCAGTATACCATCATTATTCCCCCCATTTTCATTAATAGTATTCATCACAATTCTGATAGTAATTGTATACCATATGCCTGGTTCTATATTATAATTCCAACCTTCGCTGTCACCATATATATGATCCTGATTATGGTGATAGTAATAAAATGTTATTTTGTGGTCACTTCTCCACATTAATAATATCATTGCCCCTTCATCCCATTCAGGAGGATCAAAACCTTTAAATGGCTCTGCCAGTAATCCTGGTATTTTCCCGCCCAGGACCCACTCAAAGCCGGGTTTAAATTTTATTCTATAGGAGAAATAAAGCTCATCAAACGCTGAATTCAGAGGTGCCAACCACTGACCTCCACCCTCTGCGGGACCAACGGAACCCTCAGGGAATAACCATCTCATAACCTTGGTACCATTTACTATGTCACTGTCATTTAAAATTTCAGGCGGGACCTGCCTATTCGACCATTCAGGGTGATTCCAGTCTTCTTTCCACTCGCTTTCGGAATAAGTTCCTAAGGTATTATTTTCAAAATCCTGTTCGAAATAAATGTTAAAAATATCATTGAAGTTAGTAGTCTGGGCAGAGATTGAAAAACTTATACATATTAAATATAGTATAAAAGCCCCTGACGAGAATTTTAACATTTTTCGGTTTAGTTAGTAATAGATGTCTTTAAAATAAACGTAATACCCGGTGTTAACCCTTTTTTAACCACATTAGGGGCTACAAAAATATGCAAATATTTTAATTTTCAAAAATGTTCTAATATTTAATTATATTGTTATACCAGTCCTATTTTATCATTTTATATAAGAACCACTAAATCTTTGTTGGTCAATTAACTATATGAATAGTCTCTTATTTTCCTGCAGGTTTGTGGGATATAAAGATACCCGGGAAAGATGAAAAAATCTGAAAAGGCTTGATTTAACTAAGAGCCAAAGGGAATATTAAAAAATATAAATTTAAATTATTGGAGGTCAAAGAATGTTTGTTATAGAAATCCCCCTTGCTTTATTACAGAAAAGTGAGGCTTTAATTTTTAGATTGGGCAAATACCCATAATGAACGAAAAGGTCCCTTGTTTACTGCTGAATCCCGGGATAATAACATTTTAATAAACTTTACTAATATATTCTCAGGTATAAAACTTTTATATTTCTTGATTCTTATAATATTAAAACCAGCTCTTTCCAATATTTCTGATAAATGCCTCTCCCCTGTAAATACCAAATGATCCGGGAAATTATAATTATCAGGATAATCTTCAGGAGCAATATCTGCTCCATTACCTGTAACAATAAGGATCTTTCCATTTGGAGTAAGCTTTTTACTTAAATCCAAAATAAATTCGACAGGATTAGGTAAATGGGAAAAGACGTTAATTAAAGAAATATATTCAAATAATTCTGTTATTTCATCTAATTTTTTATCTTCAATATCCAAACCTAGCTTTTGTGCAACCTTTGCTTTAGGCAGACTTGGCTCTATTCCTTTTATATGCGATTTTTTTGAAGTTAATTTTCCTAATGCCTGAATAAATTCACCATAACCGGCACCAACATCCAGCCATGAAATAACTTTGTTTTTTATTTCATCTTCTGTAAAAAATTGTTTTATTCTTTTTTTAAAACTATTAATTTTAAAAATATTGAATATTTTGTAACTCCTTAAGTTTCTGATTCTATTCTTTCTATCTGCTTTCGATTTATGTTCACCGATTTTATTGGCCTCAGAAATTGAATTCATAGTCGGGCGAGGATTAACATAAACAAAGCCACAATTATTGCATTTAACTGCTGTAAAATTATTTTCACTTGCCCAGTCAGTATAGCTATTTTCATTGCAAAACGGACAATTAATGTGTTCTAAATTTTCCATATCCATTTGATTTTTAATCTCAAAATTATTTGATTAACTAATACCAGTTTACCGGGTACACGATTTTATATCATGATTATCTAATATGCAAGGCATTATTGTCTTATTTGTGACCATCTATTAATAAAATTTTCTTTTTATTCTTTTTAAGGTAAAAAGTAATGTCAGTATTAATATATTTTTTTAAATATATTGAATTATTCATGAAAATGAAAAATTATGAAATAGAAAAATTTTATAGACAATATTAAGAAAGGGGAACTGAATCAGGTAAAACTGTTTACTCTGCATCATGACCAGGCAATAATAACACTCTGCCCTTGGGGCTTAAAGTATTTCCTCTGGGTACATTAACATCATCTGCATAATTAAAAGCAATAAAATCATCAACATCCATCCATTCATCTCTTTGTGCCCTCCAATTATCATCACCTCCTCCAAAGAATGAAGTAATCTCCAATACATTTATTTTTATACTTTCTAAATTTCTGAAACGCATATTACCCATCTGACAAACTAATTTGCCGTCTATAAATCCTTCCAGGATACCATCATTATTCCCACCATTTTCATTAAGAGTATTCATAACCATTCTAATAGTAACCGTATACCATTTACCTGATTCTAAACTATAATTCCATGCTTCACTATTGCCATAATAATGATCCTGATCCTGGTGATAGTAATAAAATGTTGGTTTGTTTTCTCTCCACATTAATAATACCATTGCCCCTTCATCCCATTCAGGAATCTCAAAGCCTTTAAACGGTTCTGCTATTAATCCATGTATTTTTCCTCCCAGAACCCATACAAAACCCGGCTTTAATTTCATTCTGAAAGAAAAGTATAATTCATCATAAGATTTATCCAGTTCTGCAAACCATTGTCCGCCTCCTTCGCTGGGCCCAAGTGAACCATTAGGATAATGCCATCTCATAACTTTGCTGCCATTTTCCGGATCAGTATTTTGTTCAATGGTCGGAGGGACTTCTCTGTTTGACCACTCAGGATAGTTCCAGTCTTCTTCCCATTCCGATTCCAAATATTCTCCTATAGTGTTATCTTCAAAATCCTGATAAAAATGTATATCGAACATATTAAATGTATCAATAGTACCATATTTAATTTTTGTGCAGGAGTAAAGCAATAAAAGTGATAAAAAAGCAAACACCTTTTTCATATCAGCTCTGATTTGATGTTTTATTAATCCTCATTTAACATTTACAATTGCCCGGTTATATATTCCTTAAAGATATATGAAAATTAAAAAAAAAAGAGCAAAATCTAAGGGATTTTGCTCATATACGATTAGCAGTCGTTATATTAAGTAAGACAGGCTTAATTTATTATTATTCTTTGTGTATAGACTTTATCATCAATTGCAAGCAGGAGCAGGTAGATTCCATTCGGCACGTTTGAAATATCTATTTGAGTTGTAGGATCAATATCATCAGAAGATATATAATCTCTGTATATTAAATTTCCTGATATATCCTTAATTTGCAGTTCGGAAGTCAGAAAATTTGTACTGGCAAAAGAAATTTTGAATCTGCCATCCGAAGGATTCGGAAAAATGAGGGGAGATTCATCAGAACTACCCATTCCAAACGGGTCAGTTGAGCTTATAATATTATCTTCCAGTGATTCAATAAGGCCAATGTCAGCCTTTCCTCCGTAAGGGACACTATATCCATAAAAATCCATTAATAATCCGACATCACGGCCACCATTAATTGCAGGAGATTCCTGTTCTACGCTGAAATTATCATTGTATATATCCTTAAATAAAGGATCGGAAGTATATGAATTTAAATCCAATCCCTTTGATTGCTGATATTCATAAAGGGTTGAATATTTTTTATTACCGATATCAAGGAAACCGTCCTGTTCAGGATAAAAGATATTATTATCCGAAACCAGGTTGTCCATCTGATGGTTTATTGCCTGATCCCCCTTGTCTAATAAATAGAATATATTGTTATAAATAGTCAGTGAAGAATAGGAGGTAGACACACCTTTTGTATTATCATAGAAAACGTTATTGTATATCTCTGTACTGGATAAGTAACTGCTTATGTTGATGCCTGTATCATTTTCTTTGAATACATTATAATAAATTTTAGTGGTCTCTGCATAAGAATATATGGCATCACTATTGCCAGAGAAAGTATTATATCTCAATGTTATAGTTTTACCATCTATGATTCTCAGTCCGTTATCAGCACCTTCGAGGTAGCATTTTTCAACAAGGTTATTATCACATGATGCACCTAAAAAATAAATACAGCTAATAGCTTCATTAGCTATTATTTTAAGGTCCCGAATTGTTACACCGGATTTTTCAAATGCCCTGATTGCAAAATCGGTTGCCGAGCTGTTGATAACCGGACTTTCACCCTGTCCGTATGCACCCAGAGTCACGTTACTTGCATAGATATTTATTTTGCCCTCATTTGCAGTTGTACCTTTTTTTTGTAAATAGCTGTTACCTTCTTCCCAGTATATATCAGTCCATGAATCATATGGATGCCCGATAGAGCCATCTTCCTGCGGATCGTTTGTATTTTGGGGATCAATATAAAATGTTGTTATATCAGGTATAAGATTAATTGTTACAACAGCTGAATTCTTTAAAAATCCTTCTCCGTCATCCTGTACCTGGACATTTAAATTAATTGCTGCCTGGTCCTTAAAATCCAGTTTTGATGCATTACTTACGGTAAGTTGTCCGGATAACGGATTAAGATAAAAGGCACCTTTCTCGTTACCTGAAAGTATTGAATATGTCAGACTTTGATCAATATCAGGATCAATTGCAGCTATTTCTATTGCCAAACTGCTTAAATCATCATCCTCCCTGATACTGAATTCCTGGCTGCTAATTATAGGCTGGTTGTTAATGAGAGTGGTGTCAATATGCTGAATATTTATTGTTGCTAACCCTGTATCTGACAAGTTACCCGGTCCATTATCTTTAGCTTCTATGAGCACACTAAATAAATCAGCTGATTTTAAACCTGCTGAATTATTAACTGAAAGCTTGCCATCCGATGAATTAATTATAAATGTATTATTAAGATTACCTCCTATTATTGAATAAGATAATTGCTGAGATATATCCGGATCTGTCGCTTTAATTGTTCCAAAGGTAACTCCTGTTTGCAGGTTATCCGGGATAAGGAAGTTTTTGTTTTCAACAACCGGCGGGTCATTTGCTGCTGCTACTTCCGGATTAAATAAACTGTATATATTATCTAATGTGACTTCATCCTCGCCAATAAAGAAAACAAGTTGTCCGTTCCAGGAAAGGTAATTTGAACCGTATTCTACTTCAGTACCTTCAGCTGCATCATAAGTAAATACTACATTTTTACTATCCGGGTCATAATTTTTATTATTAATTATCAGCGACTGTATGACTAAATTTCTGTCTTCGTCACTTGAGATATACTTGTCATTATCAAAAACTATATAAATAGTATCATCATCATTGATTTCATAATCCGGTTCAAATGAATATGTTTGTACATCAGAAGTAACAAATGTTTCACCAACATACTTATTATTAACAAGTAATTTGAAATGAGCATTTTCACCATCTGCTTCAGTGCCGTATGCTTTGACTTTGATTGTTCCGCTGGTATCCTGGGGAACTTCAGGTAAAACCGTTTGCTTTACATCATGACCAGGCAATAATAACACTCTGCCCTTTGGGCTTAAAGTATTTCCTCTGGGTACATTAACAGCATCTGTATAATTAAAAGCAATAAAATCATCAACATCCATCCATTCATCTCTTTGTGCCCTCCAATTATCATCACCTCCTCCAAAGAATGAAGTAATCTCCAATACATTTATTTTTATACTTTCTAAATTTCTGAAACGCATATTACCCATCTGACAAACTAATTTGCCGTCTATAAATCCTTCCAGGATACCATCATTATTCCCACCATTTTCATTAAGAGTATTCATAACCATTCTAATAGTAACCGTATACCATTTACCTGATTCTAAACTATAATTCCATGCTTCACTATTGCCATAATAATGATCCTGATCCTGGTGATAGTAATAAAATGTTGGTTTGTTTTCTCTCCACATTAATAATACCATTGCCCCTTCATCCCATTCAGGAATCTCAAAGCCTTTAAACGGTTCTGCTATTAATCCATGTATTTTTCCTCCCAGAACCCATACAAAACCCGGCTTTAATTTCATTCTGAAAGAAAAGTATAATTCATCATAAGATTTATCCAGTTCTGCAAACCATTGTCCGCCTCCTTCGCTGGGCCCAAGTGAACCATTAGGATAATGCCATCTCATAACTTTACTGCCATTTTCCGGATCAGTATTTTGTTCAATGGTCGGAGGAACTTGTCTGTTTGCCCAATCAGGATAGTTCCAGTCTTTTAACCATTCATCATAATCGTATGTTCCAAGAGTATTATTTTCAAAATCGTGCTTGAAAGCAATATTAAATGTATCTGTAGATTGAGAATAGATACCTGCCAGAGTAGCAATTGTGAAAAAGAAAGATAGTGCTATTTTTTTCATGGCCCTGAGATTTAATGTTTGAAATGAAAGTAGTTTTTGACGAAATATTAATTTTTATAGATTAATATACGAAATTTATTGACAAAAGTTATGATGATGTTGATCACCAGTATACAAAAACTATGTATGTATTTCAATCATATCTATTGATATTTTCATAATAATAATATCAACCAGACACTTAATATACAGATACGATTATCAACAATTATTATTTTATAACTACTTTTTATTATATAGGCGAAAAATTAACTATAAAATTACATAAAATCAAGTATTTCAGCTAATTAAATTCATTAAAATTGATTAATTAACTTAAAATATTGATTAAATTTATTTTATGTTATTCCAGATGTGCAGGTTTTATGAAATTAATCTGACAGGTTATTGATAAGGAATTTAACAATTCTGGCCGCTGCATTTCCATCTCCGTAAGGATTATGTGCACGTGACATCTTTTGATATTCCTCGTTATTGTCTATTAATAGCGATAATTCATCAACAATTTTCTTCTCTTCCGTTCCAACAATTTTAACTGTACCTGCTTCAACTGCTTCAGGTCTTTCGGTTGTGTCTCTCATCACCAGCACCGGTTTGCCAAGACTAGGAGCTTCTTCCTGTATTCCTCCGCTATCGGTTAAAATTATGTATGAATTATTCATTATATAAACAAAAGGAAGGTATTCTATAGGTTCAATTAAAAAAACATTATTAATGTTATTTAGTATATCATATACCGGTTTTTGAACATTCGGATTTAAATGTACGGGATATAATAAATCGAACTGCGGATATTTAAAAGCTATTTCTTTAATAGCATTACATATATTGATAAATCCTTCCCCGAAATTTTCCCTTCTATGTCCGGTTATCAATATAAATTTTTTTCCCTGATTTACATGATATCCTCTTTTCCTGATATATTCATTTAAATCTTGCTGGAGCTGATTATTTCCCCTGATTTTGTTGATTATGAAATATAGTGAATCAATGACCGTATTTCCTGTTACCAGGATACTTTTCTCATCTACATTTTCTTTTAAAAGATTTCTTCTGGATGTTTCAGTAGGGGCAAAATGATATAGTGTCAAACAACGCGTCAACATTCTATTCATTTCTTCAGGCCAGGGGGAATATATATTTCCTGTTCTTAACCCGGCTTCGATATGCCCCACCGGGATCTTCTGGTAGAATGAAGCCAGGGCAGCAAATGTGGAAGTTGTAGTATCACCCTGTACCAATACCAGATGGGGATTATATTTCAATAATACTTCCTTTATACCTGACAGAACGCCATTTGTTATATCATAAAGATCCTGACTTTCTTTCATAATGTTAAGATCAAAATCAGGTTCGATCTCAAAAATTGATAAAACCTGGTCCAGCATTTCCCTGTGTTGTGCAGAGATGCATACCCTGGATTCAAATTTGTCTTTGCACTTTTCAAATTCTTTCACGACCGATGCCATCTTTATAGCTTCCGGCCTTGTTCCGAAGACTATTAGAATTTTCTTCATATGAAATTTCCGTTTAAGCAGATTTAATTAAATCTGCTTTTTACCCCGCATATATCTATAATTAATTTATTTTCATCTACTTTTAAACTTTTGAATTCTTTGTGAGCTACAAGAAAAACAATTATATCGGCTTTTTTTACAGCCTCCGCATAATTCATTAGTTTCAGATTTTTATATTCCTTTATATTAGGTTCTGCAACTACAATATTATATTCTTTGTTTATCAATTCATGCACAATTTCAAGTGAGGGAGACTCTCTTAAATCATCAATATCCGGTTTAAAAGCAATACCCATACAGGCTATCAAAGGCATTTTTTTATTTTTTTCTTTATAGCTTTTTATTAATTCCTCTGTTTTATTAATAACCCATTTGGGTTTGAAATTATTTATCTCTCTGGCTGTTTTTATTATTCTTGCCTCCTCTTTTGCTTTGGCTACTAAAAACCAGGGGTCGATAGCTATACAATGACCTCCGACACCACTTCCTGGTTTTAATATATTAATTCTGGGATGCCTGTTGGCAAGAGTGATTAATTCCCAGACATCAACGTCAAACTTTTCGCAGATTATAGATAATTCATTTGCAAAAGCAATATTTACATCCCTGCATGCATTTTCCGTTAATTTGGACATTTCAGCTGTTCTGGCATTTGTAATAAGGACTTCCCCCTGGACAAATGATTCATAAAAGAGCATAACATTTAATGCTGCTTCTTTTGTTATACCCCCAACTACCCGGTCATTTTCCACAAGTTCTTTCATTGTTTGTCCGGGCAGAACACGTTCGGGTGAATATGCAACATGGATTTTATCGGTATTGACACCTAATTCTCTTAGTAATTCAACTAAATACTCTGTTGTACCAACAGGCGATGTTGATTCAAGGATAAACAGGTTACCGGGTTTAAGGTAAGGGGCAATCGCTTTTGTTGCTTCCAGCACATATCCTATATCCGGATTGTTGTCCTTATCAATTGGGGTTGGTACAGTTATTATAAATATGTCAGCATAATCAGGCTGTGAAGATGCTTTCAGATTGCCAGACTGTACCGCTGATTTAACAAAGGCATCTAACGCGGGTTCAACAATATGTATTTTCCCACGATTTATTATATCGACAACTTCAGTTTTTACATCTACACCATGTACATAATATCCTTTTGTTGCCAGCAGGGCGGCAGTGGGCAGACCAATATAGCCAAGACCCATAATACAAATTTTTTCCATTTATAATATTTATTCTTAAAATTTATAATTAATCAATTGCCATACATTGATATGTAATCTCTTGATTGTTTAATATGTGCTCTGGATGACGCACCAAAAAGTATTGATTCAATATTTTTTTGCCTGCAAACATATTCAAATGCCTCTGCCGGAGGTATAGCCCCGGCTGCCAATACCTGCATTGCAATTGGCCTGATTTTTTTTTCCCTGATTGTTTTTTCATAGAGTTTAATGCCTCCCGACATTCTGAAACCAATTTTATTAATTGAACTGCAGATAATAGGATTTTTCAATCCACAACTTTCCAGCGTATCAAGTAGCATGGGCATATTCATTGTTATGTAACCAGCTTCAGCATTATATTTATTTTTAATATAATTATTAAACGCAATAAAAAATTCCTTCATTCCCAGGCCCAGAATTAAATCTGTTACCACATTCTGGATGAAGATTACGGGAGTATTTATACCTTTGAACATTTTCATCTCTACATCAACCAGTAATTCCATCATGGAGATAAAATCCTTTTTGGCAAAAGCTATTCCTCCTTTGGCCAGAGTGCTGAAAATATTACCGGGCAAATAAGCTTTTAGTGTTCCTAATATTCCCAATTCTGTCACAGCATTAGCATATTTATGGGCATAAGGCATACAAGGATAGATTTTAAAATCTTTATACCTTGTATTATTTGCACGTATATGTTTACAGATATCTGCAATGCGATCATGGGTGGTGCACATAAAAGTCATAATCCCCAGTTCAATAGCCGTATCAAGTACATCAATAATAGCCTTGTTATCTTTAAATCTTATCGATTGTGCCCTTGATTTTTCATCAGACAAGTGATTTACTGCAAAAAACTGGTTGTCACCAAATAATATTCTATCCATAATATTACCTCCTTTCAGCATCTTTCTTTAAAAGTTCAATTACATAATCGGTTTGCAGCGCTGATTCAAATGAACTTCTGTTGTTTAATTCATTTTCCTTAATGCAATTTATAAAATAGTCTATCTGTGCGGAATATTCCTCCCCTCTTAAATAGAAATTAACCGGAGCGGTTAAATCAGTAACATACTTTATTGTCCATCCCTTCTCAAGTTTAAGTTTTTTATTCTCCTTTTTCAGATAGATTCTTAATTCCTGTGCATCTGAAATAATTTTACCTTCGGTTCCCATGACAGTTATTTGCGTTGACATTTTTCTATATGTTTCGTCACTCCAGTTAACAGATAAAATACCACTCAGTCCGTTTTTAAGGAATAAGGTTGAATAAACCGCATCTTCAACACTTTTTGAATATATTTTTTTTAATAAGGTACCTTCTGCATTCGTAATATTACCCAAAATATAATTAATAAGGTTAATCACATGCGAGGCATAGTCAAATAAGCACCCTCCTCCTTCGGAAGTCTCAGAACGCCATGTCCCTCCTTTTTTCTTTAAGACCACAGGACCATACGCCTCTCCCAAAAAATGATAGATATCTCCGAGAACCTGGAATTCTATTAGTCTTTTAATTTCATTAAAAGTTCCTAAAAACCTGTTATGATAACCTACCTGGGTTATGCGTTTTTTTTCTTTGGCAAGCCTCACCATTTTTTCCCCATCATTAATATGCAGACTAAAAGGTTTTTCACAGAAAACATGCAGATTGTTTTCAAGACTGTAAATTACCATTTCAGCATGATATTTGGTGGGCGTGGCAACAAATACGCAATTGAGCTCATTTTCACCTATCATTTTTTTGTAGTCGGTATAGACTTTTATAGGCGAATATTTGCTCATTGCTTCTAAAATAAGACCTGAAGTATCACAGGCAGCAACCAAATCAACTTCGGGATGAGCTCCCAGTATTGAACAGTGCGACAGCCCCATTTTACCAAGTCCGATTATTCCGGTACGAATCATAGATACTTAATTTAATTCTTTTTGGTTAATTTACTAATATATGATTTTATAAGATTATAGGTTTCTTTACCTTTAACGAGCAATTCATTATTGGGTGATTTTTCAGCAGTAGATTCAAGATATTCAAATGCAAATTCACCGGTCAAATCTGGCTTGTGAATCATCATTCCTATTTCAATAAGATATTTATCCACATCAAGGAGTTCATCCTGATATACAGATATTGTGGGTATTCCTAAAACAGCCATTTCCCTTGTCATTGTACCACCGGCACCTATAAATAAACTGCAATCTGATGCTATTTCTTTAAGAGTTAAAGGTTTGTCAAGCACTTTAATACCTGAAAATTCCGGTTTTTTATAATGTATTGCCTGGTCTTTTCCCCTGGGTAGAACAATTACATTTGCCCTGGTTTTTAAATATTTTAGCATATCATCCATAAAATTAAGGGCTCCTTTATAATATTGTGCAATCCATGGTTCAGGCCTCACATATATTTTTTTGTCTTTTGATTTTTTTCTCTTGATATCGGCATTCCACAAATAAATGCCTTCCTTAACACCAGGATATTGCATAATCTTTGATTTCCTGGCAAATTGCTTTCTCACTTTTTTTATATCCAGAAATTCAGGTATAAGGATTTGTGTAGCAAATATAAATGAAGGAATATTTCCTGCTGCATATTCATTATCATTCATATAGATAGATGGCACTCCCAATAACCATGCCGTTAAAGGGCTATGAAATGAACTTTGTGATACTGCTATATCCGGGTTATGTTTTTTTAAGAATTTTCTAAGTTGCAATACTCTGATTGGATAACCGAAAATCTTATAAAACAATTTTCCCCCATAATGTTTGCCTACAACTTCAAAATCAAAGCTGTGCAACTCAAGAAGTTCAATGGTGTTTGCCAGTGGCCTGCAGGTTATAATAACTTCATTCTCTTTTTTCAAATCTCTTATCAGCTCTGCAAAAAGATTTATATGAGGAGAGTTTGACAAATCAAACCATATTTTCATTATATACAGGTTATTATTTAAAGGACATAAAGTTAAATACTACTTTTCAACCTTTCAAAAATTTTTGTTGTACAGTATAATTTTCTTGACTAATTTATCAATTATGTAATTTAAATTATTTATTAATATTTGCAAGATACTCAGTAAGTGCATAAAACATCCATGCCTGAGACCATCTCATGTAAGGAATCTTTATTTTATATCTTTTCTTAATCTGATAGTAAAAATAACCTTTTAAAGCCTGCATATTCTCAATTGTCCATTTTAATACTTTATTGGAAAGATCAATATTTTTTTGCAGAATTCCCAGTCTGCTTAAAGTAATTATTAGTTGTGCAGGAGCATGTACGTCTATCGGATACAATGAATTATTATAATATTTTGGTTTACCTTCATCGGTGAAAAAAGTATCAAGATAATACTTTAATCCTTTTTCAAGATGGCTCTTGAAAGAACCGTCATCAGAATATTTTTGATACTCATGGATGCATTCAATATTATATCCTGTATGAAAGCTATCAATCCATTGATGAAAAGGTAAAGTGCTGTAAGTCCACGAACCATCATTTTTTTGATATTTACAGCAGAATTCCACAGATTTTTTAGCTGCTTTAATCAGATTTTCATTTTTTGAATAATAAAATAAACGGGAAATCAACCTTGAACCCAACAGAGAGGCATTAAATACTTCAGTCTTGTCTAATGGGGAGTAAGAAAATACATAGTTACCATCTTTATCATATGTTTTATTTAAATCATTTAAAATAAAATCAGCAATTGATAAAGCCATTTGCAGTATATCGGCATTTTTGGTTATATCATATGCATCCAGCAAAGAGTATCCGACATAGGCAGAAGCTACTATTGTAGGAAAATATTTTGGCTGATAAAAAGCCCTTGATTGCCAGTCAAAATTATAACCCCAGCAGGCACCGGAATAACCCTCAGTTTTTAAAGATATAATTCTTTTAACCAGATAATTAATTTTTTCTAAATACTCATCTCTTTGTTTTGTTTTGTATAAGTTGCAATAACCTGCCAGAAACAGTGCCAATCCTTTTGGATTATAATCTTTTTCAATAAGGGCTAGTCTTCGGAAGTTAACCGGACTGCGTTTAAAGAATTGTATCCATGCAAGCTGAGCCAGCTTATTGTTTTTCAAAACAGGAATTCCTTTAAAAAGTCTGCTGTTCAGCCCATCATATGGATCCCAACCCTTGTAATCCTCAGATAAACAGTAACTTTCAAGTTTTTTAATACTGCTTTCAACTAATTCGACAAAGCCCATAAAATACACTTATAATGATTTGATTTTTTCTATAGCCTGGTTCATTGTGAGATATTCAACATCGTTTATTGTATGTCTAATAAATTTTTCAAATTGCCCGGGATATACAAATTCTTTAGAATGTCCGATTAATACAAAAGGATGAAAGTCGTTATTTGCCATTGATTGAATTTTTTTAGCCGCTTTTAGAAAAGATTTCATTTTTTTAAATGAAAATAAGCAGAAATCCCATGTTAATGCTTCAGTTTGAAATAAATATTTCACCTTGCCGAAAAATGATTTTGATGATATTTTGTTTTTTATTTTATCAATGTTGGCATTTTTGTTTTTTAAGGCTATCTTAATTCTGGTGAGATCATATTTCTTATATCGTTTTATATAATCCGCAAAAACAGGAAACTCAATTATTTTTGATTTTCCTGGGGGGGACTTTTCCCTTACTCTATGGTCACTGTACCAGAAGGGATCCTTATTATCAATATTCTTATAATCAAAAAATGATGTCCGGCTATCGGCATATCCTCCCGGAAAAACAGATGAATCTGCAATAAAACCCAGTTTTTTCATAACTTTAACTACATTCTGAGAAGGATAAATATTAAATCCGCCGGCACGAAGAACATTGCAGGAATAATTATTATCCGCCGGCCTGAGAATATTCTCAATCGTGCTTTTTCCTCTTAATATAAGATTTTCCAGATTCACATTAGGGGCCCTGTCGTTAATCATCGGAACCTCAGCTAATCTCCATCTTCTCTCATCAATAATCCACCTGTTATTCTCATATTTTGCCGTTAACCATTGCGGATGTATATGTAATTGTATGTCATGACCTTCGGAAATTGCTTTTTTGAGCTGTTTTTCCATTGCCATTGCCGGGTTAGTGTCATAACCCATTTTATTGCCCTTTTCAAATTCCTTCTTAAGCTTCCAGTATTCGGCAACCTCAAAGAAAATTGTTGTTTTAATATCATATTTATTGCAAATTGATAGAAAATCATTTGTTGGTTCAATTATCGACTGGAACACATTTCCTGAGCCATCGCCATATAATTCGTAATCAAAAGTTAACAGCAAATGCATATCTAAATATTTTTTGATAACAGTATCCTGTCAATATTATTTTCGAATTGTTTTTTTGAGTGTTCTACAACAGTTTGATTATTAGCACTATAAAAAACGCATTTATCATTTTCAAATCTTAAATATGTTGGGCATTTTGTTCTTTTAAGAAATTCACAATTTGAGATAAGGTTCTGTATTTTTTTAGGAACATGTACGTATGTTTTAACTACTACCGTCTTTCCTTCATAAGTCCTGAATTTTCCATCAAATGTTCTTTTTGAATATATCTTACCCTTATCTTTCCAGAAAATATCTTCGCATGAATGAAAAAATGAATTTATTTCTATACCTAATCCTACGGTTTTACTGTTATTTAAAAACAGAGTTTTATAATACGGACTTTTATCATCATAAGGATATAATGATTTATGATGTTCGGAAATAAGAAAATCCCTGTCTTTCCCCCAGGCCACAACAGCTTTTACCGGATGCGTACTTATTTTTACATCCCTGAATTCGGAAAAAGTCTGAGTTAATATGCCCATTTTGGATTTGCTGGAAAATACGTCAAATACGTTGTTATTCTTTAACCAGTGATATGCATGTCCGGTCGGATAAAAGGGCATAATAATATTTCCACTTTCAGTAACCACAGACATTAAACACTTAATGGCCTCTTCAGGTGAGAAATCGGCATAAAGGTTGCCAAAACTGGAGTGTACAATAATTGTATCACCTTTTTTTATTTTCAGCTTGTTTTCAATAATATCCTTAAAGTCTTTAATAGCCAACCTGTTTAAAGATTCCCTGTTTTTTTTCAAGGAGATCCTCTTAAAAGAGCGTTTATACTTTCTAATGCTCCTTTTAAGTTTTTCAGGGGTAAGATATTTTATTATTGATATTAAGTAGTCTAACATTTGTCATTAATGGGCGTTCATAACAATTCAATTTTCTGGGGCAATCCTGTCCCGAGGCTATCGAGTATTTTAAATGTGGTTATTGTTGTATAAAGTATAGATTCAAATGATATTGGTGAACTGCTGCCCTCAGCTATTGATTTGATAAAACATTCGATTTCCTGTTTATGGCCTTTCCCGGAGTTTTTAATCTTCCTGATCTTATTTTTATGGTATAACACTCCCTGTTTAAAGTTATCAATTACAAATGAAGTCCGCCCACCAAAGATTTCAAAATATTCCTTAGGCATCCCGCTATCTCCATTGGCAACATATGTTAGATTACCAATCGATCCGTTTTGAAACTTTACGCCGATACATATATTGTCGTCATTCCTGATTTGTGCATGATCCATGTCGATACACTCTGCAAATACTTTAACCGGATTACTTCCGGCAAGATATTGCATCAGATCTATGAAATGGCATATTTCCCCAACTACTCTGCCCAATCCGGGATCATTCTGTGTTCTGTATACTTTTTTGGAACTGCCGGTATTTACGCGAAAGTTCATAATTATTGGTTCACCGGAGTTTTTAAATATTTCGTTGCATTTTACTGATACAGGCGCAAAGCGTCTGTTAAAACCCACCATTAACTTTGGATTTTTGCATTTATTGTAAGTTTTTACAATTTCTTCAACTTCTTCATAATTTATAGCCAAAGGTTTTTCCACAAACACATTTTTGCCGGCTTTAAGTCCTTTTACTACATATTCAGCATGTGTATCGTGATTAGTTGCAATAAACAGGGTATTAATTTTATTATTTTTTAAAATATCATCTGCAGAAGTAGACGAATTATTGAATCCGAATTTTTCTGCTACACTTCTGGAACTTATACCTGTCCTGTTAACTATTGTATCCAGTGTACCAAGTTTCTTTGCAGTTGGTATTAAATAACTTTGTGCAAAGTTGCCTGCGCCAATAAATCCAATATTTATATTCTCAGCCGGTTTATCATTGACTTTAACAAGTGTTTTATTGTCTTTTCCCTTACCGGGATACCTAAGTAAGATTCCTATATATGGTTCATCTATCTTGCCGAGAATTAAGTCATATCCTTTTTCAGCCTCATCAATATCATATATATGAGTTGTCAGGGGTTTCAGATCTATTACTCTTTGGGACAACAAGTTAAGAAATGCTTCCATATTTCTCTGTTCAGTCCATCTTACATAACCATAAGGGTAATCAACACCTTCCTCTTCGTAGCTTGGATCATATCTTCCCGGACCATAGGAACAGGATAATTTCAATTCAAGTTCCTTAGGATAGTAATTGGGATTTCTTGGAATATCCATTTTAACACCTCCCACAACAACAACAGTTCCTTTATGGCGTAGTATCTCACCGGCAAAATCAATCGGTTCACTTGATTTTGTGGCTACTGTTAATATAACTTTATCAAATCCATATCCATTTGTAAATGCTTCAACGGCCGATGTTAGGCCACTATCATCTCTGGCAAGGGCTTTTGCAGCATTTAATTGATTGGCAAGATGAACCATATTCTTTGAAATATCTATACCAAAAACATTGCAACCATTAGCTTTAAGAATCTGACAGGTTATCTGTCCGAGAAGGCCCAGGCCTATAACGCAAATATTTTCACCAATTTTAGGATCTGCCTGCCTGACCCCCTGAAGTGCAATTGCTCCGAGAGTAGTATATGCGGCATCTTCATAAGATACATTATCCGGTATTTTGGCGACGAGGTTATGAGGTACTGTTACAATTTCAGCATGAGTTGCATAATTTAATCCTCCACAAGCTACTCTGTCACCGGGTTTAAACTTATTATGGGCATCCATTGAAGCAAGAACTGCTCCGGCTGAACTATATCCCAATGACTTTAATGAACTTAATCTTGTTCTCACTTTTTCTATTGTTGCCTTTAGTCCCTCCTTTTTCACATTACTTAAAACCTGCTGTACAAGGTCTGGTCGTTTTTTAGCTTTGCCAAGAAGTGATGCCTGGCCAGTACTTACTGTTGTTCTTTCTGTACCGGCACTAATCAGTGAGAACTTATTTTCAATCAGTACCATTCCTTTTGATAGCTGAGGTTTCGGGACTTCATAAACTTGTAATTTTCCTGTCTTAAAATCCTGTATAAATTGTTTCATCTTTTTTTATGTTTCTATAATTATTTTAATTTATTAATATATTAGAAATTATGTTTATTTATGATATAAAGTTAATACTTAGTTTATGTAAGGTTATTATAATTTATCAAATAATGCTGTTTAAGTAATTCATTTACCCTCTTGTCCAGTAAAAATCGTGAATCCAGATCATTTAAATCTTTGGGATGTGATTCAATTTCGACTATATATTTTTTCATTTTTAGTAAATTGGCAAGTCTTTTTATAACAATTTCAAGATTATCAGGAGCAATTTCAAAATATCCATCTGTAGTATTAAGTTTTCGTTTTAAATAGAATTGATGAATATACCTGTAAATCTTATTTGTAATAGACTTATTTATATGTAACAATATATTTTGAGACCTGATATATTTAAGCTTATATTTTTTTGCTACATCAATTAATGCATTTAATACCGGAAAATATAAATGAAAATGATGATGATGGTCAATATGCGAAATATTAATATTATTGTCAAGAATCTTCTCGATTTGCATAGAATAAATTCTTACAAGGTCGTTATGTTTGATTTTATGATTTTTTATTTTTTTTAAAATTATTTCCTTTGGGAAAAAAGACTTGTTTTCAGGATCAGTTACAGTTGATTGAAAATAAGGAATATAGAACGGCCCGTCCAGAGTTAAGTGAGCCCCGATACCCAGACCGGGATTTTCTTTAGCCATTTTTACAGCATTATCAAATGCTTCCCCATAGGCCAGTAATGTTGCGCTGGTTATACAGCCGTTTTTATAACAAAATATAGTGCTTTCATTTATGTTGTTGGAAAGCCCGAAATCATCCGCATTTATTATAATCTTCATTTAAGAATGAAAAAGAAGTTAATATTTTATGATGCAGCAAGTAGAAAAAAAATATTGCAGAAAATTATTAAACATATTTATTAAATATTCTAATTATATCTTCAACTCTTTTATCCCACGTGTTATTGGCAGCAATAGAAATTCTCTTTTTTATCAGATCTGTTGTATTTCTTTCATAAGCTTTAAATACGAATTCCACGAATTTCCCTTCTGAAACTTTATAAACACAATCATCAGGGAATTTCCAGCTTTTTATATTGTGAAAATCAGTTACTACAACCGGTTTACCTAACGCAAGATATTGCCAGAGTTTGTTAGGGGTAATGCCTTTATTTATTTTAAATCTCTCTAAATCGTATGGAATAATGGCGACATCAAAATTATTAATTTCTTTGTAAAGCTCTTTCCCTGTTAATATTCCTTTCAATATAATTTTATCTTTTCTATTAATTCTTTTTAGGAATTTTTTGCTGACAGGACCTATAAGTGTAATATATATCTCAGGATGTTCCAATAAGTTATTTATAATTTTTGTTGAAGTATAGTGGCAATTTATAAATCCAACCAGCCCTGCATTAATGAATTCATTTTTATTAATGCTTAAATTGGCTTCAACTCCGAAATCCTTAATATTTGGTGCTCCAAGATGTATCTCATATACATTATTATTTTTTTCTTTTATTTTTTTTGTTAAAAAATCTGAAGTGGAGACACAAAATAAAGAATTTCTGACTATTTCATTTTCCCATTTCCTGTGAAATCTTACTATAAGCGATATCGGATTGATAAGTTCGCTGATACCAGTGAAATCATCATTACAATAATATGCAATATTCTTAAAATATTTAAAAATTTTAACAGCAGTAAAATCAGTATTTATTACTTTATAATTGTCAATATCTTCAATTACTAATGATATTATTTTTCTGAACAGCCAGTTTTGATAAAATTCATTGATTAATGGTAACCGGTATCTTAATCTGTAATCAATTGGAAAGTAAGGTTGCAGAAGTATCAGATTGTTATATACTTCTGTTTTTCTTATTTTAGGAAATCCGAATTTATTTGCTGATATGAATTCTACGGAATCCTTTTTTGAAAGAGCATATGCAATTTGATGTCTGGCCCTTGGAGGATCATTCCAGTTTGTATTTGTATTAATTATAAATCTCACTATACTATAAATATAATTCTTTATTTAAATAAAGTTCATAAAATATTTTATAAATCCAAAAATTATCTTCAAGAATATGTTTATTAATAATG
>CAYWUI010000014.1:30418-67777 GCA_964461435.1 uncultured Bacteroidales bacterium | reverse complement strand
AATTATTTCAACAGGAGGAACAAAAGAGTTTATCCAAAATCTGGGGGTTGATGTTACTCCGGTGGAAGAGTTAACGTCTTATCCTTCCATTCTCGGCGGAAGGGTAAAAACACTGCATCCCAAGATCTTTGGAGGGATCCTTGCAAGGGCGGATAACGAAAGCGACAAAGCTCAAATGAATGAATATGATATACCGGCTATTGATCTTGTGGTAGTGGATTTATATCCGTTTGAAGAGACTGTTGCCTCAGGGGCAGGTGAGAGCGAAATAATTGAGAAGATAGATATCGGAGGTATATCATTAATAAGAGCTGCTGCCAAGAATTACAATGATGTGCTGGTAATCCCTTCCCAGGCACAATATAACATACTGCTTGAGATACTCAATGACAGGCAGGGAATAACAACTCTTGATGAAAGGAAAAAACTTGCTCTCGAAGCTTTCAATATATCCTCCCATTATGATACTGCCATATTCAGTTATTTTAACAGGGACAGGGAGAGGAAGGTATTTAAGCAGAGCCTGACCGAGGTTAAAGAGTTAAGGTATGGCGAAAATCCCCACCAGAAAGGGACTTTTTACGGAAATTTTGAAAATATTTTTGACCAGCTTCACGGTAAGGAAATTTCATATAATAATTTACTGGATATTGAAGCCGCAGTAAATTTAATAGATGAATTTGACGAGACAACATTTGCTGTATTAAAACACAATAACGCCTGTGGCGTTGCATCACGTAAAGTATTGCTGGATGCATGGAAAGATGCACTGGCAGGAGACCCGGTGTCAGCCTTCGGCGGGATATTAATTACAAATGCGCAGGTGGATAAGGCAACAGCCGGGGAGATTGACAAATTATTTTTCGAGGTAATAATTGCACCTTCCTATGCAAATGATGCTCTTAAGATATTAAATAAGAGAAAAAACAGGATAATCCTTGTACGCAAAGAATGTAAGCTTCCTGAGATACAGTTCAGAACATTGCTTAACGGTGTTATTGAACAGGACAGGGACCTGAAAACAGAAACTCCCTCGGATATGAAGCCTGTCACAGAAAGAGTGCCGGATGGAAAAGAGCTTCTTGATATGGCATTTGCCAATATACTGGTAAAGCATAGCAAGTCAAACACCATAGTTCTTGCCAGGGGCAAGCAACTTCTGGCAAGCGGCGTCGGCCAGACATCAAGAGTAGATGCCCTGCGGCAGGCCATAACAAAAGCAACTAACTTCGGGTTTAAACTTGAAGGCGGCGTTATGGCATCCGATGCTTTTTTCCCGTTTCCCGATTGTGTTCAGATAGCAGATGAAGCGGGCATTAAACTTGTTATACAGCCGGGAGGATCAATTCGCGATAAGGAGTCTATTGATTATTGCAATGATCATAATATGGTAATGGTGCTGACAGGAATCAGACATTTCAAACATTAATATAAAGGCATGTTTTTATGCAAGACCGGATATTTTATATTTTTGCCTGCTTAAAATTTTTATTTAAATTAATTACTTTATCTGCCTGTTATATTATTTCATTAATAAAATAAATTAACTTTAACAAAGATTTTAATAATAGTGCTATAATATGGGTCTGTTTTCTTTTTTAACACAGGAGCTGGCCATAGATCTGGGTACAGCAAACACCATTATAATACATAATGATAAGGTTGTTGTTGATCAGCCGTCAATTGTTGCCATTGATAATAACAGCGGAAAACTAATTGCTATTGGTGAAGTAGCGAGACAAATGCATGGCAAAACTCATGAAAATATTAAAACTATTCGCCCCTTACGGGATGGCGTAATAGCCGATTTTAATGCAGCAGAGCTTATGATCAGGGGCATGATTAAGATGATAAATCCGAAGAACAGGTTTATTACCCCTTCACTTCGAATGGTAGTATGTATACCGTCGGGTAGTACGGAAGTGGAAATTCGTGCTGTGCGTGACTCTTCTGAGCACGCCGGCGGCCGCGATGTTTACATGATTTATGAACCTATGGCTGCAGCCATAGGTATAGGGCTTGATGTTACCGCCCCTGAAGGGAATATGGTGGTTGACATCGGCGGGGGAACAACAGAAATAGCGGTAATCGCACTGGGAGGCATAGTCTGCAACCAGTCAATAAGAATTGCAGGTGACGTATTTACTGCCGATATACAGGCTTATATGAGACACCAGCATAATATAAAGATAGGTGAAAGAACTGCTGAAGAGATAAAAATAAATGTCGGCTCTTCATTGCCCGATATTGATAATCCTCCGCCTGACTATAATGTCAGAGGCCCCAATTTAATGACGGCAATGCCTATAGAAATTCCTATTTCATACCAGGAAATTGCACACTGCCTTGATAAATCATTGTCAAAGGTTGAAACAGCAATTCTCTCTGTTCTTGAGCAAACGCCTCCTGAATTGTATGCCGATATTGTGGCAAAAGGCATTTATCTTGCAGGAGGAGGCTCTCTGTTACGGGGAATACCCAAAAGATTAACTGATAAAATAAATATTCCTTTTCATCTTGCTGAAGATACGATGCATGCTGTGGCCCGTGGTACAGGTATTGCCCTTAAGAATGTCGATAAATTTTCATTCCTTATGAGATAAAAGGAATATTAATATTCAGAATGAGGAACCTGCTAAAATTTATAGTAAGATACCATTTTACAATTCTTTTTGTCATTCTTGAAATAGTTGCTTTTGTCCTGTTGATTCAATTTAATACGTTCCATAAATCGAAATTTATAAACTTCACATATTCTGTCAAAGGAGGGTTATCAAGGGCAATTTTGAATGTCAGGGAATATTTGTCTCTTCGGGAGGAGAATAGAAAACTTGTAGAGGAAAATAACAAATTATATAATTTGCTAAAGAGCTCATACAGGATATCATCACCCGAATCTTTTAAAGTGAATGATTCTGTTTATGAGCATAGATATGTATATATTGATGCCAAAGTAATTAATAATTCTACTAACAAACAGTATAATTATATTACTTTAAACCGGGGAAGAAATTACGGGATTGAACCCGACATGGCGGTACTGTCAAATGACGGGATAGTTGGCATTATTAAAAATGTAACGGATAATTATTCGTCAGTTATCTCTTTGTTAAACCGTTACTTTATGGTTAATGCAAAGATCAAGAGAAATGGTTACTTCGGACCGCTTTCGTGGACAGGGAAGGGACATTCGGAGGCAATCCTTACGGACATTCCCCATCATGTTGAGATATTGATTGGGGATACAATAGTGACAAGCGGCTACTCGGCAATATTTCCCGAAAATTGTATGATAGGGATAACCTCCGATTATAAGCTCAAGGGAGGCAATTATTATGAGTTAACTGTCGACCTGGCAACGGATTTCAAGAACCTGACAAATGTACAGGTAGTGAAAAACTTTTTCAGGCAGGAACAAATAGAACTGGAAAAATCTGTCGAAGGTGATTAATTTATTACCAAGAAATATAGCCCGTTTTGTAATACTGATAGCTGCGCAGCTACTTATATTCAACAGCATTCAGTTCTCGGGATATATCAATCCCTACATATATGTATTGTTTATCCTTTTACTCCCTTTTGAAACCCCAAAGTGGCTGCTTCTCATCACGGCCTTTTTGTTGGGCTTTATTATGGATATATTTTCAGATACGCCGGGGATGCACACTGCTGCAACAGTTTTTATGGCGTTCCTGAGGCCTTTTGTTTTAAATCTTATTTCGCCGCGTGAGGGGTACGAATCGGGAACATTCCCCAGAATTTTTTATTACGGGGTTAACTGGTTTACCAGGTATGCACTTATTCTAATCTTTGCTCATCATTTTGTACTATTTTATATTGAAATTTTCAGGTTTGGAAATTTTTTCAGTACTTTTTTCAGAGTCATTCTTAGTACAGTGATGTCTTTAATATTTATTGTTTTAAGTCAGTTTTTTATTTACCGGCGTTAAACGATGGATCAGTTTGCAGTCAGAAAATATGTTATTAATGTCATTTTTATTGCTGTTGCATCAATATTTATTATAAGGCTTTTTTTTCTTCAGGTTATTAATACTTCCTATAAGCTATCAGCTGAGAATAATTCAAAGCGTATAGAAATTCAATATCCTGCCAGGGGCCTTATATTCGACAGGAAAGGAGAATGGCTTGTCTATAATCAGCCTGCATATGATTTGATGATTGCTCCCTATGAATTAAAGAGTTTTGACAGTACTGAATTATGTAAAATATTAAACATAGATATCCCAAGATTAAGAGAAGGTATAAAAAGGTCATATAAGCACCGGAGAGATCCCTTTATAAAACAGATAGCGCCTGAAACTTATGCATTATTCCAGGAAAAATTATATAAATTCCCGGGTTTCTACGTCAGGTCCAGAACATTAAGAAAGTACAAAAAGGAAATAGCTTCTCATGTACTGGGGTATGTGGGAGAAGTGGATGAGGATATTATTGAAAAAAGCAGTTATTACAGTCTTGGTGATTATATCGGGATAAGCGGAATAGAGCAATCATATGAACAATACCTTCGTGGTAAAAAAGGACAGAAAGTATACCTCGTGGATGTACACAGCCGCATTAAAGGCGAATACCAGGGGGGCAGGTTTGATGAGGATGCCGAGGTAGGGAGTAATATTGTATGTACTATAGATGCAAAATTGCAGGAATATGGAGAAAAACTTATGAAGAACTATTCGGGCAGCATTGTAGCCATAGAACCATCGACAGGTGAGGTGCTGGCATTGATATCTTCCCCCTCCTATGACCCTTCCCTGCTTGTTGGCCGTCAGCGTTCATCAAACTATATTAAACTGGAGAACGATACCCTTCAGCCCCTGTTTAACAGGGCATTAATGGCAAATTATCCTCCGGGTTCAACTTTTAAGCCAATGAACGCCATGATTGGTCTCCAGGAGGGCGTCATTACATATGATACAAAATTTTATTGTGATCTCGGATATTATGCCGGGGGAATTCATGTCGGATGTCATAATCATCCTTCGCCGCTGAATTTGCCCCAGTCCATACAGCATTCGTGCAATGCATATTTCTGCAATGTTTACAGGAGGATACTTGAAGATAAGAAGTACAACAATGTGGCCGATGCATATAATAACTGGCGTAAACACGTTATGTCTTTCGGCTTCGGACATACCCTGAACTCGGATTTCTCCAATGAGCTCCGGGGATTCTTGCCTCCAAGCTCATACTTTGACAGATACTATGGCGAGGGTGGATGGAAAGCACTGACCGTAATATCCCTGGCTATAGGCCAGGGTGAGGTGCTTATTACACCTCTTCAGCTGGCAAACATGTCGGCAACGATTGCCAACAGGGGGTATTATTATATTCCGCATGTAGTGAAGAGTATAGAGGGAATAGATACAATAAACCACCGTTTCACTCAAAGGCACTATTGCAGCATTGACTCAGCCAACATCGGGATAATTGTCGAAGGGATGGAGCTGGCAGTTAACGGGGGTCCTGGCAGCACGGCACGTATTGCAAAATTACAGGATATTATTGTCTGCGGCAAGACAGGAACGGCAGAAAATCCACAAGGGGAGGATCATTCGGTGTTCACTGCTTTTGCACCCAAGGATGATCCTAAGATTGCCATAGCCGTCTATGTTGAACACGGAAAATGGGGAGCAAGCTTTGCAGCACCCATTGCAAGCCTCATGATTGAGAAATACCTTACTGATACCATATCCTTAAACAGGAAATGGATCGAACAGCGAATGTTAAATCAAAGACTGCTCGGTAAAAATTGACACGCAGGGTTAACATATTTGAAAGTATTGACTGGATAACAATATCCTTATACCTGATACTAGTCATATTCGGGTGGATGAATATCTTTGCCGTAAACTACAATGAAAAATTTAAGACAATATTTGACTTTCACCAGGAGTATGGCAAGCAGCTTATCTGGATTTTATTGTCATTTCTGTCAATAACTGTTTTATTTATTCTTGATTATAAATTCTACCCTTTCTTTGCATATGTTATATATGGAGGAGTAATATTTTTATTGATCGTTGTTCTTGTTTTCGGTACCCTGACACACGGATCAAAGTCATGGCTTAACATATTCGGACTTAATTTACAGCCGTCGGAATTTGCAAAAATTGCTGCTGCCCTGGCCATAGCAAGGTATCTGAGCACTTATAATGTGAAGATTAAAAGCTTTAAATCAATTTTTATGCTTTGCGTTTTTATTGTAGTGCCGGCGGTATTAATCTTTTTGCAGCCTGACTGGGGTACGTCAATTATTTTTTGTTTCTTCTTTGTTGTCTTTTTTCGTGAGGGACTGCCCGGGTGGATCCTTATCCTGGGGGTAGTTATAGTTGCCCTGTTTATTGCATCCCTGATAATTCCTAAACTTTTTATAGTAATCGGACTAATAACACTGGCCCAGGTTGTTTATGTGGCTGTAAATAAGAGAATTAAGCATAACATAATTACTGTTATATTGCTGCTGGGTATCTATTTTATAATTAAATTTCTGACTATATATTTTAATTACGGATTAAGTGAATATTTGATTTTGCTTGCTTCACTGGTAATATCATCATTAGTAAGTTTAATCCTTGCACTCAGATATAAAATCAGGAATGTAATTTTTATATTGCTTATGCTTTTTAGCTTCATTGCTTTTACATATTCGGTGGATTATGTTTTTCATAATGTACTTAAACCTCATCAGCAAAAACGGGTAAATATTTTGCTGGGTAAGGAAATTGATCCCCGGGGATATGGATATAATGTCAACCAGTCAAAAATAGCTATAGGCTCGGGAGGATTTAAAGGCATGGGATTTCTTAAAGGTACACAGACCAAACTGGACTTTGTGCCTGAGCAGAGTACTGATTTTATATTTTGCACGGTAGGAGAAGAGTGGGGATTTATCGGGACTACAATAGTGATTATTTTATTTGCTCTCCTTTTATTAAGAATAATAATCCTGGCCGAAAGGCAGAGATCACCATTCAGCAGAATATACGGATATAGTGTTGCGGCGATAATTTTTGCACATTTTGCAATAAATATTGCCATGACCATAGGTTTATCACCGGTCATTGGCATACCTCTGCCATTTCTGAGTTATGGCGGTTCTTCAATACTTGCATTCTCAATTATGCTATTTATCCTTATAAGGCTTGATGCTTCGAGGATGGCATATCTAAGATAATATCGTACTTGCCGGCAACATATCCGGTTAACTCGGGAAAATAATTCATAAAATCACATTCCAGTTCGCGGTAATCGTTTTTAAGTATATTAATGGCATAGGATGTTTCATCAGGCAAGGTTGTTATACTCGACATTCTTTTCAATACCTTCTCAATACCACTCACAGATTGATAATATTTGATCCAGTTATTACCGATAAACGATGGGACAAACTGTTTTACCTTTTCGGGAAGGATCTCAAAGTACTTTTTAAGTATTTTATGAATATTTTCAGTAAAATTTTTAAGCGGTAATGAAGAAAACTTATCCCAGTTTTTCGCCAGGAAATGGTCGTAGAAGATATCAATGATGATACCTGCATATTTTCCGTATTTATTTTGCAGAAGCGACTTGCTTTTTCTGACAATCTTATTTCTGTCAGTAAATACATCAATATCCCTGTGCAGGAGAATACCTTTTTTTATTGGGTCTGAGTATTTCCTGAAATTTATCCCTTTAACATAATCACCTATAAAATTGCCAATAACAATTTCTTCATTGTCACCTGAAAGAAACACATGTGCCAGATAGTTCATTTACTAATTTACCATTTACTTTTTTATGGCTTTCCAAGAAGTGCGAACATATTTTTTTTGTACTCCTCTACCCCGGGCTGGTTGAACGGATTTATTTCAAGCAGGTAGCCGCTTGTTCCGCAGGCTATCTCGAAGAAGTACATTAACTGGCCCAGGTAATACTCATTAAGCTCCGGAAGTTCGATACGGATATTGGGTACGCCCCCGTCAACATGTGCTTTTATTGTCCCCTTCTCTGCCATTTTGTTTACCTCGTCAATGCGTCTGCCGGCAAGATAGTTAAGATTGTCCGAATTTGCTTTTTCTGCAGGGATGGCAAGCTTACGTTTTGTTCTCTTGACAGATATTACGGTTTCAAAGATGCTTCTTTCCCCCTCCTGGATATATTGACCCATAGAGTGGAGGTCGGTAGTAAAATCGACGCTTGTGGGGTATATCCCTTTGCCTACCTTACCTTCGCTTTCAGCATACAGTTGTTTCCACCATTCGGCCAGGTAGTGAAGCCTGTTCTCAAAGTTTGCCAGTATCTCTATTTTTTTGTTTATCCTGTTGAGACTGTACCTGGTAGCAGCATATATTGCTGCGGGATTTTCCTCAAACGGGGTATCCGGACCTGTAAGCTTCTGCATGTCTCTTGCTCCGCTGACAAATGACCGGATATCAAATCCGGCAATAGCAAGGGGGACAAGCCCCACATTTGTAAATACGGAATACCTTCCCCCTATGTCAGGCGGAATTGCAAATGATTTGCCTATTGTTTTGCCGACCATTGCCCTGAGTGTTCCTTTTACGGGATCGGTAATGGCAATTATTAAATCTTTTGCTTTTGCTTCCCCTGCATGTTTTATTAAATGCTCCCTCAGTATCCTGAATCCGATTGCCGGCTCCAGGGTAGTACCTGATTTTGAGATAACTGCAAGGGCATATTTTCTGTTATCAAGGATCTCCAGCAATTCCGACAGGTAGTCTTCCCCTAAATTATGCCCTGCAAATAAAAGCAAGGGGTAATTGTGTGATTTTGCGCGCTGTATGAAATTATTCGATAACGCGTCATATACAGCTTTTGTTCCCAGGTAGGAACCACCTATGCCAATAACTACAAAGAACTCGACATTATTCCCTATTATGTCGGCAGTCACCGTGTCTATTTCCCTTATATCTTCTTCACTTATCAGGGAAGGTAATTTTACCCAGCCCAAAAAATCGTTTCCCATACCTGTCCTTTCATATAAGGATTTAATTATGCCCGGTGCTTTATCTTTGAGCTCAAAAACCGAATCCTTTGGAATAAATTTGAAAACATTGTCAATACTTAATTTCAGGCTTTCCATCTTTTTGGTATTATTTCAGTTTATTAGTAAGCAATTGTATTTCAATTGCGGGAGCTATTTTTTCATATAGTATATTATAAGCGGCTTTTATTATAGGCATTTTTACATTAAACTCCTTATTTATTTCCGTTATACAGCTTGTTGCATGGTATCCCTCGGCTATCATACCCAGTTCCAGCTGTGCTGACTTGACCGTATAACCTTTTCCAATCATTGTACCGAATGTCCGGTTCCTGCTGAACTGTGAGTATGCTGTTACTATAAGGTCTCCAAGATAAGGGGAACTGAATACCTTGCGTTTGCTTTTGTATGTTTTATCCAGGAATCGCTTGATTTCCTGTATCGCATTTGAAACAAGAACCGCCTGGAAGTTATCGCCGTATCCTAATCCATGGCATATCCCTGCAGCAATGGCTATGATATTTTTAAGCACTGCGGCATATTCGGTGCCATATATATCCTTGGACGTTTTGACTTTTACATAGTGGCAGGCCAGTTTGTCTATAATAACTGCGGCGCTGGCACGGTTTGCACAGGCAATAGTAAGGTATGACAATCTTTCCATGGCTATTTCTTCAGCATGGCAGGGCCCTGAAATTATCCCCATATTCTTATAGGGCACATTATACTGCCGGTTAAAAAATTCCGATATGGTAAGATTATCCCCCGGTATTATCCCTTTAATGGCCGAGACAATAAATTTATTTTCAAAGCCGTTACTGTAATCTGACAGGGATTCCTTGAGAAAAGGCGAGGGAATGGCAAATATCAGTATATCGGACTGGCTGATCGCTTCGGAGATATTACTGAAGAATTTTATTTTCCTGACATCAATCTCCACCGAACTCAGGTATTTGGGATTATGATGATGTTTTTTAATAAAATCTATGTTTTCCTGGTCTCTGACATACCAGTTAAGTTCATCAGTATTGTGCAGAAGCAGCTTTACTATTGCTGTCCCCCAGCTTCCCCCGCCCAATACGGCAATTTTTGATGAGTTGTTCATTAAATCGTTTTACTGATAACTTACAAAAATAGCATTTACAAATAATATTTTGAAACTTGCAGTATATAATAAAATAAAAAAGCCTTTGCAGGGCGCAAAGGCTTTGGAAAATAATTTCATATGAGTATTAGCTTGTAACAGACCATGATCCGCTTAAAGGAGGATCATCGGAATAATCAATCCAGGTTCCGTTACCTAATGCATCCCAGGTTATATGCAACATGAGAACGTCATTTTCATAATATTTAATATATCCTGAATGATCAGTATTACACAATACTTCCAGCACCTCATTATCATAAATGTCTGTCCATGTCCATAATATACTGCCATCATTGTTTACTGTCCATTCAATAATAATATCCCATTCTTGCTCGTAATAAACATCATTAAATTTCATTAGTCCTCCTGAACCATCTTTTTGTTCTTCAGCATAAATCAGATGGTACCTCCCTTCTCCTTCATCATAATCATATTCCCAGGTATATTTTGAGCTTGTTTCCGTATAAGTAACCCAAACCGAATGAATCCCGTCTGACCATGTATATGTTACGCCGCCCTGCGTCGATTTGCCGGTGCTTTTTACCTGTGTTGCATTTGCAGGGAGTACTAAATTACCAAACAGGCTGGCATAGGCGTTTACAACTGTAACATAAGTGTATGCTATAGAAGCATAATAGTTACCTGACGTAGCTAATGCTTCAGGAGCAGTAATTAATTCAGTTTGTCCCGCAAATGATGGATTTACATATTCAGGAGCTTCTTCTTCTTCATCCTTTTTGCATGTTGAGACAAATGCTATAAGGACAATTAGCAGGAGTGGCAAAAAATACTTATTGAACTTTTTCATGATTATAACTGTTTAGTGATTATTGTTAATGTTAATTAAATATAAAGTTAGTAATAATTTGCTTATCACCGCAATCAGATAGTAATTTTTAACAAATAATACGGGGAACTCGCATGTAATGGATAAAAATGCGGGCATATATGAAGAACAATAAGGACGGGCTATGGCAAATATTTTTATTTTTTAATGGTCGGGAGAGTATTTGTTGCTAGCTTTATATGCAAGTTTTTGATTTAAAAATTGTCTAACGGTTATATATTTGTTTTAATATCAGAAAGGATAGATTTATGAGAAAATATACTTTTTTGCCTGTGTTGCTGTTGTTAGCATATATTTCATTTGCTCAAGCGCCGCAGGGTTATCCCGGTTCCGGGAATATGCCAAAAGAAGGGGTCATAACAGGTAAAGTCCAGGACCAGGTCAGTAACCAGTTTATCGAATATTCCACAGTTGTTGTTTATAATCAGAGGGACTCATCCATTGTTACCGGCACCATTACCGGTGAGGATGGCTCATTTATCGTGAATGAACTGCCTTACGGATTCTTTTATGTTGAACTGAGTTTTATAGGATACAAAAAGTCAAGGGTATCAAAAATAAGGATTACTCCAAGTAGTAAAATAATTGATTTGGGGACAATAAAGCTTGAACCGGCATATACTTCCCTTGAGGCAGTGGAGGTGACAGCTGACAGGCCCCGTGTTGAGTATAAAATTGACAGGAAGGTGATAACCGTCAGCGAGGATATAAGCGCTGCAGGAGGCACTGCTGTCGATGTGCTGGAAAATACACCTTCAATACAGACTGATGTGGAGGGTAATGTTACTCTAAGAGGAAGCTCCAACTTCAGGGTCCTCGTCGACGGCAAACCCAGCATACTGGAAGGAAATGATGCATTACAGCAGATACCTGCAAGCAGCATACAAAGCATAGAAATTATTACAAATCCGTCTGCAAAATATGATCCCGACGGAATGGCGGGCATTATTAACGTATTAATGAAAAAACAGAAACAGCGCGGATTCGGGGGGATATTTAATGCGTCAATAGGCACTAAAGAAAAATACACAACAGATTTCCTGTTAAATTATAGGAAAGGTAATATTAATTTTTTCGGAGGGCTGAATTTTGATGACAGGAAATTCAGCGGAACCGGACTTATGGACAGGGAAAGTTATTTACGTGATACAATATTCTATGTTAACTCCGACGGTGACAGGGAGTTCAGGCGGGAAGGACTGGAATTCAGGGGAGGTTTTGATTATAATATTAATGAAAAACACTCACTTACACTTTCCGCCAATACAGGGGACAGGTCATTTACAAGAAGCCAGTCTTCAGTATACCATGAATACTCTGATCCTGCCCTCACGGATCAATGGTACAACAGCAGTGATATGTCTAAAGTCAACAATAATTATTACAGCGTGAACCTTGATTACCAGATCAAATTTGACCAGCTGGGACAGCAATTACTAGCATCGGTTTATTACAATACAAACGAGGGTATAAATACAAGTGATACTGAGGAAGAAACAGCAGGAATTACTGGAACAGGCACATTAAGACAGCGTTCAAGGCAGGATGAGGCAGAAAATGAGCTGAGGATTAAGGCCGATTACGTTAAGCCATTTGTAAATAACGGGAAGATTGAAGCAGGATACCAGTCAAGAATAGATATGAACCGGACAGATTTTGTCTTTGAAGATTATGATTTTGATCAGTATGCGTGGTTTATTAATAGTGAATTTTCCAATGATATAGAATTATCAAGAAACATACAGTCAGTTTACGGACTCTATTCAAGCAACATTATAGGTATCGATTACCAGCTCGGACTGCGCTTGGAGTATACGGACAGGGTAATTAAGCAACTGACTTCAGGCGAGGAATTTACCTATAACCGCTTAATGCTTTTTCCTACGGTGCACCTGACAAAACAACTGAAAAACAATAACCAGTTGCTGTTAAGCTACAGCCGGCGGATAGAACGGCCGAGGATATGGGTTCTAAATCCGTTTACCCGGTATATAGACAGGCTGAATATCAGAGTTGGAAATCCGAATCTGGAACCTGAACTTACGGATTCCTATGAGCTGAACTTTCAAAAACAATTTGGAAAATCCTTTATTGCTATTGAGGCATATTACAGGCAGACCAACAATAAGATTACCAGGATAAGATTGCTGGATACCACAACAACCGAAAACGTCCTGATTCATACAATTGATAATTTAAACAAGGATTTTTCCCTGGGTACCGAGGTAATGGCTAATCTTGAATTATATAAGTGGTGGAACCTGAACACAAGTTTTAACTTTTTTAATTACCATATTAAAGGAGAAATACTGGATGAGGATATTTCGCAGGTAAAAAACACATGGAATATGAGGATAAATTCCACCTTCAAGTTTCAATGGGGAACCAGGCTCCAGGTTACAGGGTCCTATTCCGGACCGTCTGTCACTGCACAGGGTGAAAGGAAAGCTTTTTATGATGTCAATGCCGCAATAAGGCAGGATTTTATGAAGAAAAGGTTAAGCCTTACGCTGCAGGCAAGAGATATCTTCAAGACAAGGAAATTCGAATTTACAACGACAAGCGAAGATTTATATACACACAACAGATTTACAAGGGAACCCCAGATAGTTATACTAAGTCTTACATACAGGCTCAATAATTACAAGCAACAGAAGCGTGATGAGGAAGTCAATGAAATAGACTTTGAAAACGGGATGGAATAGAAAAGGTCATTAACGGGGAGCAGATGTTTATGGCAACCTAGAAATTTACAGGCAAATAGAAAAATTTGCCAAGTCCGACAGCAAAAATAATGTTACCATAAAGGGCATGTTCGATGAATGTTACCATCAGGGAATTACTCTTTTTGTAAGTATGCGAAAATAAAAGACTCCCGAAAAAAGTCAGAATGACGGCAATCCAGTTATTAAAAATTATATGTGAAAACGAAAATAACAATGCATTAATTATTATTAATAATTTTTCATTTTTAAAAACTGACCTGAACCTGTGATAGAAATATGCCCTGTAAATCAATTCCTGCGGATATGCTGACCATAAAGGATAAAAAATAAAAATCAGTATAAATAGTAAAGGATTTTTTCCTGGTAAAATAAAAAAATTGCCGGGCATAAATATAAGTACTGTTACGGTGCAAACCAAAAAGAACAATGCCATCCGTATTGCCAACGGAGTCCAGTTTCTGAACGAGTTGAAGCCGAATATTTTCTTGCTGAAAGTTTTATCTCTTAATAGCCAGATAAGGTAGGCCAGAAATACTAATAAAAGGGGGATGAATTTATGTACCGGTATAAAATCAAACCTGTATAGCAGGGGCAGGCCAACAAATATAATTGCAATTTCCAGTATACAGGAAATCCGGACTGCCAATCTTTTCATTTTAATGTTTAAAAAAGCTCCGGACGAGTGCCCGGAGCCTTTTCCAACCTAATTATTAACCCCATTATGAAACCTACTTGATTATATCGTGATAATCAAAACTTTCGTCATACAATTTTAGGCATTTATAACCTATAGAAGCAAATTATTTTATCAACAGGTAATATTAGTCCGGTTGCCAGTAAAACGGGGACTTGCGGATTAAGATTACAGATATTAACAATAGTAATAAAATGTGCATACAAAAAAAAGCTCCCGGAACCCGGGAGCCTTTTTTTCAGGATATTAATTTTTATTTATTCCCTGGCTGATTTTTCATACTCAACATATTTAAAGGTCGAGTGAGTGAGTATATCTTCGAGTATTTTCCCTGCTTCCAGTGTATCTTCATCATCTTCTTCATAATACCAGTTAATATTTACAGTTTTAAACCTGGTGGTAATGTCAAATTTTCTCAGCATATCGAGAAGTACTTTTGCTGAAGCTGTATTGGTATAATCCATTATTAAGTCAAGTGTAATTTCATCAGTTTCCAGTTCGTCCACCCAGGATATCACAGGTCCGTAAAAATCCCTGACATTCTCAGGATAGGAATTGCCGGCTAAGGTGAGCTTCCCATTTGTATGAAATTCGACTAACGGCGTTTTATTCGTTGGTTCAATTATTAGATCCTTCATATATATTAATTTAGATTTAGAGCATGATAACTTCTTAAACGCATAAATTTATATTTAGATACAATAATTGATAAAATTCTTTTTAAGTTTGATAAATTATATAGTTCTTTATGCTTACGAGCTAAAATTTAAAAACATACGTTATGAAAACAATAAGAACATTGATTTTTTTTATTACACTGGCATTTTGTTTTTTTTTAACCGGATTAATACTTGTAGGGACTGAACTTTTTAATTTCGAAAGTACAGGAAAATACCATTTGATTTTTGGGCTGACAGCGATAATTTTCTTCACCATACTGAAATTCTGGCGTTTCAGTGACTTTATTTACCTCGGACTACTGATATCTATGTTTATTGTTTTTGTGTGGTCGCGGGATGATTCTCTTCTGGTGATTATAAGAAATTCTTTATGGTTTATTACAATCGGCATATTTACTTTTTTATCCTACAAAATATTGCAAACTGCAAATCCTCGTAAATTCAAACTAATCCCGCTGGTAGTATGGATAGTCTCATTTAGTTTAATATTTTTCGTGATGCTTATGTTTAATATCTTTGTTTTTAATGTTTACAAAGTTGAGGGTGATCTGGCGTTTGTTTTTTATCTGAAGCAGTCATTGAGATTTGGGGTTATATACGGATTGGGAATAGGCCTGGGCTATATCCTTGCTGACTTTATTATTGAGAAACTTAAATCGTCTGAAAATTAACAGATCTTTAAATTTATGAAAACAATAATGATATTCTGGTTTCTTGTTCCCTTGTTTATTTATGCCCGGGAAGGGGCTATAAATACAGATATAACTACTACAGAATTTGAAAGAGCTGAAATTGTCCAGATGCATCCCGGGACAGATATGCTGGAAGGACTAAACAAAGCTATTCAGGAAAAGAACATTAAAAATGCAGTAATTCTTGCCGGCATAACATACGATCCTGACAACACGGGTTCCCCTATAGGAAGCCTTGGTGTTCACGAACACTGGAATAATACTGCAGATATGGAAAAGGATTAACATACGCCCGCCCTGAGCTTGATGAAGCCTCCAGGGTATGGATTGAAATTTACACATCTTCAGGAAACAGGCTGCTGGTGAAGTATATGGGCAGACTTAATGCGGGAGATCATGAAATACCCATTGTTACGGAGGGATTCAATCCCGGGGTATATTTCTGTAAAATCAATGTTAAAATAAACTCAGCAATAAATACTACGACCAGAAAACTGCCAGTAGATTAGGAATTAAAAAACCGGCACTTGCAATTGACCAATAATCAAGGGTGCCGGTTATTTTTTTGAGTTTTTCGGGTGGAAGATGGGATTCGAACCCACGACTCCTGGAACCACAATCCAGTGCTCTAACCAACTGAGCTACATCCACCGTATATTTTATACAAACCCTCACAATTCACGGGCTGCAAATTTAAATATCTTTTCACATATTATAAAATTAAATGTAATAATTTAATTTTATGATAAAAATCTTATATTTATAGACCTTAAATAACCTATACTAATAAACTGTTAAATACAAATGTATATACAGGAAGTATCAGATAAAAAAACAAATAAGGACTTTATAAGGGTTCCGAAAATAATATATAAAGACGATAAAAACTGGATTAGTCCTTTGGATATGGAAATCGAAAACATATTCAATCCGGGCACCAACTCGTCCTTTAAACATGGAGAAGCTGCGAGATGGATATTAAAAGATAATAAAGGGAAGCTGGCAGGGAGGATAGCGGCATTTTATGATAAAAGGAAAGCATCTAACAATCCACAGCCTACGGGAGGAATAGGTTTTTTTGAATGTGTTAATGATAAAGAGGCGGCTTTCTTGCTGTTTGATACCGCAAAGGAATGGTTAAAAGGTAAAGATATGCAGGCTATGGATGGCCCTGTTAATTTTGGAGAGAATTTTTTTCACTGGGGGTTACTGGTAGAAGGGTATTCAGAGCCTGTATACGGCATGCCATACAATTATCCGTATTACAGGGAATTATTTGAGAGTTACGGATTTAAGACTTACTATGAAGAATACAGCTATTACAGGCCTGCTGACAAGCCCTATCACGAAAGGATGGTTAAGTATGCAGAGTTTGTTGCAAACAAGGAAGGGTATTCTTACCTCCATTTCAGCTTTAAGGAAAAGGAGAAATTTATAAATGATATTGTAAAACTATACAATATAATATGGTCGGAATTTCTGAAGACCTATACCCCTTTAAAGTATGAAGACGTAGAATTATTAATAAATGTTTCGAGGAATCTTATTGATGAAGAATTTATCTGGCTTGCCTATTACCAGGGCAATCCGATAGCGTTTGTGGTAGCAATACCTGATGTTAACCAGATATTAAAATCGATTAACGGCAAGTTGAACTTATGGAGCATAATTAAACTCCTCTACCTTAAGAAACGGAAGGTAATAACACGTTCCAGGGTGACTATTTTCGGGGTAGTGGAAGCTCACCAGAGATCAGGGGTCCTTGCGGCTTTATTTCTTCAATATCAGAAAGCAATATTAAAAAAGCCAAATTACAAATCCGTTGAATTAGCATGGGTTGGCGATTATAATCCTAAAATGATAAAAGTTTATCAGCAAATTGAAGCAACAAAATACAAGACACATATCACTTACAGATACCTTTTTGACAGGAATGCCAGGTTTCAGAGATTTACGAATGAATTACCGGGAAATGCCGACACAGAGAAATAAAAAACATATATTATTTTGAGTTTTATTGGCAATGTAGTAACTTTGCAGTCCCCTAATTAAAAATATTAAAATTATACTTATAAAGATGAAAAAGGATTTACATCCAAAGAATTACAGGCTTGTGGCTTTCAGGGATATGTCAAACGGATATACGTTCATAACCCGGTCTACTGCCCCGTCAAAGGAGACGGTCAAGCTTGATGATGGTAAAGAATACCCGCTGATAAAACTTGAAATATCAAATACTTCACATCCCTTTTATACCGGGAAAATGAAATTCGTCGATTCTGCCGGCCGGGTTGATAAGTACTACAGCAAGTATAAAAGTCATATAGAAAAGAAAAAGAAAGAGTAATTTTTTTCTGTCAAGGTATTTCATTAGCTCCGTTTTTTTAACAAGTTATTAATCCGGAGCTTTTTTTATGTACTTTTGTTATGACTAATACATAAATTAAATTCTGTAGGTGTGGCATTAAAAAATTATATCCTTTTTGATGACAGCAGCTGGAACCGGTTGCTCCCCCTAACCTTCACGAAGCCCACGGCTGAAATCAGATTTGGAATAAGTACTATTAAAGAGAAATGGGAGAATATCCTGGGATCAAAATGTTCGTATCTGACAAAACCTTATCTGCAGGTAAAATATAAAGCTGTTATCAGGGACGAGAATATCCTGATTAACGGTTCTGTCATACCTGGCAACAATTTAATAACTGAAATACATGGCCTCGGCATAAATGAAGTACTTGTCAAAGATGAGGTCATTGTTGCTGTTAATACTACTGATAAAGGTTTAACAGAGATTAATGAGGAAACCTGTAAAACTTGCAGGCACATCCATTCGAAAAGTAATTTTTTAAAGATTAACCATTTATGGGAATTATTTAAACATAATGGAGAAGTTATTGTTAAAGATTTTGAATCCCTGACAAAGGGTAAAAAGTCAGTTGACATATCCGGACAAAACAGGCTGCTTAATCCCGCGAATATTTTTATCGGGGAAGGAGCCAGGGTGGAGTTTGCCACAATAAACGCATCCACAGGTCCGGTTTATATCGGCAAGGACGCTGAGGTGATGGAAGGGTCGGTTATTAGGGGGCCTTTTGTCCTTGGTGAGCAGTCCACTTTAAAAATGGGAGCCAGGATTTACGGTCCGACAACAATTGGCCCTTTTTCTAAGGTCGGAGGCGAAGTTAATAACAGTATAATTATGGGATACTCCAATAAAGCACACGACGGATTCCTGGGAAATTCGATCCTGGGGGAATGGTGTAATATCGGAGCAGATACAAACAGTTCAAACCTTAAAAACAATTATACTTCTGTTAAGATATGGAGCTATATTACCGAAAAATTTGAAGATACAGGCCAGCAGTTTTGTGGATTAATTATGGGAGATCATTCAAAGTGCGGTATTAATACAATGTTTAATACCGGTACAGTTGTAGGTGTTAGCACAAATATTTTCGGCTCGGGATTCCCAAGAACCTTCATTCCTTCCTTCTCATGGGGAGGAGCAGGAGGATTCACCACATTCCAGCTGCCCAAGGCCCTGGAAGTTGCCCGGCGTGTTATGGGGAGAAGAGATGTTGAATTAACAGACACTGATATACAAATTATTGAAGAAGTATTTAAAATGACTTCAAAATACAGGAGGTTTTAGCAAAAGGTCTATATATTATAAGGAAGGGTAAATGAATTATGAGTAAACGTTCAGCAAATGATTTTCGCAATATATATGTAAGTGCTGCAATTAATGAAGACACTGATTTTATTCCCCTTATTTCGGATGAGGATGAGGAAATAATAACAAAAACGGATATACCCGAATCGCTGCCTATACTGCCACTTAGAAATGCAGTATTATTCCCCGGAGTAGTAATACCTATCTCGGTAGGGCGCAACAAATCAATGAAACTGATAAGGGAGATTTATAAAAAAAATAAGATTCTTGGTACGGTTGCTCAAAAAGATGCCAATACTGATGAACCGAAATATGAAGAGCTTTATAAAGTAGGAACCGTAGCACAGATCATCAGAATTCTTGAGATGCCCGATGGGTCAACATCGGTAATTATACAGGGCAAGAAGCGCTTTCATATCAGGGAGCTGAAAAAAAGCGAGCCTTATTTTATAGCAAGTGTCGAATCTTTAATTGATAAAAAACCTCTGAAGAAGGATCCTGAGTATGAAGCTATAGTCAGGTCCTTGAAAGAACTGTCACTTAAGATTATCAAGCTATCCACCAATATCCCCCCCGAAGCATCGTTTGCTGTCAAAAATATTGAAAGTTCCGCATTCCTGATAAATTTTATTTGCTCTAACAGTGATATAAAGATCTTGGAAAAACAAAGGCTGCTCGAGATAAGTGAGCTTAAGAAACGTGGCGTTCTCCTGCTCGAATATCTTACCCGGGAAGTTCAGATGCTTGAACTTAAGAATGATATACAAACAAAAGTCAAACTGGACCTCGATCAGCAGCAGCGGGAGTTTTTGCTCCACCAGCAGATGAAAACCATCCAGGATGAACTGGGAGGAAGTCCTGTTGACCAGGAGATAGAAGAGCTGAAAGCAAAGGGGAAAAAGAAAAAATGGGATGATACGGTGAGAAAGATATTTGATAAAGAAGTTGATAAGCTGCAGAGAATGAATCCGGCTGCAGGTGAATACTCGGTACAAATGAACTATTTGCAGACACTCCTCGATTTGCCGTGGAATGAATATAGCAAGGATAATTTTGATCTTAAAAGGGCACAAAAAATACTTGATAATGACCATTTCGGAATTGAAAAAGTAAAGGAAAGGATATTGGAGCACCTGGCAGTATTGAAGCTAAAGGGAGACATGAAATCACCAATTATTTGTTTGTACGGGCCTCCGGGAGTTGGAAAAACTTCACTGGGCAAGTCTATAGCCAAAGCATTAAGAAGAAATTATGTACGTATGTCTCTGGGCGGACTTCGTGATGAAGCTGAAATAAGGGGACATCGTAAAACATATATCGGAGCAATGCCTGGCCGTATAATACAGAACATAAAGAAAGCCAAGTCCTCAAATCCTATATTTGTGCTGGATGAGATAGATAAGGTCGGAAATGACTTTCGCGGCGACCCTTCATCTGCTCTCCTTGAAGTATTGGATCCCGAGCAGAACAACTCCTTTTATGATAATTATCTTGAAATGGAATATGACCTGTCCAAGGTGATGTTTATTGCAACAGCCAACACAACCGGCTCCATTAGTCCGGCCCTCTGTGACAGGATGGAACTTATAAATGTCAGCGGGTATTTGCTCGAAGAAAAAATAGAAATCGCCAGGAGGCATCTGATCCCCAAGGAACTTGAAAATCATGGTGTTGACAGGTCTAAAGTTAAATTCTCAAAGAAAGTAATTGAATATATAATTGATAATTTTACGAGGGAGTCGGGTGTCAGGGAGCTGGATAAGAATATTGCAAAAATTGTGAGGATCATAGCCAAGAGAGTGGCGCTGGAAGAGAAGTATAATGCAGACCTCTCCGTTAATGACGTTGACGAAATTCTGGGACCTCCGAGATATCTTAAAGATAAGTACCAGGGAAATGAGTTTGCCGGCGTTGTAACGGGACTGGCATGGACTGCCGTAGGGGGAGAAATATTATTTGTGGAGACAAGTTTAAGCAAAGGGAAAGGAAAACTTACCATTACCGGGAACCTGGGTGATGTTATGAAGGAATCAGCTGTCCTGGCCCTGGAGTATTTGAAGTCACATTGTGATATGTTTGACCTTAGTGCTGAGATATTTGAAAACTGGAATGTCCATGTTCATGTTCCCGAAGGGGCAATACCAAAAGACGGCCCTTCGGCCGGAATAACAATGATAACATCAATGGTTTCTGCCTTTACCCAAAGAAAAGTTAAAAGAAGCCTTGCAATGACCGGCGAAATTACACTCAGGGGCAAGGTGCTGCCTGTAGGCGGCATAAAAGAGAAAATACTGGCGGCAAAAAGGGCTTCAATTAAGGAAATAATCCTTTCAGAAGAAAATAAAAAAGATATTAATGAAATAAATGAAATCTATCTGAGGGGATTAAAATTTCACTTTGTGAATAATATTCTGGAAGTACTGAATATCTCTTTGTTGAAGCAAAAAGTTGATAGACCCCTGAAAATTGTCTGACCTTTGGTTCATTAAATTATATATTTTCATACTTTTGACTGGTGAAAACATTAATAAATAACTATGAAGATGGCTCCTGCTGTTTTTTGGGGAATATTACTGGTAATTATTGGCTTAAGCATAATATTCCGCATACTATTTGACATAAACCTGTTCAGGGTATTACTTGGAGTAATTTTGATTCTTGTTGGAATAAAAATTCTGGTTGGGAATAAGGGTATATTTAATTTCGGCCCTGTTAAGGGCGATGTAATATTCAGTAGCAGAACAATTTCGGAACCACCGGATAATAAGGCAGAATATAATGTTGTTTTTGCCAGGTCGGTGTTTGATTACAGAAAAGTATATTTTAAGAAAGATAAACCTGTAAAGATAAAAATCAACACTATATTCGGGGCAACGGAAATAAAGGTTAATGATGATTCCCCTGTAAAGATCAAAGTTAATGCCGTTTTTGCAGGCGCAAAATTGCCTGATGGAAACACTGTCGTTTTCGGGTCGGGGGGATGGCAGGGCAATACTTTTGATCCGGGCGGGAATTACCTGATTATCGAAGCTGATATTGTATTCGGAAGCCTTGAGGTAATAAGTAATTATTAATATGTCCTGCCCGATATATTCTATTATACTGCAGTTTTTAAAAGTGGCGATTGAATAAAAATGTTTTATATGTTCAATCATGAATCAAATTCTTCACAAGCGCGGATTAGGTAAATTATACAGAAAGAAATACCAGCGGATTTTTCAGTTCCCCGTGATTGAATATTACAGGCAGCTGGGATTTGATTTTAAAAGGGATTCGTTCGAAAACCTGTCAGTAGAATTTATTGATGCCTATAATAAAAAATTAAAAAACGCAAAGCTGTTTAAACACTCACTTGATATTCTTAATGAATTTAAAGCCAGGAATTATTTACAGTTAATTATTTCGGCAATAGAGCAGGCCAATCCCGAGGAATCTCTGAAAGATAAGGATGTCAGGGAATTTTTTGACAATTAATGAGCTAAAAATTAAAAATATGGAAAAGATCGCTATTTTCCCAGGATCCTTTGACCCGTTTACAATCGGTCATAAATCAATTATAACAAGAGCTTTACCTTTATTTGAAAGAATAATAATAGGAATTGGGCATAACATTAACAAAGAATACTATTTCGCCCTTGAAAAAAGGGTTGAATGGATTAAAAAAGTGTTTAAGGATAATTCCAAAGTCGAGGTTAAAACATATAAGGGACTGACAGTTGATTTTTGCAGGCAGGTAAACGCCAGGTACATATTAAGAGGCTTGCGCACATCATCGGATTTTGAATATGAAAGGGCGGTCGGACAAATAAACAAAGCTATGTACCCTGAAATAGAAACGGTATTTTTACTTACTATGCCTGAACATACAGCAATTAATTCGACAATTGTAAGGGATATTATACGTTATGGGGGCGATGCAGGTCTTTTTTTGCCTGACGATATAAATATTAATGAATAAAACAAAATATATGGGCAGATCATATTGTTTACTGGGATTATTAATTTCAGCAACCTTCTCACTATCGTTTTCCAGGGATGTTATCCTTCATGGAAATGCTCCATCATACGCCAGTTGTGAGATAGTGTTCAACAGATATACTGACTGGGTAACAAAAGGGGAGGAGGAAATAGGCAGATGCAAGGTTGAGGCTAATGGCGATTTCAGAATATCCCTGAATCCGGAACAAATAACATTTGTCTTTTCTCATCTTGGTATTTATAAGGCTTTCCTTTATGTTGAGCCGGGTAATTCATATGAAATCATACTTCCGGAAAAAGAAGATAAAAGTCCGGAAGATGAGCTTAATCCTTACTTTACAGAATCAAGAATTCAGCTGGGAACAGCTGATGCCAAAGCCGATGAGATTAATTTTATGATTAGAATGTTTAATGATGCTTATAATCCCTATTATAATAAACATATAATTAATTTTATTAATAATGATGACTTTTCAGAGTTAAATGCAGATATAGAAAGGATAGAAAAACCGTTTACCGGTTCAAAGAATAGCTATTTTAATAACTATCGTGAATACAGATATGGATTGTTAAGACACCTTGCATACCAGCAAAAAGCCAGGAGTATTTCAGATGAATATTTCAGGAGAAAGCCTGTTTTATACAATAATCCGGCCTATATGGAGCTTTTTAACCAGGTATACGATAAATATTTCGTATTCTTTGGAATGACAGATAAAGGGAGCAAAATTTATGATGATATTAACACATCAAAAAGTTATTCAGATTTGAAAAGAACTCTTTCAAGGGATAATGTTTTTTATAACGATACTATTACTGAGCTTGTGATTTTACAAAATATATATAACGAGTTTTATAGCGATAATTTTTCACGTACCGGGTTAATTACTATTCTGGATACTTTAATTTCGCAAACCGGTATTCAGCAAAATAAGATAATTGGAGAAATAATAAAAGCAAAGATAACCAGGCTCCTTTCAGGATATTATCCCCCGGCTTTTGAACTGTATGATTCGGACAGCAGTCTTGTAAGATTGGATGATTTTAAGGGGAAATATGTTTATTTGAATTTTTGTACATCCCAAAGCTATACATGCCTCAGTGAATTTGAACTTCTAGAAGGTATATATGAGAGATATAAGGAAAGGCTCGAAATAGTCACCGTAGCTGTCGAAGCTCAGCTGGACACATTCAGGGATTTCCTGAAGAATAAGAACTGGAACTGGAAATTCCTGTTCTATGGTTACCAGCCTCAAATTCTTAAGGAGTATGATATAAGGGCTTATCCTACATATTTTTTAATAGGTCCGGATGGAAAATTGATCTATTCACCTTCTATTTCACCTGCTGAAAATTTTGAGTCTTTGCTGGTAAAAACAATGAAAGCAAGGGGTGATTTATAATTCAATAAGATTGGCATATCGCAATACATCAACAATTAGCTGGTAAGTATTTTTCGTAACTTCCGCCATTTCCGATTTATCGAACCACCTGACTTCCGTAATATGTTCTTTTATTTGAGGTACGGGGATGTCTGTGCCTGTATACAGCATTTCAAACCATGTTGTTCTTTTAAGTACATGCTTGTCATTAAGCATATAGGTGTGATATGTTGATAATAAAGGCCGGGTAATTTCTATATTATTAATGCCGCACTCCTCGGTAACTTCCCTGAGTGACGTCTGTTGCGGGTTTTCCTTTCGATCAGCTTTACCTTTAGGCAAATCCCATTTATCACGGCGTTTTATAATAAGTATCTTCCCATCCCTGTTTTTTACAAGACCGCCTGCAGCGCTAATGTTCAGGTAGCAGGCACGAAAAGAGCTTCGCAATTTGTCAATATCATTGTGAAATATATATAATGCATCAATTATTTTTAAACTTCTGTAAAAATCAAGCAAATCCTGTAATTCGCGCTTATTCTGGTACTTATAAAACAATCCATGATTTTTTATAAAATGTTTTTGAAAATCATCTGTTAAGAAAACTTTCCGATCGTTGAAAAAAACTTTATACATTTGTCACATGAGTATTAGTGAAAATCAAATAGCAAATCTCCTTCTGCAAATTAAGGCAATAAAAATTAATGTTGCAAAACCTTTTCAATGGGCATCGGGTTGGAAATCCCCTATATATTGTGATAACAGGAAAACATTGTCATATCCTCAAATACGAAATGTCATTAAGGAACATTTTATCAGTATAATTAAAGATAAGTTTGGGAATGTCCAGGCAATTGCAGGTATCGCGACAGGTGCAATAGCTATTGGTGCTATCGTTGCTGACGTATTAAATTTGCCTTTTGTATATGTTCGTCCGGATCATAAAAATCATGGCTTAATGAATTTAATAGAAGGGGAGATTGCAGAGAATCAAAATATTGTAATTGTTGAAGATCTGATCTCAACAGGAGGCAGCAGCCTGAAAGCTGTAAACGCACTGCTGGGAAGAAACTGCAATGTATTAGGTATGATTGCTATATTTACCTATCAATTTAAAACCACTGTAAACAGGTTTAATGAAGCCGGCTGCAAGCTGTATACACTATGTGGTTTTAATTCATTGATTGAAACGGCAACTAAAACCGGATATATTAATATACAGGAGCTGGGTATTATTCAGCAATGGCATGAAAATCCCGAAAGTTGGGGAACTAATCCGTAAATAAATGATTAAGCTGGAAAGTAAAATAGGGAAAATTAACAGTTCGGAAGAAACAGCATATAAATTTCTCTCAAGCTTCGATAATTTTAAGAAGTTTATCCCCGCGGACAAAATTCAAAACTGGGAGTCTACAGAGGATTCCTGTCATTTTACAATAGATGGTATAGGAGAGACAGGGATGAGGATCATTGAAAAAGAACCTTTTAAGTCAATAAAGATAGCCGGTGAAGAATCCGGTAAGATTGATTTTAATTTCTGGATTCAGCTTAAACAGGTTGCCGAAAATGACACGAGAATCAGGTTGACAATACAGGCTCAGATTAGTCCTATGTATCAGATTATAGTAAAGAAACCGCTGCAGACTTTTCTCGATACCCTTGTTGAACATATGGAGAAGATCGATCTTTCAGATTTTAATAAGGGAAGCTGACCTCCTTAAAATTGTATTTTTTTATTTCATTTGTTCCCGTTTTTATTAATATCATGCCGCTTTCTTCAACATTAACAATTCTGCCCTTAAATTTCCCGTTTTTATCAGTGAAAAAGGTTTTTTTGTTTCTTAAAAACAGATGCCTTTGGTAAGCGGACTTAATTTTGCTGTAGCGGGCACTGTAAAGTAAATTAATCCATTTATTTAAATATTGTATCAATAACCGGTAAGAATCTTTAATTTCAACAGCCTTCTTCAGTTCCAGGCATACTGAAGTCGGATTGGGAGCATTGCTTTTAAATTCTGTCTGGTTAAGGTTAATTCCTATTCCGATAACCGAGCTGGCAATGGTGTTATTTTTTATGGCATTTTCAATTAAAATTCCTCCAACCTTCCTGTTATGAATGTATATATCATTAGGCCACTTTATCTTTGAATTTAGTGACAGATATGATAGAAATCCGACTATTCCAATTGATATGCTCATGGACAGGTAAAATTGCTTCTGCACCTGAAGAAATGCCGGATTTATAACAATACTTAAAGTCAGGTTTTTTCCTTTTTCACTTTCCCAGTAACCGCCTTTTTGTCCTTTCCCTTTTGTCTGAAAATCTGTCAAAATTACAGTTCCTTCTTTTACAGTACTTTCTTTGATAAGCTTCTTTGCATAATCGTTTGTTGAATCAATGGCATCAAGCTTTATCAGGTTATTGCCGATGGTTACATCCTTCATGTCATTAAAATTCATGGATTATTATTGAAACATAATTTATTTGGTATTGTTATTGTTAATATAAATATTGCCTAAGATAATTAATTAGGGGTATTAAACGTTGCAAAATTATAGATTTATAATATTTTTAGTAAAAGGATTTATTTCACTACATTTGTGTTGAATATTCATTAATTCATTGAGGATTAATTTGACAAGCACTAGATTATTATTAGATACGATAATAAAGGGGATATTTGAAAAAAAAGGGAAAGAGGTTATAAATATAGATTTAACAAGACTGAATTATTCAATTTGTGATAATTTTGTTATATGTCATGGTGACTCAAGAACCCAGGTAAATGCCATAGCTGATGCAATAGAAGAGAAAGTTGATAAGGTTCTGAATATCAAGCCCGGGCATATTGAAGGAAAGGGAAATGCACAATGGGTACTGATAGACTTTATCTACATAGTGGTGCATATTTTTCAGGAACAATACAGGGATTATTACAAGTTAGAGGAACTGTGGGGTGATGCGGATATCACAAAAATTGAGGACGAATAAACATTAATATTAAGTTCGATGGAGGAAAATAAAGAGAAGAAACAGGAGTGGCCTAAAAAAGACCAGAATAAGGGGCAGCCAAATAATAAAAAGCCGAAGTTCAATATATTCTGGATTTACGGGCTTATAGGGATTGCTTTTGCATCTATGTTTTTCCTGGAAAAAGGTAAAAAGCCAATTGAAACAAACTGGCAGGTCATAAAAAACGAGTTTTTGCTTAAGAATGAGATAGACAGAATAGTAATTGTAAATAAATCATTCGTTGAAATATATATAAAGCCTGAGTACCTGGTGCCACCAAAGCATAGCAGCGTGCTGAACAGGGGATTTGGCAACTTCGCACGTACCGGCCCTCATTACAGATTTACAATAAGTTCGGTTGAAACGTTTCAAAAATGGCTGGATGAAGCGCAGGCTAACATGCCCGAAGATCAAAAGATTTTTCCTGAGAGTGAGCAAAGAAGAGATTTTGGAGAAATGTTCAGCTGGATAATACCGATTATTATACTTATAGCTATATGGCTGTTTATATTCCGCAGGATGAGCGGGGCAGGAGGAGGATCAGGCGGATCAACAAACATATTTAATGTCGGTAAGTCAAGGGCAAGGATTTTTGATAAAGAGTCAAATGTAAAAGTAGATTTCAAGGATGTGGCCGGACTGGAAGAGGCGAAGACAGAAGTTATAGAGATAGTGGATTTTTTAAAGAAACCAAAGAAATATACTGATCTTGGAGGCAAAATACCAAAAGGCGCATTGCTGGTCGGACCTCCGGGTACGGGGAAGACACTTCTTGCTAAAGCTGTGGCCGGAGAAGCACATGTTCCGTTTTTTTCAATATCAGGATCAGATTTCGTGGAAATGTTCGTGGGAGTGGGGGCATCAAGAGTAAGGGATCTTTTTAAGCAGGCTAAAGAAAAAGCCCCTTGTATTGTATTTATTGATGAAATCGATGCTGTTGGCAGGGCCAGGGGAAGAAATCCGAACTTTGGAGCAAATGATGAAAGAGAAAATACGCTAAATCAGCTACTTACAGAAATGGACGGGTTTGCAAGCAACGCAGGAGTTATTATTCTTGCTGCCACAAACAGGGCCGATATACTTGACAGGGCACTGTTAAGGGCAGGCAGGTTTGACAGGCAGATTCATGTTGAATTGCCTGATCTTAATGAGAGGGAAGAAATATTTAAAGTCCATATTAAACCAATCAAATATGAAAAGGACTTAAAAATGGACTTTCTTGCCAAGCAAACACCCGGATTTTCAGGTGCTGATATTGCCAATGTATGTAATGAGGCCGCCCTCATTGCAGCCCGTAAAAATAAAAAAATTGTCCAGCGCCAGGATTTTTTGGATGCAATAGATAGAATTGTGGCCGGACTGGAAAGGAAAAATAAAATTATTACCCCTGAAGAAAAACGTACTATTGCTTTTCACGAGGCAGGCCATGCAACAGTCAGCTGGCTGCTTGAATATGCTAACCCGCTGGTTAAAGTTACCATTATCCCGAGAGGGAAAGCCCTTGGGGCTGCCTGGTATCTTCCTGAAGAAAGGCAAATAACGACCAAGGAACAACTGTTGGATGAAATGTGTTCGGCATTGGGAGGAAGAGCCTCTGAATACATAAACTTTGACCAGATATCCACCGGGGCATTAAATGACCTTGAAAAAATAACCAAACAAGCCTATGCGATGGTATCGTATTTCGGACTTAGTGATAAGGTAGGAAACCTGAGCTTTTACGATTCAACCGGACAAACGGAGTATTCCTTTACAAAGCCTTATAGTGAGCAAACAGCAGAACTAATTGACAAAGAGGTTAGTCAACTTGTTAATGAGCAATATCAAAGAGCCGTAAATATATTAAAAGAACATAAGGAAGGTTTGGCAAAACTTGCCGCTCTTTTGCTTGAGAAGGAAGTGATCTTCAGTGAAGATCTGGAGAAAGTGTTCGGCAAAAGAAAGTTTGGAAAACCTTCGGTACATGACGATAAAGGAAAAACAATCTCGTCTGCCAAACCTCAAACCAAAGTAAAATCACCGGGTCCGAAAACATCAAGGTCAGCCAAAGCAGCAAGGAGACAGGAGAGTACTAAAAAATCTGCTTAAACGGTAAAAAATTGAATAATCTTATAAAAAGACTAATTACCGCTGCAGTTTGTCTTATTTTAATAATAGGCTGTTTGCTTTCAGGTAAGTATACTTATTTCCTTATTTCTTTTACGATTAATTTATCAGCCCTGTATGAATTTTTTAAAATCGTACCGGGCAAAAATATTGATCCTCTCAAATACCTGGGAATTACCTTTGGAGCGGTTCTCTTTATTCTGTCTTTTGTAATATCTTCGGGCATATTTAACAACCGGCTATACCTGGTATTGATCCCTCTTGTTGTGTCAGTATTCATTTTTGAGCTATTCAGGAATAAGGCCAATCCGGTTATTAATACTGCCGTTACACTGCTCGGGATAATTTATATATCACTGCCTTTATCAATCTTAAATTATTTTGTGTTTCCTGCCAGTAATGCATATGAATATGCATACGGAATTCTCCTGGCATATCTTATTCTTATATGGACAAACGATACTGCAGCATATTTTACAGGTATAACTATTGGCAAACATTTGCTTTTTAAACGCATATCGCCTAAAAAAACCTGGGAGGGATTCATCGGGGGTTCACTGATTACTTTTGCCGTTGCATGGGCGATTTCAGGAGTATTTAATACTTTAAACCTGACAGACGTGATGGTATTTGCCGGTATAGTTTCTTTAATCGGAGTGGCAGGAGATCTTACTGAATCCATGTTCAAGAGAAGCATAAGTGTGAAAGATACGGGAGCACTTCTTCCAGGACATGGTGGTATTTTAGACAGGATAGATTCGATATTGCTGACATCTCCTTTTATTTTTATTTACCTCGAATTGTTTAAAAAAATATGAAAATCCACAAGCAAGGCCATAAAGTTATTTTGTTCATATTTATTGTATATGTTGTTATTGTTTTTTCAGTTTTCAATTATATAAATAACCTTATTATTCCACTATTATTGGTGATTATCTTTTCGTTTTTCCTGTTGCTGATAATCTGGTTTTTCAGGGTTCCGCGAAGGGTGATGACCAATGATGAAAATCTCATTTATTCTCCGGCTGACGGTAAAATAGTAGTCATTGAAGAAACAAGGGAACAAGAGTATTTCAGAGACAAAAGGATTCAGATATCTGTATTTATGTCTCCTTTAAATGTTCATGTAAACTATTATCCCATAAGCGGGACTGTTGATTATTTTAAATATCATGAAGGGAAATACCTTGTTGCCTGGCATCCCAAATCATCTGCTGAGAATGAGCGTGCAGCCGTAGTTATAAGGAATAAGAAAAATATAAGTATTATGGTCAGGCAGATTGCAGGGGCTGTAGCACGAAGGATATTAACCAATGCCGCTGAAGGCGATGTAGTTAAGCAGGGTGAGGAGATGGGATTTATCAGTTTCGGATCAAGGGTAGATATTCTTCTGCCACCGGGAATTAAAATATTAACATCCCTGAATTCCAAAGTGAGAGGGAAAAAAACAGTTATTGCACGCTTTGAATAAATAGGGACAGCGCCCATATTTTTGACGAATACATCACATTCAATAGAAGTATAGCACAGCGCCCATATTATGGAGGATCATCATACTTAGTAGAGGGTAGGATTCTCTATCGGACTGTTTCCCCTGAGGGATTGAAATACGGGCGCTGTCCCCCTTTAAAAATACGGGCGCTGTCCCTATTTAACGGGAGATGATCAGTTTTTTAACATCCATCACCCCCTTATTATCTACGATTCTTAATATATATAAGCCATTATTAAAGTTATCTGTACGAAAATGATACAAATCGTTTCCTCCCTGTAACTGGACAGAATACACCAACTTACCCATATTATCATACAACTCCATTTTGCATTTTTTATCAAGGGGCCGGTTAAACTTTATATAGGAAATATCATTTACAGGATTCGGAAATACAAGCATCTTCATCTCCTGGTTAATATAACTGGCATCACCTATTGACGAATAATAATCACTTATATCAATTGCCGCCTGGTAAATTTCCCTGGTGCTTTCATCCTGAATAAAAGCCACAACCCTTATCTCATCCGCATCAAACACATTTGTGAAGGTCCATGAATAATTTACCGTTTCCTGATCTTCCGGCGCCCAGCTTCTGATATAACTTGTGCCCGAAGGATTAGGCAGTATCGTTTTTACTACGCTTTCATATATTTCTTCTTCATTTTCTTCTGTTATCTGTGTAATTTCCCTTTCAATAATCGCAATATAGAGAGTAATATAACTTTGCGGGATATTTGCCAGGGCAGTCAATGAACATTCTACATTAGTTGAATTACCCGTGTTATCAGTATTCAGTAACAATTCAAACCTGGGATCCTTAAGTGACTGCGTATCCACGACAATTTCTTCCAGCGGCCTGAGGTCATAATCAAATTTATAGGCAGAAGATATGCCGCCGTCCATAAATGTATAAGGTATGGATGACAGGCCATAGTATGCTTCCCTTGAACCGTTTGCAAAAGGATTATGAAGATAAAACGGGTCGCCGTCAGGGAAAGATGTATGATACTGGAGATCGATAACATCATTGGAATGGTTAACCAGATTGTTTATTATTATGTCGGCTTCCTTGCATTCAATATCTTCCGTATTTGTGAAATGTTCAAGCAGTACTCTTTTTTTCCTTTCTCCAATCCAGATATCATCAAAAGCAATACCGTCATTGTTGATTGCTGTTCCGTCTGAGGCGTAAGCAATTCTGAACTGTACATCTGTCATTCCTTTAATATTATCTAATTTATGGCGTGCTTCTTTCCAGTCACTGTCCGTTATCTTTGACCAGCCGACACTGTTATCGCCGGGTTTGACAGGGATATTATATTCATTGTACCAGTTTATTCCGTCGAGCCAGTCACCTACGTTGTGCCATGTTACGGAGTTATCAGTCGTATATTGTAATACAGCACCGTCCCTGGACTGGTCAAACAATCTCCGTATATCAAGTTTGATCATAGGTCTTTTTGTGTCTCTGAAGTCAAAGCAGGGGCTGGTGACCCATGATTTTTCCCTCAGGGCCGGGGTTGTTTCTATGTTGGTGTACCACGCACCGGTTCCTGATACCGCTCCTGAAAATCCTTCCCCGGGCTCTCCGTATGTCCAGCTGTTTGTACTAAAGGATTCATTATTGACATAATAAGAATACCATCCCGCTACTCCCTGTTCGAAATCCTCAAAATACTCTCCATCCTGAATACTAATGGTGCTGCGCAAATGGAGCGTTTTCACGATGGTATCGACACAACCGTATTCGGTTTCAGCAATAAGTTCTACGTCATAATTGCCGTATTTCGAATATGTATATTTAGGGGCATTGTTGAATGAAATACTGGAAGTTCCGTCATGATAGAATTTCCACCTTGTGCTGGTGACATTTCCTGCTTTACTTGTTGATGTGTTTGTAAACTGAATTGGCATGCCGCTGTGAAAACATTCGCTTCCCCATTCGAAATCTGCCACAGGTATATCCCCGAAATTAATAACGGTGGCCTTTGTTGACTGGCATTGCTTTTCTGTTTTTGCTGTCAGGGTGACCTGCTTTGTCCCCGAGCTAGTGAATACATGTTTTGGATCCTTAAGGGGGCTGATATTATTTTCGAGGCTGTTCGGATCACCGAAATCCCATCGCCATGACGTAACAGGGTCGGCTGAGGTAGTAGTATTGGTAAACACTGTGGAATCACCTGTCCCTACAGCCAGGCATATATCATCAACAAGGAAACCTATCTCAGGTGATTTATTGATAGTCGCAGTATCGAAGGTTACCCTCGAACATCCCTGGGGTGTTGTATAGGAATAAAAAATTGTATCGACACCTGCAGATGCAATTGAGGGAACAAAGTAGAATCCGCTGGCAGGATTACCTGTCACCGAATTTCCGTAGAATATTCCTTCGCTTAAATTACCGTTTAACTTTACATTGGCGTGGTTGCTGCAATATGTGTGCTCTGTAAAACCGATAATAAATATTTCAGCAACATACTGTACTTCGAATTCTTCAGTAACCTCAAAGCTGGTGCCGTTACTTTTTGAATATGTAACCTCGAATGTTCCTTCCTGCAGTATTGCAGGTGATATTACGGCTGTGTTATCGCCATTATCCAGCAGTCCGATCCCCCCTGATATGGAAAATGTACCTATATCGTTAAAAACATTTACACCCTGGATAGTAAATGGCATGCTGTTATAGCAATAGAATTTTTTATTGTTCGGGAACCTTATGGATGCTGTCTTTTCAAGCACGTACACTTCGGCTGTATCCCTTCCGTAGCAACCGGTAATGGGGTCCTGGTAGGCGTAAATAATTCTGTGGGGAGGGTCATCCTCATCTGTTATTCCGGCTATCGCCGGGAAAAAACGCGTAGTGTCGTTATAAAATATTAATCCACCTCCGGTCTTTGAAATAATTGAAAAACTGCCGCCTTCGGGATCGCCGAATATAGGTACCCAATCATCACCGTAGCTATAAGTTTGCTGCAATCCGGACAGCGTAACATGAGGAGCAGGGAGGACAGATACATTTACCACTCCTGAAACCGTCCCGGGGCAATATTTATCCGTAACACTGACCAAAGTATATTGAGCGGTGGTATCCGGATTAATAGGAACCATCCTGGGACTGGTCAATACATTGTTAACCGGAACAGATATATCCGATACAGGGGTCAGTTCCCTGTAAGTAAAATTCCAGGGTGAAATACCTGTAAGGGTAACTATTATGTTGGTAGCCGTTCCTTCACACATCGCACCGCCTCCTGTCAGATGTGCCGTAGGGAGTGAGCGGTAATATACATGTGCCGAGCCTGTTGTCCTGCCTGTACAAATAGCATCCTCAACACTTACAAGCTCGTACAGTCCCGCAGTTAAACCATTTAATGTATAGGATGTTACCATAATATTTGTGACGGTAACCGGATTAAGCCCATTGATCGTATATGTAAACCGCCATGGCGGTGTCCCTTTGTCAAGCGTCACGGTTATGGGGGCAATGTCGCCCGTACATATGGTGTCTGTCCCTGAAATTGTTGCATGTGGTGAGGCAAGATAAGTTATATCCACATAACCTGACCCCGTGGTATTTCCGGTACAATGTTTATCTGCCAATGCTATTATCCCGTACCTTCCATTCCTTCTCACATTAAACAGGAACGGGTCGTCAATAACCTCCGTATATATTGTGTCGCTTATGCCGGTAGGCCTGTCAAGGGTGAAGCTCCATGGCGCTTCCCCGGTAAAATCTGCACTTAAAATGCCGGTTGATACCCCGTCATCACAGATATCGGTCTGGATACCCGTCAACTGTACCGTGACAGGTGGGAAGTTACTTATTGTTATGCTCCCTGTGATTTTTACATCTGTGTACCTGGCATCAGACACTGATTTAAGCTCATAAACTCCCGGAATATCATTCAGTATTACAGCTTCATTTACTGCAATATTACTTATAGTGTATTCATCGGTGCCGTTAATAGTATAGGTCACTGACCACGGGGGATTTTCACCTATGTAACTAAAAGTTATTTGGGCAAATTGACCAATACATATTGTGTCGGTTCCTGAAATTGTAACAGACGGTAATTGGCTTATGGGGCCATACCATATACTCTGTGCAGTATCTCCACGCAGCGATCCTGCACTTGCTGCAAGTGATGCTTTAACACTTATGTATTTATGATTATCACTAGTGTTTATTGTATAAGTCTTGTAAGTTGCACCGGCAATAGCTGCCTGGTGGAGTCCCGATGCATTATCAGCTCTAAACCACTGGTAATAGTGACTGCCAGGATTTTCAGGATTACCTTCGAGATCAAAATAATTAAAAGCAGCAGTGTCAATCTGATTCAGCGCTTTGGCTCCTGCAATATGCAGATCCAGGGCTGTCGGACCCGCGTTAATATACTGCCAGCTGCTGTTATATATAAAAGGAGATATTGCACCCTTGTTATCTGCAGGCTTTACACCAAAACTCAAATAATTGCCGCCGTCAATATATTTGGTTGTATAGTTTTTATTAATGGCACCTGTAATCAAAACCGAGTCAGTACCGTCAGGATAATGAGACCTGTACCATGTGTAAGTAGAATTTCCCTCGGGATCACTTTCAGGATCGTTATAACTGTATATGCCGGTTAAGTATGAATAGATGGTATGACTGCCCGAGATATTGACATTATATGCAACAGGAGGGTCATTTTCTGCAATAATATTAATGTTTCGGGATACCATATTGCTGTAAAGAAAGCCGTCACTGATAATAAAGGTTACCGTTCTCGGAACAGCAGCGATATTCAGTGTATTCTTGTTTTTATATCTTACATTGCGCAATGCGGCCTGGTAATTTGCCTTTGTTGCGCTGCCGGTCAATGTCAGTGTACCTGTAAACTGGGTCCACGAACTGGTTATAGAAGCGGTATTGGTAAAAATTAAGGTATCTTCGGTATTTATATAATTGCCTGTAATTTGTATGGTTGCCGATTCAATATCGCTATCATCGGGATCTTTGACCAGTATGGTTGCTGTTATGGGAACTGCCCCTGCTCCCTCTGTATAGCTCAGGGGAGTTAATTCGATTCCCGAGAGCACAGGGGCATCATTTACCCTTGTAATGCTTATATTTCTGGTGGGGGCGTTGCTGTTCCCTTTACCGTCATTCACCCTGAATGTCATTGTTCTTGCAGTCAGCGAAGGATTGCCGGTATTTGTATTTATATATGAAACACTGCGCAGTGCTGCCTGGAAATTGGCTTTTGTATCGGGGCCTGTTAATGTCATTGTACCGTTAACATCAGTCCATGCACCTGTTATGCCGGGCATATTGGTAAATACCAGGGTATCTTCAGCAGGTAAATAACCGGGATTTATCCGTACCGTTGCATAAGCAAGGCTGTCGTCATCAATGTCCGTTATCACGATCGTGTTTGTAACATGAAGGGGACCCTGGTCTTCGGTGTAGGCAAGCGGAGTGGTCTCCAGATCTGACAGCACCGGCAGATCATTGACCCCGACTACGGTAATATTCCTTGACACCGTATTGCTGTTTATATCGCCGTCATTTACCCTGAAGCGTACCGTTCTCGTAGTAGTCACAGGATCTTCGCTTGTATTCTGATATGTGACACTCCTTAATGCTGTCTCATAATTAGCTTTTGTGGCAGAGCCGGTAAGGGTAAGGATACCTGTGCCCGAATCCCATGCACCCGATATGCCCCCGCCACTCGTGAAGCTTAAAACATCTTCGCCGGACTGGTAAGCTGTTATAATCTGTATGTCAGCGGATTCCATATTGGCATCATCAACATCCGTAACAGTTATTATGGATGTGAGATTAACAGGAGCACCATTTTCGGTGTAACTGGCAGATGCAGGTTCAATAGCAGAAAGCACAGGGGCATCATTCACTCCGGTGACAGTAATATTTCTAAA